>NZ_ATUJ01000004.1 GCF_000420145.1 Paracoccus zeaxanthinifaciens ATCC 21588
GTGGGATGGTCGGCTGAAGGGCATAGAGGCAAGCGCAGCGCCATCGAGCGGGAGCAGCGTGTGGCGCCGAAACGCGACGATGGCCGCCTCCTCAGCCTCCGTGGGGACCGTCGAACGTGGCTCCTTTGGGCCGGTCTTGAGATCATCCACCGTCTGCCGTTTGCGCCACTTTGCAACCGTCCTGGGATTGATCCCCAGCTTCCGGCTCAGCGTCGCGCTCGAAGCTTGCGATCATTCGGGCAGGCCCTCGGACCGGTGGCGGGCCGCCCTCACTATTGCTGCTCTGACGGCGTGCGTGGTCGTGGCGCTTCCATGATGAACTTGTCCCAGAGGGCATCCTTCCGCTGTTGAGAAAGGATCGCACAATCAAACCGTAGGATCAAACAACTACGCGGCTTTTAACCATGCCTTAACCATCCGGCCTTAGCATTCCCCGAAACCTTGGGGAACAGAATGGTCGCCACCGCCTATACCGTCGCCTTCGAAGGCGTCGATGCCCGCCTGGTCGAGGTTCAGTGCTCCGTTGCGGCCGGTCTGCCGGGATTCTCGATCGTGGGCCTGCCCAACAAGGCGGTGTCCGAGGCGAAGGAGCGTGTCCGCGCGGCCTTTGGCGCAATGTCCATCGCCCTGCCCAGCAAGCGGCTGACTGTGAACCTCTCGCCCGCGGACCTGCCGAAGGAGGGGTCGCATTTCGATCTGCCCATCGCGCTGGCGATCCTGGCCGCGCTGAAGGTCGTCCCCCCCGAGGATGTCGCGCGCTGCGTCTCCCTGGGCGAGCTGTCGCTGGACGGACGGCTGGTCCCCGTGGCGGGCGCCCTGCCCGCTGCCGTCGCCGCGTCCGAGGATGACCGCAGCCTGATCTGTCCCGCCGCCTGCGGCCCCGAGGCGGCGTGGATCCAGACCGTTCCCGTCTTCGGCGCGACGACGCTGCGATCCGTCGTCGATCACTTGAGCGACCGCAAGCCGCTTTCCCCCGCCCAGCCCGGCATGCTGCGAGAGGACCCGGCGCGCGGATGCCTCTCCGAGGTGCGCGGCCAGGAACGCGCCAAGCGCGCGCTGGAAATCGCCGCCGCGGGGCGCCACCACCTGCTGATGGTCGGCCCGCCCGGCGCGGGCAAGTCGATGCTGGCGTCGCGCCTGCCGGGCCTCATGCCCCCGCTGACCCCGTCCGAGGCGCTGGCCACATCCATGATCCATTCGGTCGCGGGCATCCTGCCTGCGGGCGGCATCTCTCGTCAGCCGCCGTTCCTGGAACCGCATCACACCGCGTCCCCGGCGGCCATCGTGGGCGGCGGGCGGTCCGCGCGGCCCGGACAGATCAGCCTTGCCCATCACGGCGTCCTGTTCATGGACGAGCTGCCCGAATACCCCCGCCAGGTGCTGGAAAGCCTGCGCCAACCCATTGAGACGGGCGAGGTCATGGTCGCCCGCGCCGCCCGTCACGTCAGCTATCCCTGCCGGTTCCTGCTGGTGGCTGCCGCCAATCCCTGCCGCTGCGGGCACTTGGCGGATGCCGCGCGGGCCTGCCCCAAGGCCGCGACCTGCGGGCAGGATTACCTCTCGCGCATATCCGGCCCGCTGATGGACCGTTTCGACCTGCGGATCGAGGTTCCCGCAACGCGGATCGATGACCTGGAAGGCGGCGCGGATGGCGACAGTTCGGTCGTGATCGCGGATCGGGTCGCGCAGGCGCGGCTGGTCCAGGCGGAACGCTATGCCGCCGAGCCGGGCGTCTCGGTCAATGCCGAGGCCACAGGCGCGATCCTGGAACAGGTCGCGCGCCCGGATGCCGAGGGCCAGGCGCTGATCCGCAAGGCAGCCGACCGGCTGGGGCTGACGGCGCGCGGATACCACCGCATCCTGCGCACCGCGCGCACCATCGCGGATCTGGACGGCGCCGAGGCCGTCCGCACCCCGCATCTGGCCGAGGCCATCAGCTATCGCCTGCCATTCGCGGCAGGCTGAGGGCTCAGCGTTCGGACAGGCGACGCTCGATCGCCTCCCAGATCGCGGCGGATGCGTTGATCCCGTCGAAACGCTCCAGCTCTTGCAGGCCGGTCGGAGAGGTCACGTTGATCTCGGTCAGCCAGCCGTCGATCACGTCGATGCCGGTGAAGATCAGGCCCTTCTCGCGCAGGGTCGGGCCGATGATCTTGCAGATCTCGTATTCGCGCTCGGTCAGGCCGATCTTCTCGGCGCGGCCGCCGACATGCATGTTGGAACGTGCCTCGCCCTCTTGCGGGACGCGGTTGATCGCGCCGACGGGCTCGCCGTCGACCAGGATGATCCGCTTGTCGCCCTTGACCACGGCGGGCAGGTATTTCTGCGCGATCATCGGTTCGCGGTTGATGCCGGCAAAGGTCTCCAGCAGCGAGGACAGGTTCGGATCGCCGGGCTTGAGGTGGAACACGCCCGCGCCCCCGTTGCCATAAAGCGGCTTGACGATGATCTCTCCGTGGCGTTCGCGGAAGGCGCGGAAGGCTGCCGGATCGCGCGCGATCATGGTCGGCGGGGTCAGGTCGGGGAAGTCCAGGACCATCAGCTTCTCGGGGCAGTTGCGCACCCAGAACGGGTCGTTCACGACCAGCGTCTTCGGATGCACCCGGTCCAGAAGGTGGGTCGAGGTGACATAGGCCATGTCGAAGGGCGGGTCCTGCCGCAGCCAGACCACGTCGAACTCGGTCACGTCCACCTCGGCCCATTCGCCGAAGGTCACATGATCGCCCTGCTTGCGGCGCAGCGTGATCGGGCGACCGCGCGCGATCACGCGCCCCTGGTCATAGCGCAGCTGGTCGGCGGTGTACTGGAACAGACGGTGCCCGCGGGCCTCGGCCTCGAGGCCGATGCGGAAGGTGCTGTCGGCATCGATCGACACGGCCTCGACCGGGTCCATCTGAAGGGCGACGTAAAGGCTCATGCTGCGCTCCTGATCATTCGGGGTGACATTTGGCGCTCGGGCGGGCGGGATGCAAGATTGCGGGGTCAGAAAGCCGCGAACGCGTCGGGAAGGATCGCGACGCGGCCCGTGGCATCGACCAGCGCCGCGTCGAAGCGCATCTCGGTCGCAAGCGGCCTGCCGGTGGCGGCCAGGTATTCCTCGGCGGCGCCCATGATGCGGCGGGCCTGTGTGGGTCGGATGCGTTCGGCGGCGGCGTCATGGGTCGCGGCGGATTTCACCTCGACGAAGATCAGGGCCGCGTCCGCCTGCAGGATCAGGTCGATCTCTCCGCTGCGCCCGCGCCAGCGGCGGGCCAGCAGTTCGGCCCCCTGACCGCGATATTCGCGCAGCACCGCATCCTCGGCCATGGCGCCCGACAAGTTCGCGGTCGTCCCGCGCGCCGAGCGCATCATTCGTCGCGCGACAGGGCCAGAGCGCGCTGATAGACGTCGCGCTTGGCCATGCCCAGGCTATCGGCAACCTCCTTGGCGGCGTCCTTGACGGACATGCGGCCCATGCGGTCGCGCAGGGCGTCGTCCAGCGTCTCTTCGCTGATCTCGACCTCGCCGGGACGGTCGATCAGCATCACGACCTCACCCTTGAGGCTGTCCATGCGGGGATCCTGCGACAGGTCGGAGGCGGTGCCGCGGATGACCTCCTCGAACTTCTTGGTCAGCTCTCGCGCGATGACGATGGCGCGGTCGGGATCCTGCAAGGCCAGCTCGGCCAGGGTGCGCGACACGCGGCGCGGGCTTTCGTACAGGATCAGCGTCGCGTCGGTCGCCAGCCATGTCCGCAGCCATGTCCGACGCGCAGCCTCGGTCGAGGGCGGGAAGCCCAGGAACAGGAACCGGTCCGAGGGCAGCCCCGACAGGCTGAGCGCGGCCAGCGCGGCAGACGGCCCCGGCAGCGCATGGACCCGCGCGCCCGCCTCGGTCGCGTCCAGCGCCAGGCGGTATCCGGGATCGGCCACCAGCGGCGTCCCCGCGTCCGAACAATAGGCGACGCTTGCGCCTTCCTTCAGCGCGCCGATCAGCGCGGGACGCGCGCGCGCGCCGTTATGGTCGTGATAGGCGATCAGCCGCCGACCGCGCAGGGGGATGCCGTGGATCTCCATCAGGTGGCGCAGCACGCGCGTATCCTCGGCCGCAAGGATGTCAGCGCTGTTCAGCACGTCCAGCGCGCGCAGCGTGATGTCGCGCGCGGCTCCGATGGGCGTCGCGACCAGGTGCAGGCCGGGGTCGATGCGCGCGACCTCGATCCGGGCGGCGATGGGGCGGGCGCCTTCGGGCTGGGCTGAACGTTCCATGACATCTTTCCTTCGTCTTGGCCCCGCGTGGGTGCCGTGCCGTTGCCATCGGCACGCACCGGACATAGTCTGCGCCCGAGGACTTGCAAAACCAATAGTTCAACGGGGGAAGTTTCACATGTTCGCATCCACCACAAGCCGGACCGCCACGGGTGGGCTGCGCAGGGGCCTGACCCGCGCGGGCGCCGTGATCTCGGCCCTGTTCCTTGCCGCCTGCGAACCCGGCGCGATGACCGAACAGGCATCCGGCCCCGAAACCGGCCAGCTGATCGACCCGTCGCAGCCGGTGCGCGTGGCGCTGCTGGCCCCTGCGGGCACCGGCTCGGCCGACCTCGAATGGCTGGCGCGCAGCCTCAAGAACTCGGCCCGGATGGCGGCGGCGGATGCGCAGGGCGCCTCGATCGACCTGCGCATTTATGACACCGGCGCCTCGACCGAGGCCGCGGTGGCGCAGGCGAATGCCGCCGTCGATGCGGGCGCGCAGATCATCCTGGGCCCGCTGTTCGCCGAGGGCGCGAACGCGGTCGGCAACGCGATGGCCCCGCGCAACGTGAACGTGCTGACATTCTCGAACAACACGCAGGTCGCAGGCGGGAACGTCTTCATCCTGGGCAACAGCTTCGAGAATATCGCGGACCGCCTGGTCGGCTATGGCGTCAAGCAGGGTAAGCGCAACGTCCTGATCGTCGCCGAGGATGACGTCGCGGGCCAGCTGGGCGGCGCCGCGATCGAGACCGCCGCCGCGCGCAACGGCGCACGCGTCGCGGGCCGGATCAACCATCCGGTCTCGGTGACCGGGATCGACGCCGTGGTCCCGCGCGTGGCCGAGGCCGCGAAGTCGGGCAACGTGGATTCGGTCTTCATGACCGCGAACCACCAGGCCGTCCTGCCCTATCTGACCCAGCAGCTGGCCGATGCCGGCGTGCGTTCGCCCGTGACCCAGATGATGGGCCTGACCCGGTGGGACCAGCCCGCCAGCCGCCTTTCGGAAGCCCAGCTGGCCGAGGGCTGGTTCGCGATCCCCGACCAGGGCCTGATGCGCCAGTTCGAGGCCCGCTATGCCCAGACCCACGGCGAACAGCCCCATCCGCTGGCCTCGCTGTCCTATGACGGCGTGGCGGCCATCGCGTCGCTTGCACGCAGCGGGCGCCGCAACGCGCTGACCTCGACCTCGCTGACGCAGCGCGCGGGCTTTGCGGGCGTGGGCGGCATCTTCCGGCTGAAGGGCGACCGGACCATCCAGCGCGGCCTGTCGGTCGCGACCATCCGCAACGGCCAGCTGGTCGTGCTGGACCCCGCCCCGCAGACCGCGCGCGGCTTCGGGTCGTAACAACAGGACCAGACCGCCAAGATGACAGCCAAGCCCGACGCAGACGACGCCCCGGTTCCGACCGGGGCGTCCGACCTGTTCGACACCCCGACCGTCCTGTCCCGGCTGGATGCCGAGCTGGCGGATGTTCCCGAACCCAAGCAGATCCGCGCCCGCACGGTCGCGCTTCTGAGCCAGCTGCGCCAGGACGGCATGGCCCTGGTCGAGGCGGGCTTCCTGTCCCACCCCCGCGCCGCCCGAGAGACGGTGCGCGCCACGGCCGAGCTGACGGACGTGATCGTCACCGCCGTCCACCACGTCGCAACGACGTGCCTGCATCCCCTGCACACCCCCTCCGAGGCCGAGAAGCTGGCGATCCTTGCGGTCGGCGGCTATGGCCGCGCCGAGATGGCGCCCGCCTCGGATGTGGACCTGCTGTTCCTGACCCCCTGGAAGATCACCGCCTGGGCCGAGAGCGTGGTCGAATCCATGCTGTACATGCTGTGGGACCTGAAGCTGAAGATCGGCCATTCGATCCGCAGCGTGGACGACTGCCTGCGGCTGGGCGAAGGCGACATGACCATCCGCACCTCGCTGGTGGAGCACCGCCTGGTGACTGGCCACGCCCCCCTGGCCGAGGAACTGCGCCACCGCCTGTGGTCCGAGCTGTTCGAACGCACCATCCCCGAATTCATCGAGGCCAAGCTGGACGAACGCGCCGCGCGCCACACGCGCCAGGGCGGCCAGCGATACGTCCTCGAACCCAACGTCAAGGAGGGCAAGGGCGGCCTGCGCGACCTGCAGACCCTGTACTGGATCGCGAAATACATCCACCGCGTCGATCGCGCGGTCGAGCTGGTCGATCTGGGCGTCTTCTCGCGCGATGAGCACCTGGCCTTCTGGCAGGCCGAGGATTTCCTCTGGGCCGTGCGCTGCCACCTGCACCTGATCGCGGGCCGTCCGGTCGATGTGCTGTCCTTCGACATGCAGGTCGAGGTCGCCCGCCGCATGGGCTATGCCGACACCGCCGCGCGTCGGGGCGTCGAGTATTTCATGCAGGACTATTTCCGCCACGCGACCGGCGTGGGCGAGCTGACGCGCGTCTTCCTGACGGCGCTGGAAAACCAGCATGTCCGCACCGCGCCGATCTTTGGCAGGCTGTTCCGCAGGCGCCGCAAGATGCGCGCGGGCTTTGCTGACGTTCAGGGCCGCATCTCTTTCTCGACCGAGGCCGAGTTCCTGTCGGATCCGCTGAACCTGCTGCGCCTGTTCGAGGAGGCGCTGCGCACCGGCACCCTGATCCATCCCGACGCGATGCGCCTCGTGGCCGCGAACCTGCATCTGCTGGACGAGAAGGTGCAGGCCGATCCCGAGGCCATCTCGATCTTCATGGACATGCTGCTGAAGCACGGGAACCCCGAACGCGCCCTGCGTCGCATGAACGAGCTGGGCGTGCTGGCCGCCTTCATCCCGGAATTCGAACCGGTCGTGGCGATGATGCAGTTCAACGTCTATCACCACTATACCGTCGACGAACATTCGATCCAATGCGTCGCGGCCCTGGCCCAGATCGAGCGGGGCGAGCAGATCGAGGATCTGCCCCTGTCGTCGGAAATCATCGACGCAGGCGTGAACCGCCGCGTGCTGTACCTCGCCACGCTGCTGCACGACATCGGCAAGGGCCGGAACGAGGATCACTCGATCCTGGGCGCGCGCATCGCAAGGCGGGTCGCGGCGCGCTTCGGGTTCCAGCAGGACGATATCGACACGGTGGAATGGCTGGTGCGCAACCACCTGCTGATGTCCGACGTGGCGCAGAAGCGCGACATCGCCGACCCCCGCACGCTGCGCGACTTCGCCAAGGCGGTGAAGACGCGCAGGCGGCTGGACCTGCTGCTGGTGCTGACGGTCTGCGACATCCGCGGCGTCGGACCGGGGACCTGGAACAACTGGAAGGCCGCCCTGCTGCGCACGCTGCACCGCGAGACCGCGGCCGCGCTGGAAAACGGGCTGGAGGAGCTGAACCGCGACAAGCGCCTGGCCGAGGCCAAGCGTTCGCTCAAGCACATGCTGCTGGCCAAGGGCTGGGAGGCAAAGGCCATCCGCGCCGAGGCCGCCCGCCATTACGACGCCTATTGGCCGGGGCTGCCCACCCAGACCCACGCCGTCTTTGCGGAACTGCTGCGCGAGGTCGGCCCGGACGAGATCCGCATCGACCTGCAGGCCGATGCCGACCGCGACGCGACCCGCGCGGCCTTCGTGCTGGCCGACCATCCGGGCATCTTCTCGCGGCTGGCGGGGGCGCTGACCCTGACCGGGGCGAATGTCGTCGATGCGCGGACCTACACCACGCGCGACGGCTATGCGACGGCGGTCTTCTGGGTGCAGGATGCCGACGGCCATCCCTTTGCCGAGGATCGGCTGCCCAAGCTGCGCCAGACCATCCTGCGCACCCTGATGGGCGAGATCGTCGCCCGAGAGGCATTCGCCAGCCGCGACAAGCCCAAGAAGCGCAACCGGGAATTCAAGTTCCCGACCCATGTCACCTTCGACAACGAAGGCAGCGACATCTATACCATCATCGAGGTCGATACCCGCGACCGTCCGGGTCTGCTGTATGACCTGACGCGGACGCTGGCCTCGAACCACATCCAGATCGTCAGCGCAGTGATCGCCACCTATGGCGCGCAGGTCGTCGACAGCTTCTACGTCAAGGACATGTTCGGCCTGAAGCTGCACAGCGCGTCCAAGCGGGACGCCCTGGAAAAGAGACTGCGCGCCGCGATCATCGACGGCGTGAAACGGGCAGAGGCACCGAATACATGAAGACCGGACTTGTGCGCGGATTCCTGGCCGTGGGAATCTGGACGCTGATCTCGCGCGCATCGGGCTTCGTGCGCGACATCCTGATGGCCGCGTGGCTGGGCACGGGCGCCATGGCCGAGGCCTTCCTGATCGCGCTGTCGCTGCCCAACATGTTCCGCCGCTTCTTCGCCGAGGGCGCGTTCAACACCGCCTTCATCCCGATGTTCTCGAAGAAGCTCGAGGATCGGGACGAGGCGCAGCGCTTCGCGCAGCAGGCGTTCTCGGGGCTGTTCGCCGTGGTGCTGGTCCTGTCGGCGGTGGCGATGGTCCTGATGCCGGGGCTGGTGTGGCTGATGGCGTCGGGGTTCCAGGGGGACGAACGTTTCGACCTTGCGGTCGAATACGGGCGCATCACCTTCCCCTATATCCTGCTGATCTCGATGGCCTCGATGATCTCGGGGGTGCTGAACGCGAACGGGCGGTTCACGGCGGCAGCGGCCGCGCCCGTGCTGCTGAACCTGCTGTTCATCGTGGCGATGTATCTTGGCCGCTGGCAGGGCTGGGATCTGGGCCTGACGCTGGCATGGGCGACGCCCGTCACCGGCATCGCGCAACTGGCGCTGGTCTGGTGGGACGCGCACCGGACGGGCTGGACCTTCCGCCCGCGCCGCCCGCGCATGACCCCCGAGATGCGCCACCTGGTCGCCGTCGCCCTGCCCGCCGCCTTCGCGGGCGGCGTGGTGCAGATCAACCTGCTGATCGGGCGCCAGGTCGGGTCGCGGTTCGAGGGCGCGATCGGCTGGCTGTCCTATTCCGACCGGCTGTACCAGCTGCCGCTTGGCGTGGTCGGCGCGGCGGTCGCGGTCGTCCTGCTGCCCGAACTGGCGCGCAGGCTGCGCGCGGGCGATCACGCGGGCGGCCAGCAGGCGTTTTCCCGCGCGACCGAGTTCGGGCTGTTCCTCACCCTGCCCTCGGCCTTCGCGATCGCGGTGATCGCGGAGCCGATGGTCTCGACCCTGTTCGAACGCGGTGCCTTCAGCGCCTTCGACACGCAGCAGACAGCGGCGGCGCTGGTCGTCTATGCCCTCGGCCTGCCCGCCTTCGTGCTGCAGAAGATCCTGCAACCGCTGTATTTCGCGCGCGAGGATACGCGGACGCCCTTCCGCTTCGCCCTGTTTTCCATGGTGGTGAACGCGGCGGTGGCCTTCGGCCTGATGCCGCTGGTGGGATTCCTTGCGGCGGCACTGGGCACGACCATCGCGGCCTGGGTCATGGTGGGGCAGTTGTGGTGGGGCACCCGCGCGATGGGCCAGGCGGCCCGCGCGGATGCCAAGCTGGTCCGCGCCTTCCCCCGCCTTCTGGCCGCATCGGCGCTGATGGCGGGTGCGCTTTGGGTCATGCGCGCCTGGCTGGAGGCGGGTTCCCTGGGGCGCGCGGCGTCGCTTGCGATCCTCGTCTTCGGCGGCGCCGCGATCTATTTCGCGCTGGCCTTCGTCATCGCGGGCTATCGCCCGTCCGAGCTGAAGGCCGCGGTCCGGCGGGGTTAACGCCGCCGGATCTGCTGCAGGGCGCGGGCCATGCCGCCATCGACCAGCGCGAAGCTCAGCGCGAAGCCGGTGGCAAAGCCCGCAACCTCGGCGATCCAACCGAGGCCCGCGCCCCCGAAGACCAGCCCGAATGCCAGCTGGAAGACCAACAGCATGCCGATCAGCGAAAACGCCCGCATCCGGTTGGCGTTCACCGCGGCCAGCTTGGTCCACAGCAGGAAGGTGAACGCGCCCACAAGGCCATAGACCGCAGGGTAGCCCCCGATCAGCGGCGCGTTCTGCGGCCCCAACGCCGCCAGCAGCAGCGAATAGATGACCGCACCCCCGATGGCCGAACCGAAGAACAGCGCCACGACCGCCGCAGGGCGGAAGTTCCGCGCGACCAGGTTGCCAAGCGCAAGCGTGAAGACCGCGACGAACAGCGCATGCGTCAACGAGGCGTGCACGAAGGCATAGCTGAACAGGCGGTAGAACTCGGACGGGGCCTGCTGCAGGAATTGCGGTGCGCGCTGGATCAGCTCGGGCGGCAGGGCGGCCATACGGATGGCGGTCAGGCGCAGGCCCACCCCCTCGGCGCCGCCGATCAGCCCGATGCCGCCAAGCGCGAAGATCGCCTCGGTCGCGATGACGGGCAGGGTCAGCAGCCAGATCACCGGCGGCAAGGGGTTCAGCGGGGATTCGGTCAGTCCGGGACGCATTGAATTTCCTTGAAGGTTGCGGAAGGCCCAGCCAACGGCTAAGCCAGCGGCCAGGAAATTCCAAGGCAGGCCGGTCATGTCCGAACCCCAAAACAGCACCTTCCGCCCGCGCATCTTCTCGGGGATCCAGCCCTCGGGCGGGCTGACGCTCGGAAACTATCTTGGCGCGCTCAAGCGTTTCGCGGCCCTGCAGGGCGGCGAGGCCGAGACGATCTATTGCGTGGTGGACCTGCACGCCATCACGGTCTGGCAGGAACCCGAGCAGCTGCGGATGCGCATCCGCGAGGCTGCCGCGGCCTTCATGGCGGCGGGCGTCGATCCGGCGAAATCGGTCCTGTTCAACCAGAGCCAGGTCAGCGCGCATGCCGAAATGGCGTGGCTGTTCAACACGGTGGCCCGCGTCGGCTGGATGTACCGGATGACGCAGTTCAAGGACAAGGCCGGCAAGAACAGCGAGAACGCCTCGCTCGGGCTTCTGGCCTATCCGGCGCTGATGGCGGCCGACATCCTGACCTACCAGGCGACGGCGGTTCCCGTGGGCGAGGATCAGAAGCAGCACCTGGAACTGACGCGCGACATCGCCGCCAAGTTCAACCACGACTACAAGGTCGATCACTTCCCGATCACCCAGCCGCTGATCGAGGGCGTGGCCACGCGCGTCATGTCGCTGCGCGACGGGTCGAAGAAGATGTCGAAATCCGACCCCTCGGATGCCAGCCGGATCAACCTGACCGACGATGCGGATGCCATCGCGCAGAAGATCCGCAAGGCGCGGACCGATGCGGACCCCCTGCCCGGTTCGGCGGACGGGCTGAAGGACCGCCCCGAGGCGCGCAACCTGGTCAACATCTATGCCGCCCTGTCGGACGAGACGGTCGACCAGGTGCTGGCACGGTTCGAGGGTCAGGGCTTCGGCGCCTTCAAGCCCGCCCTGGCCGAGGTCGCGGTCGCGTCCATGGCGCCGATCACCAAGGCGATGTCGGATTACATGGCCGACCCGGCCGAGATCGACCGGGTTCTGGCCGACGGTGCCGACCGGGCCGAGGCCATCGCGCGTCCGATCCTGGACCGCACCAAGGACATCATGGGCCTTCTGCGCACGCGCTGAAGGCCCACGGGCCGCGACCGCTCAGCGGATCGTGGCCCGCCCCCGCCCCTCTCTCTTCGAGGCATAGAGCGCCTCGTCGGTCTGGTGCAGCAGATCGACCATGTCCTCGGTGTCGCCGGGACGCCAGATCACGACCCCAAGGCTGGCCGAAACGCGCAGCTCGCCCAGTTCGGGCGGCGACAGCGCCCTGATCGAGCCGATCAGCCGATCCGCGATCCGCCCTATATCGCCGTGATTCGTCATGCGTCGCAGGATCAGCACGAATTCGTCGCCCCCGATCCGCGCCGCGATATCGACCTTGCGCACGATGCCGCGCAGCACGACGCCGACATGGCGCAGTAGTTCGTCCCCCGCCTTGTGGCCCAGCCGGTCGTTCACCTGCTTGAAGTGATCCAGGTCCAGATGCACCAGCGCGAAGGCGCATTCCTCGGGGGACATGCCGACCTCGTGCGGACGCTTCAACGCGGCCTGCAGCGCAAGCTCCAACCCCCGGCGGTTCCCGAGGCCCGTCAACGGGTCGGTCTGCGCCTGCTGGATCGCAGCCTCTCGCGAGCGGGCCAGCTGGCTGTTGAAGCGCGCAAGCTCGCGCAGGACGCCAAGATTGGCCTCTTGCAGGAACAGGAACTCCATCGCCAGCTCCGAGGGCGCGAAATCGTCGTCCGTCAGGCCCGCCCTGCGGATCGCGGCCTTCAGATCCGCCCCAAACCCGAGGTTCAGAAGCATCGCCCCGCCTGCAAGCTCGACCGCATGGCCGCGCAGGACAAGGTCGTCGATCCCCGCGATGCGCAGGAACAGACGCTCTCCCGAGGCGACGGCATCGCTGCAGATCGCCAGCAGCGGACGGGTCTTGTCGCCACGCGCGGGCAGCAGCAGGTCCAGCCCCTGGGCCAATTGCGGCGCGATCTTGGACAGGGTCGGTCCAACCGACAGGACCGCCCCGTCGCGCGACACGACCAGATGCATCGGCAGCAGCGCCCCGAGCGAGGGCGCGGGCATCATCACCGGCATATTCATCGCGCCACCTCGGACGGTGCGACATCCAGCGAGAAGTCGCGGGCCTGCGCGAAGGACGTGTCCCAGACATCGACCCGGATCAGCGCCCCTTCCGTCGAGATCAGGCAGAGCGCCCCGTAATCGTCGGCCATCCCCCGCACGATACCGATCAGCAGATGCCGCCAGGCCGCATCCGGCGGCGACATGGTCAGGAAGATCGAATGACCGATGGCTTCGACCTGTATTGCCGGCAGATGCAGGTTCGGCAGCACCAGATGCGCCCGACCGGGCATCTCCTCCAGCCGCAGAAGGAAGTCGGTGAAATCACGCCCCGAGAAGCGCAGAAGGCGGCGGATGGCCTCGATCCGGGTCATCCATGCGCCCAGATCCTCCAGCATCTCGACCGTCGGCTTGACCAGCCGGAAAGCCGCGCGGTCCAGCATCCGCATGCCGTGGACGCGCCCCGGAACCGGATCGCTCTCCTCGGTCGTGGCCAGTTCGTCGGTGATCGTCCCGACAAGCCCCTCACCATAGGTCGCGCGAAGAAACTCCTCGACCGTGCGATTGATCAATGTGTCCATGCCCACCTCTTTTGGGCACAGCATTACCGCGCGCGGGTTAAGAAAAGGAAAAGCTCAGTCGGCTTCCCAGCCATAACTTCCCGGCCCCGAAAGAACGGTGCGGGCGGCCATGATGTCGCGCGGATCGCGCCCGATCCCTTCGGCGATCTCGAGCAGGCGGTCATCCTGTTCGACGATGTAATCCAGCAGGAACACGGCGATCTCGGGGCGCGAGGCGACCTGGCGCAGGGTCGAGGGTTCCAGCCCGCTGGTGCCCAGAAAGCCCGCAAGCTGCTCGGGGCGTTCGGCCAGCGCCAGAAGAATGTCCGTGGCAAGCTCCTGCGCGCCTTGCTGCGAAATAGCCATGTGCCGGTCCCCGATATGCGTCGATTGGTGAGGCGCGTGATGCGCGGAAATGATTTCTTAAGCTTTTCGGCGCAGAACATGAAGCAAGATAGGTAAGATTTTCAGGATCCAGAGATGACAGCACGCATCCTTGTGGCGGACGGATCGGCGACCGCACGCATCACGTTGAAGGTGCGTCTGGGTTCGGCCTGCCACGAGGTCGCGACCGCAGGCACCAGCGCCGAGGTTCTCGGCCTGCTGTCCCGAGGCTCGGTCGATCTGCTGATCCTGAATGGACCGCTTGCCGACATGAGCGCGGCCGCGGCATGCCAGTTGCTGCGCGGAACGCCCGCGACGGCCACCACGTCGATCGTCGTCATGGTGACCGGGCGCGAACGTCTGGCGGCGCTGTGCGCGGGGGCGACGGCGACGCTGGACCCCGCCGTCGAGGACGAGATCCTGCTGGCCCAGATCCGCCGTCTGCTGTCCGAGTCGCAGCAGGAAGGCCCGGTGAGCTTCGGCATGGCCGAGCTTCGGGCGCGCCCGAATTCCTGCGATGCGGCCTATGCGATCGTCACGGACGCCGGATCGCGCAACAGTTACGCGATCGCGCTGGACCTTGGCGCGGGCGAGGTGCTGGCAGACCCCTTCGCGGATGCGGGCGCGGCGGATGCCTCGGCCATCGCGCTGGACGGGCTGCTGGCACGCAAGTCGCGCAAGGACCGCAAGCGGGCAGAGACGCAGCGCCAGCTGGAGGAGGCAATCAAGGACCCGCTGACCGGTCTGTTTAATCGCCGCTATGCCGAACCGCGCATGCTGCAGATCGCGCGGAACGCCGCGCAGTCGGGGACTGGCTTCGCGATCCTTGCGCTGGATCTCGACCACTTCAAGTCGATCAACGACCAGCTGGGCCATGCGGCAGGCGATGCCGTTCTGGCCGAGGGGATCCGCGCCGCGATCTGTGGCCAGCCGATCCGCATCGGCGGGACGCGGCAGATCGGCGTCAGCCATGCGCATCCCCACGCGGCGCAGGATGCCGCCGGTGTTGTCACGGGCGTGATGCAGCGGGCGGATCTTGCGCTGATGGCGGCGAAGAAGGCCGGGCGGAACCGTGTCATCGCGTCGCATCCCGAACGCGCGGCCTGACGGAACCCGGACTGGTAAAGCGGGCGGCCAGGGCCTAGGTTCTTGGGACAGCCCACGGAGGTGCCAGGCATGGAAAGCACTGCGACATATCAGGATCGGCCCACGGGCCAGGCGATGACGCGCGGCGCCAAGCTGCGTTGCCCTGCCTGCGGCGAGGGACGGATGTTCACGAGCTATCTCAAGGTCGCGGACCACTGCCCCGATTGCGGCGAGGCGCTTCACCATCAGCGCGCCGATGACGGGCCGGCCTATCTGACGATCCTGCTGGTCTCGCACATCGCGGCGCCGATCCTGCTGGCATCCTATGTCGCATGGCGCCCAAGCGCGATCACCATGCTGATCGTCTTCAGCCTGGGAACGATCGTGTCGTCGCTGGTCCTGCTGCCGATCATCAAGGGCGGCTTCGTCGGCCTGCAATGGGCGCGGCGAATGCACGGGTTCGGCGAATGACCGACGCGCCCATCCGCCCCGCCGCGACCGTGCTGCTGCTGCGCCGCGACGGGTCCGAGCCGCGCGTCGTGATGGGGATGCGGGGTGCGAAGGCCGTGTTCATGCCGTCGAAATACGTCTTTCCCGGCGGTGCTGTCGATGCGACCGACGACGCGATCCCGCTTGCGTCGGGCCTTGCCCCTGCCTGCGCCGCCCGGCTGCGGGCCGAGGGTCAGAACCCCGACGCCATCGCGGCGGCAGCATTGCGCGAACTGGTCGAGGAAACCGGCCTCATGATCGGACGCCCCGGCGCACAGGCCACAACCCTTCCGGGATACGCCGATGCGGGCCTTCTGCCCGACGCCTCTGCGCTGACCTATTTCTTCCGCGCCATCACCCCACCCGGCAGGCCGCGCCGCTTCGACGCGCATTTCTTCCTTGCCGATGCGAACCGGCTGAGCGGCGATCCCGACGATTTCAGCGCCGCCTGCGACGAGCTTTCGCACCTGCACTGGGTCGCCCTGTCCGAGGCGCGGCAACTGGACCTGCCCTTCATCACCGAGGTGGTCCTGGCCGAACTGGCCTCGGTCGCGCGCGGTCTTGGCCCGGACGAGGCCATTCCCGGCCCGGCGACGGTTCCCTTCTTCGACAACCGGGGAACCGCCCCCGCCTTCCGCCAGATCGCCTAGCGTCCGGTAAAGTTCGGCTTGCGCTTCTGAAGGAACGCCCCGACCCCTTCGGTGAAGTCGCGGCTGTGCCCTGCCTTGCCCTGCAACTGCGCCTCGAGCGCGAGTTGTTCTTCCAGGTCGTTCCCGAAGCTTGCCGAAACCGCCTGCCTGATCGACAGGTAAGCACCCGTCGGCCCCTCGGACAGCTGGCGCGCGCGGTTGGCGACGACGGCCTCGAACTCCT
Source organism: Paracoccus zeaxanthinifaciens ATCC 21588 (assembly GCF_000420145.1). Lineage (GTDB taxonomy): Bacteria > Pseudomonadota > Alphaproteobacteria > Rhodobacterales > Rhodobacteraceae > Paracoccus > Paracoccus zeaxanthinifaciens. The sequence goes on from NZ_ATUJ01000004.1 coordinate 16,100, forward strand.
CGTCGGGGACGGCCTGCCAGATCATGCCCCAATCGACCGCCTGCTGCGCCGAAACCGGTTCCGCGAACAGCATCGCACCCATCGCGCGCGCATGGCCGATCGCACGCGGGATATACCACGTGCCCCCCGCGTCGGGGATGAGGCCGATCCGCGTGAAGGCTTGGATGAAGCTGGCCGAGTTCGCGGCGATCACCACGTCGCAGACCAGCGCGACATTCGCCCCTGCCCCCGCGGCCACGCCGTTCACGGCGGCGATGACGGGCACGGCGCAGCCGGTGATCGCGCGCAGCATCGGCTCGTATTCCTCGCGCAGCGTCCGTTCCAGGTCGATCGCGGCACCGGCATCCGTCAGATCCTGCCCCGAGCAGAAGCCGCGCCCCTCGCCCGTCAGCACGACGCAGCGCACGCCCTCGGGCAGATCGCTCAGCGCGGCCGTGATCTCCTGGCGCATCGTCGCGTTCAGCGCGTTCATCATCTCAGGCCGGTTCATGACGACGCGCAGGACGGCGTCCTGGTGTTCAACCCGAATGGTCTGGAATTCCATCTGTTCCCCCCTTGGTTCAGGGGGATCATGGGCGGAAACCACGCCCCGCGAAAGCGCGACCCCGCGTCAGTCGCCGCGCATCAGATCTTCCAGCCGGCGACGCTCGGCCTCGTCCAGATCGTCGGGCATCGACTGGGTGCGGTCGCGCCCACGCAGAAAGCGCCAGGCTGCGAAGGCCGCGATCAGCGCCATGATCGGCCCCGCCAGCCACAGGACAAGGTTCGCGCCCGTCGCCCGGGGGCTGAACAGCACGAACTCTCCGAAGCGGTCCACAACGTGGTCGACCACCTGCGCGTCACTGTCGCCCGCGACCAGCCGTTCGCGCACATAGAGCCGCAGATCCCGGCTGATCGCGGCGTTCGAATCGTCGATATTCTCGCCCTGGCAGACCGGGCAGCGCAGATCGCGAGAGATCGCCCTTGCCCGTTCCTCCAGTCGCGGGTCGTCCAGAACCTCGTCGGGCTGGACGGCCATCGCCGGACCGCCAAGCAACAGCAGCAGAAGCAGCCCCCTCATGCGGATGCCCTCCGGGCGGCGGCCGCCACGCGATAGCGACGGTCGGACAGGCTGATCAGGCCGCCAAGCGCCATCAGGATCGCCCCGCCCCAGATCCAGTTCGCGAAGGGCTTGATATAGGACCGGACCGCCCAGCCGCCCTCGGGCTGTTCGTTCCCGATGACGACATAGAGGTCGCGGAAGAAGCCATAGTCGATCCCCGCCTCGGTCGTGGGCATGCCCTGCACCGGATAGACGCGCTTTTCGGGCCGCAGCGTGGCGACGCGGGAACCGCCGCGCGACACCTCGATCACGGCCATCTGCGACAGGTAGTTCGGGCCGCGAACCTGGTCGACCTGCCGAAGCGTCAGCTTATAGGAGCCAAGCGCGAAGGGCTCGTCGATCCTGGCGACGCGGATATCCTCGACCTCCCACGCCTGGATCAGGGCGACGGCGATGAAGGTGACGCCCAGACCCGCATGCGCGACGGCCTTGCCCCAGTCGGCGCGTGGCAGGCGGAACAGCCGCCGCCAGCCCGAATTGCCGGTACGCTGCCAAAGATCGACCGCGGATCCGGCGATCAGCCATGACCCGAGCGCCGCCCCGATCACCGCCAGCGCCGAATGCCCGGTGGACAGCGTGAAGACCAGCGCCGCGACTGCGGCAGACAGGATCGCGGCCCCCCGCAACGGGCGCAGGGTGCGTGCGATCCGCGCCCGCTTCCACGGCATGATTGCCCCGAAGGGCAACGCGATGGCCAGAACGATCATGAAGGGCGTGAACGCCTTGTCGAAGAAGGGCGGCCCGACGGACAGGACGCGGCCCCAGACCAGTTCCGCGACAAGGGGCCAGATCGTGCCGATGAAGACGACGAAGGCGCTGACGGCCAGCAGCACGTTGTTCAGCACCAGCGCCCCTTCGCGCGACAGGGGCGAGAACACGCCCTTGGCCGTCATCTGCGAGGCACGCGCCGCGAACAGCGTCAGCGCACCGCCGATGAACAGGACCAGGATGCCCAGGATGAAGACCCCGCGCTGCGGGTCGCTGGCAAAGCTGTGGACCGAGGTGATGACCCCCGACCGCACGATGAACGTCCCGATAAGCGAGAAGCCGAAGGCCATGATCGCCAGCAGGATCGTCCAGCTCTTGAGAGCCTCTCGCTTCTCGACGACGATGGCGGAATGCAGAAGCGCCGCCGACAGCAGCCAGGGCATGAAGCTGGCATTCTCGACCGGGTCCCAGAACCAGAAGCCGCCCCAGCCCAGCTCGTAATAGGCCCACCAAGACCCGAGCGCGATGCCGATGGTCAGGAACACCCATGCCGCCAGCGTCCAGGGACGCACCCACCGCGCCCATGCGGCATCGACGCTCCCCTCGATCAGCGCGGCGACGGCAAAGCTGAACGCCATCGAAAGCCCGACATACCCCAGATAGAGAAACGGCGGATGGAAGGCGAGGCCCGGGTCCTGCAGCAGCGGGTTCAGGTCGCGCCCGTCGAAAGGCGGATCGCCCAGGCGCCAGAACGGGTTCGACGTGAAGATGATGAAGGCGAGGAACGCCACGCTGATTGCACCCTGCACCGACAGCACCCTTGCGCGCAGCCGTGGCGGCAGGTTCGGACCGAAGATCGCCGCAGCCGCCCCGAACAGCGCGAGGATCAGCACCCACAGCAGCATCGACCCCTCGTGGTTCCCCCAGACACCGCTGATCTTGTACAGCATCGGCTTCGAGCTGTGGGAATTCTCGTAGACCAGCCGAAGCGAGAAGTCCGAGGTGACGAAGGCGACGGTCAGCGCGGTAAAGCTTGCCGCCAGCAGCAGAAGCTGCACGATCGCAGCCGATCGCGCCGTGTCCGCGACACCGGCCCAGCCGCGCGAAAGCCCCAGCATCGGCACCGTGCATTGAAAGATCGCGACCATGAACGCCATGATCAGCGACAGGTGGCCAAGCTCTGCGGTCATTCGACGGGTCCCCTTCTCGCGCCCGGGGACCATAGTTGCGGCGCGTCGCCTGCGAAAGACCCTGCGGCGACGCGCCCCGGTCACTTTCCTTGCGACCGCGCCCAGTCGCGCAGCGCGGCGTTGTCGGCAAAGTCGTCGGATGGCGCGGCGAAGGGCTGCGCGGTTTGCGGTTCGGGGGTTTCGGCGGTCGCAGGCACGGACCAGCCGCGATTGCGGAAGTGGTGCGCCTCTCGTGCGCCGAAATAGAACCCGACGATGGCGCCCATCAACCACCAGAGCGGCTCGGGAACGGCCTGAAGCCCCTGCATCCGCAGCCCGAAGCCCGCAGGCTCTATCATGGCATAGATGAACAGGCCCATCGTCCCCAGTGCCAGCAAGGGGCGCGGAAGGCGGTTCAACGCATTGACGAAACCGTCGAACCAGCCCTGTCGCGGGGCCGCGAACTCCTTGCCGTGCTGATCCAGCGCGCGGGCGAACGCCTCTTCGTCCAGTTCCATCCGGCGGGTGGCGTTGCGGGTGAACACCTCGGCCATTCCCGTGGCGGCGCTGCCCAATGCGCCGACGGCGGGGGCGACCCCGATGAAGCGGTCGATCATGCCCATGACGCGACCCTCGCCCGATGTTCGGCCTCGGTCAGGTGATAGCGGGCCGAGATGAACTCTTCGGCGCGCGTGATCCAGCCGCCCTTGCCGCCCGAATTGCTGCGCGCGTATTTGCGGCTGGCCGCCCGCTGATCCGCCAGTGCATAATAATAATTGCGCCGCGCGATCCCGTAGGCGTCGGCGATGTGGTCGGGGGCCACTGCCGCCGCGCCCGTGACCGCGGCGATGGTTCTGGGTCCGACGACCCCGTCATCGGCGGCGGCAAAGCCCATCCGGGTGACCAGCCGCTGCAGGATCTTCACCGCGTTGCTGCCCGCGTTCACATACATGTCGAACACGCTCGGCTGGACTGCGGCAGGCAGCTCGGCCAGGCGCGGCTTGTTGAAATAGTGCTGGACGAAGATCTGTTCGGCCTGCGCGCGCGTCAGGGCGCGGACATCCGCGGCATCCACCTTGCCGTCGCCCGTCAGGTCCATGCCGAGGCCCCGCATGGTGCCGATGGTCACGCCGTAATTCGTGGCCCCGCCCGGATCGTCCGGGTCGTTCACATATCCGCCCTCGCGTCGGACGATGTCCCGCGCGATCTGTTCGACTGTCTGCATGATGCGTCCCCGCTTGATCCCGAATGCCGGAATGCTGGGGAAACCGCGTTAACGGCCCGTTAACCGATCGCGCGTTGCACGGGTCAGGACGACGGCTCCTGATAGACGCCGGTCTCTTTCAACGTGTCGATGACCTCCCGCGGCATGTAGGTCTCGTCATGCTTGGCAAGGATCTCGCGGGCCTCGAAGCGCCCGTTGCGGAACCAGCCCTTGGCGATGGTTCCCTGCCCTTCGCCGAACAGATCGGGCCTCGGTTCGCGTCCGACATAGCTGACCGGGATCTCGGCGGCGCCATCCGTGATCACGAAGTCGAACGCCACACCCGCCCCGTCGCGGATCGAGCCGTCCTTGACCAGCCCGCCCAGCTGAAAGAACTCGTCCGCGTCGGGCGCGGCCTCGGCCACCTGGCTGGGCGAGCGATAGAGGTTGATGCCGTCGCTGAAACCGATCCCGATCAGGACCGACGCCGCCGTCAGCGCGACGGCAGCCGCCGCGACGATCTGGATACGGCGCTGTTTCTTCAACGATTTCATGGCGGCCCCTTATGCGGCTTCAAACTCGATCCGGCGGCGCAGGAACTGCGTGGCCTTGCCCGAGACGCGCACCGGATCGCCCGTGGTCAGGTAGCGCGAGCGCGTCCCCTCGCCCGTGAATTCCGGACGGCGCGCAAGATAGTCCGCAAGGCTGTCGGCCACCAGCCCCGCCTGGCTGTAGACCTGCACATCGGCCCCAAGCGCCTTCTGGAACGCGTCCTGCATCAGCGGGTAATGCGTGCAGCCCAGGATCGCGGCCTGCGGGTGCGGCATCCGGCGCATCAGCGCCTCGACATGGCTCGTGACCATCGCTTCGGCGAGGATCTCGTCGCCCATCTCGATCGCGTCGACCACGCCACCGCAGGGCTGCGCCTCGACATCGACACCGACGGCGCGGAAGGCAAGCTCGCGCTGGAAGGCGCGGCTTGCGACCGTGGCGGGGGTCGCGAACAGCGCGACATGCTTGACCGCGACCTCTCGTGGGGGGGAGTTGTCGCCCCATCGGCGTTCGGTCAGCGCCTCGATCATCGGGACAAAGACGCCCAGGACGCGCTTGTTCTCGGGCAGCCAGGTTTCCTGCATCCGCTTGAGCGCCGCCGCGCTTGCGGTGTTGCACGCCAGGATCACCAGGTCGCACCCTTCGGCCCACAGCCGTTCGACGCCGCGGCAGGTCAGATCGAAGATGTCGTCGGCGGTCCGCACCCCATAGGGCGCATGGGCGTTGTCGCCCAGATAGACCAGCGGCAGGTCGGGCAGCCGCGCGGCGATGGCCTGATGGACCGTCAGACCGCCAAGACCCGAATCGAAAACGCCTACCGCCATTGAAACTCTCCCGTTGCGCGTGGCGCCCTTCATAGGACGCCACGCGGCACTTGCAAACGGTTCGCCTTACTCGGCGGCTTCACGCATTGGTGCGCCGCCCGACCGGAACTGATCCAGCAGCTCGGCCCGGCGCTGCGCGGCCTCGGCTGCGGCCTTGGCCTTGACCGGGCCATAGCCCCGGACGGTCAGCGGAAGATCCGCCAGCTCGATCGCGATGGGCAGCGTGGCATCGGTCACGCCCGCGAAGATCTCGGCCATGTCGGCCTCGTATTCGCGGATCGCGCGGCGCTCCTCCCGCCGCTCGGACTGATATCCGAAGGGATCCAGCGGGGTGCCCCGCAGACCCTTCAGCGAGGCCAGCACCCGGAAGGCCCGCAGGATCCAAGGACCGAACTCGCGCTTCTTGGGCCGCCCGATGGCATCGGTGCCCGGCAGCATCGGCGGGGCAAGATGGAAGGTCAGGCGCGGCGCGTCCTCCCATTGTTCGGCGACGCGATCCGCGGTCTGCAGATGAAGACGCGCGACCTCGTATTCATCCTTGTACGCCAACAGCTTGTAGTAGCTTCTTGCGACGCTTTCGCGCAGTGCTTCGGGGGCCTTCCCGACCATAGCCCGATAGCGTTTCGCCAGCCGCCTGCCCTGATAGCCGACCAGCCGCTCGGCCCGATACTCGACCGGATCGGGCGGAAGCTCGGTCACCGTGGCGGGCGGGCGGACCTGGTCGGGGAAGGCCACGGCCCAACGCCCGATCTCGAACGCGCGCAGGTTCTCGTCGACCTTGGCGCCGTTCAGCCTGATGGCCTGTGCGATCGCATCATGGGTCAGCGGGATCAGGCCCTGCTGCCATGCGCCACCCAGCACCAGCATGTTGCTGTAGATCGAGTCCCCCAGCTTGCGCAGCGCAAGGTCGTTCGCGTCGAAGAACGCGACCCGATCCTTAAGTCGCGCCTGAAGCGACACCCGAAGCTGATCCGAGGGGATCTGGAAATCGCGGAAGCGCGTGAAATCGCCCGTGATGATCTCGTGGTCGTTCACCACGGCACCCGTGCGCCCCTGCGTCATCAGCCCAAGCGTCTTGGCGCCCGCGGACACAACAAGGTCGCCGCCGATGACGCAATCGGCCTCGCCGGTGGCCACGCGGATCGCGCTGATATCCTCGGGGCGGTCGGCAAGACGCAGGTGGATATGCACCGCGCCCCCCTTCTGGGCCAGGCCCGCCATCTCCATCATGCCCGCGCCCTTGCCGTCGATATGCGCGGCCTGCGCCAACACCGCGCCGATGGTCACGACGCCCGTGCCGCCCACGCCGGTGATGACGATGTTATGCGTCCCGTTGATCGCGGGAAGCACGGGTTCGGGAAGGTCCGGCAGGTCCAGCGCCTCGGCCTTGGGGCGGCGCAGCTTGCCGCCGCTGACCGAGACGAAGCTGGGGCAGAAGCCTTTCACGCAGCTGAAATCCTTGTTGCAGCTGGACTGGTCGATCTGCCGCTTGCGTCCCAGCTCGGTTTCCAGCGGCACGACCGACACGCAGTTCGACTGGACCGAACAATCGCCGCAGCCCTCGCAGACCTCGGGGTTGATCCAGACACGGCGGTCCGGGTCCGGGAAGGTGCCCTTCTTGCGACGGCGCCGCTTCTCGGCCGCGCAGGTCTGGATATAGAGGATCGCGCTGACGCCCTTCACGCCCTCCAGCTCTCGCTGGACGTTCATCATCTCGGCGCGTTCCTCGAAACGCATGCCGGACGGGAAGAGGCTGCGGTCGATCTCTTCCTTCTCGTCATAGACGGCGATGACGGGGTGCACGCCCATCGCCTGCAATTCCGCCGCGATCTGATGCGCGGACAGCCCGCCCTCGTTCGGCTGGCCGCCGGTCATCGCCACGGCGTCGTTATACAGGATCTTGTAGGTAATGTTGGTCCCGGCAGCCTGCGCCGCTCGGATCGCAAGGATCCCCGAATGGTTATAGGTTCCGTCCCCAAGATTCTGGAAAACATGATCTCTTTTGCTGAACGGCGCTTCGCCGATCCAGTTCGCGCCCTCGCCACCCATATGGGTGAAGCCCTCGGTGTCGCGTCCCATCCACTGCACCATGTAGTGGCAGCCGATCCCGGCATAGGCGCGGCTTCCCTCGGGCAGTTTGGTCGAGCTGTTATGCGGGCAGCCCGAACAGAACCACGGCGTGCGGGTCGCGACCTCGGGGGCGTTGTCCGCGCGACGCACCTCGACCAGGCGGGTCAGACCGGCACGGACATGCTCGGTCCCGCGCCCCTCCTCGATCAGGATGTTCCCGATCTTCTCGGCGATCATCACGGGGTCGAGCGCATAGCGCGTCGGGAACAGCTCCTCGCCCGTGCGGTCGTGCTTCCAGCCGTGGACGCGGCGCCCGCGACGCTTGTCGAAGATCGCCTCCTTCAGCTGCACCTCGATCAGCTTGCGCTTCTCCTCGACGCAGATGATCAGTTCCAGATCCTCGGACCATTCCTGGATGGACTTCATGTCCATCGGCCAGGTCTGCCCGACCTTGTAGGTGGTCAGGCCCAGCCGCTCGGCCTCGGCCTCGTCGATGCCCAGCAGCGACAGCGCGTGGACCAGGTCCAGCCAGTTCTTGCCTGCGGCGACGAAGCCGATCTTGGCGCCGGGCTTGCCCCAAACGCGCCTGTCGATGCGGTTCGCGCGGCTGAACGCCTCGGCGGCCCATCGCTTGTGGTCGATCATCCGCGCTTCCTGCAGCACGGGCGTATCGCCAAGCCGGATGTTCAGCCCGCCTTCGGGCAGCACGCGATCGGGCGTCACGAAGGACATGCGGTGCGGATCGCCATCGACGACGGCGGTCGCCTCGACCGTGTCCTTCATCGTCTTGAGGCCGGTCCACACGCCCGCATAGCGCGACAGCGCAAAGCCATAGAGGCCGTAATCCAGGATCTCCTGCACGCCTGCCGGCGACAGCACGGGGATATAGGCGTCGATCATCGCCCAGTCCGACTGGTGCAGCACGGTCGAGCTTTCGCCCGTATGGTCGTCGCCCATCGCCATGACGACGCCGCCATGTGGCGACGATCCCGCCATGTTGGCGTGCTTCATCACGTCGCCCGTGCGGTCCACGCCCGGACCCTTGCCGTACCACAGGCCGAAGACGCCGTCGAAGCGCCCCTCGCCGCGCAGTTCGGCCTGTTGCGCGCCCCAGATTGCCGTGGCGGCAAGATCCTCGTTCAGTCCCGGCTGGAACGTCACCCGGGCCTCGGCCAGACGCTTCCCCTCTCGCATCATGGCAAGGTCCACGCCCCCCAGGGGCGATCCGCGATACCCGGTGACCAACCCCGCCGTATTCAGCCCCGCGGCTTCGTCGCGTGCCGATTGCATGAGCATCAGCCGCACGAGTGCCTGCGTCCCGTTCAGCAGCACGTGACGTTTCGTCAGGTCGAAACGGTCCGAAAGTTTGAATTCCTGCTGGCTCATCCTGCTCTCCTCCCTCGCATGATGGCTTGCACCGGGGTCAGTATAGGTCAGCTTTGCTTACCAAAGAAGGAAAATCTTCACTTGACCTCGGGTTGCCTGTTTTGCAGGTGGGGGCTAGCCTTGCACTGGACGCATGGCTGACATGACGAGGCAGGAAACATGGACTGGGACAAGCTCAGAATCTTTCACGCGGTCGCCGATGCGGGCAGCCTGACCCATGCGGGCGACACGTTGCACCTGTCGCAATCCGCCGTCAGCCGCCAGATCCGCGCCCTGGAAGAGGCTTTGGGCACCACGCTGTTCCATCGCCACGCCCGCGGCCTGATCCTGACCGAACAGGGAGAGCTGCTGTTCCAGGCGACATCCTCGATGGCGCGCAAGCTCGAAAGCGCCTCGGCCCGCATCCGCGACAGCGAGGAGAATGTCTTCGGCGAGTTGAAGGTGACGACGCCTGTGGGCTTCGGCACCCTGTGGCTCGCCCCGCGGCTGGTCAAGCTCTATGAGAAATATCCCGACCTGCGCATCGACCTGCTGCTGGAGGAACGCGTCCTGGACCTGCCCATGCGAGAGGCCGACGTTGCCATCCGCATGAAGGAGCCCAGCCAGTCCGACCTGATCCGTCGCCGCCTGCTGAACATCCGCATGCGGCTCTATGCGACGCCGGAATATGTCGAACAGCACGGCAAGCCCGAGACGCTGGAGGAACTGACCAAGCATCGGCTGATCTGCCAGAAGCCCGACCAGCCGCAGGTCGCCTCGGGCGCCCGTCTGGTCGAAACGCTGATGGCGCAGAATGTCGGCTCGACGCTGACGGTCAACAACTACTTCGGGGTGCTGCAGGCGGTTCTGGCGAATCTGGGGATCGGGGTGCTGCCCGATTATCTGACCGCCGACCACCCCGAGCTGGTGCGCATCTTCCCCGATCTTGAATCGGGCGAAGTGCCGGTTTTCCTCGCCTATCCCGAGGAGCTGCGCCAGACGCGGCGCGTCGCCGTCTTCCGCGATTTCGTGCTGGAAGAGATCCAAGCCTATCGCCGCCACCAGTCCGAGGCTGGTCAATCGTAAGGCAACTGCCGAAATTTGGGGCAGTCTTTGCGCGAAAACCGCTGATCATGCGCGGTTTTCCACCCAAGGTTGCAGCTATTCTGCCACTGCATGGGTGATATGTTGCAGATGCAGCAAATCCGACCTTGCGAAGTTCACACACTGCACATAGATCGGGCTTCGAAGGCGATGTCAGGCTTACAAGCTCATCACCTTCTACCTCCCTGTTGGACTTAGGCCGGGCCTCGTGCCCGGCTTTTTTTGTCCCGCGTCAGGCGCCCCCTCGGCAGGGACTTCCCAAGGACCGTGACAAGCCCTACAAGGCGCGTGATTTCATGCGCAGGAAGGGCAATGGCATGCAGGAACCGACGATCACCCCCGAACTGATCGCCGCGCACGGGCTCAAACCCGAGGAATATGACAGCATCCTGCAGATCATCGGTCGCGAACCCAGCTTTACCGAGCTGGGGATCTTCAGCGCGATGTGGAACGAGCATTGCTCCTACAAGTCCTCGAAGAAATGGCTGCGCACGCTGCATACCGAGGGCCCGCAGGTCATCTGCGGCCCGGGCGAGAATGCGGGCATCGTCGATATCGGCGACGGGCAGGCCGTGGTCTTCAAGATGGAGAGCCACAACCACCCCAGCTATATCGAGCCGCACCAGGGCGCCGCGACCGGCGTTGGCGGCATCCTGCGCGACGTCTTCACCATGGGCGCCCGCCCCATCGCCGCGATGGACGCGCTGTCCTTCGGCATGCCGGACCATCCCAAGACCCCGCATCTGGTCAAGGGCGTGGTCGAGGGGATCGGCGCATATGGCAACGCCTTCGGCGTCCCGAACGTGGGCGGCGAGGTCCGCTTCCACCCCAGCTATAACGGCAACTGCCTGGTCAACGCCTTCGCGGCGGGCCTGGCGGATACGAACCGCATCTTCTACTCGGCGGCATCGGGCGTGGGCATGCCCGTCGTCTATCTGGGTGCCAAGACGGGCCGCGACGGCGTCGGCGGCGCGACCATGGCCAGCGCCGAATTCGACGACACGATCGAGGAAAAGCGCCCCACCGTTCAGGTCGGCGACCCCTTCACCGAGAAGAAGCTGCTCGAGGCCTGCCTGGAGCTGATGCAGACCGACAGCGTGATCTCGATCCAGGACATGGGCGCGGCGGGCCTGACCTGCTCGGCCGTGGAAATGGGCGACAAGGGCGGTCTGGGCATCAAGCTGATCCTGGACAACGTCCCGCAGCGCGAAGCCGCCATGACCGCCTACGAGATGATGCTGAGCGAGAGCCAGGAGCGCATGCTCATGGTCCTCAAGCCCGAGAAGGAGGCCGAGGCCCGCGCCATCTTCGAGAAGTGGGACCTGGACTTCGCCATCGTCGGCGAAACCATCGCCGAGGATCGATTCCTGATCGTCCACCGCGACCAGGTGATGGCCGACCTGCCGCTGTCCAAGCTGTCCTCCAGCGCGCCGGAATACGACCGCCCCTGGGTGGAAACGCCCGCCGCGGCCCCGGCCGAGGCCCTGCCCGCGATCGGTCCCATCGACGCGCTGCGCGCCCTGATCGGCAGCCCGAACCACGCCCACAAGGGTTGGGTCTGGGAACAGTACGACACGCAGGTCGGCGCCGATACCGTGCGCCGTCCGGGTCTGGGTGCCGGCGTCGTCCGCGTCCACGGCACGCAGAAGGCCATCGCCTTCACCAGCGACGTGACGCCCCGCTATGTCCGCGCGAACCCCTACGAGGGCGGCAAGCAGGCCGTGGCCGAAGCCTATCGCAACCTGTCCGCCGTGGGTGCGCTGCCGCTGGCCACGACCGACAACCTGAACTTCGGCAACCCCGAGAAGCCCGAGATCATGGGCCAGCTGGTCGGCGCCATCAAGGGCATCGGCGAGGCCTGCCGCGCGCTGGACTTCCCCATCGTGTCAGGCAACGTCTCGCTCTATAACGAGACCGACGGCAAGGGCATCCTGCCCACGCCCACCATCGGCGCGGTCGGCCTGATCGCGGACCTGTCCCAGATCATCGCGGGCCTGCCCGAGGATGGCGACGTGGCGCTGGTCATCGGCAAGACCGAAGGCCATCTTTCGCAGTCGGCCCTGGCATGGGAGGCATTCGGCCGCGAGGACGGCGACGCCCCGCATGTCGACCTGGCGACCGAGCGCAAGCATGGCGAGTTCCTGCGCGCGAACCGCAGCCACCTGCGCGCCGCGACCGACCTGTCCGAGGGCGGCCTGGCGCTGGCGGCCTTCGAGATGGCCGAGGGCGCGGGCATCGGTCTGCGGCTGACCAGCGATGACATCGCCCAGCTGTTCGGCGAGGATCAGGCCCGCTATCTCGTCGCCTGCGACGCGGATGGTGCCCAGGCGCTGATCGCTGCGGCGGCCGAGGCCGGCGTGCCCGTCGCGCAGGTCGGCACCTTCGGCGGCCAGGCCGTGCAGTTCGGCGACGACGCCGCCGATCTGGCCGATCTGTCCGCGACCTTCCGCAGCGCGTTCGCCACCGCGATCGCGGGCGACGTGCCCGATCACGCCTGATCCGTCGGGGGCCGCCACCCGCGGCCCCGACCATCCCCAAGAAGGAACGGCGCATGGCAAGGCTTCTCTGCATCTGGTTCGGCGCGGGCCTTCTGCGCCCCGCACCCGGCACCTGGGGTTCGCTGATCGCGGTCGCGATGGGCGTGATCCTGCACCGGATCGGTCATTTCCCGCTGCTGGCGCTGGCGACCGGACTGGTGATCCTGCTGGGCTTCTGGGCCGTGCGCGTCCACACCGCCGGAATGGACGATCCCGACCGCTCGGAAATCGTCGTCGACGAGGTCGCCGGCCAGTGGCTGGCGCTGATGGCGCCCTCGTTCGGGTTCTGGCATGCGGGCCTGCCCGCCGACAGCTTCCCCTATCCGGGCTGGCTGGCGGCCTTTGCCTTCTTCCGCCTGTTCGACATCTGGAAACCCTGGCTGGTCGGCCGCGCCGATCGCCGCCACGACGCGGCTGGCGTGATGATCGACGACCTGTGGGCGGGGATCTTCGCCGCAATCGCCACGATGGCGACCGCCGCCATCGCGCACGGGGTGCTGATGTGAGCCTCGCCTCGGATGCGCTTGATGCCGCGCGGGCCCGTGGCGTGATGATCGCCACCGCCGAAAGCTGCACCGGCGGCCTGATCTCGGGCGCATTGACCGAGATTCCGGGCAGCTCGGATACCTTCGACCGAGGCTTCGTCACCTATTCCAACGCGGCCAAGATGCAGATGCTGGGCGTGCGTCAGGATACGCTGGCGCGCCACGGCGCCGTCAGCGAAGAGGTCGCGGCCGAGATGGCCGAAGGCGCGCTTCGCAATTCGGATGCGGGTATCGCGGTTGCGGTGACCGGCATCGCAGGCCCCGGCGGGTCCGAGCACAAGCCTGAAGGCCGCGTCTGCTTCGGCATTACCGACAGCTTCGGGACGCGCACCCTGACCGAGGATTTCGGCGCGATCGGTCGCCAGGGCGTCCGCGCCGCAACCGTCGATCTTGCCCTGCGCCTGCTGATCGAGCGCGCTCAGCCCTGACCGCGAAGGATCGCGGCCAGCGCCTCGACCTCTGCGTCGGGGGTGTCCCATGCACAGACCAGCCTGACCGAGATCGGATCGATCCCTGCCGCCGTCTTGTCGGGCCAGGGATAGTACTCCGCCCCTGCCGCCATCGCGCGTTCATGGGTCGCCGCAGAGATCTCGGCAAAGACGGCGTTCGACTGCGCAGGGACCAGAAGGCGGCCGCCACCCTCGACCACGGCTGCGGCAAGGACCTGCGCCTTGGCGTTCGCGTCCGTCGCCAGCCTGCGCCACAGCCCATCACCCGCCAGCGCCAGCATCTGCGCCGCCAGGAAGCGGTTCTTCGAGAAGACATGCCCGGCCTGCTTGCGGCGATAATCGAACCCCTCGGCCAGGGCCGGATCGAAGAAGACGACCGCCTCGGCGGCCATCGCGCCGTTCTTGGTCCCGCCGAAGCACAGCGCGTCGACCCCTGCCCGCCAGGTCAGATCGGCGGGCGCGGCCCCAAGATGCGCCGCCGCGTTCGAGAAGCGCGCCCCGTCCATGTGCAGCGGCAGCCCTGCGGCATGCGTTTCTCGGGCCAGTTCCTGTACCTCGGGGATATCGTAGACGGTGCCCCACTCGGTCGCGTTGGTGATCGACACCATCGCGCTTCGACCCTCGTTCAGGCCGCCTGCGGCCCCCTGCTGAAGCGCGACATGCAGGATCTCGCGGTCCAGCTTGCCGTCAAGACCCGGCAGCGTCACCAGCTTGGCCCCATGAGAGAAGAATTCGGGCGCGGCGCATTCGCTGGTCTCGATATGGGCGTCGGCATGGCAGTAGATGCGCCCGAAGGACGGCGACAACTGCGCGCAGACCAGCGCATTCGCCGCCGTTCCGGTCGAGACGAAGCGCACGACGGCCTCGGGGGCCTCGAACAGGTCGCGGATGGCCTCGATCGCCTCGGCGGTGATGTCGTCCCCGCCATAGGGGCGCGCGGCACCGTCATTCGCGCGTTCCATCGCGCGGAACACGTCGGGATGGGCCGAGCGCACGTTGTCAGAGGCGAAATTCATGTCAGATCCTCGATGATGTGATCTTCCCAATCGTCCTCGTCCACGGAAAGTTCATTCACGGTCCAACCACGAACGCTCTCGCCCGCGCGATGGACGGCTTCGGGATCGCCCGAGATCAGGTGGTGCCAATCATGCAGCGGCTTGCCCTCGGACCGCAGGCGGTATGCGCAGGTGCCCGGAAGCCACCACGAGATCTCGTCCAGCTTGGCGGGGGTCAGCACCACGCAATCGGGCACGAAATCGTGCCGGTTGGGATAGGACGAGCATTGGCAGGTCTGGCCGTCCAGCAGCTTGCAGGCGACGCGGGTGAAGGCCAGCTCGTCCGTGTCCTCGAACTCGATCTTGTTCAGGCAGCATTTTCCGCAGCCGTCGCACAGCGCCTCCCATTCGGGGCGCGTCAGATCCTTGAGCGGAAGTTCCCAGAATTTCGGTCGCATCATTGCCCCGCCAGGATGGAGCGGGCGCGATCGGCATCATCCTCGATCTGGCGGACAAGCGCCTCCACGCCGTCGAAGGCCACCTCGTCACGCAGGAACTCGACCAGCGCCACCGACAGGTGCTGTCCATACAGATCGCCGTTGAAGTCGAAAAGATGCACTTCAAGGTTGGGAGTGTTCTTCCCGAACATCGGGCGCACCCCAAGCGAGGCCACGCCCGTCGCGGGCCCCTTGTCCGGGCCGGTCAGCACGTCCACCAGCACGGCATAGACGCCAAGCCGCGGCAAATGCAGCCCGTCCATCGCCATGTTCGCCGTGCGCCAGCCCAGTTCGCGGCCGCGCTTCTCGCCGTGGATGACCTCGCCGTCGATGCGGTGCCAGTGGCCAAGCATCCGCTCGGCCTTGCGGGTCTCGCCCTCGGTCAGCGCCTTGCGGATCGCGGTCGAGCTGTAGACCGCATCGCCGGACTGGATCAGCGGCTGGATCGTCACGCCAAAGCCCATCCGGCGGCCCAGTTCCTGCAGCATGGCGGCATCGCCCGCGCGTTTGGCGCCGAACTTGAAATCCGCGCCGACCGTCACATGCGCCACGCCCAACCCATCGACCAGAACGTCCCGCGCGAAGCCTTCGGGCGTCAGGCCCGCCAGCTCGGGTCCGAAGGGCAGCTCGTACAGGTGATCGACATGCAGGCGCGCCAGACGGTTCGCGCGGCTTTCCGCGTTCATCAGGCGGAACGGCGGCGCGTCGGGCTGGAACACCTCTCGCGGGTGGGGCTCGAAGGTCACGACCCCAAGCGGGCCGTCATGGGCCGCGCGCGCAGTGTCGATGACCGCGCGATGCCCCAGGTGAACGCCGTCGAAATTGCCCATCGCGACCGAGGCGCCCTTCGCGCCCGCAGCAATCGCGTGCCAATCGCGGTGGATATGCAAATGGGCCCCCTTCGGGGCCGCGCCCCGTCAGTCGAACTTGCGGCTTGGGGCCAGGACGACCGCCTCACCCTTCAGCACGACCGTATCGCCCACCAAACAGCGGGTTGCAAGCGTCACCCGCCGTTTCCAATGTTCGATCGACTGGACCGTCACCTCGGCCCGGACCGTGTCGCCGGGACGCACCGGCGCCATGAAGCGCAGCGTCTGCCCCAGGTAGACCGTGCCATGCCCCGGAAGCTGCTCCCCGATCACGGCCGAGATCAGCCCCGCCGTCAGCATGCCATGCGCGATCCGCCCCTCGAATATGGTGTCGCGGGCATAATCGTCGTCCAGATGCACGGGATTGCGGTCGGTCGAGACGGCGGCGAACATCTCGATGTCGTCGTCGGTAATCCGCTTCTGCAGGTACCGCGTCATCCCGATCTCGAGATCCTCGATGACGACGGTGCCGCGGGGAAGGTTATCAAGCATGGTGCCGCCCTTCTGACCAATATCGCGGCTTTCTGCATAGCAGCGAAACAATATTAGTTCAAGAATGACGTTGCACGTGGCATTTTATTGCTGACAGGCCCTGCGCGGAAACCGGCAGGGCCTGCAACGCTCAGCGAAGGCGCCCGATCGCGAAGGTCGGCTTGCGCCCCTGGCGCTTCAGCCAGTCCTCCAGCATGTCGCCCTGCGGGTTCTCGACATCGTCGCCGAACTCTTCGGCGGCAAGACCGCCCGTGACGAAGATGCTGTCGATGCCCTGATCCTCGGCGCCCTCGATATCGGTGAAGATCCCGTCACCGACCGCAAGGAAGCGCGCGTCGTCGCCCAGCCCGAGGATCTTGCGCGCGCGGTCATAGATCGGCGCATGCGGCTTGCCGAAATACAGCGCCGTGCCGCCCAGTTCCTCGTAGTATTTCGCCAGCGCGCCCGCGCAGTAGATGCGGCTGTCGCCCATGTCGACCACGATGTCGGGGTTGGCGCACAACATCGGCAGCCCGCGTTCCAGCGCATCGCGGAAGCGGTCGGCGTAATGCTCGGGGGTCTCGTTCTCTTCGTCGAAGGGACCCGAGGCGACGATGCCCTCGGCCTCGGACAGTTCGACCCGCGTGATGGCGGGCGCGTCCTCGAAGCCCTCGGGAATGTCGGTGAAGAAGCCGTCATCCTTGGGCTGACCGATATGCCAGACCTTCGTGCCGACAGCGCCCCGGAACAGGGCCTCCTGCGCGGCATCGCCCGAGCTGACGACGATGTCCCATGCATCGCGCGGCACGCCCATGCGGTCCAGCTGCGCGATCACGTATTGGTTCGGGCGGGGCGCGTTGGTCATCAGGCAGACCTTGCCGCCCGCCTGCCGATAGGCCCGAAGCGCCTCGACCGCGGCCTCGTAGGGCTGCTTGCCGTTGTGCAGGCAGCCCCAAAGATCGCAGAACAGCGCATCGTAGCTGGCCGAGATTTCGGCCAGCGAAGCGATGATGCGGGTCATCAGACGGCCAGGACCGGGATGATCTGCTTCTTGCGGCTGACGACGCCCGGAAGCACGACGGTATCGCCGGTCACGGTCACGCCGAAGCTGCGCTCGGCCACCGATTTCACGAACTCGTTCGGGACCAGAAGGGTCGCCTCTTCGCGCAGGATGTCCACGATGAACAGCAGAACCTCGTCGGCGCCGTCGGCAGCGGCGACGCCCGGCATGGCGGCCATCAGGCTGTCCTTGCGGTCCAGCAGGACCTGCGGCGCGGTGGTTTCCAGAACCGAGACGCGCAGCTGCTTGCCGCCCAGCTCGTATTCCTTGCTGTCCATCTTCAGCAGCGCGTCATCCGCGAATGCGCTGACATCCGACTTGGCGGCGAACATCTCGGCTGCGTATTCCGGGATGTCGATGCCCAGCTCGGCGGCCAGCTTCTCGGCCACGGCGCGGTCGTGATCGGTGGTGGTCGGGCTGCGGAATTCCAGCGTGTCGGACAGGATGCAGGTCAGCATCGCGCCCTTCACCCAATCGGGCGCACCGGCGACGGCATCGCCCATCAGGTCGTGCATGATCGTCGCGGTGCAGGCCAGCGGACGGATGGTGATGTTGATCGGGCTGCGCGTCTTGATGCCGCCGACCAGCATGTGGTGGTCGATGATCTCCAGCACGTCCGCATCGTTGATCGAGGCGGGCAGTTCGGCCGGGTTGTTCGTGTCCACGATGACGCATTTGTCGCCCGCGGCCACGTCCGAGATCATCGCGGGCTTCGGCAGGTCCCAACGCGACAGCATCCAGGCGGCCTCGGTGTTCGGCTCACCCTGCAGGACGGCTTCGGCCGGGGTCTTGCGGACCTCGTTCAGATACCAGGCCCAGACGATGGGCGAGCCGGTCGAATCGGTGTCGGGGGCCGTGTGGCCGAATACCTTGATCATATGCGCCTCGGGTTGTTGGCATTGCGTTTTCGCGTCGGGTTATAGGCCGCGCGGCAAGCGTTGTCCACGACCGGAACAACGCTTGCCGGACATGAAAAAGGGCGCCCGAAGGCGCCCCGTTCCGGTCGATGTCCGACGATCACGCGGCGCGCGACATCAGAACCTCTTCGACGCGCTTCTGCGCGCCACCTTCGTCCAGCCCGCCGACGGCCGCGACTTCGCGGGTCAGGCGGTCCAGCGCGGCCTCGTACAGCTGACGCTCGGAATAGGACTGTTCGCGCTGGTCGTCGCTGCGATGCAGGTCGCGCACGACCTCGGCGATCGACAGCAGATCGCCCGAGTTGATCTTCTGCTCGTATTCCTGCGCACGGCGCGACCACATCGCGCGCTTGACGCGGGCCTTGCCCTTCAGCGTCTCCAGCGCACGGTCGATCAGGTCGGGCGAGGCCAGCCCGCGCATCCCGATCTCGGCCGCGCGCGAGGTCGGCACGCGCAGGGTCATCTTGTCCTTGTCGAACGAGATGACGAACATCTCCAACCTCAGTCCGGCGACTTCCTGCTCTTCGATCGACACGATGCGACCGACCCCATGTGCCGGATAGACGACAAAATCATCGGGGCGGAATTCGTTCTTCTTGGATTTCGACATATGGCTTCCTCTGAATGCGCCCCTTTTCCGCAGGGCGCAAAAAACCGCAGGAGGCTGCCGCCACCTTCGGTCCATCCTATTTCATGTCTTGTTCCCTGGCCCGGCAGAGGGCTGGGATCGGCAGCATAGTCGCAGGCGGACGGGTTTAGCCCCCGTGCGACCTGCGCGATTGGTCATGTATAACACAAAAATGACGCCGAAAAAAGCGCTCTCGACGCATGAAGGGCACCCTGGCCACGAAGGGGCGGGTGCGAACCGTCACCTTGGCGCGGGGATCAGTCCCCTTCGCCCGGTGCCTCCGAGAAGTATTTCTCGAGCTTGCCTTCCACGCCGTCCATCTCGGCGGCCTGCGGCATCGGGTCCTTCTTCTGGGTCAGGACCGGCCATTGCTCGGAATACTTGCGGTTGAACTCGACCCACTGCTCCATGTCCGGCTCGGTATCGGGGCGGATCGCATCGGCGGGGCATTCGGGTTCGCAGACGCCGCAATCGATGCATTCGTCGGGATGGATGACCAGCGTGTTCTCACCCTCGTAGAAGCAGTCGACGGGACATACCTCCACGCAATCGGTGTATTTGCACATGATGCAGTTGTCAGTCACGACGTAGGTCATGTCACGCTCCGTTGGGTCCGGGGCGCTGATTACGCCTGTGCCTGATCGCTTGCAAGACCGGGGTGGCGAAAAGACGCGTCCTGCGCCTCGGCATAGAGGGCCTGCGCCTCGGAGGCCGGGCCGCGGCGGTCGCCCAGTGCCAGCACCGTAAGCGTCCGGACGCGGCCATGCGCCGACAGGGTCAGCACGTCGCCGGGACGGACGGCCTTGCCGGGCTTGCGGCAAGGCTGGCCGTTGATGCGCAGCCCGCCCCCTTCGATCCGTCCGGCCGCAAGGCCGCGCGTCTTGAAGAGGCGGGCGTGGAAAAGCCACTTGTCCAGCCTAAGGCCGGGCTGCGCATCCAACTTACTTCTGGTCCTTCAGCTGCGCGAGGATCGCGAAGGGGCTGTCGGGATCGGCCTTCTTCTCGGGGCGCGAGGAATAGGTCTTGGGCGCCTGCGATGCAGGCTTGCCGCCCTTGCCCTTGCGCGCGGGCTTGCCGCCCTGCCCTTCGCGACGTTCGCCGCGCGGTGCGCCGTCCTTCTGGCCGCGACGGCCCTGACCCTGCGGACGATCGCCTTGCGGACGGCGGTTGCCGCGCGGCTTGGGCGCCCAACGGAAGGTATAGAAGACCTCGTTCTCGACCTCGGCGGGGGCTTCCTCGGCCTCGCCTTCGGCTGCACGCTTCTCGGCCTGCTCGGCCTCCCATTTCGCGCGGGTCTCGGCGGCAAGCACCGATTCCTCTTCGGTCATGGGGGCATCGCCCTGTGCCGGGGCCTCGGTGACCGGGGCCGCCTTGGCCTTGGGACGCTCGCCCTTCTCGGCGGCATAGCCCAGGCCCTGCATCAGGCCCGCGAACTGTTCCAGCGTCATGCCCGTGATCGACAGCATGTCGGGGTTCGCCTCGAAGCCGCCGCGCGTGTCCTGCGCGCGCAGCAGGTCTGCCAGACGCTCCAGCATGTCGATGCGGATCGCACGCTCGCCCGCGGGGCGATAGCCCGACAGCGTGTAGACGGTGTCGGCCAGGTCCGGCAGATGCGGAATCGTGACCAGGCCCGGCGGGGGGCTTTCGGGGAATTCGGCAAGCCCCTCGTGCAGCGACCACAGCACCAGGCGCAGGCGCGTCGGCGCGGGCTTCAGCAGCGCGGGCATGAAGATGGTGAACTGGCCGAAGCGGACGCCGTGCTTGCGCAGCTGGCCGCGGGCCTCCTGGTCCAGCTCCTTGACCTCGTTGGCGACGCCGTCGCGCGGCAGGACGCCCAGGGCCTCGACCATGCGGAACGCGAAGCCGCGCGCCAGGCCGGTCAGGGCCTCGTCCTTGCTCATGACCAGAAGCGGCTCGAACAGGGCCGCGACCTTGCGGTCGATGAAATGCTGCAGGCGGCGGCGCACCTTCTCGGCGATGTCGGCACCGGCCTCGTCATCGACGAATGCCTCGACGCCGGGGTTCAGCGGGTCCGACCCGCGGACCAGCTTGCCCACAGCCGCGTCGCCCCACATGAGGCCGCCCTGCTCGGTAAAGTCCATCTCGGTGTCGGGCGCGTTGTAGAAGCGGTCCGCGCGCAGGTGGAATTCCGGGCGCAGCGCCTCGTAGCTTGCGCGGTTCAGCATCTTCGCCTCGTCCGCCGTCGCGGTCTGGTCGGGGCGGAAGCGGAAGCCTTCCAGCCGGCCGGCGAATTCGCCCTCGACCGACACTTCGCCCTTATCGTTCACTTCGGCCACAAGGCTCTCCTTCTGCTTGAGCCGGCGCAGAAGCACTGATGTGCGCCGGTCCACAAATCGTTGCGTCAGCGCCGCGTGCAGCGCATCTGACAGGCGGTCTTCTACAGCGCGAGTTTCCGCGCGCCAATGCTTTTCGTCCTGAACCCAGCCGCTTCTTTGCGCGACATAGGTCCATGTGCGAATATACGCCAATCTCTTGGATATGGCGTCGATATCGCCATGCGTCCGGTCGATCCGGCGAATGGCCTTTTCCAGCCACTCGGCGGGAATCGTTCCTTCCTGCAGGAAACCGAAGATCCGCTGCAGCAGCGTGGCATGTTCCATCGACGAGATGCCGCGGAAATCGGGCACCCGGCAGACATCCCACAGCAGCTTCACGTCGCGGCCGTTCTGCACGCGGTCGCGGATCTCGGGGATCTCTCGCAGGATCTTCAGCGCGCCCAGGTCGTCGGCCTCGCGGCCCCGGACCAGGATCTCGTGCTCGGGCGAGGTCTCGAGGCTGGCGACCAGCCGGTCCATCGTCCCGAATTCCAGCTTGGGGTTGCGCCACATCAGCCGCTGGATGGGGGCGAAGCGGTGGTTCTCCAGCGCCTCGATCAGGCCGTCGTCCAGGATGCGCGCCTCGCCCGTCACGCCGAAGGTGCCGGATTCGGTGTGGCGCCCCGCGCGACCGGCGATCTGGCCCAGCTCGTGCGGGAACAGTTCGCGCACGCGGCGACCGTCGAACTTGTGCGTCGCGCTGAAGGCGACATGCCGGATGTCGAGGTTCAGGCCCATGCCGATGGCATCGGTCGCGACAAGGTAATCGACCTCTCCGGCCTGGTACATCTCGACCTGGGCGTTGCGCGTGCGGGGGGACAGCGCACCCATCACGACCGCGCAGCCGCCCTTCTGGCGGCGGATCAGTTCGGCGGTGGCATAGACGTCGTCCACGCTGAAACCCACGACCGCGCTGCGCGCGGGCATGCGCGACAGCTTCTTCGACCCCGCCCAGGACAGGGTCGAGAAACGCTCTCGCCGGACGAATTGCGCCTCGGGGACCAGTGCGGCGATCGCGGGGCGCATGGTGTCGCTGCCAAGGAACATCGTCTCCTGCAGGCCGCGCATGTGCAGCAGGCGGTCGGTGAAGACGTGGCCGCGTTCGGGATCGGCACACAGCTGGATCTCGTCGATGGCGACGAAATCGGCGCCGATCTGGGGCATGGCCTCGGTCGTGGCGACCCAGTACTGCACGCGGTCGGGAACGATCCGTTCCTCGCCCGTGACCAGCGCCACGACGGACGGGCCGCGCGCGGCGACGATGCGGTCATAGACCTCGCGCGCAAGCAGCCGCAGCGGCAGGCCGATCACGCCGGTCCTGTGCGCCAGCATCCGTGTGATGGCGTGATGGGTCTTGCCCGTGTTCGTGGGGCCGAGAATGGCGGTGATCCGCCCGCGGGTCATCATGTTCATGCCCTCAGATATCGGTGCCGATGCGCGCGCGTTCCAGACGTGCGACGCCATCGATCGCTTCCTGCTGGTGGGGGTGGATCGCAAGGCTTGCGCGATAGGCGTCCAGCGCGCGGTCCTCCTGGCCCAGCTCCTCGAGCATCGCGCCCAGCTGCGTCAGGGCGATGAAGTGGCGCGGTTCCAGTTCCAGCGTGCGCCCCAGGTCGGCCAGCGCGGGTCCGACCTGATCGGATGCCGCGAACGCCGCAGCCCGCGCCTGATAGGCCGCGGCGAAATCGGGCGCATGGTCGATCAGCGCGGTCAGGTGCCCGATGGCCGCCGGAAGGTCGCCCTGATCCAGCGCGGCCTCGCCCCGCTGCAGCAGGACGTCCATCGAGGCCGATCCGGAACGGGACCATTCGCGCAGGATGTCGGCCTCGGCGATGCGCCAGCCCTCGCCCGTGGGGCGGGCCAGCCGGTCGAACGCGTCGGCCAGCGGATCGGCCGCTGCGGGCGTCGTCAGGGTTGCAAGAACGATGAAAATCGTCAGAACTCGATGACGCAGTGCCGCGACGGCATTATGGAAAACGTTACGATCCGCGCTCATAACGGCAGCTGTAACCCAGCCCGCATGTCGGGCGCCAGACCAAGCGCGCTGAAAGGAAGAAAATGAGCGATGTTGTGACCAAGGCCGTCGAGAAACTGGGCCAGAAGATCGACAGCTTCGATTCGACCGCGAAATTCGTGATCGAGGACGAAGGCGCGATCATGATCGACGAGGCCGGCGTGCGCGAAGGCGACGAAGAGGCCGACGTCACCCTGACCGCCACGCGCGACGTGTTCGAGGGCATCCTGAACGGCGACGTGAACCCCGCGACCGCTTTCATGACCGGCAAGCTGAAGATCGACGGCTCGATGGGCGTCGCGATGGCCCTGGGCCAGAAGCTGTCCTGAACCATGCAGCCCGCACCCTTCAACCGCCTGGATGGCAGCCCCGAGGTTCCGGCAAGGGCCTTCTGGCTGCAGGCGGATGACGGGGTGCGGCTTCGCATGGCCCATTGGCCCTGCGAGACGGCGGCCCGGGGCAGCATCCTGCTGTTCCCCGGCCGCACCGAATATGTCGAGAAATACGGAACCGTCGCCGCGCGGCTGAATGCCGAGGGCTACGACGTCATCGCCATCGACTGGCGCGGCCAGGGCATGTCCGACCGGCTGCAGTCCGATCCGCGCCCCGGCCATGTCGGCGAATTCGCCGATTACCAGCGCGACGTGGTCGAACTGGTCGTCGCCGCCGAGGAGCTGGAGCTGCCGAAGCCCTGGCACCTGCTGGGCCATTCGATGGGCGGCTGCATCGGGCTTGCCGCGCTGGAAGCCGGGCTGCCGGTCCGGACCGCGGTCTTCTCGGCCCCGATGTGGGGGATCAACCTGCGCCGGTTCCATACCGGCATCGCGACGGGCATCGCCTATCTGGCCGGACGGTTGGGTCGCGGCGGGCTGGCCGCCCCCGGCAGCGGCGGCGGAGCATCGACCTATCCCCTGGACGAAAGCTTCAACGCGAACCTGCTGACCCATGACGTGGACGAATGGTCGCGGCTGCTGCGCCAATGCGCGGCTTGGCCGGACCTGACCATCGGCGGCGCCAGCTTCGACTGGGTGGGCAAGGCGCTGAACGAATGCGCGCGCTTGTCGCGCATCCCCTCGCCCGCGATCCCCATGACCGTCTCGCTGGGGTCCGAGGAGAAGATCGTCTCGTATCAGGCCATCCGCGACCGCGCCGCGAACTGGCCGGACGGGCGCCTACTGATGATCGAGGGCGCCCGCCACGAGGTGATGATGGAAACCCCCGACCTGAAGGAGATCTTCTGGCAGGGGGCACTGGAACGCTTCGCCGGGGTCTAGCTCGGCTCTTCCTGCTTCACTTCGCGTTCGGACGGGGTCGCCACGCTTGGCAGGCGCATCCGCACGCGCTTGATGCGACGGGGGTCGGCATCGACCACCTCGAACTCGGCGCCGGAATCGTGGGTGATTACCTCTCCGCGCAGGGGCACGCGACCGGTCAGCATGAAGATCAGGCCGCCAAGCGTGTCCACCTCTTCCTCGACCTCGCTGTCGAGAAGCTTCATCCCGGTTTCTTCCTCGACATCGCCAAGGCCGGCCTTCGCCTGGAACAGCCACTGCCCGGTCTTCTCGTGGACCCAGAGACCGGCTTCCTCCTCGTCATGCTCGTCCTCGATCTCGCCGATGACCTGTTCGATCAGATCCTCGATGGTCACAAGGCCGTCCACCCCGCCATATTCGTCGATCACCAGCGCCATGTGGCTGCGCTTCTGCTGCATCTGCTGCAACAGCACGCCGATCGGCATCGAGGGCGGCACGTACAGAAGCGGGCGCAGCATCGGGCGCAGCGTGAACTTGCCGCCCTGCCCGAAGCCGTGCTTCAGCGCCAGATCCTTGAGGTGGATCAGCCCGAGGGGGCTGTCCAGCGTCCCGCGGAACACCGGAATGCGCGAGAAGCCATGTTCCCGGAACATCGTGACCAGGTCGTCCAGCGTCACGTTCAGCGGCGCGGCGATGATCTCGACCTTGGGGATCGCGACATCGTCGACGCGCATCCGGCGCAGGTTCATCAGGCCGGGCGCGCGGTTGCCGGGGCTGTCCGCGTCGACGTCGCCGTCCTCATCCTCTTCGGCCCCGTTGAAGGCGGCAAAGAAACGACCGAAGAATCCGCGCGAGTTGCGGTCTTCGCCCTCTTCGTCGTCTTCGGGTAATCGGGCCTCGGAATTCATGGCAGGTTCTCCCTGTAGGGGTCTGGAATATCGAGCGCTTCAAGGATCAGGCGCTCGGCCTGTTCCATCCGCTCGGCGTCGGGGTCGTTCTCGTGGTCGTAGCCCAGCAGATGCAGGGTCGCATGGACCAGAAGATGCTGGACGTGATCGGCGAAGGGCTTGCCCTGGTCGCGGGCCTCGGCCTCGCAGGTCTCGAAGGCGATGGCGATGTCGCCAAGCTCTTCCTCGTCGGGCAGTTCGGGCATCTCGCCGGGTTCGTGGGGGACATGCTCGACCCCCGGCCAGGACAGCACGTTGGTCGCGCGGGGCTTGCCCCGGAAATCGGCGTTCAGCGCGGCGATGCGGGCGTCGTCGCAGCCCATGACCACGACTTCGCCGCCGATCTCGTGCCATTCCAGCGCGGCGGTGACGGCGCGGGCCGCAAGGGCTTCAAGCCCCGCGGCCTCCCATCGTTCGTCCTCGATGACGCAATCGGCCGTAATCTGGTCAGGCATCGTTTCGCATTGCTCGGCGGGGGACATATTGCCCACGCCCTTCCTCTTTGCCGCCGGCAAGCGCCGTGGCTTCCTCGGCGTCATACGCCTTGATGATGCGCGCGACAAGCGGGTGACGCACGACGTCATCCGCCGTGAAGTAGCTGAAGCTGATCCCGTTCACGCCCTTGAGGATGCGTTCCGCGTCCACAAGGCCCGATTCCATGCCGCGCGGCAGGTCGATCTGGGTGCGGTCGCCGGTGATGACCATGCGCGACCCTTCGCCCAGACGGGTCAGGAACATCTTCATCTGCATGCTGCTGGCGTTCTGCGCCTCGTCCAGCACGACGAAGGCGCGGGCCAGGGTGCGACCGCGCATGAAGGCCAGCGGCGCGATCTCGATGCGCTTCTCCTCGACCAGCTTCTGCATCTGCTTGGCCGGAAGGAAGTCGTTCAGCGCATCATAGAGCGGCTGCATGTAGGGATCGACCTTCTCCTTCATGTCGCCGGGAAGGAAGCCCAGCCGCTCGCCCGCCTCGACGGCGGGGCGCGACAGGATAATCTTGTCGACATGGCCGCCGATCAGCATGGTGACGCCGACCGCGACGGCAAGATAGGTCTTGCCGGTGCCCGCGGGCCCGATGCCGAAAGCCAGTTCGTTCTGGAACAGCGACCGGACATAGGCCTTCTGCGCATCCGTGCGCGGCTCGACCGATTTCTTGCGGGTACGCAGCTCGTAATTTCCCTGCGCGAACATCTCCAGCTGCTCGTCGGGGCTGACCTCGGGGCTGGGTTCGACACCCATGCGCAGCGCGGCCTCGACCTCGGCCAGGCTGACGGGCTTGTGCTGTTCCAGACGGGCATAGAGGCCGTTCAGAAGCTGCGCGGCCTCGGCCTGGGCCTCGGGGCCGCCCACGACGGCCAGCTGGTTGCCACGGCGCAGGATATGCACGCCAAGCGCCTCTTCGATACGTGCAAGATGCCGGTCATTGGCACCGCACAGGTCGATCAGCAGCCGGTTGTCGGGGAATTCCAGCAGGGTTTCCGCGGCGGGTGTGGTGACGGGGGGCGTCGGCGAAAGGCCCAAATCTCTCTCCTGCTCAGGCGATTTACCCAATGTTGGCAATCGGGAAGGATTCTTGCAAGGGCATGCGGACATGCCATTTGATGAAACGGCAGGCAGCCGCGCGGGGTTGCATCACGCCTGCAGAAAGGCCGCAAGCGCCGGGGCCGTGTCCATTTCCGAAACCGGACCGTCATGGACGATACGTCCCGCTTGCAAAAGCGCCACGCGGTCGCCAATCTTGCGCACGGAAGCCATGTCGTGGGTGATGGTGATCGCCGTCGCCCCCTGATCGCGGACGATGTCGCGGATCAGCGCGTCGATTTCCCGCGCACGGATCGGGTCCAGCCCGGTCGTCGGCTCGTCGAAGAAGATCACCTTCGGATCGTCGGCAATGGCGCGGGCAAGCCCTGCCCGCTTGGCCATGCCGCCCGACAGCTGCGCGGGCATCAGGTCCGCGGTTTCAGGCGGGAGGCCGACGCGGGCCAGCTTCTCCAGCGCGATGGCGCGCGCGCGGGATGCGGGCATCCGGCGGCGCAGGCGAAAGGCGACGTTCTGCCAGACCGGAAGGCTGTCGAACAGCGCAGCACCCTGGAACAGCATCCCGAAGCCCGCCAGGAACTCGGGCATGCGGCGCGCATCCAGCGGCTGGCCGTTCCATGTCACCTGCCCCGCATCGGGATGTTCGAGGCCAAGGATGCAGCGCAGAAGCACGGATTTGCCTGTGCCGGACTGGCCGATGACACACAGGCTCTGGCCCGCTTCGACATGCATATCGACGCCGCGAAGGACCGGTTTCGCGCCGAAGGACTTGGTCAGGCCGCGGATCCCGATCATTCGAAGAAGATCCCCGTCAGCACGAAATTCGCCGCCAGGATACCGACGGCGGCGGCGACGACGGCACCGGTCGTGGCACGCCCGACCCCTGCCGCGCCCCTGCCCGCGCGCATCCCGAACCAGCATCCCGACAGCGCGACGATCAGCCCGAAGGCCGCCCCCTTCAGCAGCCCGGACGCGATGTCCCACGACTGAAGATAGGCCCAGCTGTCCGCGACATAGCGCGACGACACGAACCCGAGCGAGTTCGTCCCGACCAGCCAGCCGCCCATGATCCCGATGATGTCGCCCACCGCGACCAGCACCGGGACCGAGATGATCGCCGCCCACAGGCGCGGTGTCACCAGCCAGCGCAGCGGATCCGTCGAAAGGGTCACCAGCGCGTCGATCTGCTCGGTGACGCGCATGGTCCCGATTTCGGCCGCGATGCTGCTGGCGACGCGGGCGGCAACCATCAGGCCGCCCAGCACGGGGCCAAGCTCGCGCACCATGCCGATGGCGACGATGGCCGGGACGACATCGGTGGCCTGGAAACGCTCGCCCCCGGAATGGATCTGCAGGGCCAGCGCCGCGCCGGTGAACAGCGCGGTCAGCCCCACCACGGGCAGCGACAGCCAGCCGATCTGGACGATCTGGCGCCCCAGCTCGGGCAGACCCGAGGGGCGCAGACCCAGCAGGCCGCGCAGGGCGAACAGGGCGACCGCCCCGATGCCGCGCAGCGTGGCGATCGCGTGGCGTCCGATCAGCCGGACTGGGTTCACAGATAGGTCCGCTGGTAACGCTGGCGCAGCGCCGTCAGGATCTCGTATCCGATGGTGCCCGCGTGATCGGCGACCGTGTCGATGGGCTGTTCGGGACAGATCAGGTCCAGCCGGTCTGTAACGCTGTCCAGCGCGGTCACATCCACCGTGATCAGGTCCATCGAGACGCGCCCGACGATGGGGCACGCGACGCCGCCCGCAAAGACCGACGCCCCGCTGGAGGACAATGCACGCAGGATGCCATCGGCATAGCCAGCATCGACCGTCGCGATCCGACTGTCGCGTTCGGCATGCCACGTCGCGCCATAGCCGACCATCTCGCCCGCCTTCACGTCGCGCGTCTGGATCACGCGCAGCGACAGGCGCACGACCGGACGCGCATCGGCGAAGGGCATGCCGCCATAGAGCCCGACGCCGGGCCGGACCAGGTCGAAATGGTAATCCGGTCCCAGCAGGATGCCGCCCGTCGCCGCCAGCGAACGCGGCACGCCGCAGCCATCCGTCATCTCGCGGAAGGCCTTCAGCTGCGCGGCATTGGCGGGGTGGTCGGGCTCATCGGCGCAGGCAAGGTGGGACATGATGAAGGCGGGACCGGCGGCCAGCGCCTCGTCGCGGATGGCGGCCCATTCGGCGGCCTCCATCCCCAGGCGGTTCATGCCGCTGTCCAGCTGGATCGCGAAGGGCCTGCCCGGACGCATGGCGCGGTCGCGGAAGAACTGCTCGGGGCTGTTCAGGACGGGCACCAGGCCGGTCAGGTCCTCGCCCTCCATGTGTCCCGACAGGATGTTGATCACCGCGTCGTCGGGCAGAAGCGGACGCAGCGCGCGCCCCTCGGAGGCCAGCGCCACGAAGAAGTCGCGCACGCCGCTGTCATACAGCGCGGGGGCGACCTTCGCGGCCCCCAGCCCGTATGCGTCGGCCTTGACGACGGCTGCGGCCCGTGCACCGGGCGCCTTGGCGGCCAGTGCGGCGTGATTGGCCAGGATGGCCTGAATGTCGATCTGCAAACCCATGCGCGATTGACTGCCCCCCTTGCCCTGCCGCGTCAAGTGGTTCCGGCATGCGCCATTTGCACCTTTGCGATTTGCGATCCGCCCTGCCCGCATAGTTTGCAAATTTTCCCGATTTTCCTTGGCGGCCCAACCGGTTCGGGGCTACCGTCGCGATGTCGGACCAAGAGGAGCTTCCATGAAGGACATTCTTGAAGAGCTTGAACGCCGCCGCGAACAGGCGCGGCTTGGCGGCGGCCAGCGCCGGATCGACGCGCAGCATGCCCGCGGCAAGCTGACCGCGCGCGAACGGATCGAATTGCTGGTCGACGAGGACAGCTTCGAAGAGTTCGACATGTTCGTGGCCCACCGCTCGACCGATTTCGGGATGCAGGACGACCGCCCCTATGGCGACGGCGTCGTGACGGGCTGGGGCACGATCAACGGGCGCATGGTCTATGTGTTCAGCCAGGATTTCACCGTCTTCGGCGGGTCGCTGTCGGAAACCCATGCGCAGAAGATCTGCAAGATCATGGACATGGCGATGCAGAACGGCGCGCCGGTCATCGGCATCAACGACAGCGGGGGGGCGCGCATCCAGGAAGGCGTCGCCAGCCTTGCGGGCTATGCCGAGGTGTTCCAGCGCAACGTCATGGCCTCGGGCGTGGTCCCGCAGATCAGCGTCATCATGGGCCCCTGCGCGGGCGGCGCGGTCTATTCCCCCGCCATGACCGACTTCATCTTCATGGTGCAGGACACGTCCTACATGTTCGTGACCGGCCCCGACGTGGTCAAGACCGTCACCAACGAGGTCGTCACCGCCGAGGAACTGGGCGGCGCATCCACGCATACCAGGAAATCCTCGGTCGCGGATGGCGCGTTCCAGAACGACGTCGAGGCCCTGTCCGAGATCCGCCGCCTGTTCGACTTCCTGCCGCTGAACAACCGCGAGAAGGCGCCCACGCGCCCCTTCTTCGACGATCCGTCGCGGATCGAGCCCAGCCTGGACACGCTGATCCCCGACAACCCGAACCAGCCCTACGACATGAAGGAGCTGATCGTGAAGCTGGCGGACGAGGGCGACTTCTACGAGATCCAGAAGGATTTCGCCGCCAACATCGTCATCGGCTTCGTCCGGATCGAGGGGCAGACCGTCGGGGTGGTCGCGAACCAGCCGATGGTGCTGGCGGGCTGCCTGGACATCGACAGTTCGCGCAAGGCCGCGCGCTTCGTCCGCTTCTGCGACGCGTTCGAGATCCCGATCCTGACGCTGGTCGATGTTCCGGGCTTCTTGCCGGGAACGGCCCAGGAATATGGCGGCGTCATCAAGCATGGGGCGAAGCTTCTGTTCGCCTATGGCGAGGCGACGGTGCCGAAGGTGACGGTCATCACGCGCAAGGCCTATGGCGGGGCCTATGACGTGATGTCATCCAAGCACCTGCGGGGCGATTTCAACTATGCCTGGCCCACGGCGGAAATCGCGGTGATGGGCGCCAAGGGTGCGGTCGAGATCCTCTATCGCAGCGAGCTGGGCGACAAGGACAAGATCGCGGCGCGCACGAAGGATTACGAGGACCGCTTCGCCAACCCCTTCGTCGCCGCCGAGAAGGGCTTCATCGACGAGGTGATCCAGCCGCGTTCGACCCGCAAACGCGTCGCCCGCGCCTTTGCCGCGCTGCGTGGCAAGCAGCTGGCGAACCCGTGGAAGAAGCACGACAACATCCCGCTGTGACGAACGATGACCGGGTCCATGCACAACCTCGTGAATGATGCAGCCGCGCCACAGGGGGGCACGGTTCTGACGCGCCCCGCGCGCGGCTCCTGTCTGGGGTGGCCGGGCGGCGGTATGATCCTGCGCAGGCAGCTCCGGCATCGGAGCGGTCTCAAACCGAGCAGCCGGACGCAACAACGTCCGCCTTACAGGAGCATGAATTCATGTCGAAGCGAATCGTTCTCGGCCTCGTCCTGGTGTCGGCCTTCGCCGCTTGCCAGCGCCAGCAGCCCGAAGTCTATGTCCCGACCGCGCCGGCAGCACCCGCTGCCGTCAACCCGGTCACGACCGAGCCGGTCTACCAGGGCAAGTTCGGCTGATCCGAACCGCCTGATCCAGACGTGCGGGCGGTCACCCTGCCCGCGCGCAGCCGCCCCTCACCACCAATCCGAAGGGGCGAAGCCATGCTGAAGCATCGCGGATTTCCCGGGCGCCTGCCCGGTACCGATTTCCAGTTCACCATCCGACGCGAGAACCGCAAGAAGGGCGCGACGCCCATCCAGCGACGAGAGCGCTTCAAGGACCGCAAGCCAGCCGACAAGAAGGCCGATGCGGGCTTCCTGTCCGCGCTGATCGCCAATTTCGGCGAGGAGCCGTTCGAGCGCGGCAACCTGGACGCCGGACGCCTGTCCTGGCTGATCGGCCGAGAGGTCAAGCCCGTGGGCGAGTTCGACCCCGCCGATTACGACCAGCTGCTGCAGGTCGACATGGCCGCAGCCGAGGCCGCCTTCCCCGAGTTGTTCGCCAAGGACGCGCCCGCCTTCGACTGGGACGATGTCGATTGGGACGACGACGACTTCGAGGACGAGGACTGATGCGCGGAGCGGCGCCCATCTGCCCGTCGTCACGGGCATGTCAGTTTGACGCGGGCAGCCGCCATGCGATAGTTACTCCATGCTGGAATTCAACTGCCCCGGAAAGGGGCCCCATCACAGGCAAACCAAAATGCAGAAAACCTTCGCTCTCCGCCTCGCCGGTCTGGCTCTCGTCGCAGCTGGCCTGTCGGCATGCTCGCCCGGTTACGGCGTGTCGGCCGACACGCAGCGCGCAGCCGGTGGCGCCGTTGCAGGTGCCGTCATCGCCAAGGCCCTGGACGAAGACATCGCGACCGGCGCGGCCCTGGGTGGCGCTGCGGGCGCACTGTGCGACGACGCCGGCGTCTGCCAGCGCCGCTACTGATAGGCGCGCCTGCGCCGAACCGAAAAGGCACGGCCCGCGTTCAGGGCCTGCCAAGTCATTCATAGGATCAGACACATGTCCAAGCTGTTTGCCGTCGCAATCGTCGGCGCGACCCTCGTTGCGGGCTGCACCCAGAACATCAACCCGACCGACACCGATCGCGCGCTCATCGGCGCTGGCGTCGGCGCGACCATCGCGCATGTCGGCGGCACGAATGTCGTCAAGGGCGCTGCCATCGGCGGCGCAGCAGGCGCGCTCTGCAACGACGTCCGTCTGTGCGAGTGATGCTCTGACCGCGCGCGCAGGTCGCGCGCGCCACACCTGATTGCCACCGTCCGCGGGTTTCCCCCGCGGGCGGTTTTTTCATGCCGCAAGGCCGGGGGGGCCATGTTCAAGAAGATCCTGATCGCGAACCGTGGGGAAATCGCCTGCCGCGTCATCAAGACCGCGCGCAAGCTGGGCATCGCAACCGTGGCCGTCTATTCCGACGCTGATCGCAACGCGCTGCATGTGCGCATGGCCGACGAGGCGGTGCATATCGGCCCGCCCCCGGCGAACCAGTCCTATATCGTGATCGACAAGATCATGGACGCCGTCCGCCAGACCGGCGCCGAGGCCGTCCACCCCGGATACGGCTTCCTGTCCGAGAACCGCAAGTTCGCCGAGGCGCTGGAGGCCGAGGGCATCGCCTTCATCGGCCCGCCCTCGGGCGCGATCGAGGCGATGGGCGACAAGATCACCTCGAAGAAGATCGCCGCCGAGGCCGGCGTCAGCACGGTGCCCGGCTATATGGGCCTGATCGCGGATGCCGAGGAGGCCGTGCGCATCAGCGACCAGATCGGCTATCCCGTGATGATCAAGGCCAGCGCGGGCGGCGGCGGCAAGGGCATGCGGATCGCGTGGAACGCCGACGAGGCCCGCGAGGGGTTCCAGTCCTCGAAGAACGAGGCCGCGAACAGTTTCGGCGACGATCGCATCTTCATCGAAAAGTTCGTGACCCAGCCCCGCCATATCGAGATCCAGGTCCTTGCGGACCAGCACGGCACCGCGGTCTATCTGCACGAACGCGAATGTTCGATCCAGCGGCGCAACCAGAAGGTCATCGAAGAGGCCCCCTCGCCCTTCCTGGACGAGGAGACGCGCCGCGCGATGGGCGAACAGGCCGTGGCCCTTGCCAAGGCCGTCGATTACACCAGCGCGGGCACCGTCGAATTCATCGTGGACGGGCAGAAGAACTTCTACTTCCTGGAAATGAACACGCGCCTTCAGGTCGAACACCCGGTCACCGAGCTGATCACCGGCGTCGATCTGGTCGAGCAGATGATCCGCGTCGCGGCGGGCGAAGCCCTGCCCTTCGCGCAGGACGACCTGAAGATCGACGGCTGGGCCATCGAAAGCCGCCTCTATGCCGAGGATCCCTATCGCAACTTCCTGCCCTCGATCGGGCGGCTGACGCGTTATCGCCCCCCCGAGGAGGTCGCGGCAGGCCCGATGGTCGCCCAGCACAAGTGGCTGGCGCAGGGCACCGCGATGGGCAGCAGCGCCGTGCGCAACGATACCGGCGTCTTCGAGGGCGGCGAGATCAGCATGTTCTACGACCCGATGATCGCCAAGCTGTGCACCTGGGCCCCCACGCGCGGCGAGGCCATCGAGGCCATGCGCGTTGCGCTGGACCGCTTCGAGGTCGAGGGGATCGGCCACAACCTGCCCTTCCTGTCGGCGGTGATGGACCACCCGCGCTTCGTCTCGGGCAAGATCACGACCGCCTTCATCGCCGAGGAATATCCCGAAGGGTTCGAGGGCGCGACCCTGCCCGAGGACGAGCTGCACCGCGTCGCCGCAGCCGCCGCCGCGATGCACCGCGTGTCCGAAATCCGCCGCAGCCGGATCAGCGGCCGCCTGGGCAACCATGAACGCCATGTGGGCGAGAACTGGGTCGTCACGCTGGACGGGCAGGAATTCCCCGTCCGCATCGCCGCCGACCGCGACGGCTCCAGCGTCGAGATCGCGGGCAAGACCATGCGCATCGAGAGCGACTGGCGCCCCGGAAGCAGCCTTGCGGTGCTGGATGTCGATGGCCGCCCCTTGGTGCTGAAGGTGGACCGGATCGCCGCCGGGATGCGGCTGCGCACGCGCGGTGCCGACATCAAGGCGCATGTCCGCCGCCCCCGCGCGGCCGAGCTTGCGCGCCTGATGCCGGTCAAGACGCCGCCCGACACCTCGAAGCTGCTGCTGTGCCCGATGCCCGGCCTTGTCGTCAGCATCGGTGTCGCCCCCGGCGACGAGGTGCAGGAGGGTCAGGCCCTTGCCACCGTCGAGGCGATGAAGATGGAGAACATCCTGCGCGCCGAGCGCAAGGGCGTGGTCAAGGCCGTGAATGCCGCCGCCGGCGACAGCCTCAAGGTCGACGACATCATCATGGAGTTCGAATGACGCTGTGCCTGCCCCTGCCCGGCTTCGACCCGTCCTGCAAGGCAGGCGACGGGCTGGCGGGGGTGCCCCCTCTGGACCTGTGGCTCAGCCCGCAATTGCAGCAGGCGCTGGTCGCGGGGGCGTTCCTGGCACTTGGCTGGCAGGTGGTCGCGTTCCAGAACCGCCGCCGCGACGACCGGCTGCGTGCCAAGCGCGAGGAAGACCTCCAGCGCGCCCTCCTGGCCGAGATCCGCGCCCATGTCGTGTCGCTGGAACAGCAGACCCCAGAGCCCGAGGATGCCGCGATCCTGATCGAGCGTGTCGCCTCGGGTGATCTGCTGCCGACCGTTCCCCAACATTCCAACGACCGGATCTTCGCCGCCGTCATCGACGAGATCCACATCCTGCCCGCGCCGGTGATCGACCCCATCGTGATCTATTACCGGCTGCT
Source organism: Paracoccus zeaxanthinifaciens ATCC 21588 (assembly GCF_000420145.1). Lineage (GTDB taxonomy): Bacteria > Pseudomonadota > Alphaproteobacteria > Rhodobacterales > Rhodobacteraceae > Paracoccus > Paracoccus zeaxanthinifaciens. Next base: position 51,613 of record NZ_ATUJ01000004.1, read on the forward strand.
GTAGATCATGGAGGCGCTGGCCGCCGACCTTCGCCGCATCGCGCGCCGCGACAACCAGCGGGCCGCGCAGATGATGGCGGATTACCTGTCACTGATGGAAGAGACCCGCGACACCGGGCTTCACGCCATGCGCGTGCTGACCGAATGCCTGCGCGGCGGCCCCAAGGCGGTCGAGCGGATGTACGAGGAAGAGGCCCGCAACCTGTCGCGGGACCTGCCGGGCGATCTGGCGGAAATGCGCGTCAGTAACCGATCTTCGGACCCGAGAGGCCGGTGATGGGACGCAACCCGATGGCACGCACGATCTCGTTTGCGCGGCTTGCGACCGGCGACTTGACCTTGGGTTCGGGGCGGATGACCTGCTGCTCGGACGCGGCAGGGCGGCGGGGCGCCTTGGGGGCGGTCCGTTCGGTGCGGTCTGCGCGCAGTGCTGGCATGGCGTCATCCTCCGTTCGGGGCGAATTGCCCGTCATCCCCCATGATATAGGGTTCGGCAGGCAAATCCACAAGTTTCACGCCTATCGCAGCGGTCGCCCGCGCCCGATCTCCTGCCTGCGCAGGGGCAGCCGGTCGATGGCGCGACCGATCTCGCGGACGTCCCAGGGACTGGGGCGGCGGATCTTCACCTGCCCGTCCTTGTCGATCAGCACCAGCGAGAAGCCGCGCGGGCGCAGGTCCTGCCGCCAGATGCTGGCCGCCGACGGATCGCTGTCGGTGATCACCACGACGTCGCGATCGACCAGCTGGCGCGCATCGCGGCGCAGCGCCTCGACCTGCTCGACGAAGGCCGGATCGCCAGGCGTGTCGGCAAAGACAACGACGGGACGCGCGTTCCACAGGAAATCCGCAGGCTCGGCGCTGGCCGCATCCATGATGCGCAGCTGTTCAGCGGGGGCGTTTTCGGTCGCGTCGTCCTGCGCCGAGATCGGCGGCAGGCGGGCGGGATTGCGCTGCGGCACGCTGTCGCGGTCTGCCCCCGTTTCGGGCAACGGCCCGTCGCGGGACGGGCCCATCGCGGCGACCGCCATCGCAAAAATCAGGAAAATCAACTTCATCGGCACCTCGTCATGTCCTGAATATAGGGCAGGACGCTTCCCGGGAAAGGATGCGACATGACAAAACCGACATTGCAGGACTGGCGCGCACTGGCCGAGAAAGAGCTGAAGGGCCGCGATCCCGACAGCCTGACCTGGGACACGCTGGAAGGCATCGCGGTCAAGCCGCTCTATACGCAGGCCGATACCGACGGGCTGGATCACATGAACAGCCTGCCGGGCATCGCGCCCTTCACGCGCGGGCCACGCGCCACGATGTATGCGGGCCGCCCCTGGACGATCCGGCAATATGCGGGCTTTTCCACGGCCGAGGAATCGAACGCCTTCTATCGCCGCAACCTTGCGGCGGGTCAGCAGGGCGTCTCGGTCGCCTTCGACCTGGCCACCCATCGCGGCTATGACAGCGACCATCCGCGGGTCGAGGGCGATGTCGGCAAGGCGGGTGTCGCCATCGACAGCGTCGAGGACATGAAGATCCTGTTCGACGGCATCCCGCTGGACAAGGTCAGCGTCAGCATGACCATGAACGGCGCCGTGATCCCGATCCTTGCGAATTTCATCGTCGCGGGCGAGGAACAGGGCCACGACAAGTCGGTCCTGTCCGGCACCATCCAGAACGACATCCTGAAAGAGTTCATGGTGCGGAACACCTATATCTATCCGCCCGAGCCCTCGATGCGGATCATTTCCGACATCATCGAATTCACCAGTTCCGAGATGCCTCGCTTCAACAGCATCTCGATCTCGGGCTATCACATGCAAGAGGCCGGGGCGAACCTGGTGCAGGAGCTTGCCTATACGCTGGCCGACGGGCGCGAATATGTGCGCGCGGCCATCGCGGCGGGCATGGATGTCGATGCCTTCGCGGGGCGGCTGTCCTTCTTCTTCGCCATCGGCATGAACTTCTTCATGGAGATCGCCAAGCTGCGCGCCGCGCGCCTGCTGTGGCACCGCATCATGGACGAATTCGGCGCGAAGAAGCCGGGGTCCAAGATGCTGCGCACCCATTGCCAGACCTCGGGCGTCAGCTTGCAGGAACAGGACCCCTACAACAACGTGGTCCGCACGGCCTACGAGGCGATGTCGGCGGCCCTTGGCGGCACGCAGTCGCTGCACACCAACGCGCTGGACGAGGCCATCGCCCTGCCCACCGATTTCAGCGCCCGCATCGCGCGGAACACGCAGCTGATCCTGCAAGAGGAAACCGGCATCACAAATGTCGTCGATCCGCTGGCGGGCAGCTACTATATCGAAAGCCTGACCGCCGAACTGGCCGAGAAGGCATGGGCCCTGATCGAAGAGGTCGAGGAGATGGGCGGCATGACCAAGGCCGTCGCCTCGGGCATGCCCAAGCTGCGGATCGAGGAAACGGCGGCGCGGCGACAGGCCCTGATCGACCGGGGCGAGGATGTGATCGTCGGCGTCAACAAGTACCGCAAGGACAAGGAAGACCCGATCGACATTCTGGACGTGGACAACGTCAAGGTCCGCGCCAGCCAGATCGCGCGGCTTGAACATATCCGTTCCACCCGCAACGAGGCCGCCTGCCAGGCGGCGCTGGACGAACTTGCCCGCCGCGCCACGCAGGGCGGCAACCTGCTGGCCGCCGCCGTCGAGGCAGCCCGCGCACGCGCAACCGTAGGGGAGATCAGCATGGCGATGGAAAAGGAATTCGGGCGTCACCGCGCCGAGGTCAAGACGCTGGCCGGTGTCTATGGCGCGGCCTACGAGGGCGACGAGGGCTTTGCCCAGATCCAGCGCGACGTGGAAACCTTCGCCGAGGAGGAAGGCCGCCGTCCCCGGATGCTGGTCGTCAAGATGGGCCAGGACGGCCACGACCGCGGCGCCAAGGTGATCGCGACCGCCTTCGCCGATATCGGCTTCGACGTCGATGTCGGCCCGCTGTTCCAGACCCCCGAGGAGGCCGCGCAGGATGCCGTGGACAACGACGTGCATGTCGTGGGCATCAGCAGCCAGGCCGCCGGGCACAAGACCTTGGCGCCAAAGCTGATCGAGGCGCTGAAGGCGCAGGGTGCGGGTGACATCCTTGTGATCTGCGGCGGCGTCATCCCGCAGCAGGATTACGAGTTCCTGCAGAGGGCCGGCGTCAAGGCGATCTTCGGGCCGGGCACCAACATCCCCTCGGCCGCGGCGGATATCCTGAAGCTGATCCGCGAGGCGCGTCAGGCCTGACCCCCCGCCGTCCGGGCCCAAGGTGCGGGCGGCGCTTGCGCTTGCCCTTGGCCGCCCGCTGTGGAACCTATCGGTCAGATCAGGAGGTCACATGAACGACGGACGCAACGGATCGGTCAAGCAGTTCATCTGCATCAAGTGGGGCGAGAAGTTCGGCCCGGATTACGTGAACCGGCTTCATGGGATGATCTCTCGGAACGTGACGCCTCCGTTCCGGCTGTATTGCTTCACCGATGACGGGACCGGGCTGAACCCCGACATCGCCGTCCGACCCCTGCCCGATTTCAAATACCGCACGCCGCAGCGGACGCGGGGAAAATGGCCGAAATCGCGGCTCTGGGGCGATCTGGGCGACGTGACGGGCGTTGTCCTGTTCCTGGATCTGGACGTGGTGATCACCGGCGATCTGGACGGGTTCTTCGAATATGGCGACCCCGACGACACGATCCTGGGGCTGAACCCCAACACCCCGCTGGAGAAGATGGGCCAGACCTCGGTCTATCGCATGCGCGTGGGCAAGCTGGCGCCCCTGCAGGAAATCTTCCGCGCCGATCCGCAGGCTGCCGCGGACAAGTACAAGTATGAACAGCGCTTCGTGACCCGCAACGCGCCGGGGGGCGTCAAGTTCTGGCCGCGCGGCTGGCTGGCGCATTTCCGGATGCATTGCATCCCGAACTTTCCGCTGAACTATTTCCGCGATGCGAAGATCCCGCCCAGGGCGCGGATCGTGATCTTTCCGGGCCTGGTCAATCCGCCCGACGCCATCGCGGGCCGCTGGTACGAGGATGGCGACCATGTTAGCCCGCGCGAACACCTGCGCCGCGCCTTCAACGGCCAGCGCCGCGAAAGCTTCGTGAAACACATGCGCCACTACGTCCGCCCCACCCCCTGGGTCGAAAGGCTGTGGCGCGAATGAGCCTGCCGCGCGCCCCTGACCGCCTGCCCGAGGACATGGCCGCCGCGCTTGGCCACGCGATCGCGGGTTTCGGCTTTCTCGAAGAGGCGCTGAAGCGGGCCATCTTCTCGTTGACGCGGCAGGGTCTGGGCGAGGATGCGACCGATCAGCAGCTGGAACGCTGGCTGAAGCGGATGGAGGATATCGCCGACGACTCGCTCGGCACGCTGATCGACAGCTTCGGCGCGGCGATGAAGCACGCGCGGATCGCCGAACGAGAGGTGCTGGTCGAGCGGCTGGGCGTCCAGCGCCTGCGCCGCAACCTGCTGTGCCATGCCAGCTGGCGTCCCGGCCGGACACCGGGCGCCTGGCACCCCACCTTCATCAACACGCGCGGCGAACGCCATCCCGACGACATGACCGCCGAGGATATCCAAGAGATCCACGCCGAGACCCTGCGCATCGCCCGCCGCGTCGTCTCGATCATGCGCGAGACCGGGATCGAGGGCGAATGGGTCGCCGAGTGGGAGGACGAGGATGCGCCTGACCGCTGACTATCCCCCGATCTGGCTGGCGGGCTTCGTGGCGGGCGCATGGGGTCTGGGCCGCGTCCTTCCCGCGGGCCCCGGCTGGCTGGTCTGGCCGGGCCGCGTGCTGGTGCTGCTGGGTCTTCTGCTGATGGCATGGGCCGCCGTGACGATGCTGGCCGCGCGCACCACCGTCGATCCGCATGGCAGCCCGCAGGCGCTTGTCACGCACGGGCCGTTCCGCCTGTCGCGCAATCCGATCTATCTGGGCGACCTCGTGATCCTCGTGGGGCTGTCCCTGTCCTTCGGGGCCTGGATCGCCGCGCCCGCCCTGGGTTGGCTGTTCGCCCGTATCGTGACGACCCGTTTCATCGCCCCCGAAGAGGCACGGCTCGCGCAGGCATTTCCGTTGCAGTTCGCGCAATTCCGGGCCCGAACGCGCCGCTGGATCTGACGCATCGCGCAATTGCGGGTTTCGCGCGTTGCAAGCGTCGCTCCGACGGGCTAACACCCGCTGGATCAAAGACAAGAGGCTGTCATGTCGTCTCCCCTCCGTCTCGGCATCGCCGGGCTCGGCACCGTCGGGATCGGTGTCGTCAAGATCGTGCAGAAACACGCCGAACTGCTGTCCGCACGCAGCGGTCGCCCGGTCGAGATTACGGCCGTTTCCGCGCGCAACCGCACCCGCAACCGCGATGCGGACCTGTCCTCCTATCGGTGGGAGGACGACCCGATGGCCGTCGCCACCGCCGAGGATGTCGATGTCTTCATCGAACTGATCGGCGGCGATGCCGGCATCGCCCGCGACAGCATCGAGGCCGCGCTGCGCGCCGGCAAGGATGTCGTGACCGCCAACAAGGCGCTGCTGGCCGTCCACGGTCAGGAGCTGGCCGAACTGGCCGAAGGTCTGGGCCGCGTGATCCGCTTCGAGGCTGCGGTAGCAGGCGGCATTCCCGTCATCAAGGCCATGGCCGAAAGCATGGCGGGCAACCGGATCACGCGCGTGATGGGCGTGATGAACGGCACCTGCAACTATATCCTGACACGGATGGAAAGCGCGGGCCTGCCCTACGAGGCCGTCTTCGAAGAGGCGCGCCAGCTGGGCTACCTGGAAGCCGACCCGACGCTGGACGTGGGCGGGATCGACGCCAGCCACAAGCTGGCGATCCTGTCCTCGATCGCCTTCGGCACCCGCGTCGATTTCGACGCCGTCGAGATCGAGGGCATCGAGCGCGTCAGCATCGACGACATCCGCCGCGCCTCGGACATGGGCTATCGCATCAAGCTGCTGGGCGTCGCGCAGATGACCGCGCGCGGGCTAGAACAGCGCATGTCGCCCTGCCTCGTGCCCGCCGACAGCCCCCTGGGGCAGCTAATGGGCGGCACGAACATGGTCGTGGTCGAGGGCGACAGCGTCGGCCAGATCGTGCTGCGCGGCGCAGGTGCAGGCGAAGGCCCGACCGCCAGCGCCGTCATGTCCGACATCGTCGAGATCGCGCGTGGCCTTCGCCTGCCGGTCTTCGGGCAGCCCGCCGGGCGCCTCGTCTCGGCCCAGCCTGCCCGCACGGCGGTTCCGGCGGCCTACTATATGCGCCTCGAACTCCAGGACAAGCCGGGCGCGCTTGCCAAGGTCGCGGCAGTGCTGGGCGATGCCGGCATCTCGATCGACCGCATGCGCCAGTACGGTCAGCACAGCCCGGCCAGCGTGCCGGTCCTGGTCGTGACCCACAAGACCACCCCCGAGGCGATCGACCACGCGATCGAGGCACTGCCCAAGACCGGCGTCCTTGTCAGCGATCCGGTCGAGTTGCGCATCGAAGAAGTCTGAAAACCGGAACGGGGGCCGCAAGGCCCCCGTTTCACATCGTGTCACCTGCCCGGCCATGCCGGGCAGGTGCCCGCAAGGTCAGGCGCCCTTGTAGATGTCGACCAGCTTCTGCAGCATGTCCAGCGCATCCTCGCGCGAACGCTGGAAGCTGTTGCGCCCGATGATCGACCCGTTTCCGCCACCGTCGCGGATCGCGCGCGCGTCGTCATAGACGGCATCCGCGCCCTTGGCCGCACCGCCCGAGAAGACGACGATCCGGCGCCCGCCGAAGGATGCCTCCATGCAATGCTGCACGCGCTTCGCCTGGGTCGCGATGTCGATCTGCTTTTCCTCGTAGACCTTCTTGGCCTCGGGCAGCATCAGGTGGTCGGTCGACAGCTTGATCTTGATGATGTGCGCGCCGATCAGCGCCGCGATCTGGGCCGCATAGGCTGCGATGTCGATCGCGGTCTCGCCGTCCTTGGTGATCGCCTCGCCGCGCGGATAGGACCAGATGACGGTCGCGACGCCCTTGGCGGCCGCTTCCTTACGCATCTCGACGATCTCCTCGAACATGTCCAGCGCCATGTCCGACCCCGGATAGATCGTGAAGCCGATGGCGGCGCAGCCTAGGCGCAGCGCGTCGTCCACCGAAGCGGTGATCGCCTGGTTCTTGCCCGCCGTGTTCGACATCAGGCTGTTGGCGCTGTTCACCTTCAGGATCGTCGGGATCTGCCCCGCGAAGGTATCGGCCCCCGCCTCGATCATCCCGAGCGGCGCCGCATAGGCGTTCAGCCCGGCGTCGATCGCCAGCTGGTAGTGATAATGCGGATCGTAGCCCGCGGGGTTCGGCGCGAAGCTGCGTGCGGGACCATGCTCGAACCCCTGATCGACCGGCAGGATGATCATCTTGCCCGTGCCGGCCAGCTTGCCGGTCATCATCATGCGCGCCAGCTGGGCTTTGACGCCCGGCGTCTCCCCTTCGTAATTGGCGAGAATGCGGCGCACCGTGTCGGTCATCTGCATGGGAGAACTCTTCCTGATTGTGGGTCCGGGATGGGATAGCACGGCAATGCGACAAAACAATGCTGATGACGCTAACGGTCCGTAAACAAATCCGTTTTGTTCGCCCGCCTGTCGATATGGACAGTTCTACATAAAATCGTCCGAGTTAACGATTCGGCAATCCGCGGCATTTGCGGCAAGTCCTCGGCATTCCTTTGCGTGAAAAGGCAGAACGAATGCATATCAACGGCAATCTGAATAACCTGCACCTGCGCCTGTTCATCCAGAACGACAGCGCCGATGCCAGCTTCGAGACATCGCTTTTCAGCCGCGCCATCACCGTCGGCGCGGAGGAAATTCCTGAACCGTCCGAAACCGCATCGCAGACGGGCAGCGACGATCACCCCGCATGGGTGGCCCGCTCGGAGACCTATCGCCAGGCCGCCGAAACCGCGCGGGCGGAAGAGGCCGAGACGGAGGCGGCCCCGTCCGATCCGGAACCCGCGCCCGCGCCGGAACCGGAACCCGTGACAGAACCGGAAAGCGCGCCGGAACCCGATACAGCACAATCGGCGGAACCGGCCCCCGCCGCCCAGACCGGCACCCAGACCGGTTCCCCCGGCGGCAGCCGTCGCGGCGGGCTTTTCGGCTGGCTTGCGGGCTGAAACGAAAAAGGGCGGCCCGACATGGCCGCCCTTTCCGAAATCAGTGCTTCGAGGCTTCCAGCGCCGCGACGCCCGGAAGCTCCTTCCCCTCCATCCACTCGAGGAACGCGCCCCCCGCGGTCGAGATGAAGGTGAACTTCTCGGCAGCACCCGCCTTGTTCAGTGCCGCGACGGTATCGCCCCCGCCCGCGACCGAGATCAGCGATCCCTGCTCGGTCATCTCGGCGGCACATGCGGCGGCGGCATTCGTCGCGGCATCGAAGGGCTCGATCTCGAAGGCGCCAAGGGGGCCGTTCCAGATCAGCGTCCGGCAGGCGGTCATGGCTTGGCGCAGCGCCTCGACGGTCTCGGGGCCGGCATCCAGGATCATGGCATCCGCCGGGCATTCCCCGACCGGCAGCGTCTCGGAGGCGGCACCGGCCTTGAATTCGCGCGCGACCACGATGTCGACCGGCAGGTGGATCTTGCAGCCGCCCGCCTCGGCCTTCTCGATGATGGCGCGGGCCGTGTCGGCCATGTCGCGCTCGGCCAGCGATTTGCCGACCTCGACGCCCTGGGCGACAAGGAAGGTGTTGGCCATGCCGCCGCCGATGACCAGGTGATCGACCTTCTCGATCAGGTTCGTCAGCAGCTCCAGCTTGGTGGACACCTTGGCACCGCCGACGACGGCCATGACCGGTCGCTGCGGATCGCCCAGGGCCGCGTCAAGCGCCTTCAGCTCGGCCTCCATCAGGCGGCCCGCGCCTGCGGGCAGCAGCCGCGCCAGCCCCTCGGTCGAGGCATGCGCCCGGTGCGCCGCCGAGAAGGCGTCGTTGATGTAGACGCTGCCGAGCGCCGCCATCGAGGCCGCGAAGGTCGCGTCGTTCGTCTCCTCGCCCTCGTGGAAGCGGGTATTCTCCATCAGGGCGACCTGCCCCTTTTCCAGCGCGGCGACGGCACGCTTGGCAGGGCCGCCGATGCAGTCCTCGGCGAAGACCACCGGCTGGCCCAGGGCCTCTTCCAGCGCTGGCACGATCTGCTTCAGGCTCATGCCCTCGACGCGCTTGCCCTTGGGGCGGTCGAAATGCGCCAGCAGGACGGGGATGCCGCCTGCCGCCTGGATGTCCTTGACGGTCGGGACGATCTTCTCGATGCGCGTCGCGTCGGTCACGCGGCCATTTTCCACGGGGACGTTCACATCGACGCGCGTCAGGACGACCTTTCCGTCAAGATCCATGTCGTCGATGCTGTTGAACTGGGCCATGTCGCGTCCTTTCGGGCTTGCAATATGCTTTGCATGGCTTGTCCCGCATGGCGCGGGGATCGTCAACTGGCGCTTGGGCGGGATCATGCCGCCGCCACGCGCCCCGTCACGGTTTCGCGCGTTGTGCTTCACCGATCAAACCCCTAGATGTCAGGACGAACCTGCGAGAGGAGGGCCCTATGGCCGATATCAAGGACCCCGAGAACACCATCATCATCGAGCTGAAGGACGGCCCCGTCGTCATCGAGCTTCTGCCCGACGTGGCCCCCAAGCATGCCGAGCGCATGAAGGAACTGGCCCGCGCAGGCGCCTATGACAACGTGGCCTTCCACCGCGTCATCGACGGCTTCATGGCCCAGACCGGCGACGTGCAGCACGCCAACATGGAAAAGGACTACAACCCCGGTCGCGCAGGCACCGGCGGCTCGGACCTGCCGGACCTTCCGGCCGAATTCTCGGGCGTGCCGCATGACCGTGGAACCCTGGGCGCGGCGCGTTCGCAGAACCCGAACAGCGCGAACAGCCAGTTCTTCATCAACTTCAATGACAACCACTTCCTGAACCGCCAGTACACGGTCTATGGCCGCGTCATCTCGGGGATGGAAGCCGTCGACAAGATCCAGCGCGGCGAGCCGCCTGCGAACCCCGACCGCATGATCAGCGTCAAGGTGGCCGCAGATGCGTAAGGCATTCCTGATCCCCGCAATCCTGGCGATGGGCGCGCATGGCGCCATCGCGCAGGACGCCCCCGAGGTCGAGGATACCGACGGCCCGAACATGGTCATCACCGTGGCCGATGCCGAGGGCGCCGAGAAGGGCACCATCACGCTGGACCTGCGCGAGGACCTGGCCCCGGCCCATGTCGCGCGCCTGGTCGAGCTGGCCGAGAGCGGCGCCTATGACAACGTGGTCTTCCACCGCGTCATCGACGGCTTCATGGCCCAGACCGGCGATGTCGAATACGGCAAGCAGGACGGCGATACCGGCATGGCGGGCATGGGCGGTTCCGACCTGCCCGACCTCGAGGCCGAGTTCACCGACACCTCGTTCCAGCGCGGCACGGTCGGCATGGCGCGCGCCATGGATCCGAACAGCGCCAACAGCCAGTTCTTCATCAACTATGCCGCGACGCCGTTCCTTGATGGGGAATACACCGTCGTCGGTCAGCTGATCGAGGGCTGGGACGTGCTGGACGCCATCAAGAAGGGCGACAGCTCGCGTCAGGGCAACGGCAAGGTCGAGGCCCCCGACTATATGGCGACCGTCGTCATCGAGGGCGCCGAGGCACCCGCCGAAGACGCCGAGGCCGAGGAAGCCGACGGCTGATCACCGGAAAAGGGGGCTGCGGCCCCCTTCTTCATTCGGGCCGCCCGCGACGGCCATAATGCACTTGCAGCACGGGCGATGCCGTCACTACTGTGCGGACATGACAAGCGCGCCCATTGCCTCTGCGATCGAGATCACACCGACTGCCAAAATCTCTCGCGAGACGCATGGCTGGCGATCCAAATGCCTGCAGCGCCTGATCCGGATGGACCTGCCCGTCCCGCGCAGCTTCGCCGTCGATTGCGACAGCGTGCGCAGCATCAGCCAAGGCCGACCCATCCCCGCCACCGAACTGGCCGAGATCTTCGGCGGCAGCGGTCTGGTCAGCGTGCGCCCCTCGGCGGTCAGCCCGGAATGGGGCGGACCGGGCACCGTGCTGAATGTCGGCATCAACGACGCGCTGCATGAACGCCTGACCGCGCAGATCGGCAGGGCGAATGCCGACGGCGTCTACCTGTCCTTCGTCCAGAGCTATGCCACCCATATCGCGCGGCTGGACCCCGACCTGTTCACGCTGGACGGTCCCGACGCCCTTGCGCGCGCGCTGGACATCTATCGCGGAGAAACGGACGAGGACTTTCCCCAGGACCCCGTCAAGCAGCTGTCCGAGGTGCTGCGTTCCATGGCGCGGGCATGGGACGGGCCGACCGCGCGCCTGCTGCGGCAGGCCAAGGGGGCGCCCGCCGATGCGCCCCTGGGGCTGGTCGTGCAGGAAATGGCGCTGGCGCTTGGGCCGGGGCTGTGCGGATCGGGGACCATCCAGTTCATCGACCCGGTGACCGGCACGCCGCGCGTCACCGGACGCTTTCGCGGGCAGCATCACGGCCAGACCGTCGGCTCGGGGGCGGAAACGCTGTACCTGACGCAGGACGACCGCGGCCCCGCGCTGGAGGACAGCGCCCCCGAGATCTTCGACGAGCTGATCCGCTTCGGCATCGCATCGCGCGAACGCCTGAGAGAGGAGATGCAGATCGAGTTCGTGCTGACCGGCGGCGCCATCTCGGTCATCGACGCGGTGCGCACGCAGCGCAGCGCCCGCGCGGGACTGCGCGTGGCGGTCAGCCTTGCCCGCGACGGCATCATCCCCGTCGAGGAGGCGCTGATGCGCGTCGAACCGCGCGCCCTGGCCGAGCTGCTGCACCACCAGATCGACCCGCGCGCCCCGCGCGACCTGATCGCACGCGGCATCGACGCCAGCCCCGGCGCGGCCACCGGGCGGATCGTCTTCTCCGCCTCCGCCGCGCAGGCCGCGCAGTCGCGAGGAGAGCCCTGCATCCTCGTGCGGCGCGAAACCGTCCCCGAGGATATCCGCGGCATGCACGCCGCCGTCGGCGTCCTGACCGAACGCGGCGGCACGACCAGCCATGCCGCCGTGATCGCGCGCGGCATCGGCCTGCCCTGCATCGTGGGCGCGACCGGCATCGTCATCGACGCCCGCAACCGCACGCTGCGCGCAGGCGCCCGCACCCTGTCCGAGGGCGACGAGATCACCATCGACGGCAGCACGGGCGAGATCCTTGCCGGTGCGGCCGTCCTGCTGCCCCCTGCCCTGGACGACGCGTTCACGCAGCTGATGGACTGGGCCGAGGATGCGGGCGGGCTGGGCGTGCGCGCCAATGCCGACACCCCCGAGGACGCGCTGACCGCGCGCCGGTTCCGCGCCCAGGGCATCGGCCTGTGCCGGACCGAGCACATGTTCTTCGACGCGGAACGCCTCCCCGCCATGCGAGAGATGATCTTCGCCGACACCCCCGAGGATCGCCGCCTTGCGCTGGAACGCATCCTGCCCATGCAGCGCGCCGACTTCACCCGCCTGTTCGAGATCATGGCCGGTCATCCCGTCACGATCCGCCTGTTCGACCCGCCCCTGCACGAATTCCTGCCAAGCGACCGCGACGGCCTGCGCGAACTGGCGGCCTCGCTCGATCTGCCGCTGTCGGACGTGACCCGCCGCGTCGAGGCCCTGACCGAGTTCAACCCCATGCTGGGCATGCGCGGCGTTCGTCTGGGCATCACCGTCCCCGAAATCTATGACATGCAGGCCCGCGCGATCTTCGAGGCCGCGGTCGAGGCCGGCCACAAGGGCGATCCCGTCGTCCCCGAGATCATGATCCCGCTGGTCAGCGCCATGAAAGAGGTCGAGCTGGTCCGCACCCGCGTCGATTCCGTGGCCGCCGCCGTCCGCAACGAGCGCCGCACGGATTTCACCTATCACCTTGGCGTCATGGTCGAAACGCCCCGCGCCGCGCTGCGGGCGGGCGACATCGCCGAACACAGCGCCTTCCTGTCCTTCGGCACGAACGACCTGACGCAGATGACCTATGGCCTGTCGCGCGACGACGCGGGGCGCTTCATGGGGACCTATGTGAACCAGGGCGTCTTCGCCGAGGATCCGTTCCATCTTCTGGACGAGGACGGCGTGGGTGAACTCGTGCTGACGGGCGTCGAACGCGCGCGCCTGCACAACCCCGACATCACGATCAGCGTCTGCGGCGAACATGGCGGCAACCCCGAATCCATCGCCTTCTGCGACCGGGTCGGGATCGACTATGTGTCCTGCTCACCGTTCCGTGTGCCGGTCGCGAGGCTTGCATCCGCGCAATCCGCGATCCACCGGCGACGCGGTCGTTGATTCGCGGCTCAATCACAACCTTCGATTGACGAAATATCCCCATCGCGCCCCGGCCCAAGGCGCGAAATGGCCGATTCACGCCAATACCCCAGAAAAGCATAGGCAAGAAAATGCCGGTATCAGGGGAAAACCGATCGGTTCGGGCGGTCACGCGCTTGTTGGCTGGATTGCAGGAACCTTGGAACCTTAAGCAGTCGGCCACTCGGAGGCGTTGCCGATCTGCTCTCGGCATGCCGCCTTAACGCCCCTTAAAGGGCGACGATGTAAGTAGGACCGACCATGCCCATGCTGCCTCATCGGCTGGCGCACGCCTGTCTCTGTGCCGCTGCCGCCTTGACCATATACGCCTCTCCCACCGCTGCTGGCGGGACCGGCTCTCTCTTCTCGGCCGAGATCGGCCTTTTCGGTGCTGCCGCCTCGACGGTGACCGCGAACGTGGATTCGCCGCTGCTCTATGCGAACCACGAGGCGGATCTGAACACCACGCCGACCGACGATGCCACCGTCTATCTGACCAGCAATGCCGCCAGCTATTCGCAGCAGGACCTGCAATGCCTGGCCGAGGCGCTGTATCACGAAGCCCGCGGCGAGGGCCGTCAGGGCCAGGCCGCCGTGGCCGAGGTGATCCTGAACCGCGTCGACAGCCGGACCTTCCCGTCCAGCGTCTGCGGCGTGATCAACCAGCCCAGCCAGTTCAGCTATACCATCGGGGGCGCCAAGCCGATCCGCAACAAGTCCGCCTATCTGCGGGCCGTGGACATCGCCAAGGCCGCATTGTCGGGCGCACCGCGCAACCTGACCGGCGGGGCGACCTATTTCCACACGCCCTCGGTCCGTCCTGCATGGGCCCGCCGCTTCCAGCGCACGGTGCAGATCGGGCGCCACATCTTCTACAGCACCGGCCAGCGCGTCGCCTCGAACTGAGCGATCTGCTGCGCGGCAGGGCTTGCCCGCCGCGCGGTTTTGCTGTGAATGGCGGATATGGAACAACCGGACCGCATCTTTCTTCGCGACCATGTCATCTCGGCCGAGATCGGCGCCTTCCAGTCCGAACGGGGGCTGGAACAGCGCATGCGCTTCAATCTGACGGTCGATCTGCGCGACAGCGTCGAGGGCGTCGACGACCAGGTGGACCGCATCCTGTCCTATGACGTGCTGACCCAGGCCATCGACACGGCGCTGGCCGACCGCCGCTATGACCTGGTCGAGACCTTGGCCGAACGCATCGCGGCCGAGGTGCTGGCCCATCCCCGCGCCGCCCGCATCGACGTCTCGGTCGAGAAACTGGACCGTGCGCCGGGTGCCCTGGGCATCCGCATCATCCGCGATGCGGGCCGCGTGGCAGCGACCGGCGTTTCGGGTCAGATGCGCGTCGTGGTCTGGTATTCGCCGACCCAGATCCCCGAAGGCGCGGTGGCGATCCTGCCCAGTTTTCCGAACCTGCCCCTGCCGACAGGCGGCGACCGCAGGCGCATCCGGCTGCTTGCCTATGATCAGGCCGCATGGTCGCTGGCATCCGACCTGAACCTCGAGGTCGCCTCTACCCGGACCGAAATCGAGGCCGCAAGCCTTCAGGGCCGTGCCGTGGTCTGGGCCCCTGCCCGCATGTGCTTCGACGCACCCGAGGCCGGCGATACCGACGACACGCTGGCCTTCTGGCTGGCCGACCGGCTGGGCGCGACCGGCGTCGATTTCTCGATGCCCGAAACCCATCCCCTTCCCGCGGCCCCGGGCGGGCTGACCCTGCCCATCGGTCGCCTGCAACCGAAGGTCTAGGCCATGACCGCACGGCAGTATTTCCGACCGATCCCGCAGGACCGTGGCGGGCGCTGGCGTCTTGCCTGTGGCTGGACCGGCTTTTCCCGGTTCGAGCTGCTGGAACGCGGCCAGCCGCCGCGCATCACCGATGACGCCCCCGCCGAGATCCTCGACCGCCTGACCGCCCCGCGCGCGCCCCTTGCGGGTCTGTCGATGGACCGCCCCCGCATCATGGGCATCGTGAATGCCACGCCCGACAGCTTCTCGGACGGAGGCGCGTATGATCCGGCAGCGCAGGCCGCAAGGCTGGTCAGCGACGGCGCCGAGATCCTGGATATCGGCGGCGAATCCACCCGCCCCGGCGCGACCGAGATCGCCATCGAGGACGAGATCGCCCGCGTCCTGCCTACAATCGACGCAGGCCGCCATCTGGCGCCTGTCTCGATCGACACGCGCAAGGCCCCGGTCGCGAAGGCCGCCATCGATGCGGGGGCGGTCATCGTCAACGACGTGTCGGGCCTGGATTTCGACCCCGATCTTGCGGATGTCGTCGCCCGAAGCGGCCTGCCCCTGTGTCTGATGCACGCGCAGGGCGTGCCCCAGACGATGCAAGACGATCCGCGATACGACGACGTGGTGCTGGACGTCTATGACGCGCTGGAGGAACGGATGCGCCGCGCGATGGCGGCAGGAATCCGCGCTGACAGGATCGTGGTCGATCCGGGCATAGGATTCGGCAAGACTCAGGCGCATAATCTGGCGATCCTGCGGCGCATCTCGGTCTTTCACGGGCTGGGCTGTCCGATCCTGCTGGGCGTCTCGCGCAAGCGGTTCATCGGCGCGATCGGCGGGGCGGAGCAGGCACGGGATCGCGCGCCGGGCACGCTGGCGGTCACGGTCGCGGCGGTCGCCCAAGGGGTACAGATACACCGCGTCCACGATGTCGCGGAACATGCACAGGGCCTGCGCCTGATCGCAGCCCTCAACGAAGAAGAGGCAGGGACATGAGCAGGAAGCTTTTCGGAACGGACGGCGTTCGCGGACGTGCGAACACCCATCCGATGACGGCCGAGATGGCGCTGCGCCTTGGCGCCGCCGCGGGCCGGTTCTTCCGCCGTGACGGGCGCAACAGGCATCGCGTGGTCATCGGCAAGGACACGCGGCTGTCGGGCTATATGCTCGAAAATGCGCTGACCGCCGGTCTGACCAGCACGGGCATGAACGTCCTGCTGCTTGGCCCGGTGCCGACGCCTGCCGTGGGTTTCCTCACGCGGTCGATGCGCGCCGATCTGGGGATCATGATCTCGGCCAGCCACAACCCGGCCGAGGATAACGGCATCAAGTTCTTCGGTCCCGACGGGTTCAAGCTGTCGGACGAGGCCGAGGCCGAGATCGAGGAGATCGTCGCGGGCGAGATCGAGCCCGCCCAGCCCCGCAATATCGGGCGGGCCAAGCGCATCGACGACGGGCGCGGCCGGTACATGGAATATGCCAAGACGACCTTCCCTGCCGGTCAGCGGCTGGACGGGCTGAAGGTCGTGCTGGACTGCGCGAACGGTGCGGCCTATCGCGCCGCCCCCGAGGTGCTGTGGGAACTGGGCGCCGACGTGATCCCCGTGGGCGTGAAGCCCGACGGGTTCAACATCAACGACGGCGTCGGCAGCACCCACCCCGAGGCCTGCGCGGCCGCGGTGCGCGAACATGGCGCGCATCTGGGCATCAGCCTGGACGGCGATGCGGACCGCGTGGTGATCGTCGACCAGAACGGACGCGTGGCGGATGGCGACCAGATCATGGCGCTGCTGGCGGGGCGTTGGGCCGAACAGGGCCGCCTGTCGGGGAATGCGCTGGTCGCGACCGTCATGTCGAACCTGGGGCTGGAACACTTCCTGCAAGGTCGCGGCCTGCACCTGGAACGCACCAAGGTCGGCGACCGCTACGTGGTGGAACGCATGCGCGAAGGCCGCTTCAACCTGGGCGGCGAGCAGTCGGGCCATATCGTCATGACCGACTATGCCACGACCGGCGACGGGCTCGTGGCCGCGATGCAGGTCCTTGCCGCGATGGCCGATACGGGGCAGCCGGCATCCGAGCTTGTCTCGCAGTTCGATCCGGTTCCGCAGCTGCTGAAGAACGTGCGCTATGCCGCCGGGGCCGACCCGCTGTCGGCCGAGGTGGTGAAGCGCGTCATCGCCGATGCGGAAACGCGGCTGGCCGGGCGCGGTCGGGTGCTGATCCGAAAGTCGGGGACCGAACCGCTGATCCGCGTCATGGCCGAGGCCGAGGACGAGCGCGAACTGAACGAGGTCGTCGACGGCATCGTCGCGGCAGTGGAAACGGCGGCCTGATCTTGCGTCCCGCGATGGCGGGGGGAATTGCATCCCCCCGCCCCCCTGCCGTTCAGGGATGCGCGGCGATGGGATCGTGGTCGTAAAGCCAGTCGAACCTGCCCGGCATCACCCGTGGGGCGATCCGGTCCGCGATGCGCAGCACCGAATGGCCTGCCAGCCGCATCGCGCCGCGCAGGTGATAGTTCCTGGCGTTGGCATTCGCGGCCTCGACGATGCGGGTCACGCGCGGGATGCGGGCCTGCGCATAAGCGTTCAGCGCCTGATCCTGCGGCTGCGCATCGAGGCACGAGGCCAGAACCCATGCATCCTCGATCGCCATTCCGGCGCCCTGTGCCAGGAAGGGCAGCGTGGGATGCGCAGCATCGCCAAGGATCGCAAGCGTTCCATCCGTCCAGACGGGCGCCACCGGGTGGCGGAACAGACCCCACAGGTTGACCTGATCGACAGCCGCAAGCCAGCCGCGCACCGGATTTCCGAACTCCGCGAATGCCGCGCGCAGTTCGTCGGGGTCGCCGGGCTGCGACCACCCCTCGTTCTGCCAATCGCGGCGTTCCTGCACCGCGACGATGTTCCGAAGCCCCCGCCCAAGGGGATAGCTGACGAGATGCCGCCCCGGCCCCATGAAGACATGAGCCTCGGGCGGGCCGTCGCCTGCGATGACCGCGCGCCACGCGGTCTGGCCGGTGAAGAAAGGAACCTCTCGGCCGTTCAGCCATTCGCGGCTGTGGCCGTGGATGCCGTCGGCGCCCACGACCAGCGCGGCGTCCGGAAGGGCATCGACCGTGCGGCCCAGGCGGATGGTCACACCGGCGGCGCGGGCGGCATCCGACAGGACCCGGATCAGGCGCGGTCGGTGGATCAGCAGGAAATCGGCATCCGGTCGGTGCGATACCAGGTCCATGCGCAGGACCCTTCGGGCCGCAGCATCGTTCAGCTGGACGGCGCGGTTGCGCACAGCCGCCTCCCGCAGGGCCTGCCCGACCCCCAAGGCATCGAGAACCCTGACCGCATTCGCCGATATCTGGATGCCCGCGCCGACGTCGCCCAGTTCCGGAGCGCGTTCGTCCAGCGTCACGTCGGCCCCGCGACGGGCCAGCGCAAGTGCGGCGGTCAGACCGCCGATACCCGCGCCGATGACGGCTGCGCGACGCCCCTGCAGATGGCCCATTAGCTGCCCTTGCACGAAAAGGCCCCGCATCGCGGGGCCGTTGGCGTCAGTTGTCGCGGTGAACGCGTTCCTTGCGCTCGTGGCGTTCCTGCGCCTCGAGGGTCATGGTCGCGATCGGGCGCGCGTCCAGTCGCTTGAGGCTGATCGGCTCTCCGGTCATCTCGCAGTAACCGTATTCGCCGACCTCGATGCGGCGCAGGGCGCTGTCGATCTTCGAGACCAGCTTGCGCTGACGGTCGCGGGTGCGCAGCTCGATCGCGCGGTCGGTCTCCTCGCTCGCGCGGTCGGCGATGTCGGGCACGGCACGGGCGCTGTCCTGCAGGCCTTCGAGCGTCTCGGCCGACTGGTCCAGCAGTTCGGCCTTCCAGGCTTCCAGCTTCCGACGAAAATATTCGAGCTGGAGCTCGTTCATGAAGGGCTCGTCCTCGGCGGGACGGTAGTCCTGGGGAAGGAAGGTCTGGGCTTTCATTACGTCCTCCGGCGGCGCCGGGCGGGTATGAAATTCCGGCACCTTGGGCGCCCCATTACGCCAAGTTTCACGGCTTGTCACTAGCCTTGCGCCGATGGCTATGCGTAATCTGCAACCCGAGCCGCTGAAACAGGCAGTTTCGATCAAGCAATTCTTGCGAAAGGAAGAGCCGATGCAATTCACCGGGACGGACCGCTATGTCGCGCCGCCAGACCTTGCGATGGCGGTCAATGCCGCGGTGACGCTGGAACGCCCGCTGCTGGTCAAGGGCGAACCCGGAACCGGCAAGACCGAACTGGCGCGTCAGGTCGCCGCCAGCCTCTCGATGCCGCTGATCGAATGGCACGTCAAATCAACGACCAAGGCCGCGCAGGGCCTGTACGAATACGATGCGGTCAGCCGGTTGCGGGACAGCCAGCTGGGCGATCCGCGCGTCCACGAGGTCGCGAATTACATCCGGCGCGGCAAGCTGTGGCAGGCATTCGAGGCCCCGGAACGGGTCGTCCTGCTGATCGACGAGGTGGACAAGGCCGATATCGAGTTCCCGAACGACCTGCTGCAGGAACTGGACCGGATGGAGTTCCACGTCTACGAGACCGGCGAGACGATCCGCGCCCGGCAGCGGCCCGTGGTCATCATCACCTCGAACAACGAGAAGGAGCTGCCCGACGCCTTCCTGCGCCGCTGCTTCTTCCACTTCATCCGCTTTCCCGACCCCGAGACGCTGAAGCGCATCGTCGAGGTGCATCACCCCGACCTGAAGCCCCGCCTGCTGGACACCGCCCTGACGCAGTTCATGGAAATCCGCGAGGCACCGGGCCTGAAGAAGAAGCCCTCGACCAGCGAGTTCCTGGACTGGCTCAAGCTGATCCTGGCCGAGGATCTGGCCCCCGAGGACCTGACCCGCGACCCGGCCACGATGCTGCCGCGCCTGCACGGCGCGCTGCTGAAGAACGAACAGGACGTCGCCCTGTTCGAGAAGCTGGCCTTCATGGCCCGCAGGCAGTCGCGCTGAGACTCAGCGGACCTCGGGCAGCGGCTCGACGATGCCGGGGGCCACGGGCTCGTCCGGCGCGGGTGCGCCCTCGTCCGGCAAGGGCGGCGTGACCTCGCGCTCGGGGCGCGCCTTGGGGCGGCCGTCGCGCGCCTTGCGGCGGCCCATGTCGCAGGCGGCGTCGCCGGTCAGCGCGTATTCGATCTGGACCTCGGCGTTCAGCTCGACCTCTCCGGCCTGCACGGGCACGCTGTCGGCCATCGCGGCCTCCATCCGCATCATCGGCTGGGGCGCACGCCCGCCGCTGCTCTCGCGCATGGCCAGGATCGGTCCCAGCTGCGCGCCCGCGGCCTCGGCCAGCAGTTCGGCCTTGCGGCGGGCGTCCTGGACGGCCGCGATGCGGGCCTCGTCCAGCCCCGCGTCGCCGTCCTGACGCTGGAAGGCGATCCCGTCGATCTCGTTCGCGCCCGCCCCCACGATCGCATCCAGAACCTCGCCCAGACGGGCAAGGTCGGTCGCGCGGATCGTGACCATGTTGCGCGCCTCGTAGCCGGTGACCTTCGGCGGCTGGCCTTCGTCGTATTGCATGACCGGACGCAGGTTCAGCCCCGAGGTCTGGATCTGCGCATCCGCGATCCCCGCCCCCGTCAGGGCCTCGATCACGGCGTTCTGGCGGGTCGAGTTCTCGGACATGGCCGCGTCGGCGCTGTCGCCCTGCGTCGTGACCCCAAGCGTGATGACCGCCATGTCGGGCGCGACGCGCGCCTGCCCCGACCCCGCGACCGACAGCCGCGACGGTCCGTGATCCGCCCCGCAGGACATCGCCCCGCCCTGCTGCGCCATCGCGGGCGCGACCGCCATTGCGCTCAATGCAGCGCCCAGCAGCATGCTGCGGATGGTTGAATTCCCTTGCATCGGCTCGCTCCTTCTCGATGCGTGTAAGCCTGCGGGAAGACTGCGCCTTTCGGTCCGGATATCCTAGCCCCATCGACCGCCGATACGATCACAGGACCGCCAGTAACGCTTCCTTCGATACCCGATTTGCGGTAGTGTCGTGGACAATAAACCAAATCGCGCCGCCAAGCGGCCACCCTTCCCCGAGCAGTGACAACATTTCATGAACCATCACGCCGCGCCCCCCGAATTCGCGATGAGCTTCACGCAGGAGGCCGTTCAGCTGGAACGCCGCAGGGGGCCGGACTGGCACCCCGTCGGACAGGCCGAATTCAGCCGGACCGACCTTGCCGCAACGCTTGGCGCGATGCATCGCGACGCGGGCGGCCTGCCCGGCGCAAGCGACACGCTGCTGGTGATCCCGGACGACCAGATCCTCTATACCACGCTGACGGTTCCCTTCGGTTCGGACACCGCCGCGACCATCGCCAAGGCGCTGGAGGCCGCGACCCCCTATGCCGCCGAAGAGCTGACCTTCGACTGGTGCCCCGCCGAGAACGGCGACATCGAGACGCTGCGCGTCGCCGCCGTCGCCCTGCGGACCCTGGAAGAGGCCGAGGATTTCGCCCGCGCGCAGGGGTTCCACCCCTCGGGCTTCATCGGGCGACCGGATGACGAGCGTTTCGACGGGCAGCCCGATTTCGGCTCGGCCCGCGCGATCCGTCCTGTCGCCGCGCGGCCCTTCAGCCAGCCCGATCTGAGCCAGGCACGCGTCACCGCCCCCGCGATCGAAATCGCCGAGGAACGGCCCGCCGCGCCGTCGATGCCGGTCGTCTCGGCCATCGTGCCGCACCGCTATGCGCCCGAACCGGCGGCGGAACCCCTGCCCGAGGTCGAGGCCGCGCCGGTGGGTGCGCCTAAGGTCATCCGCTATGGCAACGGCCTGTCGCCGCGCGCCGCCGCCGTCCATGATCGCGCCGCCGCAGCCCGCGCCCTGCGCGCCGAGCGGCAGGAAGACCGCGCCGAGGAACCCGCCGCCGCCGTGATGGCGCAACTGCGCCGGATCGATTTCAGCCGCCTGCCCGTCATGGTCGGCGGCCTTGCGGCGCTGCTGCTGGGCGGGATGCTGTTCTTCGGCGGCGACGCGCCCGATCAGCCCGTGGATGTGACCGGCACCCCCGAGATCGTCGAGGAGATGCCGACCGAGACCGGCGCCCTGTCCGATCCGCAGCCCGCAGCCGAGCCTGAATTCGTCGAAGCCACGCCCGAGATCGCGCCACCCGCCCCCGAGGTTCAGGCGCCGGTCGCCCTGCCGCCCGAGGCCGTGGCCGCGGCAACCGCGCTTGCCGACCGCCTTGCGGCACCGGTGCAACCCGCCGCCGAAGAACCTGCCGATGCCCCCGCCGACGACGCGCTGACCCAGGCACTGGCCGAGGCGATCGGCAATCCGCAGCCGGAACCCGAACTGCCCGCCCAGCCAGAGGCAGCCGAGACAGAGACGACCGAAGAACCCACCCCCGCGCCAGTCGAGACGACCGAGGCCGCAACGCCGCCTGCCGCGACGCCCGCCCAGACGCAGGCCGCCACGCAGGCCGCAGCCCAGGCGCGCGCCAATCTGCGCAGCTCGGCCCGTCCGCCGCGCACACCGCCCGTGGCCGCCCGTGAACCGGCAGCGCCCGACACGCGTCCGGTCCTGCCCGGCAACCCGTTGCCCTACGAGGCGCGCACCGCGCCTCCGTCGCGCAGCGTGACGGGCGCGCGACCGCCCTCTCGTCCGGCGGCTGCGGCTCCTGCTCCGGCGCCCGCGCCTGCAGCAACGCCGGCACCCAGCCAACCGCAGGCTGCCGCGCGGCCCGCGACGACACCCACGGCATCGCGTCCGCCCAGCCCCAACCGTCGCCCCGCGGCCCAACCCGAGCCCCAGGCCGCCGCACCCGTCGCACCCGTCGCGCAATCCAGCGTCGGAAGCGCGCGCCCGCCCTCGCGCCCCGAGGAAGGCAGCCGCGCCGAAGATGACGCCCCGCGCCCCCTGACCCGCGACGAGCGCGCGGCGCTGGAACGCCAGCTGCGTGATTTCCGCACCGCGCAGGCGGGGGCGAGCGGCCTTGGCCAAGGCGAACGCCGCATACTGATCCAGCTGGCGGATGCGCGCCCGATGCGGCGCCCGACATCGGTCATCGCCCCCTCGCAGAAGGCGGTGACCGATGCGCTGCAGGCCGCGCAATCCGACGGGCTGACCGGCGCCCGCCCGCCCGAGCGCGAGGCCGAAGAGGCCGCGGCCCGTCCGGCGGCCTCGACCCCGGCCAGCGTCACGGCATCGCGCCGCCCGCCCGCACGGCCGGCATCAGCCCGTCCCGCCAGCCCCAGCCTGTCGCAGGATGCCGTTCAGGACGCCATCGCATCGGCCATCGACGACAGCACGGCGCGTCCGGGCGGTGTCGCGCTGACCGCGCTGGCGTCCTCGGCCAAGCCGCCGCGCCGCGCCGCAGGTGCCGCGACGAACGCGATCGCGGCCACCGCCGCACCGGTCGCGGCAGCCGCCGCCGCTACCGCGCCATCGGCAGCCGATCTGCGCGCCGCAGCCGAGGCGCAGGCCGCGCAGGAGGAACAGCGCCGCGCCGATGCCGAATTGCAGGCGCAGGCCGAGGAACGCGCCCGCCGCCAGGCAGCCGCCGACGCCGCTGCCGAAGCGCAGGCCCGCGCACAGGCCGAGGCCCGCGCCCGCGCCCAGGCCGAAGCCGAAGCGCAGGCCGCAGCCGCCCGCAACCAGCGCTATCGTCCCGCCGAGGTCGACGAGGAACCCGATGTGGTCGCCGCCGTCCCCCAAAGCGCGGTGGGAAATGCCGCGGCATCCGCGACCGTCAAGGACGGGATCCGGCTGAACAGCACGCAGATCATCGGGACCATCGGCGCGGGCCGCGCAAGCCGCGCGCTGGTGCGGCTGTCGAACGGGCGCGTCATCACGCTGCGCATCGGCGACAAGATCAACGGCGGCACCATCACCGAGATCAAGGACAGCCGCATCATGTACAACAAGCGCGGCCAGGTGCAGGCGCTCGGGGTGCTTAACGGGCAGTAACCCTCAGCCGTCCAGCGGCGTGACCGAGAAGCCTTCGCGGGCCAGAAGCGCAAGCACGCCGTTCTTGCCCGGCAGGTGCAGCGCGCCGAAGCCCGCGACGATCCCCTTGCCGTCGCGCGCCGCATCCTCGGCCCCCTCGACCAGCGGATCGATCCAGGCACGGTTGCGGTTGTCCATCAGCCGGGTCTGGGCAAGCTGCATCTGGCGTTCGATCTCGGGTCTCGGCAGGGCCTCGTTACGCAGGGCTTCGAGGCGACCGAACTCCCAGATCTTCCAGACATCGCCGGCGAAATAGGCGTCAGCGAGGGTCACCGCGTAATCGTCGGCCAGCCTGGCCGAGGGAAGCGCCGCACGGATCATGTCGATCTCGTCCTTGGGGCTGAGCCCGTCGAAGATGTCGAAGATCGTGTCCCAAGGCTCCAGCGCGCGGACGGGCACGTCGCGGGCCTCGGCGCCTTCGACCAGCTGGCGGTCCAGCCCCTCGACCTCTCCGCCACCCATCGAACGGATCATGCAGGGCGAGACCCCAAGGATCATCGCCGCATACCAGGGCCGCATCCGCGAAGCGACGACCGCGGGCGTCCCGCGATCCTCCATCGCCGCCGACAGGGCCTGCCATTCGTCGGGGGTCAGGCGTTCCGGCAGGGTCGGCCCGTCGGTATCGACCATCAGCGTCGGGTCGCTGCGCAGCGCGTCAGTCAGGCGGGCCTCTTCCTGGGGACCGGCCTCGACATAGAGCGCGGCTGCGTCCTCGATGCGCGGCAGGATGCGGTCCAGCGTGGCACGATGGCGGGGATCGTCGAAGTGATAGGTGCCGACCAGCGTGATGCGTTGATCGCCCCGAGCGGCCTGCCACAGGATGCCCCTACGATAGGGAATCTCGGCGGTCGCGGCCTCCAGTTCCTGCGCCTCGGAGGGGGTCAGATCGGCGAACAGGTTGCGCCCCTCGCAGCCCGATGCGGCATGGGACGCCCCTGCCCCGAACAGGCTGACGACAAGGGCGATCAGGGATTTGCGCATGGGTGCGGGCCTTCTTTGGCAGGCGGTTTCGCGCAGGCTGTCACAACCGGTCGGCGGCTTCCAGTGGCGGGGCGGAAAAGCCATCAGAATACCGTTGACAGTCTGGTGAGCCTTTCCTAGATCAGCGTCATTGGCACTCGCAGCCAGTGAGTGCCAACAGCAACAACACTGCAACCTGAAAGATCGGAGTGTTCAAATGGCATTCAAACCGCTGCAAGACCGCGTGCTGGTCCGTCGCGTCGAATCCGACGAGAAGACCAAGGGCGGCCTGATCATCCCCGACAGCGCCAAGGAAAAGCCCGCAGAAGGCGAAGTCGTCTCGGTCGGCGAAGGCGCTCGCAAGGATTCGGGCGAGCTGATCGCACCTTCGGTCAAGGCAGGCGACCGCGTCCTGTTCGGCAAATGGTCGGGCACCGAGGTTTCGGTCGATGGCGAGGATCTGCTGATCATGAAGGAAGGCGACATCCTGGGCATCATCAGCTGATCGCCCGATCGCCGAACCTTCCAATCTAATTTCAGGAGAATCAAATGGCTGCGAAAGAAGTCAAGTTCAACACCGACGCCCGCGACCGGATGCTGAAAGGCGTCAACATCCTCGCGGATGCCGTCAAGGTGACCCTCGGCCCCAAGGGCCGCAACGTCGTGATCGACAAGTCTTTCGGCGCACCGCGCATCACGAAGGACGGTGTCTCGGTCGCCAAGGAAATCGAACTGTCCGACAAGTTCGAGAACATGGGCGCCCAGATGGTCCGCGAAGTCGCTTCGCGCACCAATGACGAGGCCGGCGACGGCACGACCACCGCGACGGTCCTGGCCCAGGCCATCGTCAAGGAAGGCATGAAGGCGGTTGCCGCCGGCATGAACCCGATGGACCTGAAGCGCGGCATCGACCTGGCAACCGCCAAGGTCGTCGAAGCGATCAAGGCAGCCTCGCGCCCGGTCAACGACACCGACGAAGTCGCGCAGGTCGGCACCATCTCGGCCAACGGCGAAGCCTCGATCGGCCGTCAGATCGCTGACGCCATGCAGAAGGTTGGAAACGAGGGTGTGATCACCGTCGAAGAAAACAAGGGCATGGAAACCGAAGTCGAAGTCGTCGAAGGCATGCAGTTCGACCGCGGCTACCTGTCGCCCTACTTCGTGACCAACCCCGACAAGATGGTCGCCGAGCTGGAAGACGCCTACATCCTGCTGCACGAGAAGAAGCTCTCGTCGCTGCAGCCGATGGTTCCGCTGCTGGAATCGGTGATCCAGTCGCAGAAGCCGCTGCTGATCATCGGTGAGGACGTCGAAGGCGAAGCCCTGGCCACGCTGGTCGTTAACAAGCTGCGCGGCGGTCTGAAGATCGCAGCCGTCAAGGCACCGGGCTTCGGCGATCGCCGCAAGGCCATGCTGCAGGACATCGCGATCCTGACCGGCGGTCAGGTCATCAGCGAAGACCTGGGCATGAAGCTGGAAAACGTGACCATCGACATGCTGGGCACGGCCAAGAAGGTCACGATCAACAAGGACAACACCACCATCGTCGACGGTGCTGGTGAGAAGGCCGAGATCGAAGCCCGCGTCAGCCAGATCCGTCAGCAGATCGAGGAAACCTCCTCGGACTACGACAAGGAGAAGCTGCAGGAACGCGTTGCCAAGCTGGCAGGCGGCGTCGCAGTCATCCGCGTCGGCGGCATGAGCGAGATCGAAGTCAAGGAACGCAAGGACCGCGTCGATGACGCACTGAACGCGACCCGCGCGGCCGTTCAGGAAGGCGTCGTGGTCGGCGGCGGTGTCGCACTGGTTCAGGGCGGCAAGGCGCTGGAAGGCGTGACCGGCGTCAACAGCGACCAGGATGCGGGCGTCGCGATCGTTCGCCGCGCACTGGAAGCACCGATGCGCCAGATCGCCGAGAACGCAGGCGTCGACGGCGCCGTCGTTGCCGGCAAGGTCCGTGAATCGACCGACAAGGCCTTCGGCTTCAACGCGCAGACCGAAGAATATGGCGACATGTTCAAGTTCGGCGTCATCGACCCCGCAAAGGTCGTCCGCACCGCGCTGGAAGACGCAGCATCGGTCGCCGGTCTGCTGATCACCACCGAAGCCATGATCGCCGAGAAGCCCGAGCCGAAGGGCCAGGGCGGCGCACCCGACATGGGTGGCATGGGCGGCATGGGTGGCATGGGCGGCATGATGTAATCATCCGCCTTGCCAACCGGCAGGTTCGGGGGCGTCCTTCGGGGCGCCCCCTTTCGTTTGCGCAAGGCCCCGCGCGGCGCGCATGAAAAAGGCCGCCCCCGAAGGGACGGCCCTTGATTGGACGGAGGGTGCGGATCAGATCACGCTGCCCTCGACCCCCATCGACTTGCACATCGACTGGAAGCGCGAATGCGCGACCTCGCCCATCAGCGCGCGCCCGGCCGGGGTCAGCTTCAGCTCCAACCGGTTGTCGGGCTTCAGGGTCAGGCGCCCGGCCTCGGCAGGGTCGTCGGTCGCGAACATCGCGCCGAAGCGCATGGCCTTGCCGGTGATCTCGGCGGCCTTGATCTCATCCTCGGGGAGAAGGTCGAACAGCGGGGCAAAGCGCGATTTCGCGCGGCTGTTCTTGTAGCGGTGCAGCAGCGCCAGCCCCAGATAGACGCGCTCGGGGTGGCTGAGTGCGGCCATGTTCGCGCGGGTCACGTTGTCGAAGCATGCCTCGGCGCGGTAGTCGGGATGCGTCCGCCAGGCAGTGTCGTGCAGCAGGCAGGCCGCCTGCATCAGCCGGTTGCGTTCGGGCGTGATGTCGGGGAACAAGGGAAGCAGGAAGTGGTACAGCTTCTTGCCGAAACCCGGCATCCGCGCCATCTGCTTTTCGGTAAAGCGGGCGGCCTCGATCAGCGGGTCGCGCTTGCGCAGCGTCGTGGACATGTGCTCGTACAGCAGCCCCTCGCGGATGCCATAGCTGCTGATATCCAGTTCCTCGGGCTGGAAACGGTCGATCATCCGGCCCAGAACGCGCGAGGCCAGCGGCACCAGTTCCATCCGCGAGGACGAGATCCCGGTACGCGAGCGCAAATCCTGCAGGTCGGACTTGCCGATCCAGTCGATCGTTTCCCTCGCCGCGTCGGGGGTCATACGATATTCGTGAAGCACGGTCATGGGATAGCCCGTCCGCTCCATGTCCAGCCGCGCGATGGCACGCCACGACCCGCCGACCAGGTACAGCCTGCGGTGATCCGTGCCCATGTGGTCGGCCAGTTGCGCAAGGATGCCGTCGATATGATCGGACAGCGCCTCGTCCGCGATCTGCTGCAGGCGGAACGGCCCCAGCTGCGAGGTCACGCGGCGACCGATGCGGCCCTGCGACACCTCGGCCAGCTCCATCGAGTTGCCGCCGATATCGCAGACCAGCCCCTTGGCGTCGGGCCAGCCCAGCAGCACGCCCTGCGCGGACAGCCGGGCCTCTTCCTCGCCGTCGATGACCCAGATCTTAAGACCCAGCTTCTTCTCGATCCGCGCCTGGAAGGCGGGGCCGTCCTCGGCCTCTCGCATGGCGGCGGTGGCGACGCAGGTCATGCTCTCGACGCCCATCGACTTGGCCAGCGACGCGAAACGCGTCAGCGCCTCGTAGGCGCGCTCGACGCCCTTGGGGTTCAGGCGACCGGTGCTGGCCATGTCCTGCCCCAGGCCCGCCATGACCTTCTCGTTGTAGAAATAGGCCGGCGACCGCGCGGCGCCGTCGAAGACCACGAAACGGACCGAGTTCGAGCCGACATCGACCACGCCCACCCGCCTCAGCGCCCGCTTGGGCAGCTTGCGGAATTTCGGGCCGAAAGGGTCGATCTTCCGACCGCCGGAGGTTCGCACGCCGTTCATCTTGCGCCTCTTGTTTCGTCGTCCTGATGGTCCTGCCCGCTGCCGGGGCAGAGGTCAATCCGCACCATGCGTCAATTCCGGGACATCCGCAGCCCCTGCCGTCCCGCGCCCGGACAGCGACGGGTTCTCCATGAAGAAGCGGTGGCAGTTGAACAGATCCTCTCGCCCCTCGGGCAGGAAGCGCAGGAAGCGGCCATCGGGTTGCAGGATCCAGCTCTGGGCCTCGTCGGCCATGTTCGCGGCCATCACCTGGTTCACGATCTGCGCCTTGACCGTGTCGTTCATGCATTCGACCAGCGTCTCGACGCGGCGGTTGAGGTTGCGGTCCATCCAGTCGGCCGAACTGATGAAGACCCGCCCCTTGGGCGAGGGCAGCCCGTGCCCCGCGCCGAAGCAGACGATGCGGCTGTGTTCCAGGTATCTGCCGACGATCGACTTCACGCGAATATTCTCGGACAAGCCCTTGATACCTGGTCTTATTCCGCAGATGCCGCGAATCACCAGGCTGATCTTGACGCCCGCCTTTCCGGCCTCGTACAGCGCGTCGATCACCTCGCCCTCAATCAGCGAATTCATCTTGGCCCAGATCGCGGCGGGCCGACCCTGGCGGGCATATTCGGCCTCTTGCCGGATCATCGAGATCAGATAGGACTTCATGTCGATGGGCGCGATCGCCAGGTTCTCCAGCCCCTCGGGCTGAACATAGCCCGAGAGATAGTTGAAGACCTTCGTCGCATCCCGCCCAAGCGCCGCATCGCAGGTGAACAGCGACATGTCGGTATAGATCCGCGCCGTGATCGGGTGATAGTTGCCGGTCCCGTAATGGGTATAGGTGACCAGCGCGTCCCCCTCGCGCCGGACGACCGTGCTGATCTTGGCGTGGGTTTTGTAGTTCACGAAGCCGTAGACGACATGCGCACCCGACCGTTCCAGCCTGCGCGACTGGCGGATGTTCGCGGCCTCGTCGAAGCGGGCCTTCAGTTCGACCAGCGCGGTGACGGACTTGCCCGCCTCGGCGGCCTCGCACAGCGCGTCGACGATCGGACTGTCGCGGCTGGTGCGATACAGGGTCTGCTTGATCGCCAGCACGTCGGGATCGCGGGCCGCCTGCGCAAGGAAGCGGACCACCATGTCGAAGGTCTCGTAGGGGTGATGCAGCAGCATGTCCTTGTGACGGATCGCCGCGAACATGTCGCCGTCATGGTCCTGCACCCGTTCGGGCACGCGCGGGGTGAAGCCGGGCCACATCAGTTCGCGCCGGTGGTCCAGAACCAGCTCCTTCAGGTCGGCCATGCCCAGCAAGCCCTCGACCTCGATGACCTCTTCGTGGCCGACCTCCAGCTCGTCCATGATCAGGCGGCGCAGGCGGTCGGGCGCTCCGGCCGTGATCTTCAGGCGGATGACGCTGCCGCGGCGGCGACGCTTCAGCGCGGTCTCGAATTCACGGACCAGATCCTCGGCCTCCTCCTCGACCTCGAGATCGCTGTCGCGCAGCACGCGGAAGCTGCAATGCCCGACATCGCGATAGCCGGGGAACAGGCTGCTCAGATGCATCAGCAGCAGATCTTCCAGCTTGAGGAACCGCTGTCCGCCCGGCAGCGGGACGAAGCGCGGCAACTGCGCGGGGATCGGCAACAGCGCCTGCATCTGCCGCCCGTCGGTCTGGCGTGCCAGTTCCAGCGCCAGCGAGAAACCGGCATTCGGGATGAAGGGGAACGGGTGTGCCGGGTCGATGGCCAGCGGCGACAGGACGGGAAAGACCTTTTCCTGGAAATAGGTGTGAAGGAAGGTCTCCTCGGCGACGGTCAGGCGCTGGCGCGACAGGATGACGATGCCCGCCTGCTCCATCTCGCGGCGGAGGCGGTTCCAGACGCCCTGCTGCGCGGCCATCAGGCGGCGCGCATCGGCATTGATCAGCGACAGCTGCTCGGACGCGGTCAGCCCGTCCTCGGACGGCGAGGTGCTGCCTTCGCGGACCAGTTCGCGCAGCCCCGCCACGCGGACGGTATAGAACTCATCGAGGTTGGTCGCGCTGATCGACACGAAGCGCAGGCGTTCCAGCAGGGGCACGCGCGGGTTGCGGGCCTCGTCCAGGACCCGCCAGTTGAAGGACAGCCAGCTGAGTTCGCGGTTGAAGAACCGCGCCGGTCCCTCGGGCACCCCGCCCGGCATCTCGTGGGGTTCGGGAAAGGGCGAACGAAGAAAGTCAGCTTGGGTCATCGGTTCCACGGCTCTGGTCGTCGGGGTCCATAGATGCCCCGCGCCCCGTCAGCTTGTCCAGCAGATCAGAGGCGAGGCGACGGGTCGGCGGGGTCTTCTGCGCCATCGCCGCGCGGTCCATCGCGGCGACCAGCCTGCGGGCAAGCCCGAGGTCGCGATCCATGTGCAGCACCAGCCAGTCGATCAGCGGGGCCGCGACCTGCAACTGGCGATCCGCGAACAGCTTGACCAGAACGGCGGCCAGAAGCGCCTCGTCCGGCGGCCCAAGACGCACCTGCGGCATGGCATCCATGCGCGATTGCAGGTCCGGCAGCGACAGCCCCCAGTCGCGGGGCACCAGCCGCGCGGTCAGCAGAAGCAGGCATTCCCGCGCGCCGCACAGGTTCCACAGGTGGAACAGCGCCTCCTCGGCGCCGGCGGCATGGCCCGCGTGGTCGGCATCCTCGACCACGACGGCGCCGCGCTCGACGGCCAGCGTATCGGCGGCATCGGTCCGCAGCGCGGCGCAGCCGATCCGGCGTGCGCCGTTCTCGGCGGCCCAGAAGGCGGCCATGTGCGACTTTCCCGCGCCCTCGGGGCCTATCAGCAGCATGCGCCCGCCGGGCCACAGATGCGGGTGGTCGAGGACACGCAGCGCATCCTGGTTGGCGGGGGCCGGCAGGAAATCGGCCCGCGCCTCGGCGGGCGGCGTCGTCAGGTCCAGCGTCAGCTGGCGATGCGGCGCCCCGGCATTCACGCCGGATCGCCCTCCGCGACCTCGACCCGCAGCGCCTCGCGATAGGTGCCGGGGGGCACGATCTCGACCAGCAGGGGTTCGGGGGTGACGGCATCGTCGCCGATCCCGGTATAGAGCGCGCTGGCGCGGTAGCGTTCGATCGCGAAGCGCGCAAGCACGCCGACCGCCGCCGCCATCGGCACCGCCATCACGAGGCCCACGAAGCCGAACAGCGAACCGAAGACTGACAGGGCCAGCAGCAGCCAGACGGGATGCAGCCCGACATGGCTGCCCACGATCTTGGGCTGGAGATAGTTCCCCTCGACCACCTGCCCGACCGCGAAGATGGCGACCACGGCCCCGATCCACAGCGGATCGCCCCAGAAGCTGAACAGCGCGACGCCGATGGCGGTCACCCCGCCGATCAGCACGCCCACATAGGGGATGAAGGACAGCACCGCCGCCATGATCCCGATGAAGAAGCCGAAGGGCAGCCCCACGAACATCAGCGCCAGCGCGTACCACGTCCCCAGGATCAGGATCACCGTCGCCTGCCCGCGCAGGAAGCCCGACAGCGCGTCGTCGATCTCCGATGCGAGGCGGCGGATCGTGCCGGCATGTTCGCGCGGCAGCAGCTCGTCGATGCGCGCGACCATGCGGTCCCAATCCAGCAGCAGGTAGAAGGACACCACCGGCACGATCACCAGGATCGAGATGGTCCCCAGGATGCCGCGCACCGATCCGAGCACCTTCGAGGCCACGTTGCCCGCCTGTTCGCCCAATGCGGCCTGAAGCTCGGTGAGGGTTTCCTGAAGGCCCGCATCGGTCGGGATCATGCCGGGAAAGCGCGACTCGACGAAGGCGCGGCCCTGGCCCAGCATCTCGGGGGCGGTCTGGATCAACGCGGTCGCCTGCCTGATCAGCAGCGGAAGGATCAGCAGGATCAGCGCGACGGCGACCAGCACGACGACGAAGGTGATGACGACGACCGACATCGTGCGCGACAGGCCCATCCGCTCCAGCCGGTCGGCGACGGGATCCAGAAGATAGGCCACGCCCGCGCCGATCATGAAGGGCAGGATCGCCTGCCCCAGAAGCCACATGGAAATCAGCAGGATCGCCGCGGCAAGCCCCCACCAGATGATCTGCTTGCGAACGGGAACGCCCATCGGATGCCTCATGGTAACACGGGTGCGAATGTGCCGCCCCGCAGCGCCGGTTGCAAGCCGCATGACCGGCTGGTTCTTGGCATCGGCAGCCCGATCCGGTAACGCGGGGACAAAGCTGATCGAAGGATTACACGAATGCGTCTGTCGCGTTATTTCCTGCCCGTGCTGAAGGAAGATCCCAAGGAGGCCCAGATCGTCAGCCATCGGCTGATGCTGCGGGCGGGGATGATCAAGCAGCAGGCGGCGGGCATCTATTCCTGGCTGCCCATGGGCTTCAAGGTCCTGCGCCGGATCGAGCAGATCGTCCACGAGGAACAGATCCGCGCCGGTCACGTCCCCATGCTGATGCCGACGCTGCAATCGGCCGACCTGTGGCGCGAGAGCGGCCGCTATGACGATTACGGCGAGGAGATGCTGCGCATCAAGGACCGCCAGAAGCGCGACCTGCTGTACGGACCCACGAACGAGGAGATGATCACCGACATCTTCCGCAGCCACGTCAACAGCTACAAGGACCTGCCGCTGACGCTGTACCACGTCCAGTGGAAGTTCCGCGACGAGATCCGCCCCCGCTTCGGCGTGATGCGTGGCCGAGAGTTCCTGATGAAGGACGGCTACAATTTCGACCTGACCAAGGAAGACGCGCTGCACGCCTACAACCGGCACCTCGTCAGCTATCTGCGGACCTACGAGCGCATGGGCCTGCAGGCGATCCCGATGCGCGCGGATGGCGGCCCGATCGGCGGCGATTACACGCATGAATTCCTGGTCCTGGCCGAGACCGGCGAATCCGAGGTCTTCTATGACAGCGAGATCACCGAGCTGACCTTCGGCGACCGGCAGATCGACTATGACGATCATGCCGAATGTCAGGCCGTGCTGGAGGAATTCACCAGCCGCTATGCCCGCACCGACGAGACCCATGACGAGGCGATCTTCGCCGAGGTCCCCGAGGATCGCCGCCGCACCGCGCGCGGGATCGAGGTCGGCCAGATCTTCTATTTCGGGACCAAGTATTCCGAACCGATGGGCGCGACGGTCGTCGGCCCCGACGGTGCGCGCGTGCCCGTCCACATGGGCAGCCACGGCATCGGCGTTTCCCGCCTGCTGGGCGCCATCATCGAGGCCAATCACGACGACCGCGGCATCATCTGGCCCGAAGGCGTGACGCCGTTCCATGTGGGCATCGTCAACCTCAAGCAGGGCGACGCCTCGACCGACAGCGCCTGCGACGCGCTCTATGCCGAGCTGACCGCGAAGGGGTTCGAGCCGCTCTATGACGATCGCAACGACCGTGCCGGCGCGAAATTCGCCAGCATGGACCTGATCGGCCTACCCTGGCGGATCACGGTCGGGCCGCGCGGGCTGGCGAACAACAAGGTCGAACTGACCAGCCGCCGCACCGGCGAAGCCGAGGAGATGTCCCCGCAAGAGGCCGTCGCCCGCATCGAGCAGATCTATCAGCCCGTGCGCGA
This sequence comes from Paracoccus zeaxanthinifaciens ATCC 21588, assembly GCF_000420145.1. GTDB lineage: Bacteria > Pseudomonadota > Alphaproteobacteria > Rhodobacterales > Rhodobacteraceae > Paracoccus > Paracoccus zeaxanthinifaciens. The sequence goes on from NZ_ATUJ01000004.1 coordinate 86,113, forward strand.
CCGCGCAGGCCCCGGCCTGTAATCCACGATAAGACCGCGGCCCCGTTGCGGGCCGCGGTCCCCCGATCCTGAAATCTGACGAAAGGTCAGTAGGATCGACGATACATCGCGCTTTCTTTTTCAGAATCGCCCTTCTAGGCTGCCCCAAGGACAATGTTCCAACTGGGAGACAACCAAATGAAGAAGATTCTTCTCGCGACCGCCGCCGGCGCGCTGATGGCCGGTGCCGCAGGCGCTGAAGAGATCAAGCTGGGCATCTCGCTCGGCTTCACGGGTCCGCTGGAATCGATGTCGCCCGCCATGGCGCAGGGCGCCGAACTGGCGATCAAGGAAATCAACGACAGCGGCGCCTTCCTCGACGGTTCGACCGTGACCGCCGTGCAGGGCGACAGCACCTGCATCGACGCCGCCGCGGCCACCGCGACCGTCGAACGCCTGATCACCGCCGAGGGCGTGAAGGGCATCGTCGGCGGAATGTGCTCGGGCGAGACGATCGCCAGCCTCGAGAACGTCGCCAAGGCCAACGGCATCGTCATGATCTCGCCCTCGGCCACCTCGCCCGCGCTGACGGACATCGAGGATGACGGCCTGTTCTTCCGCACCGCACCGTCGGACGCCCGCCAGGGCGAGGTGATGGCCGAGATCGTGCTGGAAAAGGGCATCGAGACGGTCGCCGTCACCTATACCAACAACGATTACGGCAAGGGCCTGGCCGACGCGTTCGAGGCCGCCTTCACCCAGAAGGGCGGCACCGTCACCGTCAACAGCGCACATGACGACGGCAAGGCCGACTACTCGGCCGAGGTCGCCGCACTGGCGGCTGCGGGCGGCGATGCGCTGGCGGTCGTGGGCTATGTCGACCAGGGCGGTTCGGGCATCCTGCGCGGCGCGCTGGACAGCGGCGCCTTCGAGACCTTCGTCTTCCCCGACGGCATGGTCGGCCAGGCGCTGGCGGACAATTTCGGCGACGAGATCGAGGGCAGCTTCGGCCAGAACCCCGCAGCCGAGGGCGAAGGCCGCGAGACCTATCTGAGCATGGCCGAAGAGGCCGGTTACGACGGGTCGGGCGCCTTCTCGGCCGAGGCCTATGACGCGGCGGCGCTGATCATGCTGGCGATGGCCAAGGCGGGCTCGTCCGATCCGGCCGAATACAAGGGCGCGATCATGGATGTCGCCAACGAGCCGGGCGAGCAGATCCTGCCGGGCGAACTGGCCAAGGCGATCGAGATCATCAATGGCGGCGGCGATGTCGACTATGTCGGCGCGGCAGCCGTCGAATTCGTCGAGCCGGGTGAAAGCGCGGGCACCTTCCGCGAAGTCACCTTCGAGGGCGGAGAGATGAAGGTCGTCGGCTATCGCTGATCGGCACGCCTGACCCGATGGCCCGGCGTCCCCATGACGCCGGGCCATTTTTACAATTGATACAGCCTCTTGGGCGCAAATCCTTATCCATCGGATAAGGTCGGGGAACGAAGGATGATAAGGGTCGAGGACCTACACAGACATTTCGGCGGCTTCCATGCCGTCGACGGGGCCAGCCTGACGATCGAGACCGGATCGATCACCGGGCTGATCGGCCCCAACGGCGCGGGCAAGTCGACGCTGTTCAACGTGATCGCGGGCGTGCTGCCCCCGACATCGGGGCGCGTCTTCATGGACGGGCAGGACATCACCGGCCTGCCCCCGCACGAGCTGTTCCACAAGGGCCTGCTGCGGACCTTCCAGCTGGCCCATGAATTCGCCAGCATGACCGTGCGGGAAAACCTGATGATGGTCCCCGCGGGCCAGTCCGGCGAGACGATCTGGAAGACCTGGTTCCAGCGCAGTCGCATCGCCCGCGAGGAACGCGCCCTGCGTGACAAGGCCGACGAGGTGCTGGACTTCCTGACCATCAGCCACCTGGCCGACGAAAAGGCGGGCAACCTGTCGGGCGGCCAGAAGAAGCTGCTGGAACTGGGCCGCACCATGATGGTGGACGCCAAGATCGTATTCCTGGACGAGGTCGGCGCGGGCGTGAACCGCACGCTGCTGATGACCATCGCCGATGCGATCATCCGGCTGAACAAGGAACGCGGCTATACCTTCTGCGTGATCGAGCATGACATGGATTTCATCGGCAAGCTGTGCGACCCGGTCATCGTCATGGCCGAGGGCAAGGTGCTGGCCAAGGGCAGCGCCAGCGACATCATGCAGGACGAGGCCGTGATCGAGGCCTATCTGGGCACCGGTCTGAAGAACAAGGACATGGTGGGCGCATGAGCGGACAGAACAGCTTCGGCAATCGCGGCAACCGCGATGCATCCGTGGTGAACACCCGCGGCATGGGCACCATCGACGGCACCCGCCGTTCAGGTCCCGTGGGCGAGGGTCGCGCGGGCGATCCCTTCCTGATCGGCGAAGGCATGACCGGCGGATACGGCAAGGGCGCCGACATCCTGCACGATTGCACGATCTCGGTCGAAAAGGGCCAGATCGCCGTGATCGTCGGCCCGAACGGCGCGGGCAAGTCCACCGCGATGAAGGCCATCTTCGGCATGCTGAACCTGCGCCAGGGCAGCGTGCGTCTGAACGGGCGCGACATCACCGCGCTGAACCCGCAGGACCGCGTCAAGGCCGGCATGGGCTTCGTCCCGCAGGTGAACAACATCTTCCCGTCCATGACGGTCGAGGAAAACCTGGAGATGGGCGCCTTCATCCGGAACGACGACATCCGCCAGACCATGCAGCAGGTCTATGACCTGTTCCCCGCCGTCGCCGAGAAGCGCAAACAGGCGGCAGGCGAATTGTCGGGCGGGCAGCGCCAACAGGTCGCCGTGGGCCGCGCGCTGATGACGCAACCGCAGGTCCTGATGCTGGACGAACCGACCGCGGGCGTCAGCCCCATCGTCATGGACGAGCTGTTCGACCGCATCATCGCCATCGCGCGCGGCGGATTGCCCGTGCTGATGGTGGAACAGAACGCGCAACAGGCGATGAACATCGCCGACAAGGCCTATGTGCTGGTGCAGGGCGCGAATGCCCATACCGGCACCGGAAAGGAACTCATGGCCAATGACGAGGTGCGCCGCACCTTCCTGGGGGGCTGAGCGATGGATATCCTGAACGCCCTCGTGGTCTTTCTGAACTTCGTCTTCATCCCCGCCGCCGCCTATGGCGCGCAGCTTGCCCTGGGTGCGCTTGGGGTCACGCTGATCTATGGCATCCTGCGGTTTTCCAACTTCGCGCATGGCGACACGATGGCCTTCGGCACCGCGCTGGTGATCCTGGTCACATGGGGCCTGCAGGCGCTTGGGGTGGGCTTCGGTCCGCTGCCCACCGCGCTGATCGCCCTGCCCATCGGTATCGCGCTGACATCGCTGATGGTGCTGGGGACGGACCGCGTGGTCTATCGCTTCTATCGCAGGCAGAAGGCCGCGCCGATCATCCTGGTCATGGCCTCGGTCGGCGTGATGTTCGTGATGAACGGCCTGACGCGCCTGGTCATCGGCGTGGACGAGATCCGCTTCGACGACGGCGAACGCTTCATCGTGACCGTCCGCGACTTCAAGGCGATGACCGGCCTGGACGAAGGCCTGGCCCTGCGCAGCACGCAGGCGCTGACGCTGGTCGTGGCCTTTGCCGTGATGATCGCGCTGTTCTGGTTCCTGAACCGCACCAAGTCCGGCAAGGCGATGCGCGCCTATTCCGACAACGAGGATCTGGCGCTGCTGTCGGGCATCGACCCCGAACGCGTGGTCCGGCAGGTCTGGATCATCGCGGCCGCGCTGGCGACCATCGCGGGCACGCTCTATGGTCTGGACAAGTCGTTCAAGGCCTTCAACTATTTCCAGATCCTGCTGCCCATCTTCGCGGCGGCCATCGTCGGCGGCCTCGGCAGCCCGCTCGGCGCGATCGCGGGCGGGTTCCTCGTGGCCTTCTCCGAGGTGGCGATCACCTATCCGTGGCTGAAGATCGCGGGCTATGTCGCGCCCTGGTACGAACCCGGCGGGCTGATGCAGCTGCTGGGCACGGAATACAAGTTCGCCGTCAGCTTCGTGATCCTGATCGTGGTGCTGCTGTTTCGCCCGACGGGCCTGTTCCGCGGCAAATCGGTGTAAGGGGGTCATCATGGCAAGCAATCGTCAATCCACCGCATCCGCCAGCCCCTGGCGCGCGCCGGTCCTGTTCGGCATCCTCGCCATCCTGTTCGTGCTGGAGGGGACGGTCCGCAACGACCTCTTCTCGGGCAGCTGGAACACGTCGCTCGCGATCCTGAACATGGGGCTGATCTCGGCCATCACGGCATTGGGCGTGAACATGCAGTGGGGCTATGCCGGGCTGTTCAACGTGGGCGTCGTGGGCTTCCTTGCGATGGGCGCGCTGGCGCCCGTGCTGGTGTCCCTGCCCCCGGTCGAGGGCGCATGGCAGGCCGGTGGCCCTCGCCTGATCCTGTCGCTGCTGGCGGGCCTGGGCGTCCTTGCGCTGGCCCGCCTTGTCTGGGGCCGGACCCGCAAGGGCTGGGCCGTCGCGCTGGTGCTGCTGGCGGGCTTCTTCCTGTTCCGGTCGCTGTTCGACCCCGCCGTCCTCGCGATCGAGGGCAACAACCCTGCCCGTCACGGCAATATCGGCGGGCTGGGCCTTCCGGTGCTGCTGTCCTGGCTGGTGGGCGGCGTCTTTGCCGCCGCCGCGGCCTGGGCCATCGGCAAGGTGGCACTGGGGCTGCGCTCGGACTATCTCGCCATCGCCACGCTCGGCATCGGCGAGATCATCGTGGCCGTCATGAAGAACGAGGACTGGCTGGCGCGCGGCGTGAAGAACATCACCGCCATCCCGCGCCCCGTCGCCTACGAGGTGGACCTGCAGCAGAATCCCGACTTCGTGGCCTTCGCCCAAGGCTGGGGCTTTTCCGCGACCGAGGCGTCGGGCATCTGGGTCAAGCTGTCCTACATGTCGCTGTTTCTCGTCGTGCTGCTGGTCCTGATCCTGCTGGCCGAGCTGGCGCTGAAATCGCCCTGGGGCCGCATGATGCGCGCCATCCGCGACAACGAGACGGCGGCCCGCGCGATGGGCAAGAACGTCACCCGCCGCCACCTCCAGGTCTTCGTGCTGGGATCGGCAGTCATCGGCATCGCCGGTGCGATGATGGTGACGCTGGACGGGCTGGTCGCGCCGACGGGCTACAACCCGCTGCGCTATACCTTCCTGATCTGGGTGATGGTCATCGTGGGCGGGTCCGGCAACAACTGGGGCGCGGTTCTGGGATCGGTGCTGATCTGGTTCCTGTGGATCAAGGCCGAGGTCTGGGGCCCCGCCGCGATCGCCGCGCTGACCGGCCCGCTATCCGACGGTCCCCTGAAGGAGCACCTGCTGGACAGCAGCCCGCACATGCGCTTCATCGCGATGGGCGCGGTCCTGCTGGCCGTGCTGCGCTTCGCCCCAAGGGGCCTTCTGCCCGAGAAGTGATACCGACAGGGGCGCCCCATCCGGGCGCCCCTTACCTTATGCGCGGCAGTCGTTTCCAAGAACAACGCTGTGCCAGACGCGCCCGTCCGCGCCGCGCGCGACGCCGCTGCCGATCTCGAATGACAGCTGTCCCAGCACCTGTTCGCGGTTCGGGCCGGGGATCAGCCAATCCGCGACCGTTCCCTCCGGGCTGGTCCCGCCACCGACCAGCTGCACCACGCCGCAGGTCGGATAGCCGACGGCCCGCGCCCGATCCACGACATTGCTGCCATTCGACCCCGCGACATCGGCGCGCCCCATCAGCGCCATGTCGCAGGCATGGGACTGCGCAATGCGGTCCAGCGCCTCGGTCCGTGCAAGGACGGTCTTGCCCTCGGCCACGCGCGCGGCTTCCACGGCCTGCGCGAGGCGGTCGGCGGCAGGGCCATCGCCCGCGCAGCTGGCGGCCAGCGACTGCTCCATCGGCTCGGCCACCGGCGCGGGGGCGATCCGGTCGCAGGCGCCAAGCGCGCCCAGGGCTGCGATTGCTGTGATCGAGGCACGGAACATGACGGAACCCTTTCGGATCGTTGGATGAACGGTTTGCAGGCGATTTCAGTCCCAACCCCATGCCTTCGCACCGGTTCCCCGGATTGACGGGCGCGAAACCCTTGCATGGCCGCGCGGGCGCGCTTAAAGCGCATCCATGACCCAGCATCAGCGCCTTCTCATCATCGACTTCGGCAGCCAGGTGACGCAGCTTATCGCGCGCCGCCTGCGTGAGCTGAACGTCTACTGCGAAATCCATCCCTTCAACCTGCTGACCGACGAGAAGCTGCGCGAGATCGACCCGCGCGCGATCATCCTGTCGGGCGGCCCCGCCAGCGTGACCGAGACCGGCAGCCCCCGCGCGCCGCAAGCAGTCTTCGAGCTGGGCGTCCCCGTCTTCGGCATCTGCTATGGCCAGCAGGTCATGATGGAACAGCTGGGCGGCCGCGTCGAGGCGGGCCACCACGCCGAATACGGCCGCGCCTTCATCGCGCCTGCGCCGGGCCACAAGGGCGACGGCATCTTCGCCGGCCTGTTCGACGCTGGCCGCGAGGAGGTCTGGATGAGCCATGGCGACCGCGTGACCGAGATCGCGCCGGGCTTCGAGGTGATCGGCACCTCGCCCAACGCGCCCCTCGCGATGATCGCGGACGAGGCGCGCCGCTTCTATGCCGTGCAGTTCCACCCCGAGGTGCACCACACCCCGAACGGCCGCACGATGCTGGAGAACTTCGTCAGGATGGCGGGCTTTACCGGCGACTGGACGATGGCGTCCTACAAGGACGAGGCGATCCGCAAGATCCGCGAGCAGGTGGGCGACCGCAAGGTCATCTGCGGCCTGTCGGGCGGCGTGGACAGCAGCGTCGCTGCCGTCCTGATCCACGAGGCGATCGGCGACCAGCTGACCTGCGTCTTCGTCGATCACGGCCTTCTGCGCCTGAACGAGGCCGAAGAGGTCGTGGAGATGTTCCGCGACAACTACAACATCCCGCTGATCCACGCGAACGAGGCCGACCTGTTCCTCGGCTCGCTCGAAGGCGTTTCCGACCCCGAGGTCAAGCGCAAGACCATTGGCCGCCTGTTCATCGACGTGTTCCAGAAATACGCGGGCGAGATCGACGGTGCCGAGTTCCTGGCCCAGGGCACGCTCTATCCCGATGTCATCGAGAGCGTCAGCTTCAGCGGCGGGCCCTCGGTCACGATCAAGTCGCACCACAATGTCGGCGGTCTGCCCGAGAAGATGGGCCTGAAGCTGGTCGAGCCGCTGCGCGAGCTGTTCAAGGACGAGGTCCGCGCCCTCGGCCGCGAGCTGGGCCTGCCCGACAAGTTCATCGGGCGTCACCCCTTCCCCGGCCCCGGCCTTGCCATCCGCTGCCCCGGCGAGATCACCCGCGACAAGCTGGAGATCCTGCGCAAGGCGGATGCGGTCTTCATCGACCAGATCCGCAAGCACAACCTGTACGACGAGATCTGGCAGGCCTTCGTCGCGATCCTTCCGGTCCGCACCGTGGGCGTGATGGGCGACGGTCGCACCTACGACTATGCCTGCGCGCTGCGTGCGGTGACCTCGGTCGACGGGATGACGGCGGATTACTATCCCTTCACCCATGAATTCCTGGGCGAGACCGCGACGCGGATCATCAACGAGGTCAAGGGCATCAACCGCTGCACCTATGACATCACCTCGAAGCCCCCGGGCACGATCGAGTGGGAATGACCTGAGAAGTTGGGGAACGCGCAGGGCAACTTGCGCGTCCCTTTCGTTCTGGGGGGTGCCATGACGCGATTGATACTGGTTCTGGGCGATCAGCTGTCCGACGATCTGTCCGCGCTGCGCGAGGCGAAGGACGGCGATGTCGTCGTCATGGCCGAGGTGATGGACGAGGCGTCCTATGTCCGCCACCACCCCAAGAAGATCGCGTTCCTGTTCGCGGCCATGCGCAAATTCGCAGATCACCTGCGCGACAAGGGCTTCACCGTCGCCTATACGCGGCTGGACGACCCCGAGAACAGCCAGAAGATCGGCGGCGAATTACTGCGCCGCGCATCGGAACACGACGCGTCCGAGGTGATCGCGACGGAACCCGGCGAATGGCGGCTGATCGACATCCTGACCTATCTGCCGATCACGGTGCGCCAGCTGTCCGACGACCGCTTCTATGCCAGCCACAAGGATTTCCAGGAGTGGGCCGAGGGCCGCAAGGAATTGCGGATGGAGTGGTTCTATCGAGAGATGCGCCGCCGCACCGGCCTGCTGATGGAGGACGACGAGCCTGCGGGCGGGCAGTGGAACTATGACCACGACAACCGCAAGCCCGCCGCGGCCGACCTGTTCCGCGAAGGCCCCCCGCGCTTCGAACCGGACCGGATCACCTGTGATGTGCTGGACCTGGTCGAGCAACGCTTTCCCGAAAATTTCGGCGATCTGCGCCCCTTCGACTATGCCACCGACCGCCAGGGCGCGCTGAAGGTGCTGCGGCATTTCATCGACAATTCGCTGGACGAATTCGGCCCCTATCAGGATGCGATGCTGCAGGACGATCCGCACCTACATCACTCGATCCTGTCGCCCTATATCAATGCGGGCCTTCTGTCCCCGCGCGAGGTCTGCGACCGCGTCGCCAAGGCCTATGCCGAGGGCAAGGTGCGCCTGAATTCCGCCGAGGGCTTCATCCGCCAGATCCTCGGCTGGCGCGAATACATGCGCGGCATCTATTTCATGCAGGGGCCTGATTACACCGACCGGAACGAGCTGGGCCACGACCGCGATCTGCCGCCGCTGTACTGGGGTGCGGAAACGCGGATGAACTGCCTGTCGCAGGCGGTGGGCCAGACGCAGCGCCTTGCCTATGCCCATCACATCCAGCGCCTGATGATCACCGGCAATTTTGCCCTGCTGGCCGGGATCGACCCGCACCAGGTCCATGAATGGTATCTCGAGGTCTATCTGGATGCCTATGAATGGGTCGAGGCCCCGAATGTCATCGGGATGAGCCAGTTCGCCGATGGCGGCATCGTCGGATCAAAGCCCTATGTCAGTTCCGGCAACTATATCGGCAAGATGTCGGATTACTGCAAACATTGCGCCTACAAGGTGACGGCCAAGACCGGCAAGGACGCCTGCCCCTTCAACTTGCTGTATTGGGATTTCCTTGTCCGTCACCGCGAACGGTTCCAGAAGAACCCGCGCATCAGCCGCATCTATGGCACATGGGACCGGATGGATGCCGACAAGCGCAAGACGATCCGGGCCGAGGCTGCCGATTTCCTAAAACGGATGGATGCGGGCGAGACGGTCTGACGCCTTCCCCTTGCGCCCGTTTGCAGGCAATCTGCGCCCGAACGAAGGGGAACACCACATGAGCTGCGCCTGCGGACATCACCACGCGACCGAACGCCACGACTGCGCGGAAGGCGGCATGCCCATCGCCCTGCCCGCCCCGATGGTCGCGTTGACCGGTCGCCTGACCTGCGCGGATGCGGGCCAGATGATGACGGCGCTGAACCTGCTGCCCGATCACGTCACGCTCAGCCGGGCCGAGTCCGGGAACCTGCGCTTCGATCTGTGGCAGGACGACGACCCGCTGGTCTGGCACCTGTCCGAGCTGTTCCGCGACGGCGCGGCCTTCGAGGCGCATCAGGCGCGAACCGCCGACAGCCCCTGGGGCCGCGAAAGCACGCAATTCGCCCGCGACTTTCAGCGCCACGACGTGACCCCCGCGATGCGCCCCGAGGAACGGGGCGATCACGATGCCATCGACCACCTGCTGCACCTGGCTTTCGAGGGCGAGGCCGAGGCCCGGCTGGTGCGCCTGCTGCGCGCGGACGGCGATCTGGCACTGTCGCTGGTGGCGGTTGCCGCGGGAACCGTCGTCGGCCACATCGCGCTGTCGCCCGTGGGCGGGGACCGCCCCGCGCTGGCGCTTGCGCCGGTCGCGGTGCATCCCGCCGCGCAGGGGCTGGGGATCGGGTCCGCGCTGATCCGCGCCGCCATCCAGCATGCAGGCGACACGCCCATCGTCGTGCTGGGCGATCCGGCCTATTACGCGCGCTTCGGGTTCCGGCCCGCCGATCTGACCTCGCCCTATGCGGGGCCGTATCTGCAATTGCTGGGCGATCTGCCGGACGGCGCGACCATCGCCCATGCGCCCGCCTTCGCGGCGCTGTGACCAAGGCTTGCGGTTCGCCACATCAGGGTCCACATCTGTTGCGACAGAAGAAAGGACCCAACGCATGGCCGCCACACCGCTTTACGATGCCGCAGAACAGGTCAAGGGCACGCCCTTCGGGAATCTGCCGGAATGGGACCTCAGCGATCTCTATCCCGGTCCTGACAGCCCCGAGCTGAACTCGGATATCGAGCGTCTGGACGGTCTGGTCCGCGACTTCGCCCAGACCTACCAGGGCAAGCTGGCCGATCTGGATGCCGAGGCCATGCTGACCTGCATCAAGGCCTACGAGGCGATCGACATCATCGCCGGTCGCATCATGTCCTATGCGGGGCTGCGCTATTACCAGAACACCACCGACCCGGCGCGGGCCAAGATGATGGGCGACCTTCAGGCCCGCATCACCGACATGACCACGCCGCTGGTCTTCTTCAGCCTGGAATTCAACCGCATCCCGGATGAAACCTACGAGGCCGTGTTCTCCGCCCCGGACGGTCCCGCGCGCTACAAGCCGGTCTTCGACCGGATGCGCGCCATGCGCCCCCACCAGCTGTCGGACGAGCTGGAGCAGTTCCTGCACGACAACTCGGTCGTCGGCGCCGCCGCGTGGAACCGCCTGTTCGACGAAACCACTGCCGCGCTGACCTTTGATGTCGATGGCGAGGAACTTGGCCTCGAGGCCACGCTGAACCTGCTGACCGATCACGACCGCGCGCGGCGCGAGGCCGGCGCCCGCGCCTTGGCGCAGGTGTTCCAGAAGAATGTCGGCCTGTTCGCCCGCGTCCACAACACGCTGGCCAAGGAAAAGGCCATCGAGGACAAGTGGCGCAAGATGCCCACCCCCCAGCATGGCCGCCACCTGTCGAACCATGTCGAACCCGAGGTGGTCGAGGCGCTGCGCGATGCCGTCACCAAGGCCTATCCGCGCCTGTCGCACCGCTATTATGCGCTGAAGGCGAAATGGCTGGGTCTGGAAAAGCTGCAGGTCTGGGACCGGAACGCCCCCCTGCCGACCGACGCGCCCAAGACGATCGACTGGACCGAGGCGCGCGCGACCGTGATGGACGCCTATGCGGGCTTCTCGCCCAAGCTGGCCGAACTGGCCGAACCGTTCTTCGACAAGGGCTGGATCGATGCCGCCGTGAAGCCCGGCAAGGCGCCCGGCGCCTTCGCGCATCCGACGGTCACGACGGTGCACCCCTATGTCATGTTGAATTACCTGGGCAAGCCGCGCGACGTGATGACGCTGGCCCATGAACTGGGTCACGGCGTGCACCAGCGCCTCGCGGCCGATCAGGGAGAACTGCTGGCCTCGACCCCGCTGACGCTGGCCGAAACGGCCTCGGTCTTTGGCGAGATGCTGACCTTCCGCGCACTGCTGGCCAAAACGACCGACCCCGCGCAGCGCAAGGCGCTGCTTGCCGGCAAGGTCGAGGACATGATCAACACGGTCGTCCGCCAGATCGCCTTCTACGATTTCGAATGCCGCCTGCATGCAGCGCGTGCCGAAGGTGAACTGACCCCCGACGACATCAACGCGATCTGGATGGAGGTCCAGCACGAGAGCCTTGGCCCGGTCTTCGAATACATGACCGGATATGAGACCTTCTGGACCTATGTGCCGCATTTCGTGCATTCGCCCTTCTACGTCTATGCCTATGCCTTCGGCGACGGGTTGGTGAACGCGCTCTATGCGGCCTACGAGGACGGGCTGCCGGACTTCCAGCAGAAGTATTTCGACCTGCTGGCCGCAGGCGGATCCAAGCACCACAAGGAGCTGCTGGCCCCCTTCGGGCTGGATGCCTCCGATCCCGCCTTCTGGGACAAGGGCCTGTCGATGATCGAAGGCTTCATCGACGAGCTGGAGCGCCTGGAAGATTGACGCAGCGGGCCGTCCTTCGGGGCGGCCCCTTGCCATCATTCCGCATGGCATCGCGGGCCTGCCGCGCTATGCTGACCCCCAGGGGATCAGTCGGAGGGGACCATGTGGAAGAAGATTGCAGCAGGCACGGGCCTGCTGCTTGTCGCGGGCGGGGCTGCGTTCTTCAGCTTCGCACCCGCCTATGTCGAACGCGGAATGAACCCGCTGACCATGCCCGAGGACGGGTGGGAGATCACCCCCGAGGCGCAGGACCTGCATGACGGCCTGACCATCGGGGATTGGCATTCCGACGCGCTGCTGTGGGATCGCGACCTGCTGACCCGCGTCGATCACGGCCATACCGACGTGCCCCGCCTGCAGGAAGGCAATGTCGCGCTGCAGGTCTTTACCACCGTCACCAAAAGCCCGCGCGGCCAGAACTATGCCGAGAACAGCGCCGAGGCACCCGACAACATCACGCCCCTGTTCATCGGTCAGCTGCGTCCCATCCCCGCCTGGACATCGCTCAAGGCACGCGCCCTGGTGCAGGCGCGCGCGCTGCGCGACGCGGCCGAGCGTGACCCCGATGCGCTGCGCGTCATCCGGACCCGCACCGACCTGACCGAGCTGCTGGCCGCAAGGCAGGCAGGCGCGAACACGGTCGGTGGCATCCTGGGATCAGAGGGCGGCCACCCGCTGGAACGCGACATCGCGGCCCTGGACGAGCTGTACGACGCGGGCTTTCGCCTGATCGGGCTGACGCATTTCTTCGACAACGAACTGGGCGGCAGCCTGCATGGCGAAGGCGGCTCCGGATCGGGCCTGTCGGATTTCGGGCGGCAGGTCGTGGCCGGGATGGTCGAACGCGACATGATCGTCGACCTGGCCCATGCAAGCCCGCAGATGGTCCGCGACGTGCTGCAGATCGACGGCGTGCGCCCCGTCCTGTCCCATACCGGCATCCACGGCCATTGCCCCAGCCCCCGCAACCTGTCCGACGAGCTGGTCCGCGGGATCGCCGACAAGGGCGGGCTGATCGGCATCGGCTTCTGGTCGGACGTGGTCTGCGGCCCGACACCCGCCGACGTGGCCTCGTCGATCAAGGCCGCGATCCTGCTGGTGGGCGAGGATCACGTCTCGCTCGGGTCGGATCACGACGGATCGGTGGACAGCCCCTTCGGCGCGGCGCATCTTGCGGCGCTGACCCAGGCGCTGATCGATGCCGGCCTGACCGAGGCGCAGATCGCCAAGGTGATGGGCGGGAACATGGTGGGCTTCCTTCTGGACAGCCTGCCGGATGACGAAGGATAGGACATGAAGAAGACGACTTTGCTGAACGCCCGGCTTTCGGGGCTGATCGCATCCATGGGGCATGGCGACCTGATCGTGATCGGGGATGCGGGGCTGCCCGTCCCGCCGGGGGTCGAGGTCATCGACCTTGCCGTCACGCGCGGCCTGCCCGGGGTCTTCGACGTAATGGACGCCATCCTGTCCGAACTGGTGGTCGAGCGTGCGGCCCTTGCGACCGAAGCCTCGGTCGATCTGTCCGCCCGCTTCCGCGAACGCGCCATCGGCCAGGTCGAGACGCTGCCCCACGAGGAATTCAAGCGCCGGTCCCAGGCTGCGCGCGCGGTGATCCGCACGGGCGAATGCACGCCATATGCGAATATCTGCCTCTGGGCCGGGGTGGCGTTCTAAGGGCAGGAACCGGCCCGCCGATGGCGACGTTTCAACCGCAGACAAATTCGGAGGTTTGAAATGTCCCGGAAGTTCCTTGGCCTCGGTGCCATCCTTGCCCTGATGGGCCTTGCCGCCTGCGAGACCGTTCAGGGTGCGGGGCGCGACATCTCGACCGCGGGCGCGGTCATCCAGGAGGAAAGCGCCGAGGCGCAGGCCGGCCTGTGAAACCGAAAGGCCCCCGGATCACCGGGGGCCTTTCATCTTCGGATCAGTTGTCCATCTTCAGGGCCTGGATGAAGGCGGTCTGCGGGATCTCGACCTTGCCGAACTGCCGCATCTTCTTCTTGCCGGCCTTCTGCTTCTCCAGCAGCTTCTTCTTCCGCGTCGCGTCGCCGCCATAGCATTTTGCGGTCACGTCCTTGCGCATGGCCGACAGCGTCTCGCGCGCGATGACGCGGCTGCCGATCGCTGCCTGGATCGGGATCTTGAACATGTGCCGCGGAATCAGCTCCTTCAGCTTCTCGACCATGACGCGGCCCCGGCTCTCGGCGCGGTCGCGATGGACCATCATCGCCAGCGCGTCCACCGGTTCGTCGTTCACCAGCACCGACATCTTCACGAGGTTGTCCTCGCGGTATTCGCTGATCTGGTAATCGAAGCTGGCATAGCCCTTGGTGACCGATTTCAGGCGGTCGTAGAAGTCGAACACGACCTCGGCCAGCGGCAGGTCGTAGACCGCCATCGCGCGGCTGCCCGCATAGGTCAGGTCCATCTGGATGCCGCGACGGTCCTGGCACAGCTTAAGCACGTCGCCCAGATATTCGTCGGGGACCATGATGGTCGCCTTGATGCGCGGCTCGGTGATGTGGTCGATCAGCGTCATGTCGGGCATGTCGGCGGGGTTGTGCAGGTCGCGCACCTCGCCATCCTTCATGTGCAGCTTGAAGACCACCGAAGGCGCGGTGGTGATCAGGTCCAGATCGTATTCGCGTTCCAGGCGGTCGCGGATCACCTCCAGATGCAGCAGCCCGAGGAAGCCGCAGCGGAACCCGAAGCCAAGCGCGGCCGAGGTTTCCATCTCGTAGCTGAAGCTCGCGTCGTTCAGGGCCAGCTTCTCGATCGCCTCGCGAAGGGCCTCGAAATCGTTGGCGTCCACCGGGAACAGCCCGCAGAAGACCACCGGCTGCGCGGGCTTGAAGCCCAGAAGCGCGCGGTCGGTCGGTTTCTTTTCATGCGTGATGGTGTCGCCGACGCGGGTGTCGCGGACCTGCTTGATCGAGGCGGTGAAGACCCCGATCTCGCCCGGACCGAGTTCCGCGATATCCTTCATCGCGGGCGTCAGCACGGCCAGCTTGTCCAGGCGGTAGGTCGCGCCGGTCTGCATCATCTTGACCTGGTCACCCTTGCGGATGACGCCGTCCATGACGCGGATCATGACGACGACGCCAAGATAGGCATCGTACCAGCTGTCGACCAGCATCGCCTTGAGGGGCGCATCCCGGTCGCCCTTGGGCGCGGGCAAACGGTGGACGATGGCCTCCAGCACGTCGGGGATGCCCATGCCGGACTTGGCGCTGATCGGGATGGCCTGCGACGCGTCGATGCCGATCACGTCCTCGATCTGCTCCTTGACGCGGTCGGGTTCCGCCGCAGGCAGGTCGATCTTGTTCAGAACCGGAACGATCTCGTGGTCGGCGTCGATGGCCTGATACACGTTCGCCAGCGTCTGCGCCTCGACGCCCTGCGTGGCGTCGACGACCAGCAGGCTGCCCTCGACCGCGCGCATCGACCGGCTGACCTCGTAGGCGAAATCGACGTGGCCCGGCGTGTCGATCAGGTTCAGGATATAGGTATGCCCATCCTGCGCCGGATAGGCGATGCGAACGGTGTTCGCCTTGATGGTGATCCCCCGCTCACGCTCGATGTCCATGGCATCGAGGATCTGGTTCTTCATGTCGCGTTCGGCGACAGTCCCCGTCAGCTGGATCAGCCGGTCGGCGAGGGTGGATTTTCCGTGGTCGATATGCGCCACGATGGAGAAGTTGCGAATGCGGTCGAGCTCGGTCATGGCCGGGCTATACAGGGCCGCGAGGCGCTGGAAAAGAGGATTCAAGCACCCCGCGGCACAAGGTCGTCAGATGACGGTCGGCAGATCGGCCGCCGCGATCATCAGCCGCGCCACCTCGGCCGAGGATTGCGGGTTCTGACCGGTGACCAGCTTGCCGTCGGCAAGGGCATAGGACGACCAGTTCTCGCCCGCGCTGTATTCGCCGCCCTGCTCCTTCAGGCGGTCCTCCAGCAGGAAGGGGACGGTGCCCGACAGGCCCACGGCCTCTTCCTCGGAGTTCGAGAAACCGGCGACGCGGCGGCCCTTGATCAGCGGATCGCCGTTCGACAGCCTCGCGCCCAGAAGCCCCGCCGGACCGTGGCAGACTGCACCGACGACGGCGCCCTTCTCGAACGCCTCGGCCAGCAGGCGACCAAGCGCCTCGTTCTGGGGCAGGTCCCACATGGTGCCGTGGCCGCCCGGCAGGAAGACGATGTCGCAGCCCGAGACCTGGACGTCCGCGACCTTCTCGGTGTTGTTCAGGCGGTTCATGGCGGCATCGTCGGCCAGGAAGCGGCGGACCTCGTCGGTCATCGCGTCATCGGCCTCGCTGCTGGGATCGGCGGGCGGGCGTCCGCCTTCGATGGACGCGATCTCGATGTGGTAACCGGCATCGGACAGCGCCCAGTAGGGGGCGGCCAGTTCTTCCCAGTAGAAGCCGGTGGGCGTGTCGGTGTCGCCCATCCTGCCATGCGAGGTGAGGATGATCAGTGCCTTGGGCATGGTGGTCTCCGATAGCTGTTCGACCAACAAATGTATGGCCGTCCTAGCGGGTTCCATCGCCCCGGCGCCGACGGGACGCGCGCAGCAGGCTGCCGACCACCTGCCTGCCGCCGCCGCGCAGACGGGCCTCGCGCCACATGGCATAGCCCCCTGCCCCCGCGATCAGCGCCGCACCCGCCAGCGTGATGGCGTCGGGCCGTTCGCCGAAGACGAGGGCCGCGATGATCAGCGCAAAGCCCAGCCGGGCATAGCGGAAGGGCGCGACCATCGACGCCTCGCCCATGCGCAGGGCCGCGACCATGACCGCGTATCCGCTGACGCCGAAGACGACGGTCCCCGCGACATGGACCCACTCGATCGGCGTCGGCATGGCCAGCGTTTCGGAGCGCAGCAGGATCAGCACGATGCCCGCCGGAACGATCGCGCCATAGGCCGCACCCGACAGGATGTCGGATGGCAGATCGGCAGGGACCAGCCGCGTGACCAGATCGCGCAGCGCCAGACCGAAGACCCCGACCACGGCCCACAGCATCACCGGATCGAAGGATTGCGTGCCGGGCCGCAGGATCAGCAGGACGCCCGCAAAGCCCAGGATCACCGACAGCCAGCGACGCCAGCCGACCGTCTCGCCCAGGAACAGCGCCCCGCCCATGACCAGCGCCAGCGGCAGCACCTGAAGGATCGCGGCAGTCGCGGCCAGGTCGCCCTTGGCCAGCGCGGTGACGAAACCGACGGCGCCGATGATCTCGCCCAGGGTGCGCAGCAGGACGACGGGGCGAAGGATATCGCGCGACAGCATGCGACCGCCCCGCAGGCGCAGTCTGATCCAGAAGATCGCCGCACCCGGCAGGCCGGTCAGGACCAGAAGCAGCCCGACGCCCATGCCGGCGCCCAGCAGCTTGATGAAGGCGTCCTCGATCGCGAACAGCGCCATCGCGGCGACCATCAGCAGTGCCGCGCGGCCATTCGCCTCGGCGCTCATGCTCTGCGGATCCAGTCCAGAAGGTCGGGCAGTTCGGCCAGCGTCGCGATCCGGCGGAAGCGCGGATCCTCGGGCTCGTCGGCATGTTCCAGCACCCAGGTCATCTCGTGCGGGACATGCACGCCCCAGCCGCCAAGCTCGATCACCGGGATCACGTCGCTTTTCAGCGAATTGCCGGCCATCAGGAAGGTTTCGGGGGCGATCCCCTGCGCGGCAAGGACGCGGGCATAGGCCTCGGGCGATTTCTCGGCCAGGATCTCGACCGAGGCGAAGCGTTCCGCAAGGCCCGACGCCGCGACCTTGCGTTCCTGGTCCATCAGGTCGCCCTTGGTGATCAGCATCAGGCGATGGCCGGACAGGCGGTCCAGCGCATCCTCGACCCCCGGCAGCAGGTTGACGGGATGTGCCAGCATCTCCTGCCCCAATTCCAGGATGCGGTGGATCGTGCGACCGTCCACCGCGCCGTCGGTCAGCTGGATCGCGGTTTCCACCATCGACAGCATGAACCCCTTGATGCCATAGCCATAGCGTTCGAGGTTCGCGCGTTCCACATCGACCAGCCGCGCGGCGATGTCGCCCGGTTCGGCATGGGCCGACAGCATCGCGCAGAATTCTTCTTCGGTCAGCCGGAAGAAGCTCTCGTTTTCCCACAGGGTGTCGTCGGCATCGAGGCCGATGGCGCGGATCATGTGCCCTCCTGGCGCCCGCATGGGGCGATTTGTCCGCACCCGCGCGATTGAGCGGCGGGGGCGCTGATGCTATGATACCGGCTGCATGCGGGATCGCGAAGACCGGGTCAACCGGCGGACCGCTGCCCGAGGATCAGGAAACCGAGGAGACAGTCATGTTCAATCGCCTAGTGATCGCGGCCGCCGCGGTCGTGCTGACGACGCCGCTTGCGATGGCGGGGCCCATCGACAACGCATGCGTCCGTTCCGACCGCGCGCGCGGCAACGCCCCCCTGTGCGGCTGCATCCAGCAGGTCGCCAACCGGTCGCTGTCGCGGTCCGACCAGCGCCGCGCGGCGCAGTTCTTCCGCGACCCGCACCGCGCCCAGGAAGTGCGGATGTCCAAGCGCGATTCCGACAACGCCTTCTGGCGCCGCTATCGCAACTTCGCCTCCCAGGCCGAGGCGCTGTGCCGGTAAGCCGTTTGCGGATCACGGTGCTGACCGGCGCCGGTATCTCGGCCGAGAGCGGGTTGCCGACCTTCCGCGCCTCGGACGGGCTGTGGGAAGATCACCGGATCGAGGACGTGGCCACGCCCGAGGGCTTTGCCCGCGATCCCGAACTGGTGCATCGATTCTACAACATGCGCCGTGCCGCGGCGTCCGAGGCGCAGCCGAACGCGGCGCATCGCGCGCTGGCGCAGCTGCAGGATCATCACGACCTGACGCTGGTCACGCAGAACGTCGACGCACTGCACGAACGCGGCGGCAGCCGCGACGTGATCCACATGCATGGCGCGCTGGACGGGGCCCTGTGCGCGGAATGCGACCATCGCTGGCCCGCGCCCGCAATCATGTCGCCGGACGACCGCTGCCCCAACTGCGCCGCGCCCGCGACCCGGCCCGACATCGTCTGGTTCGGAGAGATCCCCTATCACATGGACCGGATCTGGACAGCGCTGGAGGGCGCGGACCTGTTCGTCGCGATCGGCACGTCGGGCAACGTCTATCCCGCGGCGGGATTTGCGCAGCACGCGTCGCGCAACGGGGTCGAGTGCGTCGAACTGAACCTTCAGACCAGCATGAACGCCCGAGATTTCGACCGCCAGATCATGGGCCCGGCATCCGAGACCGTGCCCGAATGGGTCGCCACGCTGCTATAGCCGGGACAGGATCTCGTCGGTCAAGCCGTTGACCTCGTCGCTGGCGGGGCCGCGCCGCGCGGTTTCCGATGCGCCCAGCCCCGCGCCGAGGCTCTCGGCATATGCCACGCGGTTCGCAAGCTGCGTATCGGCCAGTGCCGCGCCCAGGCCCTGCGCCCCTGCCGCGACCTCGGCCGCAAGGCGGGTATTGGGTCGGGTGCGGTTCAGCACGATCAGTACGTCCGCCTTTTCGCGCTTGGCCAGGTCCAGCACGCCTTCAGTCGCCCACAGGTCCACCTGGCTGCTGGCGACGGGCACCAGAACAAGGTCGGCCACGCGCAGCGCCGGGCGCAGGTCGCTGTCGATCTTGGGCGGCGTGTCGATGATGACGAAATCGAAGCGCTTCTTCAGCTTCTCGGATTCGTAGCTGGCACCCCATGCGGAAGAGGTCGAGAAATCCATCGCCTCGTCCTCGCCCCTCGACTGCATGCGTTCCATGAACCAGCGGCCCATGCTGCCCTGCGGATCGGTATCGACCAGCGCCACGGAATGGCCCCGCGCGTGCAGGCAGACGGCCAGGTTAACCGCCAGCGTCGTCTTGCCCGATCCGCCCTTCTGCTGCGCGACGGTGATGATGCGGCCTGCCATGAAGATGCCCCTTACCGATGGTCCTTCCGGGCAGGTTAACGAAGCGTCACGCGATTGCACGGAATTTCTGCGCTTGCATCATCTTGGTGGTGCAGCAGGATTGCACACCCCGGAAAGCGCGGGCATGTTTGCACAAAATGAAAAGACAGGAGCACAGGGATGACGCCGATCTTCGACGGCCACAACGATCTTTTGCAACGCATCGTCGCGGCCGGAGCCGGCGGACAGGACCTGTGGCTGAACGGGAACGGGCGCGGCCACCTGGACCTGCCGCGCATCCGCAAGGGCGGCATGGTCGGCGGCTTCTTCGCGATCTGGGTGCCCTCGCCCGCCGGTCTGGACGATGATGAGAGCCTTCGCCAGCTCGAGAATCCGCCCTTCCGACTGCCCCTGCCCGAGCCGATCGCCCCGGACGCCGCCCTGCCCCATGCGATGGCGCAGGCCGCAGCCCTGCTGTCGCTGGAACGCACCGGCACGCTGCGCGTCGTTCGCGACGCCGCCGATCTGCGCGACGCCATCGCGCAGGGCCAGATCGCCGCGATCATGCACATGGAGGGGATCGAGGCGATCCCGGACATGGACGCGCTGCATCTGTGGCACCGGATGGGGCTGCGGTCGCTCGGGCCGGTCTGGTCGCGGAACACGCGCTTTGCCGAAGGGGTGCCCTTCGCCTTCCCTGCCACGCCCGATATCGGTGCGGGCCTCAGCGCGGACGGCAAGCGGCTGGTCGCGGAATGCAACAAGCTGGGGATCATGCTGGACCTGTCGCATCTGAACGAGGCCGGTTTCGACGATGTCGCCGCGCTGTCGGATGCACCGCTGGTCGCCAGCCACAGCTGCGCCCACGCGCTTTGTGAAAGCAGCCGGAACCTGACGGATCGACAGCTTGAGGTCATCGCCCAAAGCCGCGGCCTCGTCGGTCTGAACTTCGCTTCGAGCTTCCTGCGCAAGGACGGGCGGCGTCTGCCGCTGGACGATCTGGACGTGATGATCCGCCACATGGACCACATGATGGGCATCCTAGGCGAGGACGGCGTGGCGCTCGGGTCGGATTTCGATGGCGCGTTGATGCCCGCCGACCTTGCGGATGCGGCAGCGCTTCCGAACCTCGTCGCCGCGATGGAAAAGGCAGGCTATGGGCAGGAGTTGATCGCCAAGATCACGCACCGGAACTGGATTTCGGCGCTGGAACGCACCTGGAAGCCCACCTGAACGAAAAAGGCCCGGTCGATGGACCGGGCCTTGTCATTCATTCCGACGTCTGATCGTCGGGCGGTGTGCCGGTATCCGCCTGCGCGACGGCCACCATCTCGGCCAGTTCGGGGTCGGCCCCCAGATCGGCAAGCTGATACGCCTGGGTCAGGCTGTCGGATGCCAGCGCGATATTGCTGACGACCTGCGCACCCGGCGCGGCAGGGCCATAGGTCTGTCCGTTCACCGCGAAGTAGATCGCACCGGAATTGCCCGTCCGCAGGGTCGGCGCCTCTTCCAGCTTGGGCAGGGTGAAGCGTTCGCCCGCATCCATGATCTTTTCCAGAAGGACCGTGCCATCGGCTGCCTTGACGCGGACCCATGCGGGACGCGCGGCCATCAGCTCCAGCTCGGGCGCATCGGGGGCGGTCGTGCTGACGCCTGCCTCGGCCACCTGCTGTTCCGGCTGCGAGGGGCCCTCGACCTCGGTCGGCTGCGACACCTCGGTCACCTGCCCTGCGGCGGCGATCACGCTCTCGACCGCGGCGGCATTCTCGATGATGCCCGGATCGATGGCCGCGATGGGGCCGTCGCGCGCGGTCAGCACCGGCGCTTCGAGGATCTGCGGACGATAGAGACGGTCCAGCGATTCCGGCTGCGGCAGGTTCTGCGCAAGCGTCGCGCTGCCGTTCTGTTCGATGGTCGGGTCCACGATGCCCGCGCCCTTGGTCGGGTCAAGCTCGGCCACGATGCTGGGCGTGTCGTCGCCCGGCGCAAGCGTGACGCGCTGCACCTCTTGCAGGACGGCATAGCCGCCATAGGCAAGCCCGCCGATCAGCGCGACCAGAACCAGCATCGCGCCGACGGCACCGGGCTGGATCTCGGACCAGAAGCTTTTCTTCTGCGGGATGAACAGCGCACGGGGATTGGCCAGCGCCTCGGCCGGGTCCGAGGGACGGCGTGCGGGCTTGGGACCGGATGCTGCGGCGGCCATGCCGTGGGTCGGCTGGAAACCGGATTCCTGGCAGAACCGGCGGAAGGTCCAGTCGGGGTCCATGCCCAGATAACGGGCATAGGAACGCACATAGCCCGAGATGAAACTGGGCGTGTCGAACGACGTGATATCGCAATTCTCGATCGCGGCGACATAGGACGCCCTGATGCGCAGCTCTCGCTGAACATCAAGCAGCGACTTGCCCAAAGTCGCCCGCTCGCCCCGCATGAGATCGCCCAAACGTGTATCTTCGTCGAGGAAATGCACGTCTTCCTCCACTTGCACGAAGTCCTCTGCCGGGTGTTTTGCCCGCAGCCTGCTCATCCCGAATGCCTCATCCGCCCCTATGGCCCACTCCGAATCGGAGATTAGGCCAGCTTCTTTACCAACACGTTATCACGGCGGCGAGAGCAGTTCACGGGCAGATTTCGTCAGGCGCTCAATTCGGCACGATTCAGCGCGCATTGGGACCAGAGGTTGTCCATCGCGCGCACCAGGTGGTCGATCTGCTTGGGATCGTGCACCGGCGAGGGCGTGAAGCGCAGCCGCTCGGTCCCGCGCGGAACGGTCGGGAAGTTGATCGGCTGGACATAGATGCCGAAATCGCGCAGCAGCATGTCGGACAGCGCCTTGCAATGCACCGGGTGCCCGACATGGACCGGCACGATATGGCTGCCATGGTCGATGATCGGCATGCCAAGCGATTTCAGGCGCATCTTCAGGATGCGCGCATGCAGCTGCTGGGCGTCGCGCAGCTTCTGCCCCTCGGGCGTCTTCAGGAACGCGATCGAGGCCGCAGCACCCGCAGCCACCGCCGGCGGAAGCGAGGTCGTGAAGATGAAGCCCGGCGCATAGGACCGCACCGCGTCGCACATCTTGGCGCTGGCCGCGATATAGCCGCCGAAGACGCCGAACGCCTTGCCGAGCGTGCCGTTGATGATGTCGATCCGCCCCGTTAGGCGGTCGCGTTCGGACACCCCGCCGCCGCGCGGGCCGTACATGCCGACCGCGTGAACCTCGTCCAGATAGGTCAGGGCACCGAATTCCTCGGCAATGTCGCAGATCGCCTCGATCGGGCCGAAATCGCCGTCCATGGAATAGATCGACTCGAACGCGATCAGCTTGGGGGCGGCAGGGTCGTCGGCTTCCAGCAGTTCGCGCAGGTGGTCCAGATCGTTGTGGCGGAAGATGCGCTTGGCGCCGCCGTTGCGCTTGATCCCCTCGATCATCGAGGCGTGGTTCAGCGCGTCCGAGTAGATGATCAGGCCCGGGAACAGCTTGGGCAGCGTCGAAAGCGTCGCGTCATTGGCGATATAGGCGCTGGAGAAGACCAGCGCGGCCTCTTTGTGGTGCAGATCGGCCAGCTCGGCTTCGAGGCGCTTGTGATAGACGGTCGTCCCGCTGATGTTGCGCGTGCCGCCCGATCCCGCGCCGGTGGCGTCCAGCGCCTCGTGCATGGCCGACAGAACCGCCGGATGCTGGCCCATGCCCAGATAGTCGTTGCCGCACCAGACCGTGATTTCCTGCTTCTGCCCGTCCGGACGGTTCCAGACCGCCTGGGGGAAACGGCCCTTGTCACGCTCGATATCGATGAAGGTGCGATAGCGCCCTTCGTCGTGAAGCCGTGCAATGGCAGAATCCAGAGCAGCGTCGTAATTCATGGCGGGCGTTCCCTTGCGTAACCTGGCTGGGTGCGATCATCTGCGATCACGCGCGTTGCCGCCTTGATAGAGGTCAAAGCGCCGAAGTGACAGTCTAAAAACGATGCATCCGGTAAAAGATGCCTCGTCAAACCCAACAAAAACAGTGGAAAGATAGGTTTCATGGGCATCGACGCAAGGCTTGGCGACATCCTGACGCAGCTTGACAAGGGGCGCGAGGAAGCGCTCTCGCGGCTGTTCGAACTGCTGCGGATTCCCTCGATCTCGACCGACCCGGAATACGCCCCCGAGGTCCGCCGCGCCGCCGAATGGCTGGTCGCCGAACTGACGGATCTGGGGCTGGATGCGAAGCTGCACGACACGACCGGCCATCCGATGGTGGTGGCGCACACGCCTTCGGGCGATGCGCGTCCGGTGCTGTTCTACGGCCATTACGACGTGCAGCCGGTCGATCCGCTGAACCTGTGGGACCGCGATCCGTTCGATCCCGAACTGCAGGACACGCCCGACGGCACGGTGATCCGCGCGCGCGGCGCGTCCGACGACAAGGGCCAGCTGATGACCTTCGTCGAGGCGCTGCGGGCGTGGAAGGCCGTCCACGGCACCCTGCCCACCGACCTGGTGCTGCTGTTCGAGGGCGAGGAGGAATCCGGCTCTCCGTCGCTGCTGCCCTTCCTGAATGCGCATCGCGACGAGCTGTCGGCATCCATCGCGCTGATCTGCGACACGGGCCGCTATTCCGACGGGCGTCCCGCGATCACCACCCAGCTTCGCGGGCTGGTGGGCCAGGAGGTCGTGATCCGCGGCGCCGATCGCGACCTGCATTCGGGCGCCTTCGGTGGGCTGGCCGCGAACCCGATCATGGTGCTGTCGCAGGCGCTTGCGGCGCTCAAGGATGCGGATGGCCGCGTCACCCTGCCCGGCTTCTATGACGGGGTCGAGGACCTGCCCGAACAGCTGGCCCGCGACTGGGAGGCGCTGAACTTCGACGCGCAGGCCTTCCTTGGCGGTGTCGGCCTGAAGACCCCCATCGGTGAAAAGGGCCGCACGCCCTTGGAAATGCAGTGGAACCGCCCCACTGCCGAGATCAACGGCATCGCGGGGGGATATGCGGGCGATGGCTTCAAGACCGTCCTGCCCGCCGAGGCCCGCGCCAAGGTCAGCTTCCGCCTGACCGGCCAGCAGGACCCCGCGAAGATCCGCGACGCGTTCCAGGCGCATGTCCGCAGCTTCGTCCCCGACGACTGCCGGGTCGAGTTCCACGACCACGGTGCCAGCCCGGCCAGCGTCATGGACATCACCGATCCCGCCTTCGGCCTTGCCCGCGAGGCGCTGTCCGACGAATGGCAACAAGAGGCCGTCTTCATCGGCGCGGGCGGGTCCATCCCCATCGCGGGCGATTTCAAGCGGATGCTGGGCATGGACACGATGCTGATCGGCTTTGCCAAGGATGACGACCGCATCCATTCGCCGAACGAGAAATACGACCTCGAAAGCTTCGAGAAGGGCGCGCGGTCCTGGGCGCGCATCCTTGCCGCGCTGCGATAAGGGAAAGGGGCGGTGTTCTCACCGCCCCTTCTTCGTCCCCCGCTCGATTATCTCTCAGCTCTCGGTCGAGCAGTAGCTCTGCGACGAGGTCCATGCCGCGATGTCGGCCCGCTTGCGGTCGCTGCGCATCGGCGCCCAGTCGCGGGCAACGCCGCGCCAGCCGTCGCCATCATGTGCGACCGCGTTATCGCGCCCGACCTGGTGCGACATGATCTTGACCGCGCAGGACATGTTGTCCGCGCCGTTCTTGATGTTGCCGGTGCAACCGTAATGCCGCCAGGTCGCGGGCGCGATCTGCATCAGCCCCAGCCAGCGGCCGCCGCCGCCCGAAGCCTGCGGGTTGTAGGTGCTTTCGTGCTTGGCCACCGCCGACAGCAGGCCCGCCCAGAACGCGCGGCGGCCCGTTTGGGTCAGCTCGCGATAGTTGGGGCAATACTCGTTGATGTCCTGGGGCACCTGCGACAGGATCGTCGCCCCTTCGCGGTCCAGTGCCGCCAGCGTCGCGCGGGTCCATTCGCTGGATCCCTGCTGTCCCCACCGCATCGGAGGCGTTTGCGCCAGGGCCATCTCCTGCACTTGGACCTCGGCCTTTACCTCGGCCTTCGGGGTTTGGGTGCAGGCAGTGGCAACGGCCAGTGCGGCAAGAGAGAGCGCGATGCGCATTCGGACCTCGGCGGGTTGTTTCGTCGCCGTCCTGATTATCGACCCCGCGGAATCCCGCAAGCTTGGCGTGGCAGGCTCGGCAAGATCACGCCAATCGCCGGCGATGCGTGACGCAATCCCGCCCAAGGCCCGGCGAAATCCCGCATTCGTTAGAATGCGCGCGATTTTCGTGCTTGGCGGGTGCGCTCGAATCGCGGGCGTCATTGCGGCCCGTGACAAGCCCCGCGCCATCGCGTAGAAGCCCGCCAAGACCGATAGAACGCAATGAGGCGCCGATGCTTGACCTGACCTTCACCCCACCCGAGCCCAAGGTGATCCAGGGCGCGACAAGCGACTGGGAACTGGTGATCGGGCTGGAGGTCCACGCGCAGGTGGCTTCGAAGGCCAAGCTGTTCTCGGGCGCGTCCACCGAATTCGGGGCCGAACCCAACAGCAACGTGGCCTTCGTCGACAGCGCAATGCCCGGCATGCTGCCCGTCATCAACGAGTTCTGCGTGGCGCAAGCCGTGCGCACGGGTCTGGGCCTGAAGGCCGCGATCAACCTGTTCAGCGCCTTCGACCGCAAGAACTACTTCTATCCCGACCTTCCGCAGGGCTATCAGATCAGCCAGCTCTATCACCCCATCGTGGGCGAGGGAGAGGTGATCGTGGACATGGCACCGGGCATCGCCCGCCGCGTCCGCATCGAGCGCATCCACCTGGAACAGGACGCGGGCAAGTCGATCCACGACATGGATCCCAACATGTCCTTCGTCGACCTGAACCGCACGGGCGTCGCCCTGATGGAGATCGTCAGCCGCCCCGACATCCGCGGCCCCGAAGAGGCTGCCGCCTATGTCGGCAAGCTGCGCCAGATCATGCGTTACCTGGGCACCTGTGACGGGAACATGCAGAACGGCAACCTGCGCGCCGACGTCAATGTCAGCGTCTGCAAGCCCGGCGCCTATGAGAAATACCAGGAGACCGGCGATTTCGGCCATCTGGGCACCCGCTGCGAGATCAAGAACATGAACTCGCTGCGCTTCATCCAGGCCGCGATCGACTACGAGGCCCGCCGCCAGATCGCCATTCTCGAGGATGGCGGAAAGATCGTGCAGGAAACGCGCCTCTACGATCCCGACAAGGGCGAGACGCGCTCGATGCGGTCCAAGGAAGAGGCGCATGATTACCGCTACTTCCCCGATCCCGACCTGCTTCCGCTCGAGATCGAGCAGGCATGGGTGGACGACATCGCCGCCGACATGCCGGAACTGCCGGACGAGAAGAAGGCGCGCTTCGTCAAGGATATGGGCCTGTCGGAATACGACGCGGGCGTCCTGACCGCCGAGGTCGAGAGCGCGAACTTCTTCGAGGCGGTCGCCTCGGGGCGCGATGGCAAGATGGCCGCGAACTGGGTCATCAACGAGCTGTTCGGCCGCCTGAACAAGGAAGGGCTGACCATTCAGACCTCGCCCATCTCGGCGGCGCAACTGGGCGGCGTGATCGACCTGATCGCCAAGGGCGACATCTCGGGCAAGATCGCCAAGGACCTGTTCGAGATCCTGTGGACCGAAGGCGGCGACCCGGCCGAGATCGTCGAGGCCCGCGGCATGAAGCAGGTCACCGACCTCGGCGCCATCGAGGCCGCGGTCGACGAGATCATCGCCGCGAACCCCGCGCAGGTCGAGAAGGCCAAGGCCAACCCGAAGCTCGCAGGCTGGTTCGTCGGCCAGGTCCTGAAGGCCACGGGCGGCAAGGCCAACCCCGCCGCCGTCAACGAACTGGTCGCGAAGAAGCTGAACGGCTGACCCCGCATCCGCCGCGGGCGACCGCGGCGGCTTTCCCTTCAGGAGGACGCATGGACGCCTTTGAATACACGGTCATTCCCGCCCCCTCGCGCGGGGAAAAGGACAGCCAGGCCAAGACCGCGACCGACCGCTATGCGCTGGCCGTCACGTCCGAGCTGAACCGCATGGCGGCGGAGGGCTGGGAATACCTGCGCGCCGAGGCCCTGCCGAGCGAGGAACGCAGCGGCCTGACCGGGCGCGTCACGACCTATCACAACCTGCTGGTGTTCCGTCGCCCGAAGAAGCGCTGATCACGCCGCGCGTGTCAGGCGCATCGGGGCGAAATCCTCGATCCTGACCTGCGCGCGGTCGAAGGTGCAGAAACTGCCGGGCGGCACCTCGATCCAGTCCGCCTGGTCCTGCTCCAGCGGTTCGGAGACGACGGCGAAACCCTGCCTGCTGTTCGACCACCGATAATAGAGCGAGGGCGCGTGATCGTCGCTGGCCGTCCGCAGGGCGAACAGCCGTCGACCGTCCGACAGCGCACAGGCCGCACGCATATGCGGCGCCTCGCCCCGCTCTCGCGCCAGGGCGGTCAACCGGCCTATCGCGATCTCCAACGCGGATTTCGGATCCTCGTCCAGCCCCGCCCCAAGCGCGATCAGGAACAGCGCCTCGCTGTCGGTCGCGCCCATGCGGTGGCCGTATTGCGCATCCGCGATCAGCGCATCGGCCTGCCTGCGGAACCTGTCATAGCCGCCGAACTGCCCGTTATGCATGAAGGACCAGCGCCCCACCGCGAAGGGATGGCAGTTGTTCCGGCTGGTCGCCGTCCCGGTCGAGGCCCGCACATGCGCAAGGAACAGGCCGGACCGCACCTGCCCGACAAGGCTGCGAAGATTGGGGTCGGACCATGCAGGCATGACATCGCGGTACAGACCCGGCTCGGGCCGTTCGCCGTACCAGGCAAGCCCGAACCCGTCCGCGTTCACCGGCGTCGGGCAGCGCGTCGCGCCCTGGCTCTGCCGGATCAGCGAATGCGCCGGTCGGCTGACGATGTCTTCCAGGAATATCGGTTGGCCCACATAGGCGGCCCAACGGCACATGGCACTGCCCCATCATGACTGCTTTGCGACAGTCCTAGCATGACGGGGCAGGCATTGGCACGCGGTTACGTCGCGGCGGGTGCCTCTTCGACGATCACCAGGTCGCGTTCGCTCGCGCCCTTGGCATGTTCCAGCGCGGCCTGGTACTCGCTGCTCTCATAGCAGGCAACAGCGGCCTCAAGGCTGGGAAAGCGCACGACGACGTTGCGCGCGCGATCGCGCCCCTCGAGCTGCCGGTGACGGGACCCACGGGCAAGGAAAACCCCGCCATGGCCCTCGATCGCCGGACCCGCAGCCTTGGCATAGCGGCCATAGGCTTCGGCATCCGTCACATGAACATTTGCAATCCAGAGTGCGGTCATTTGCTGTCCTCGATCAGTTTGCGTGCGTCCTGGAACGCGGTTTCCGCGGCCGCAAGCGAGGGGGCGCCGCCCTGTGCGCGGTCGGGGCGGCCGCCACCGCCTTTGCCGCCAAGCGCCGCGGTCGCCGCCTGGACCAGAGCGACCGCGCTGATCCGATCCGTCAGATCCGCGGTCACCCCGGCCGCAACGGTGGCCTTGCCATCGGCTTCGGCCAGCACCAGAACCGCACCGCTGCCCAGCTGGGATTTCATGTCATCGACCAGGCCGCCCAGCTCCTTGCCGCCGACGCCCTCGACCGTGCGACCGATGAACTTCACGCCCGCGATCTCCTCGGCCTCGGATGCGCCACCGGCACCCATGGCAAGCTGGCGCTTCAGCTGCGCGACCTCGTTGGCCAGCGCCTTGCGTTCGTCCGACAGCGCCTTGACGCGGTTCACGACCTCGCCCGCCTGTGCCTTGAGGATGCCTGCGATCTCGCCCAGTTGGCGGTCGGCGTCGCGCAGGTGGTCCATCGCAGCCTGGCCCGTCAGAGCCTCGATCCGGCGCACGCCCGCGCTGGACGCACTGTCGCTCAGCAGCGCGAAGGCGCCGATATCGCCGGTGCGCGCGACATGCGTACCGCCGCACAGTTCCAGCGAATAGGTCCGGCCGTCCGTGCCCTTGCCGCTGCCGTCCTGCGCGCCCATCGACACGACCCGAACCTCGTCGCCGTATTTCTCGCCGAACAGGGCCTGCGCGCCGATCGCGCGGGCATCGTCCGGCGTCATGATGCGCGTCACGACCGGGCTGTTCTGGCGGACGTATTCGTTCACCTCGGCCTCAATCCGCGACATTTCTTCGGGGGTGACGGCATGGTTGTGGCTGAAATCGAAGCGCAGGCGGTCCGGCGCGTTCAGGCTGCCCCGTTGCGCGACGTGATCGCCAAGCGCGCGACGCAGCGCCTCGTGCAGCAGGTGCGTGGCCGAGTGGTTCGCACGGATCGCGCCGCGACGGTCGTGATCGACCGAAAGCTGCGCGCCCTGCCCCGGCGCGATGGTGCCCATCGTCACCTCGGCCTGGTGCAGGAAGACACCCGCGACCTTCTTGGTGTCGGTCACGCGTGCCGCGCCGGTCTCGGTCTTGATCAGGCCGGTATCCCCGACCTGACCGCCCGATTCCGCATAGAAGGGCGACTGGTTGACGACGATGGCGATGCTTGCGCCCTCGGCGGCCTCGGTCACTGCAGCACCGTCGGCGACCAGCGCCAAAACCTGGCCCTCGGCCTCTTCGGTGTCATAGCCCAGGAATTCGGTCGCGCCGTGCTCCTCGGCCAGCTCGAACCAGATCGCGGCGTCCTTCGTCTCGCCCGAGCCGCTCCAGGCGGCGCGCGCCTTGGCCTTCTGCTCGGCCATGGCGCTGTCGAAGCCCTCGGTATCGACGGCGCGGCCCTTCTCGCGCAGCGCGTCCTGCGTCAGATCCAGCGGGAAGCCATAGGTGTCGTACAGCTTGAACGCGGCCTCGCCCGGCAGGTTCGCACCTTCGGGCAGCTTGCCCAGTTCGTCGTCCAGCAGGCGCAGCCCGCGGTCCAGCGTCTGGCGGAAGCGCGTCTCCTCGGACCGCAGCGTTTCCTCGATCAGGGCCTGCGCGCGGTTCAGTTCGGGATAGGCCGCGCCCATCTGGTGGACCAGCGAGGGCACAAGGCGGTGCATCAGCGGGTCCTGTGCGCCCAGGATGTGGGCGTGACGCATCGCGCGGCGCATGATGCGGCGCAGGACGTAACCGCGCCCCTCGTTGCTGGGCATGACGCCATCGGCGATGAGGAAGCTCGTGGACCGCAGGTGGTCCGCGATGACGCGGTGATGCACCTTGCCCGGACCGTCGGGATCCGCGCTGGTCGCATGCGCGCTGGCCTCGATCAGGCTGCGCATCAGGTCGGTGTCATAGTTGTCGTGCTTGCCCTGCAGCAGCGCACCGATGCGTTCCAGCCCCATGCCAGTATCGATCGACTGCATGTCCAGCGCGCGCATCGAGCCGTCCTCGAACTGCTCGTTCTGCATGAAGACGATGTTCCAGATCTCGATGAAGCGATCGCCATCCTCGTCGGGCGAACCCGGAGGGCCGCCCCAGATGTGGTCGCCATGGTCGAAGAAGATCTCGGTGCAGGGACCGCAGGGGCCGGTCGGGCCCATCTGCCAGAAATTGTCGCTGGTCGGGATGCGGATGATGCGGTCGTCGGACAGGCCCGCGACCTTCTTCCAGATATCCGCGGCCTCGTCATCGGTGTGATAGACGGTGACCAGCAGCTTTTCCTTCGGGATGCCGAATTCCTTGGTCAGCAGTTCCCAGGCATAGGGGATCGCCTCGGTCTTGAAGTAGTTGCCGAAGCTGAAATTGCCCAGCATCTCGAAGAAGGTGTGGTGCCGCGCGGTATAGCCCACATTGTCCAGGTCGTTGTGCTTGCCGCCTGCACGGACGCATTTCTGCGCGCTGGTCGCACGGTTGTAGTCGCGCGTCTCGACCCCGGTGAACAGGTTCTTGAACTGGACCATCCCCGAATTCGCGAACATCAGCGTCGGGTCGTTGCGCGGAACAAGCGGGCTGCTGTCGACGACACGGTGGCCGTTCTTTTCGAAGTAGCCGAGGAAGGTGGAACGGATATCGTTCAAGCTGGGCATGGCGGGCCTTCATGCAATGAGTACTGTGCCGGCAGACCGGTTTGCCGGATGGTCTAACGGCCCCCCGCAGCGCTGTCCAGCAATCGCGGACGGGCGGAACGCAGAACGCCGGGCACATGGCCCGGCGTTCGTGCGGTTTACCGGTCGATCGGTTCCCGGTCAGTCCTCGGTCAGGGCGTCGTCGCCCTCGCCGCCATCCATGCCGAACTCCAACCCGTGGCTGGCGCGGATCTTATCCTCGATCGCATAGGCGATCTCGGGGCGGTCGCGCAGGAACTGCTTGGCGTTCTCGCGGCCCTGGCCGATACGCTCGTCGCCATAGGAATACCAGGCGCCCGACTTCTCGACCACGCCGGCCTTCACGCCCAGGTCGATCAACTCGCCGACCTTGCTGATGCCTTGGCCGTACATGATGTCGAAATCGACCTGCCGGAACGGAGGCGCGACCTTGTTCTTGACGACCTTCACGCGGGTCGTGTTGCCCGTCACCTCGTCGCGGTCCTTGACCGAACCGGTGCGGCGGATGTCCAGGCGGACCGAGGCATAGAACTTCAGCGCGTTGCCGCCCGTGGTCGTCTCGGGGCTGCCGAACATGACGCCGATCTTCATGCGGATCTGGTTGATGAAGATCACCATGCAGTTGCTGCGCCCGATGCTGGCGGTCAGCTTGCGCATGGCCTGGCTCATCAGGCGGGCCTGGCTGCCCATCTGCATGTCGCCCATGTCGCCCTCGATCTCGGATTTGGGCGTCAGCGCCGCGACCGAGTCGACCACCACGAGGTTCACCGCGCCCGAGCGGACCAGCGTGTCCACGATCTCCAGCGCCTGCTCGCCCGTGTCGGGCTGGCTGATCAGCA
Source organism: Paracoccus zeaxanthinifaciens ATCC 21588 (assembly GCF_000420145.1). Lineage (GTDB taxonomy): Bacteria > Pseudomonadota > Alphaproteobacteria > Rhodobacterales > Rhodobacteraceae > Paracoccus > Paracoccus zeaxanthinifaciens. Next base: position 118,864 of record NZ_ATUJ01000004.1, read on the forward strand.
GCTCGTCCAGGTTCACGCCCAGCTTCTTGGCGTATTGCGGATCCAGCGCGTGCTCGGCGTCGACGAATGCGCAGACCCCGCCCTTCTTCTGTTCCTCGGCCACGACGTGCAGCGTCAGCGTCGTCTTGCCCGAGCTTTCCGGCCCGAAGATCTCGATGATGCGGCCCTTCGGCAGGCCGCCGATGCCAAGCGCGATATCGAGGCCAAGCGAGCCGGTCGAGGTCGCCTCGATCTCGGCGACGGGGCTGTCCTTGCCAAGCTTCATGATCGAGCCCTTGCCGAACTGGCGTTCGATCTGGGCCAGGGCGCTGTCGAGGGCCTTCTGCTTGTCGGCAGTCCGTTTGTCAGTCATGTCGAAAATGCTCGCCTGTGCCATTCAATCATCCTTGTTATTCCACAGCCCCCCGTTCGGGGCAATCAAAACACCGGTGGATGTTCGCTTCTTGTTCTGCCCATAGATGCGACAGTTCACAGACGATTTCAAGATGATCTTGGTTAACATCCCATCCGCCCGCCAAGCATAGGCGGCGATGTCTTAACGAACCGTTTACACGCACGCCCGCTTTCGATATTCCGGTTTGGGAAAACGAAATCCGAGGATCGACGACTGGCATGCTGATATTCTGGGAACAAAGGCTCGTATTCCTGGCAAACCCCAAGACCGGTTCTTCGGCGATCGAGATGGCGCTGGAATCGCTTGCCTCGGCGGCGTTGCAGCGGCCCGCCATGCTGAAGCACACCGATGTCGCGACCTTCCGTCGCCATGTCGGCCCCTGGCTTCAGGCGCAGACGGGCGAGGCCTTCACGACCGTCGCGCTCATGCGCGAACCCGTCGACTGGCTGCGCAGCTGGTACCGCTTCAAGCTGCGCGACGATCACGACGACCCCCACCACGCGATGCAGGGTGTCAGCTTCGCGCGCTTTGCGGAACTCTATGCCGCCGATGACGGTCCGTCGCGGCTGGGCATCGGGTCGCAGGCGGGCTTCCTGACCGATGGCGATGCCCATGCCGACTGCATCTTCCGCTATGAGCAGATCCAGGACTTCGTGGACTTCCTCGAGAACCGGCTCGACTGCGCGATCGAACTGCCGCGCATCAACGTCCCGCCAAGCGTCGATGTCGCCCTGTCCGACGAGGCCGAGGAGGACCTGCGCGAACTGATGGCCGAGGACATGATGCTGTACGACAGCATCTAGTGAAGGGTCGGGCCGCCTGACGAAAGTTGGGCGGCCACGGCATCGGCCAGCTCGGACAGGGTGAAGGGCTTGGACAGGAAGCTGGCGCCCGCGACGGGAACCTGGCCGTCCACGAACACGTCCTCGGTATAGCCCGACATGAAGATGACCTTGGCCGCGCGATGCGTCTCGCGCGCCTTGCGGACCCAGGCGGGGCCGTCCATTCCCGGCATCACGACATCCGTGACGAAGATGTCCACGGCGCGCGACTGTTCCTCCAGCGCCTTCAGCGCCTCTTCGCCAGTGGCGGCCTCGATCACGTCATAGCCCTTCAGCCGCAGCGCGCGCGCGGCGAAGGCGCGGACGGGGGCCTCGTCCTCGACCAGCAGCACGGTGGCGCGTTCGGCCTGCCGGACCTGCGGCGCGGGCCTTGGGGCGACTGCCTCGGGGATGACGGCCTCGTTCGCGGGGAAATAGATCGAGAAGGTCGTGCCCTTCCCCATCGCGCTGTCGCAGAAGATGTATCCCCCGGTCTGCTTGACGATCCCGTATGCGGTGGACAGGCCAAGGCCCGTCCCCTCGCCGATGCGCTTGGTGGTGAAGAAGGGCTCGAATATCTTGGCAAGATGCTCGGGCGCGATGCCGGTGCCTTCGTCGCGCACGACGATGCGGACGTAATCGCCCGGCGGCATGGCGACATCGTCGCGCTGCACCGTGTCGGACATGGCGGCATTCTCGGCCCGGACCGAGATCTGGCCACCATCTGGCATCGCATCCCGCGCGTTCACCACGAGGTTCATGATCACCTGTTCAAGCTGGCGCTTGTCGGCGCGGACGGCCCGCAGCGCGGGGTCGTAGGTGATCGCAAGGCCGACCTTCTCGCCCACCAGGCGGTTCAGCAGATGGGTCAGGTCGGCCAGCGTCTCGCGCAGGTTCAGCACCTCCAGGCGCAATGTCTGCTTGCGGGAGAACGCCAGCAGCTGCCCGACAAGCGCCGCCGCGCGATTGGCGTTCTGGCTGATCTGGTCGAGGTCGGCGTAATCCGGGTCGCATTCGTCACGCCGCAGCATCAGCAGGTCGCAATGCCCGCTGATCGCCGTCAGAAGGTTGTTGAAATCATGCGCGACACCGCCGGCCAGTTGGCCGATGGCCTGCATCTTCTGGCTTTGCGCGAACTGCGCCTCGAGCGTCTTCAGCGCGCTTGCATCGGTCATCACCGCCGTCAGGCGATCGGCCCGCGCGGCATCGCGCGCCAGCGAGATCTGGAAGTGCCGCTCTCGCAGCTCGGGGCCGCGGCCTTCGGGGTGGCGCAGGCGCAACATCTCGGTCGTGTTCACGACACGCCCGGCCGCGACATCCGCGATCCATTCCGTCACGGGCCGTCCGGGGCCATCGAGGATCGTGGCGATGCTGCGATCGGCGCATTCGGTGCGCCCGTCCAGCAGGTCGCGCGCGCTGCGGTTCGCGCGAAGGATCGTGCCATCCGCGGCCAGTCGCAGCAACGCGACGGGGATGGCCTCGAACTCGTCCGCAGACTCGGCCTCGAGGCTCATCGCGATGTCGATGACGGCAGGCTCGCTGCCGTTGCCCTGAAGCGTCCAGATCTGCAGCGGCGCGTCGGGAAGGCTGCCCAGCACCAGCGTCTCGTCGGGGCCGACCGACAGCTCGGCCGTGCCATAGCGCCATGCGCGTGCGATCAGGTCGTCGATATCGCCCTGCGCATCGGCGCGTCGGCGCGTGAACAGCCCCGCGATGGGGCGTCCGGTATGATCCTCGAACGCGTGACGCGCGGCGCGGTTCTGGAACAGGACCAGCCCATCGGGATCGCAGACCCAGACGGGTTCGTCGGTCGCCGCGACCTCGCCCCGGATCGCCTTCAGCGCGCGCCTGGACGCGATGCCCCGCATCGCCTGCTGCAGCGACAGCGCGCCGCCCAGAAGATACCACGCGACCGCCACGCTGGCCCCGATCACCGCCGAGCGTCCAAGCGCGGCCTCGGGTGCGACCATCAGCAGGCCCGCCCCCACCGCCATCGGTGCCAGCAGCAGCGGCATGGCGGTCATCGTCGCGTTGCGCGACATCCGCAGATGACGGTCCAGAAAGCCCATGCGATTCGCCCCTTGATCCTTCGGCAGGGGCCAGGATGACCGCAAAGCGGTTAATGTGCGGTTAATCGCGGTCAGCCGCATCGCATCAGCGCGACGAAGAACCCGTCCCCGGCATCCAGCGGGGTCATCAGCCGGCGCGTCTGCAGCGTGAACCGCGGATGGCGGGCAAGGAACGCCTCGACCTGCGCGTCGTTCTCGTCCCGCAGGAGGGAACAGGTCATGTAGGCCAGGTGGCCGCCGGGCTTCACCAGCCCCGCCACCCGATCGAGGATCTCGGCCTGAAGGGCAAGCAGCCCTTGCAGGCCATCCTCGTCCAGTCGCCATTTCGCATCCGGCCCCCGACGCCACGTGCCGCTGCCCGAACAGGGCACATCGGCGACCAGCAGATCGACCGGATCGCGCGGCGCCTCGACCACACGGATCCGGGCATGCGCACGGGCCGCCCGCGCGGGCAGATCGCCAAGGCGGGCGGGAGAGGCGTCATGCGCAAGGTAGCGCGCGTCAGGTTCGCGCGCGGCAAGGGCAAGCGACTTGCCGCCCCCGCCCGCGCAGAAATCCAGCACCGTGTCGCCCGCCTTCAGCGGCAGCATCGCGCAGGCGATCTGCGGCGACAGGTCCTGCAGCTCAACCAGACCGTCCTTGTAGGGCGCGCTCTGGGCCAGCTTGCGTTCGTTGCGGGTGATGCGCAGGGCGGTGGGCAGGTCGGGATGCGGCGCGGTCTCGATCCCGGCCTCGGCCAGCGCCGCCATCGCGGCATCCGGCGTGCCGCGCTGCGGATTGACGCGCAGCCAGACCGGCGCGCGTTCGGTCATGACACGCGCGACAGGGGCCGCGTCGGAACCAAGCGCCTCGTTCCAGCGGGGGCGCAGCCAGTCGGGCAGGTCGTCCGGCAGATCGGCGGGGGCGACATGCGCGGCCTCGTGGTCGGTCAGGGCGGCGGGGGCGTGCCTCTCGCCCGTGAAGATCGCGGCGGGGTCACCGCTTTCGGCGCGCAGATGGCCGATCATCAGCCCCCGCCCCGTCAGCGCGCCCCCAAGCGCGGCAAGGCTGTCGCGACGGCGCAGCGCGCCGAAGACCAGGTCGCGCAGCGCGGCACGGTCCCCGGACCCCGCAAACCGGCTGGCGCGCGACCAGCGCAGCAGCGCGGCCTCGGCGGGGGTGCCTTCCAGGATACGGTCGAGAATTTCGGCTGCGGCGGCGATGCGGGCGGCGGGGGTCATGGCTGGCCTTCAGGTCTTGGGGCGTCGTGGCAAAAGCGCGCCGCTGATCAGCAATGGCAGTCCCGCCCCCACGGCAAGGACCAGCCCCGCAAGGCGCTGATCCAGCATGACCGGCAGACCCCAGATCGCGGCGCCCTCGATATGGTGGGGATAGAGGATATCGCCCGCCGAAAGCAATGCGGCACCGATGGCGACCAGTGTCGCCCCAAGCGCGATCATGGGCAGGCGCGCGGGCCCCCGCCTCCAGAAGCACCACGCCGCCAGCAGGACGATGATCGCGGGCAGCGAGGGCGCATGGAACCAAGCCAGCTCGGCCAGGCGGGGGACATGCGCGGCCACGACCGCCAGCGGCAGAAGCGGCCAGGCGACCGCCACGGGCCGGGCCGCGGCCATCGCAGGCCCCGCCAGCAGCATCGCCACCAGCAGCTGCGCCGCCTGCCCCGAGGCCAGCATCCGCCCCAGACCCGACAGCGGCGAGACCAGCACCACCGCCGCCAGAAGCACCGCGACCGGCGACCGGCGCAGGAACACCGCCATCGCCAAGACCAGAAGCCAAGCCGCAGGGTCGGCGCTGAAACCGCGCCAGGGCGCATCGGGTGTGGGAAGATCGAACAGCATGACCGTCTTTGACCAGCGCGATCACGCTCATGCAAGCGTGAAGCCGCGAATGTCGACAACAGGGCCGCGAATGGTGAAACTGCGTCCTGCCGCACCTGCATCCACGGAGAACCGATGACCGACGCACCCCCGACCGGCCCCATGACCGGCCGGCCGCATGACGCGCCGCCCAGCCCGCAGCACGGAACCCAGGGCGACCGCTATGCCCGGGAACTGGAGCGCCATCTCGACTGGCTCGACACCTTCACCTCGACCGCGCTCGGGGTGCTGGCATCGGCCTCGGGGATCTATACCTATCTGGGGGTCAGGTCGCTTCTGGATCAGCCGGGCATCTGGACCACCTTCGCGGCGCTGGCCTATTCCATCGCGGTCTCGGTCGGGATCTTCGTGTTCTGGTCCTATCTGCTGCGGCTGCTGCCCGCGATGCGCAGCGCGGCGTCGCGGATGGGGCTGCTGCTGGCGATGTGCCTGGGCTGCGTGGCGATCGTCGCGATGTCGTCCTGGCTGAACGCCGCGGCCCTTGCGGGCGGTGCGGCGGTCGAAACGCACATGGCCAACACGGTGCAATCCTATCAGTCCTCGTTGGAGCGTGCGCACGCGAACGCGGTCGCGGGGCAGGCCCTGTCGCGCGACGTGGCCCGCGTGCGCCAAAGCTTCGACGACCTGTCCGCACAAGAGGAAGGCGGCACGCTGTCGGGCTTCCAAGGGCGCGGCGCGGTCTTTCGCGTTCTGACCCAGAAGGGGGCCGAGCTGACGGCCCTCGAAACACAGCTGATCGAGGCCGAGGGCCCGATCGAGGACACCTTCGCCCAGGGGAACGCCGTCCTGTCGCGGATGCGCGGCATCGCCGTCGGCGCGGGCCCGCTCGAGGATCGGACCGTCCAGTTCTCGGAGGATGCGGTCGAGCTGGCGGGCATGATCACCCGCCTGCGGCAGCTGAACCCCGCGCCGCTGGTCACGCGGGCTGCGCAGGACTTGTCGGAATCCGCGATCCTGCCCGAACTGGACGGCAGCACGGAAGGGATCCGGCAGGGGCAGTCCAGCACCATCGCCTCGGTGCTGGGGCTGGTCGATCAGCGCGCGCGCACCCTGGGCCAGGCCGCGTCCGAGGTCGAGGCCCTGCCCCAGCCCGACGAGGCGGTCTATACCCCCATGTCGGGCGCGGATGCGGTCATCGTCTATGCCCGCAACTTCGTGCCTGCATGGGCGGGCGCCATATCCATCGACCTGCTGCCCGCCGTCCTGGTCTTCATCATGGTCGTCGTGCAGGCCGCGATCCGGTCGGGGCGCGGGCTGCATCACACGGATGACCGGATGACGGTGGGCGAATTGCGCGCCGCGCTGGCGGCATCGGAACTGCTGCGCGAGCACGATGCGGCGCAGGCGCGGCGGGACTGAGGGGATGCGACTGTTCTCCTCTCCTCAATCCGCGATCCGGTCGGTGCTCATCGCGCAGGTCGTGCTGGGCGTGGCCATCGTGGCGATCGACCTGCGCGACGATCCGGGCAATGCCGCGCCGGGCCTGTTCACCCCGCAGGAAGGTCCGTCCGTCCGCCCCTATCGCCCCGACCTGCGCCCCGCAGAACCGGGCGCGCCCGCGATGCGCCCCATGCCCAAGCAGCTGGAGTTCAGCGAAACCGACGACGCCATCGTGATCGAGGGCCAGATCGCCGTAGGCGATGCCGACCGCTTTGCCGAATGGCTGGACGAAACCCGCCCCGCCGCGTCCGAGGTGTCGCTGGACAGCTCGGGCGGTTCTGTCGCGGATGCGCTGGCCATCGGGCGCACGATCCGGGGCGCGGGATACGACACGCGGATCGCGCAGGGTTCGGTCTGCATGTCGGCCTGCCCCTACATGCTGGCAGGCGGCACGGAACGCCGCGCCGACGAGGGATCGACCGTGGGCGTGCACCAGCACTACTTCGGCAAGAACGCGATCCTGCCCGCCTTCATGGCCGTCAGCGACGTGCAGCGCGCGCAGGCCAGCGTCATGGACTATCTGACCGAGATGGGCGTCGATCTGCGCATGATGATCCCCGCCCTGCGCACCGCCCCCGAGGATATCAGCGTCCTGTCGCCCCAGCAGATGCAGGAATGGTCGCTGACCTTCGCGCCCGACGCATAGCTGCCATTCGCCCCGCCCGGGTTGCGGCCCGCGCCATGCTTCATTAGCTGACTAACGAACCGAAACGTTAGCCAGCTAATGACATGACCGATACAAGCATCATCGACTCTCTTCTGGCAGTGATGCGCGACCTGCGCCGGCATTTCGACGAGGCCGCGCGCGACATGGGCCTGACCATGGCCCGCGCCAAGATCATCACCACGCTGCACCGCGAACAGGGCATGACCCAGACCGCGCTTGCCGCGCAGCTGGGCATCGAGACGCCCACGCTGAAGCGGCAGCTGGACGGGCTGGCCGCCGACGGTTTCATCGAACGCCGCCCGATCAAGGGGGACGCCCGCAAGAACGCGGTGTTCCTGACCGACAAGGGCCAGGGCAGCCAGATCGTCGCCTTCAGCACGGCGATGCGCCAGGACGTGATCGCGGGCATCCCCGAGGACGACCTGACCACCGCCCGCCATGTGCTGGACGCCATCGCCGCGAACATCGCACGGCGCTCGTCATGAGCCAGGCCCCCGCAGCACATCCCCCCCTGCCCGTCCCGCAGGCGCTGGCCTACATGGCCGCCGCCGCGCTGCTGGCGATCACGCAGGGGCTGGATCAGGGCTTCCTGATCACGAACATCCCCAGCTTCGCGGGCGAACTGGGCGTCACGACCACCGATGCCAGCTGGCTGCTGATCGCCTACATGGTTCCGCGCGCGGCGCTGCCGCTGATGCTGATCAAGCTGCGCACGCAATACGGGCTGCGCCGCTTTGCCGAATGGGGCATCGCGATCCACGTCGTGGTGGCCTTCGCGGTGCTCTGGGTCAGCGACATGCGCTCGGCCGTGGTGCTGCACTTCCTTGCGGGTGCCGCAGCGGCGCCGCTTTCGACACTGGCCTTCCTCTACATGCTGGAACCGCTGGAGCAGTCCTGGAAGATGCGGCTGGGCATGCCGCTGGCGATGGCGCTGATCATGTCGGGGACCAGCATCGCCTGGATCGTGTCGCCTTGGCTGATCGGAGACGGAGGGCTGGAATGGGTCCACCTCACATCGCTTGGGCTGTCGATGGCGTCGCTGGCGCTGGTGTTCCTGCTGCCGCTGCGCCCCGTGCCGCACATGAAGGTCATCAAGGCGATGGACCTCGTCAGCTTCGTGCTGCTGGGCACGGGCTTTGCGGGGATCGTCACCGGCTTCGTCATGGGCCCGGCCCATTACTGGTCCGAGCCGTGGATCATCTGGACCCTTGCCGTGGCCGTCGCATCCCTTGCCGCGGGCGCCATGATCGAACTGAACCGCGAGGCACCGCTGCTGGACATCCGCTGGCTGTTCAGCCCCGCGATCCTGCACCTGACCGGAGCGTTGCTGCTGCTGCGCCTGCTGCTGTCCGAGCAAAGCTCGGGCGCGCCGCGCATGTTCCAGGTCCTGGGGCTGCAGGGCGAACAGATGGGCACCATGTTCGGCGTCATCGTCGCGGGGACCGTGCTTGGCGCGCTGGCCTGCGTGGCGTGGATGCGCCCCGACCGCGTGGCGAAGTTCCACCTGGTCGCGCTGCTGATCATCGCGGGCGGGGCGTGGATGGATACCCATTCGACCGTCCTGACGCGGCCCCACCAGATGCTGATCAGCCAGGGGCTCATCGCCTTCGCGGGCATGGTCTTCATGGTTCCCGCGATGATGGCGGGGCTGCTGACGGCGCTTGCCCGCGGGCCGCAATACCTGCTGTCCTTCATCATCGTCTTCATCTCGACCCAGAGCCTTGGCAGCGTCATCGGCTCGGGGCTGTTCTCGACCCTCATCACCCATCGTCAGGCAGCGCATTACCAGGCGCTGACCGAACAGCTTGCCATCGGCGACACCCAGACCGCGAACGCCATCGCGACGCGCATGGCGCAGTTGCAGCCGGGGCTGACCGACGCCACTGCGCGGCAGGCGCAGGCCGTGGCCCAGATCGCGCAGGACGCGGCGCAGCAGGCCACGGTGATGGCCTATGACGATGCCTATACCCTCATCTTCCTTGCGGCCTCGCTGGCGGCCTTCGCGCTGGTGATGCACCTGCTGCGCGACCGCATCGCCAAATGGCTGGCGCCCGCCGCGACGGAACAGGAACATATCGGATCCGCGACATGACCAAGACCAAGCTTCTTCCGACCCTCATCGCAATGCTCATCGGTGCGGCAGGCGTGGCGCTGCTGCTGTTCGCCTGGCATCTGCCGCCCTTCCACCCCTCGGCCCCCACGACCGAGAACGCCTATATCCGGGGCAAGGTCACCACGATCTCTCCTCAGCTGTCGGGATATGTCAGCGCCGTCGAGGCGACGGATTTCCAGGCGGTCTCGAAGGGGGACGTGATCGCCCGCATCGACGACCGCATCTTCCGCCAGAAGCTGGCACAGGCCGAGGCCCAGCTGGAGGCCGCGCGCGCCGCGCTGCAGGTCGGCCGCCAGGGCGTCGCCTCGGCCGAGGCCGCCCGCCGCGCCGCCGAGGCCGGCGTCGCATCCGCGCGCGCCGCCCAGGCGAACGCGCAATCGGAATGGGACCGCGCGAACCGGCTGCAGGATCGGGGCGTCGCCTCGCAATCGACCGCCGACCAGGCACGGCAGGCGCTGGATCAGGCCGATGCCGCCGTCACGCAGGCCGAGGCCCAGCTGGACGTGCAGTCCGAGGCCATCGCGTCCGCCAAGGTGGCGCTGTCCTCGCGCGAAGCCGACATCGCCTCGGCCGAGGCATCGGTGGAGCTGGCCCGGATCGACCTGGAGAACACCGTGATCCGTGCGCAGGACGATGGCCGCCTTGGGGCGCTGTCGGTCCGCGTCGGGCAATACGTGACACCGGGCACCTCGCTGGTGGCCGAGGTGGGGTCGGACCTGTGGATCATCGCGAATTTCCGCGAGACGGAGCTGGCGGGGATGAAACCCGGCGATGCGGTCGATTTCACGGTCGATGCGATCCCCGGCGCCGACTTCACCGGACAGGTCGAGGCGTTCTCGCCCGCCACGGCATCCGAGTTCAGCCTGCTCTCGGGATCGAACGCGACGGGGAACTTCACCAAGATCGCCCAGCGGCTGCCGGTCCGCATCGCCATCTCGCCCGATCAGCAGCAGGCCGCACAGTTGGCCCCCGGCCTGTCGGTCGTGGTCAGGGTCGGGGGCTGAGCGCCCCCGACGCGCGGAACCGCAACAGCCGCAGCGCATTCGCGGTGACGAGCACCGTCGCGCCGGTATCGGCCAGGATCGCGATCCAGAGGCCGGTCACCCCGGCGATGGTGGTCAGTAGGAACAGCGCCTTCAATCCCAGCGCGATGGCGACGTTCTGACGGATGTTCCCCATCGTCGCACGGGCAAGCCGGATCAGCCCGGCGACATCGCCCACCCTGTCGCGCAGGATCGCGCCATGTGCCGTTTCCAGCGCGACATCGGTCCCCGAGCCCATCGCGATCCCCACATGCGCCGAGGCCAGCGCGGGCGCGTCGTTGATCCCGTCCCCCACCATCATCGCGTGACCGTCGCGTGCCAGCTCGCGCATCGCATCGACCTTGTCGGCAGGCAGCAACCCCGCGCGATGATCGATCCCCAGCGCCCCGGCGATGGTCGCGGCCGTCCGCTCGTTGTCCCCCGTCAGCATCACGGGAACGACCCCCAGCGCGCGCAGATCGCGGATGGCCTGCGCGGCATCGGGTCGGGCCTCGTCCTGCAGGGCGATCAGCCCTATCACGCCCTCCTGCCACAGCAGCACGACGGTCTTGCCCTCATCCTCCAGCATCTGGGCGCGCATGGCCCATTCCGGTGTCATCACCCCCCGCTCGGTTGCCAGCCGGACCGAGCCGATGGTGGTGCGCACCCCCTCCACCTCTGCCTCGGTCCCCATTCCGGGTATGGCGCACGCCGCCTGCGCACGGGGCAGCGCCTGCCCCTCTGCCTTCGCAAGGATCGCCCGTCCCAGCGGATGGCTTGCACCCTGTTCCACGGCAGCAGCCAGCGTCAGCAGCCTTGCGGTATCCTCTCCCTCGATATCGGTGACCACGGGCCGGCCTTCCGTCAGCGTCCCCGTCTTGTCGAAGGCGACATGGGTGATGCGGGCGACGTTCTCCATCACGGCGCCCCCCTTCATCAGCATCCCCTGCCTTGCCCCCGCCGCCATCCCCGAGGCGATGGATGCCGGGACCGAGATCACCAGCGCACAGGGGCAGCCGATCAGCAGCAGCGTCAGCGCCCTGTAGGTCCAGTCGGTCCAACCCCCACCCTGCGCGAGGGGCGGTATCACGGCCACGAGGATCGCCAGCCCCACGATCACCGGCATGTAGATGCGGCTGAACCGGTCGATGAAGCGTTCGGTCGGGGCGCGGGCGCTCTCGGCCTCCTGCACCAGCTTGACGATACGGGCGATGGTGTTGTCCGAGGGGTGACGGGTCACGCGGACCCGCAGCGCGGCATCGGCATTGATCGAGCCTGCGAAGACGTCTTCTCCCTCGGTCTTGGGCACCTGTCGGCTTTCCCCCGTGATCGGGCTTTCATCCACGCCCGAGCGTCCTTCGACGATCTGCCCATCCGCCGGTATCCTGTCCCCCGGACGCACCAGCACCACCTGGCCGATGCGCAGGCGTGACGCAGCCACCTTGGTCGTGCCCTGTGGCCCCTCCAGCAGGGCGGTTCTCGGGATCAGGGCCGACAGCGCACGGATCCCGTCGCGGGCACGTCCGGCGGCGAACCCCTCCAGCAGTTCCCCGACCGCAAAGAGGAACACGACAAGTGCGGCCTCTTCCTCGGCGCCGATGATCAATGCGCCCCCTGCAGCGATGCTCATCAGCATCTCGATGGTAAAGGGCATGCCGATCCGTGCCATGCGCCATGCCTTGCGGGCGACGGGCGCGACACCCAGCAGAGTGGCAGCGACGAAGGCCCAGCGGGACCATGCCTGATCCGTCACCGCACCGATGCCCCATGCGATGACCAGAAGCGCACCGGTTACCAGCACCAGCCGACCCTTGGCACCACGATACCAGGCGGTCTCGCCCGGTGGGTCATCCGCATCCCCCGGCATGACGAAGCCGGCGTCCGGCCCCCCCGGCATATCCGGGTCGTGGATGCCGAAGCCGATCCCCCTGACGGCGCTTTCAACCGCGTCCGGGCTGCCGCTTTCATCCAGCCGCAGGCTCAGCCGTTCGGCCATCAGCGTCACCTCGACCTCGGACACGCCGGGCAGCCGTTCGACCGCCCCGCGCAGCTTGGCCGCGCAGGACCCGCAATCCATCCCCGTCACGCGCCATTCCCGCAGATCGCCACCCATAGCCATCGGACCCCCAGTCGCCAAGAATTGCAGATGGTGTAGCCTAGCCCCCTGCCGCAGCGGATGCGACCCCGTGGCGCGGGCATGAAAAAGCCCCGCGGACCTGATGGTCGCGGGGCCGGTTCGTCAAGCTGGCGCAGGCATCAGCCCATGCGATAGTTCGGGCTCTCGCGCGTGATCTGCACGTCGTGGACGTGGCTTTCCTTCAGGCCCGCATTGGTGATGCGGACGAACTCGCAGCCCTTGCGCATCTCGGGGACCGTGGCGCAACCGGTATAGCCCATCGCCGCGCGCAGGCCGCCGACCAGCTGATGGATCACGTTGCCTGCCGGACCCTTGTAGGGAACCTGGCCCTCGATACCTTCGGGCACCAGCTTGTCCGTCGCCGCGTCCTTCTGGAAATAGCGGTCGGCCGAGCCGCGCGCCATCGCCCCCAGCGAGCCCATCCCGCGATAGGACTTGAAGCTGCGGCCCTGGTACAGGATCACCTCGCCGGGGCTTTCATCCGTGCCCGCGATGGCGCTGCCGACCATGGCGCAGCTTGCACCGGCGGCAATGGCCTTGGCGAAATCGCCCGACAGCTTGATCCCGCCATCGGCGATGATGGGCGTGTCGCCTGCAGCGGCGGATGCGTCCATGATCGCGGTCAGCTGCGGAACGCCGACACCCGCCACGACGCGCGTGGTGCAGATCGAGCCGGGGCCGATGCCGACCTTCACCGCATCGGCGCCTGCACCGATCAGGGCGCGGGTCGCCTCGGCGGTGGCGACATTGCCGGCGACGACCTGCGCGGTGCTGCTATAGGCCTTCACGCGCTCGACCGCCTTGGCGACGCCCGCGGAATGGCCATGCGCGGTGTCGATCACCACCATGTCCACGCCCGCGTCGATCAGCGCACAGCTGCGCTCGAAGCCCTCGTCGCCGACCGTCGATGCGGCGGCAACGCGCAGGCGGCCCAGGTCGTCCTTGCAGGCAAGCGGGTTCAGCACGGCCTTCTCGGTATCCTTCAGCGTCAGCAGGCCGGTCAGCTTGCCCGACCCGTCGGTCACCAGCAGTTTCTCGATCCGGCGCGCCTTCATCAGGTCGATGGCCTCCTGCCGGTCGGCGGGCTCTTGCAGGATGGCAAGACGGTCGGCGGTCATCATGGCGCTGACCGGGGTGCGGTCGTCGCTGGCAAAGCGCATGTCGCGGTTCGTGACGATGCCCACCACGCGCCCCTCGGCATCCACCACGGGGAAGCCGGTGACGTTGAAGCGGTCCTGAAGCGCCTTCGCATCGGCCAGGGTCTGGTCGGCGCGCAGGGTGATCGGGTTGTAGACGATCCCGCTCTCGAAGCGCTTGACGCGGCGGACCTCGTTGGCCTGCTGCTCGGTCGTCAGGTTGCGATGGATGACGCCGATGCCGCCCGACTGGGCCATGGCGATGGCCATCCGGCTTTCGGTGACGGTATCCATCGCCGAGGACAGCAGCGGGATGTTCATCCGGATGGAACGGGTGACATGCGTGGTCACATCGGCCGTGGACGGCATGACCGTCGAGGCTGCGGGAACCAGAAGCACGTCGTCGAAAGTGAGAGCCTCACGAATCTGCATGGGGGTATCCTTGCGGCAAGATCGTTTGGCAGTTCCCCTTTTCACGGGATGCCGGGTTTGTCCACCCTTCACACCGCGCAAAAGCGCAGTTGCAGAAATGAAACTTGGCCCGCAATTGCATGACCATAACGTCACGTAAGCTCGACAGGGCAATTGATCGGTAACATGTTTGGCATAATCCTGTGATCCAGGGCGTTCGCGTCCATAGGGAGGAATGAACATGAAGATTGCACTGACAGGTGTCGCGGCCCTGCTTGTGGGCGCCTCACCGCTGCTGGCGGGCGGGATCGAACGCGCGCCCCAATCACTTTCGGCACTGTTCGAGGAGGGGAACTATGTCGAGCTGAGCTTCGGCGGCGTGGACCCGTCGGTCGACGGGACCGACGTGGCGATCCCCGGCCTCTATCCGGGCGGCACGGCCACGGGCGACGTGGCGCAGGGCTACGGCTTTACCGGCCTTGCCTACAAACACCAGTTCACCGAGGCGTTCTCGGGTGCGATCATCGTCGAGCAGCCCTTCGGCGCCGACATCCGCTACCCTAGTGCGATCGATGGCGGCACGCCCCTGCTGGGCGGCACCTTCGCGAAGGTGGACAGCACCACCTTCACCGCGCTTGGGCGCTACAAGATGCCGAACCAGTTCTCGGTCCATGGCGGTATCCGCGGATCGCGCGCCAGCGGCGAGGTGGGGCTGAGCGGCCTCGCCTACGGACCCGTCTCGGGCTACAACGTGGAACTGGACGACGACACCGCCATCGGCTGGGTCGCAGGCGTCGCTTGGGAGAAGCCCGAGATCGCGGCACGCGTCTCGCTGACCTACAACTCCGAGGTCGAGCACGATTTCGACACGGTCGAGACCGGCCCGCTGGTCGATCCCGACGGTGCCGGCCCGCTGCCCGACCTGCCGCTGCTGGCGGGCGACTCGGTCACCACGGTCAAGACGCCGCAAAGCTGGAACCTGGAATTCCAGACGGGCGTCGCGCCCGACACGCTGGTCTTCGGCTCGGTCCGGTGGGTGGACTGGTCGGAATTCCGCGTCGATCCCGCGAACTTCGTGAACGTCACGGGCGGCGGTCTGGTCGAACTGGAGGATACGACCACCTACACGCTTGGCGTCGCACGCAAGTTCAACGAAACCTGGTCCGGCTCGGCCTCGTTCACCTTCGAGAAGGCGGGCGACGACCTCGTGTCGCCGCTGGCACCGACGAACGGCCGCAAGGGGATCACGCTTGCCGCGATCTACAACCAGGGTCCCATGCGCATCACGACCGGCGTGAACTATACCAGGGTCGGCGACGCGATGCCCGAAACCGGCACGCCCGACACCGCCCGCGCCGACATGCGCGACAACGACGCCTGGGGCGTCGGCGTGCGGATCGGCTACCGCTTCTGACAGCGGCACGGATCGCACTGACGGCCCCGCCCAGCGCGGGGCCGTTTTCCGTTTGCCGCCTCGGGTCTTTCAAAACGCCCCGCGGGCCGCTACCTAGATCACCGATCTGACAGAGGAAGCCCCGCATGATCTATCGCAGCGCCGAGGAATGGCGGAACGCCCAGTCCAAGCGGATCGTGCTGTTCGGCATGTCGGGCCTGGGCAAGACCTATCTTGCGACGATGCTGCGCCAGACCGGGGACTGGTTCCACTACTCGGTCGATTACCGGATCGGCACCCGCTACATGGGCGAATACATCGCCGACAACTTCAAGCGCGAGGCGATGCGCGTGCCGCTGCTGCGCGAGCTGCTGATGTCCGACAGCGTGTATATCGCCAGCAACATCACCTTCGAGAACCTCGCGCCGCTGTCCACCTATCTGGGCAAGCCCGGCAGCCAGAGCCGCGGCGGGCTGGATTTCGACGAATACCGCCGCCGCCAGAACCAGCATCAGCGCGCCGAGATCGCGGCCCTGCTGGACACGCGCCATTTCGTCGAACGCGCCGACGACATCTATCGCATCCCGCATTTCGTCTGCGACAGCGGCGGATCCATCTGCGAGGTCGTGGACCCGACCGATCCCGACGATCCGGTTCTGCAGGCCCTGTCGCGCGACCTGCTGATGGTCTGGATCGAGGGGTCGGACGCCCATACCGCCGAGCTGGTGCGCCGCTTCGACCGCGCGCCCAAGCCCATGTATTACCAGCCCCAGTTCCTGGAACGCGCCTGGGTCGCCTATCGCGTCGAGAAGGGGCTGGACGAACACGAGGTCAATCCCGACGACTTCATCCGCTGGACCTATGCCCGCGCGCTGGCGCACCGCCAGCCGCGCTATGCCGCGATGGCGAAGCTGGGCGTGACGGTCAAGGCCGAGGAAGTGGCCGAGATCCGCAGCCCCCAGGATTTCGACGACCTGATCGCGCTGGCGATCGCCCGCAAGGAAAGCTGACATGCCCATCACCCTGAACGAGAACCTTCCCGCCTATCGCATCCTGTCGGACGAAGGGGTGATGGTGATGTCGCCGGGGCGTGCGGCCACGCAGGACATCCGCCCCCTGCGCATCGGGCTGCTGAACCTGATGCCCAAGAAGATCCAGACCGAGAACCAGTTCGCCCGCGTCATCGGCGCCACGCCCCTGCAGATCGACTTCCAGCTGATCCGCATGTCGGACCACGAAAGCCGCAACACCGCTGCCGACCACATGGAGAGCTTCTATCGCCCCTTCCGCGATGTCGAGGCCACGGGCGAGAAGTTCGACGGGCTGGTCATCACCGGCGCCCCGATCGAGCAGCTGCCCTTCGCGGACGTGACCTATTGGGACGAGCTGGAGCGCGTCTTCGCCTGGACCCAGACCCATGTGCATTCTACCTTCGGCGTCTGCTGGGGGGGCATGGCGATGGCCTGGCATTTCCACCGGCTGGAAAAGCACCTGCTGGACGCCAAGGCCTTCGGCTGCTTCCGCCACCAGAACCTGCAACCGGCATCGCCCTATCTGCGCGGCTTCTCGGACGATGTGCTGGTCCCCGTCAGCCGCTGGACCGAGATCCGGCAGGAGGATGTCGACGCCCGCCCCGACCTGACGACCCTGCTGGCCAGCCCCGAGGTCGGCCCCTGCCTGCTGTCGGACCCGAAGCACCGCGCGCTCTATGTCTTCAACCATTTCGAATATGACAGCACGACGCTGAAGGACGAATACGACCGCGACGTGCAGGCGGGCAAACCCATCGACGTGCCGCGCAACTACTATCCCGACGACGATCCGACGCGCACGCCCTCGAACCGGTGGCGCAGCCATGCGCATCTGCTCTACGGTAACTGGATCAACGAGATCTATCAGACGACCTGGTACGACATGAACCGCATCGGAGAGGGATAGGCCATGGTTCCGAAGGACATGCCCGACATGCCGCTTGTCGGCCGCATCGGCGATTATCTGCAGAACGACGCGCCCAAGGCGATCCGCAAGGCCGTCGAGGACGGCGACAAGGACGACATCCTGGACAAGGGCTATCCCTACGACGCCGAGATGTCCAAGGGCGACTACAACGACCACATGGACGCGCTGCAGGTGCAGCTGGTGCGCATGATGCATTGCGTGATCCATCGCGGCCAGCGCGTCGTCGTGCTGTTCGAGGGGCGCGACGCCGCCGGCAAGGGCGGCACGATCGAGCGTGTCCGCGAGAACCTCAATCCCCGCTCGTCCTACATCGTGGCGCTGCCCAAGCCGACCGAGCGTGAATCGACCCAGTGGTATTTCCAGCGCTATGTCGATCACCTGCCCGCCGCCGGAGAGATCGCGCTGTTCGACCGCAGCTGGTACAATCGCGGCGTGGTGGAGCGGGTGTTCGACTTCTCGACCGAGCACCAGCGCAACGCCTTCTTCCGCCAGCTGCCGGGCTTCGAGCAGACGCTGGTCGATGACGGCGTGATCCTGGTCAAGCTGTGGCTGAACGTGGGCCGCGCCGAACAGCTGCGCCGTTTCCTTGCGCGCGAACAGGACCCGCTGAAGCAGTGGAAGCTGAGCCCCGTCGATGTCGAGGGGCTGGCCCGGTGGGACGAATACACCACCGCCATCCGCGACACGCTGAACCTGTCGCATTCGCCCATCGCCCCCTGGACGGTGATCCGGTCCGACGACAAGCGGCGCGCCCGCATCGCGGCCATCCAGACCATCCTTCACGCCGTCGATTACGCGGGCAAGGATGCCGATGCGATCGGCACGCCGGACCCCAGGATCACCGGCGGCCCCGAGATGCTGGACGACTAGTCGTTTTTCTTGCGCAGGCCACAAGCGGCGGCTAGCGTTCGGGCAATCAACCCGAACCGAGAGGCCGGAAAAACATGCGCTTGCTGACCACCACCATCCTTGCGGCCTCGGCGGCCCTGCCGGCCTTCGCGGCCGATGGCGACCTGACGATCTTCGACTGGGCCGGCTTCGAGGTCCCCGAGATATTCCAGGCCTATGTCGACCAGCATGGCGACAGCCCGACCTTCGCCTTCTATGGCGACGACGACGAGGCGTTCCAGAAGATGGCCTCGGGGTTCCGCGCGGACGCGGTGCATCCCTGCAGCCAGATGGTCGGCAAGTATCGCGACGCCGGCCTGATCGAGCCCTGGGACACCGACCGCATCCCGAATTTCGACAAGATCGCCCCGCGCTTCCTCGATTCCGAGGTGTTCAAGGACGATCAGGGCGTCTGGTTCATCCCGACCGACTGGGGCGCCACCGCCGTCGCCTATAACAGCGAGACCGTCCCGGCCGAGGATGTGGCCAGCCTGCAGGTCTTCACCGACCCGAAATACCAGGGCCGCACCTCGTTGCCCGACAGCGCGGACGACGTCTGGGCGCTGGCCTATCTGGCGACCGGCACGACCGACTGGACCGATGTCAGCGACGAACAGTTCCAGGCCGCCGCCGACTGGCTGCGCCAGGCGCATCAGAACGTCGCCGCATACTGGGCCGACCCGTCCGAACAGGCGCAGCTGATGGCCTCGGGCGCGGTGGACGTGGCATGGTCGTGGAACGACGGTGTCGTCTACCTGCAAGAGGACGACTATCCCGTCGGCTTCCAGCGCGAGGCCGAGGAAGGGTCCTCGACCTTCTTCTGCGGCTTCGTCAACGTGAAGGACGGCCCGGGCAGCGAGGACAAGCTGTACGATTTCATCAACGCATGGCTTGCCCCCGAGGCCGGTCAGGGCCTGCTGGACGCGATCGGCTATGGCCACACCTCGACCGAGGCGATGGCCACGATCGAGGACCAGCCCGCCGTCCAGGAGGGTCTGGCCGATATCGACGTGCCGGTCCTGGCCCAGACCCCGAACGACCCCGAGCAGCGCCAGCGCCAGCTGGCCGAGTTCGAGAAGATCAAGGCCGGCTTCTGATCCCACCGTCCGGGCGGCCCTTACATGAGGGCCGCTCATGATCTTCTGCAGAACTATGAATTTGCAGGCGGGTGGCTGGGGGCATATATCACGGGCTTCAAAGGAAAGGCCCCTGCATGTCCCTGCCCCGATCGCCCGCCTTCGATGCGCTGAACCGCGCCGCCGATGAACGCATCCTGATCCTCGACGGGGCGATGGGCACGCAGATCCAGGATCTGCACCTCTCCGAGGAGGATTATACCGGCCACGGGTCGGGCCATGTCTGCAGGCACCATTCCGAACATCCGCAGAAGGGCAACAACGACCTTCTGATCCTGACCCAGCCCGACGCGGTCGAGGACATCCATTACCGCTATGCCATCGCGGGCGCCGATATCGTCGAGACGAACACCTTTTCCTCCACCACCATCGCGCAGGCCGATTACGGGCTGGAGAACGCGATCGAGGATCTGAACGTCGAAGGCGCGCGCGTCGTGCGCCGCGCCCTGGACCGCGCCACCGCGCAGGATGGCAAGCCCCGCTTCGTCGCGGGCGCGCTTGGGCCGACGAACCGCACCGCGTCGATCAGCCCGGACGTGAACGATCCCGGCTTTCGCGCGATCACCTTCGACCAGCTGCGCATCGCCTATCTTCAGCAGGCGCGCGGGCTGATCAAGGGCGGGTCCGACATCCTGCTGATCGAGACGATCTTCGACACGCTGAACGCCAAGGCCGCGATCTTCGCCTGCCAGCAGGCGATGGAGGAGCATGGCCAGGCGATCCCGCTGATGATCTCGGGGACGATCACCGACGCCTCGGGGCGCACGCTGTCGGGGCAGACCCCCACGGCGTTCTGGTATTCCGTCCGCCACGCGAACCCCTGGACGGTGGGCCTGAACTGCGCACTTGGCGCTGCCGCCATGCGCCCCCACCTGGCCGAGATGGCGGGCGTCGCGGATACCCGCATCTGCGCCTATCCCAACGCCGGGCTGCCCAACGCCTTCGGCCAATACGACGAAGGCCCCGACGACACCGCCCGCCAGGTCGCCGAATTCGCGGCCGAGGGGCTGGTGAACGTCGTCGGCGGCTGCTGCGGCACCACCCCCGACCATATCCGCGCCATCGCCGACGCGGTCGCCGCCCACAGCCCGCGAAAGGTGCTTGCCCATGTCTGATCGCCTGCTTCGCCTCTCGGGCCTTGAACCCTTCACGCTGACCTCGGACATTCCGTTCGTGAATGTCGGCGAACGCACCAACGTCACCGGCAGCGCGCGCTTCCGCAAGCTGATCAAGAACCGCGACTATGCCGCGGCGCTGGATGTCGCCCGCGACCAGGTGGAAAACGGCGCGCAGATCATCGACATCAACATGGACGAGGGGCT
The DNA here is from genome assembly GCF_000420145.1 of Paracoccus zeaxanthinifaciens ATCC 21588. Lineage (GTDB taxonomy): Bacteria > Pseudomonadota > Alphaproteobacteria > Rhodobacterales > Rhodobacteraceae > Paracoccus > Paracoccus zeaxanthinifaciens. The sequence goes on from NZ_ATUJ01000004.1 coordinate 139,649, forward strand.
GATCGACAGCCGCGCCGCCATGGTCGAATTCCTGAACCTGCTGGCCGCCGAGCCCGACATCGCCCGCGTGCCGATCATGATCGACAGCTCCAAATGGGAGGTGATCGAGGCGGGCCTGCAATGCGTGCAGGGCAAACCGGTCGTGAACTCGATCAGCATGAAGGAAGGGGTCGAGCAGTTCCGCCAGCAGGCGAAGCTGTGCCTTGCCTATGGCGCCGCCGTCGTCGTCATGGCCTTCGACGAACAGGGCCAGGCCGACACCGCCGCCCGCAAGATCGAGATCTGCAAGCGCGCCTATGACATCCTCGTGGACGAGGTGGGCTTCCCCCCCGAGGACATCATCTTCGATCCCAACATCTTTGCCGTCGCCACGGGCATCGAGGAACACGACAATTACGGCGTCGATTTCATCGAGGCCACGCGCTGGATCCGCACGAACCTGCCGCATGCGCATGTCTCGGGGGGCGTGTCGAACCTGTCCTTCAGCTTCCGCGGGAACGAACCCGTGCGCGAGGCGATGCACGCGGTGTTCCTCTATCACGCCATCCAGGCCGGGATGGACATGGGCATCGTCAATGCGGGTCAGTTGGCCGTCTATGACCAGATCGACCCCGAACTGCGCGAGGCCTGCGAGGATGTGGTCCTGAACCGCCGCCCCGACGGGACCGAGCGCCTGCTGGAGATCGCCGAGAAGTTCCGCGGCGACGGGGGCGGCCAGAAGCGCGAGAAGGACCTGTCCTGGCGCGAATGGCCCATCGAGAAGCGCCTGGAACACGCGCTGGTCAACGGCATCACCGAATATATCGAGGCCGACACCGAAAAGGCCCGCCAGGCCGCCGAACGCCCGCTGCACGTCATCGAAGGCCCGCTGATGGCCGGGATGAACGTGGTCGGTGATCTGTTCGGCGCGGGCAAGATGTTCCTGCCGCAGGTGGTGAAATCGGCCCGCGTCATGAAACAGGCCGTCGCCGTCCTTCTGCCCTACATGGAGGAGGAGAAGCGCCAGGGCGGTAGCACCGAGCGCGAAAGCGCGGGCAAGGTGCTGATGGCCACGGTCAAGGGCGACGTGCACGACATCGGCAAGAACATCGTGGGCGTCGTGCTGGCCTGTAACAATTTCGAGGTCATCGACCTTGGCGTCATGGTCCCCCCGCAGAAGATCCTGCAGGTCGCCCGCGAGGAGAAGGTCGACATCATCGGCCTGTCCGGGCTGATCACGCCCTCCCTGGACGAGATGGTCCATGTTGCCGCCGAGATGGAGCGCGAGGGCTTCGACATTCCGCTGCTGATCGGCGGCGCGACCACCTCGAAGATCCACACGGCGGTCAAGATCGCGCCCCGCTATGATCGCGGGCCCGCGGTCTATGTCACCGATGCCAGCCGCGCGGTGGGCGTGGCCTCGGCGCTGCTGTCGCCCACGCAGAAGGACGGCTATGTCGCGGATCTGCGGGCGGAATACGCGCAGGTGGCCGACCGCCACGAACGGTCCGAGGCCGCGAAAAGCCGCCTGCCCCTGGCATCGGCGCGCGCGAACGCCATCGCGCTGGACTGGTCCGCCTACGACCCCGTCGCGCCCAGCTTCACCGGCACCCGCGTCATCGACGATTGGGACCTGGCCGAGATCGCGCGCTATATCGACTGGACGCCGTTCTTCCAGACATGGGAACTGAAGGGCGTCTATCCCCGCATCCTGGAAGACGAGAAGCAGGGCGAGGCCGCCCGCCAGCTGTTCGCCGAGGCGCAGGAGATGCTGGCCCGCATCATCGAGGGCCAGTGGTTCAAGCCCCGCGCCGTCGTAGGCTTCTGGCCCGCGAATGCCGTGGGCGACGATATCCGCCTGTTCACGGATGCCGACCGCAGCGAAACGCTGGCGACGCTGCACACGCTGCGCCAGCAGGTGACCAAGCGCAACGGTCGCCCGAATGTCGCGCTGTCGGATTTCGTGGCCCCCGAGGGGATCGCGGACCATGTGGGCGGCTTCGTCGTGACCGCCGGCCCCGAGGAATCCGAGATCGCGGCCCGCTATGAACGCGCGAACGACGATTACGGCGCGATCATGGTCAAGGCGCTGGCCGACCGCTTTGCCGAGGCCATGGCCGAGATGCTGCACGAACGCACGCGGCGCGACTACTGGGGCTATGCCAAGGACGAGACCTTCTCTCCGCAGGAGCTGATCGGCGAGCCTTATGCCGGCATCCGGCCCGCGCCCGGCTATCCGGCGCAGCCCGACCATACGGAAAAGGACACGCTGTTCCGCCTTCTGGACGCGACTGCCGCCACGGGGGTCGAGCTGACGGAAAGCATGGCGATGTGGCCGGGATCCTCGGTCTCGGGGATCTACCTGGCGCATCCCGACGCCTATTACTTCGGCGTGGCCAAGATCGAAGAGGATCAGGCCCGCGATTATGCCGAACGCAAGGGCATGACCCTGGCCGAGGTCGAACGCTGGCTGGCGCCCGTGCTGAACTATGTCCCGGCCAAGGCGGACGCCGCGAAAACCGACGCCGCCTGACGAAAAAGGCCCGCGCATCGCTGCGCGGGCCTTCTTGTTTCAGGCGTCAGGCGCCCGGATCCTCGCGCAGCATCTGCCGTCCAAGGATGTGGTCGGCGGCCTTCTCGCCCGTCATGATCGACGGGCCGTTCAGATTGCCGTTGGTGATCCGCGGGAAGATCGAGCTGTCGGCCACGCGCAGCCCCTCGACCCCGATCACGCGCAGTTCCGGATCGACCACCGCCATCGGATCGTCCACCGCGCCCACGCGGGCGGTCCCGCAGGGGTGATAGGCCGATTCCGCGTGCTCGCGGATGAAATCGTCGATCTCGGCATCGGTCTGCGCGTGGTCACCGGGCTGGATCTCCTCGCCGCGATACTCGGCGAAGGCGGGCTGATCGAAGATCCTGCGCGTATGCCGGACGGCGGCGCGGAACTCGTCCCAGTCATCCTCGTGCGACATGTAGTTGAAGCGGATCTCGGGGGCCGCGTTCGGATCGGCGCTTTTCAGGCGCACGGTGCCGCGCGACTTGGACCGCATCGGACCGACATGCGCCTGGAACCCGTGCCCCTGCGCGGCGGCCTTGCCGTCGTAACGGACGGCCAGCGGCAGGAAGTGGTACTGGATGTCGGGATAGGGCACATCCTCGGTCGAGCGGATGAAGCCGCAGCTCTCGAACTGGTTCGACGCGCCGAGGCCCGTCTTCTGCAGCAGCCACTCGATCCCCACCCGGCTTTTGCCCAGCAGGTTGTAATAGGTGTACAGCGTGACCGGCTTCAGCGACTTGTACTGCATGTAGACCTCGAGATGGTCCTGCAGGTTCGCGCCGACGCCCGGACGATCCGACAGCGTCTGGATGCCGTGTTCGGCCAGGTGGTCGGCAGGGCCGATCCCCGACAGCATCAGCAGCTTGGGCGTGTTGATCGAGCTGGCCGAGACGATCACCTCGCGCGAGGCGAGGACGGCCTTGACCTGGCCCTTCTGCTCGATCTCGACGCCGACGGCGCGCTTGCCCTCGAACAGGACGCGGCGCGCAAGGCCGCGCACGACCGTCAGCTTGCCCGACTTCTTGGCCGGACGCAGATAGGCATTGGCCGTGGACCAGCGGCGACCCTTCCAGATCGTCGCCTCCATCGGGCCGAAGCCTTCCTGTTGTTCGCCGTTGTAATCGTCGGTCCGGGGCCAGCCCGCCTGTTCGCCCGCCTCGATGAAGGTGTTGAACAGCGGGTTCTTGCGCTTGCCGCGCGACACGTGCAGCGGGCCGCTGTCACCGCGCCATTCCGAGGTCTGCGCCCCGGTCGGATCGCCGTGCCACGTCTCCATCCGCTTGAAATAGGGCAGCACGCCGGCATAGTCCCAGCCCTCGGCTCCGCTTTCCTGCCAGTGCTCGTAATCCATGCGGTTGCCGCGCACGAAGACCATCCCGTTGATCGAGGACGATCCCCCCAGCACCTTGCCACGCGGGGTCGCAAGACGGCGGTTCCCCAGACCCGGCTCGGGTTCCGAGCTGAAGCCCCAGTCGTAGCGCTCCATGTTCATCGGATAGGACAGCGCGCCCGGCATCTGGATGAAGGGGCCGATATCGCTGCCGCCGAACTCGATCAGGGTGACGGTGCGACCCGCCTCGGTCAGGCGATAGGCCAGCGCGCAGCCTGCGCTGCCGGCCCCGATGATGACGTAATCGGCGGTCGCCGCCGCCTTGGGCAGATCAGTAGGGTGCATCGACGCCTCCCATCCCGACATAGACCGATTTCAGCTGCGAATAATGCTCGATCGCGGCGGCCGAGTTCTCGCGGCCCACGCCCGACATCTTGACGCCGCCGAAGGGCATCTGCACGGGCGTCAGGTTGTAGGTGTTGATCCAGCAGGTCCCGGCCTGAAGGTTGCCGATGACGCGATGCGCGCGCGTCAGGTCCTGCGTGAAGACCCCCGCGGCCAGGCCGAAGCCCGTGTCGTTGGCACGGCGCACGACCTCTTCCTCGTCGAAGAAGGACAGCGTGGTCATCACCGGGCCGAAGATCTCGTCGCGGGCGATCTCCATGTCGTCGGTCGCATCGGCAAAGACGGTGGGCGGGATGAACGCGCCCTCGCCCGTGCCGCCGCAGACCATGCGCGCGCCGGCAGCCTCGGCCCCCTCGATCATGGCGCGGATCTTGGCGGTCTGGGCCGCATTGATCATCGGGCCGTGATTGGTGTCGGGGTCCAGCGGATCGCCCATGCGGATGTTGCGCACGCGTTCGACCAGGCGGTCGAGGAAGCGCTGCTTGATGCCTTCCTGCAGGAAGACGCGCGTCCCGTTCGAGCAGATCTGACCCGAGCTGTAGAAGTTCGCCAGGATCGCCGCGCTGACGGCATCTTCGAGGTTGGCGTCGTCGAAGACGATCAGGGGCGACTTGCCGCCCAGTTCCATCGTGACATGGCGCATCCCCTCGGCCGCGGCGGTATAGACCTTGCGCCCCGTGGGCACCGAACCGGTCAGCGACACCTTGGCGACATCGGGATTGGTGACCAGCGACGCGCCGACCTGGCCGCGGCCTTGCACGACGTTGTAGACACCGGCGGGAACGCCCGCCTCGATGAAGATCTCGGCCAGCTTCAGCGCGCCCAGCGGCGTTTCCTCGGAGGGCTTGTAGACCATGGAATTGCCCATCGCCAGCGCGGGCGCGGCCTTCCAGCAGGCGATCTGGCTGGGATAGTTCCAGGCACCGATGCCCGCGCAGACGCCCAGCGGCTCTCGGCGGGTATAGGCCCAGTCCTGCCCAAGCGGGATCATCTGCCCCGTCACAGTGGCGGCAAGACCGGCGTAATACTCCAGCGCCTCGGCGCCCGAGGGCCAGTCGGCGACCAGCGTTTCCTGGATGGGCTTGCCGGTATCCAGCGTTTCAAGGCGCGCAAGCTCTTCGTTGCGCTCCTCGATGATGCGGACGGCGCGCGACAGGATGCGACCGCGTTCGACCGGGGCCATCGCGGCCCATTCGACCTGCGCGCGGCGTGCGGATGCGCAGGCGCGTTCCACCTGCTCGGGCGATGCCTCGCGCAGGGTGGCGATGGTTTCGCCGGTAAAGGGATAGAGGACGGCCAGCTCGGGGCCTTCGCCCTCGACATATTCGCCGTCGATGAAAAGGCTGGCCTTGGGTTGTGCGGAAAGACTCATTTGAGGGTTTCCTCGAGATAGGACATGACGATGTTCATGGAGGCATCCGCGTCGGTCGGTCCCGGTGTCAGGACCGCGCGCAGGTAGACCCCGTCGATCAGCGCACCGAGCGTCTCGGCGGTGCGTTCAGGGTGATCGGTCAGGCCCCGCAGGGCGACGATCAGGTTCGAGCGCAGGCGACTGCGATAGATTTCCAGCAAACGGGCCGCGTCCTTGTTGACGAAGGACAGGGCATAGAAATTTAGCCAAGCGCTGACCGTTTCCCGCTGGAAGTTCTGGGGCGCAAAGCTGGCCTGCACGATGGCGTTGACGCGACCGCGCGGCCCGTGGCCGGGCAGCACCTCGCGCACGGACTGGCCATAGACGCGCAGGATATAGCGCATCGCCGACAGGAAGATCTGCTCCTTCGACCCGAAATAGTGATGCGCCAGGGCAGGCGACATGCCCGCCCTCTTCGCGATCTGCGCCACGGTCACGTCGAGCGAGCCCGCACGACCGACTTCGTAGATGGCAGCATTGATCAGCGCTGCTTTTCGGATAGGCTCTGCGCCAAGTTTCGGCATTCCTGCACCACAAATCTTAAGATTTTCGTTGCTTTGCCGGGACAACATAGCGTTAATTGACTGACCAATCAAGAACAGGGAGCCAAAAATGACCCTTTCGCGAATTGCACTGGCCGCCGCACTGGGTGCCGCAGCCACATTCCCCGCCGCCGCAGCCGAACCCGATCAGTGCCATACGGTGGTCTTCTCGGATGTGGGCTGGTCGGACATCACGGCCACCACCGCGCTGACCTCGACCGTGCTGCAGGCACTGGGATACGAGACCGAAACCCGCCTGCTGTCGGTGCCCGTCACCTATACGGCGCTGTCCACCGACGACGTGGACGTGTTCCTGGGCAACTGGATGCCCACGATGGAGGCCGACATCGCCCCCTATCGCGACGAGGACACGGTGGACACGGTCCGCACGAACCTGACCGGCGCGAAATACACGCTGGCCACCAACAAGGCCGGTGCCGATCTGGGCATCGCCGATTTCGCCGACATCGCGGCGCAGAAGGACGCGCTGGACGGCAAGATCTACGGGATCGAGCCGGGCAATGACGGCAACCGCCTGCTGCTGGAGATGGTCGCGGGCGACCAGTTCGGCCTTGGGACCTTCGAGATCGTCGAATCCAGCGAACAGGGCATGCTGGCGCAGGTCGGCCGGGCCAAGAACTCGGGCGATCCGATCGTCTTCCTGGGCTGGGAGCCCCACCCGATGAACGCCCAGTTCGAGCTGACCTACCTGACCGGCGGCGACGACATCTTCGGCCCCGACCTGGGCGGTGCCGAGGTGCGCACCAACACGCGCGCGGGCTATGTCGAGGAATGCCCCAATGTCGGCAAGCTGCTGTCGAACCTCGAATTCACGCTGGCGATGGAAAACGAGGTGATGGGCAAGATCCTGAACGACGGCCAGGACCCGATGGAGGCCGCGGCCGAATGGCTGGCCGCCAATCCCGATGCCGCGACCCCGTGGCTGGTCGACGTGACCACCGTGGACGGCAACGATCCGAAGGCGGCGCTGGACGCCGCGCTGGAAGGCTGACACATCCGGACCGGGCGCGGCACCCGTCGCGCCCGGCAACCCGTTCCCGACAGGCAGAGGCGCGAAGATGGAGCAGCTCACCCAGTGGGTCACCGACAACAAGATCCCGGTCGGCAAGACCGCCAAGGCCGTGTTCGACTGGCTGAACGCCAATGCCGCGCCGCTGTTCAACGCGATCTCGGACGCGATGGACGCGCTGATCGACGGCGTTCTGGGCGCGCTCGAGGCGCCGCATCCCTTCCTGTTCATCCTGATCGCGATGGCACTGACCTATGCGCTGCAACGGCGGATCTCGGTCTGCCTGCTGATGGGCGCGGGCCTCTTGTTCGTCCTCAACCAGGGATACTGGGAGGAAACGCTGCAATCGCTGACGCTGGTCCTGTCGGCCTGCATCGTCTGCATGGCGATCGGCGTCCCCGTCGGGATCGCTGCGGCCCACCGGCCCCGGCTCTATGCGTGGATGCGGCCGGTGCTGGACCTGATGCAGACGCTGCCGACCTTCGTCTACCTGATCCCGGCCATCGTCTTCTTCGGCATCGGCATGGTGCCGGGGCTGCTGGCCACGGTCATCTTCGTTCTGCCAGCCCCGATCCGGCTGACGCAGCTGGGCATATCCTCGACCCCCGCCGCCCTGACCGAGGCCGCGCGCGCCTTCGGCGCGACGCCCCGCCAGCTGCTGTGGAAGGTCGAACTGCCAAGCGCCCTGCCCCAGATCATGGCGGGCCTGAACCAGACCATCATGCTGTCGCTGTCCATGGTCGTGATTGCCGCGCTTGTCGGCGCATCGGGGCTTGGGGTGCCGGTCGTGCGCGCCCTGAACAGCGTGAACACCGCGCTTGGCTTCGAATCGGGTTTCGTCATCGTCGTCGTCGCCATCCTGCTTGACCGGATGCTGCGCATGGAGGGCCGGAAATGAGCGCCACGGAACGCACCGCCGTCGAATTCGACCGCGTCTCGATCGTCTTCGGCGACCGCCCCGCGTCGGCCCTGCCCCTGATGGACGAGGGGCTCGAACGCGGCCCCATCAAGGACGAGACCGGCCAGGTCCTGGGCGTCCACGACTGTTCGCTGTCCGTGGCCGAGGGCGAGATCCTCGTGCTGATGGGCCTGTCGGGATCGGGCAAGTCCACGCTTCTGCGGGCGGTGAACGCGCTCAACGACGTCTGCCGCGGCGAGGTCCGCATCCGGCAGGGCGACAGCATGGTCAGCGTGACCGGCGCCGGCGCCAAGAGCCTGCGAGAGATCCGCCTGCGCAACGTCGCGATGGTCTTCCAGCAGTTCGGCCTGCTGCCCTGGCGCAGCGTGCGCGACAATGTCGGCCTGGGGCTGGAGCTGGCGGGCCTGCGCGCCTCCGAACGGCGAGAGCGGGTCGATCAGCACTTGGCCACCGTCGGGCTGGCGGAATGGGCGGACCGCAAGGTCGGCGAATTGTCGGGCGGCATGCAGCAGCGCGTCGGCCTTGCCCGCGCCTTCGCGACCGAGGCCCCGATCCTGCTGATGGACGAACCCTTCAGCGCGCTGGATCCGCTGATCCGCGCGCGCCTCCAGGACGAGCTGCTGGAGCTGCAGGCCAGGACCCGGCGCACCATCATCTTCGTCAGCCACGACCTGGACGAGGCGTTCAAGCTGGGCAACCGCATCGCCCTGATGGAGGGTGGGCGCATCGTCCAGATCGGCACCGCCCGCGACATCATCGCCAATCCGGCCAACGAATACGTGGCGGATTTCGTGGCGCACATGAACCCGCTTGGCGTGCTGACCGCCGAGGATGTCGCCGAACCCGGCGAGGCTGCGGGCGAGCCCGTCCCCCGCGACATGCCGGTCCGCGACGTGATGGACCGCCTGACGGGCGACACCGCCGTTCCCGTGCAGGGCGGCGGGCGCATCACCCGGGCCGCGGTGCTGGCCCGCCTGATCGACCCGCGGGGCTGACGATCAGCTGTATTGCAGGTCGCGGTGATACCGGATCAGCAGCGCCAGGCCCAGGGCGATCAGGATCAGCGCCACGCCGAACAGATAGGCGTGGCTGACATAATCGCCGCTGTAGGACGCGAAGAACGACCGCCGCATCTGCCCGATCACATGGATCAGGGGGTTGTACCACAGCCAGTCCTGATAGGGCTGCGGCACGTCGTCGAAGATGAAGAACAGCCCCGACACGATGAACAGCGGGCGGGTCACGATGGACCAGACCGACTGCCACCAGATGAAGGCCTGGAACAGGAAGCAGTTCATCACACCCACCCCCGTCGCGAAGACGATGGCCATCAGCATGCCAAGGGCGATCCCGCCGATCTGCGGATGGGTCCGCGTCTCCATCATCATGCTGATGCCCACGAAGATCACGATAGCGACCATCATGTGCGTGATCGTGTTGAACAGGATCCGCGCGATCAGGGCGTCCATGAAGGTCACCGCCGGATAGGCCAGCAGCGGCTTAGAGTAGGTGATCGCGTTCGACACCTTCCCCGAGATGTCCATGTAGGCCATGAACGGCACCATGCCCGTCGCATAGAAGATCGCGAAATTCGTCCCGATCGGCGGCGCCCGGAACCCGAGCGAGAAGATCATCGTCAGCATCACGATCCCGCCCACCGGCTCGAGGATCGCCCAGAGATAGCTGCCGCGCCCGCGCCCGTTGCTGGTCTGCATCTCTCGCAGGACCAGGGCACCGATGGCGCGCAGGCTGGCATAGCTGCGATGCTTGCGCACCTCCTTCAGCTGCCGCTGCCCCTGGGGCCGCGTCTGACGGGGGAATGCCGGCTTGGAGAAAGGTCGGGTGTCGGACATGCCGCGCCTTCTTGCGTTCACGATCCCGCCGTCTGATCGGCACTGGAACTGTCGACCGTGCTTATGTATGACGATGCTGACAAATGCAACAAGACAGGCGGGGCGAGCGCATGTCCGCTGATGACCAAACACCGGCCCAAGGCACCGGGCCCGATGCAAGCGGCCCGCAGAACGGAGGCTCGCAGGCCAATGAACCGGAACGCAGCGCCAAGCCTGCACAGGTCGAGAACCAGAACCGCTTCCAAGGAGCGCAAGGCCACCGTGCGCAAGTCAAGTGGCGCGGGCCGATGCAGGCCAGGGGCTCGAATGCCGGCGCCCAGATGCACCGCATGAAGGCCGCGAAATCCGACGCGGCGACCAATGCCGCCCAGAAGCAGCGCATCGCGCAGGCCCGCGCCAAGATGCAGGGCGCGCCGGTCGCGCCGACCGCCTCGGTCGCGCGGGTCAAGCGCCGCCATCGCGGCATGGTCGCGGCCTTTGCGCTGGTGGTCGGGCTGCCCACGATCATCGCGGGCGCCTATCTGAACCTGCGGGCGGCGGACCAGTACGCCTCCTATGTGGGCTTCTCGGTCCGGTCCGAAAGCGCGGGAAGCTCGACCGACGTGCTGGGCGGTCTCAGCTCGCTCGTGGGGGTCACCTCCAGCTCGACCAGCGACACCGACATCCTCTACAAGTTCATCCAGAGCCGCGACCTGGTGGAACGCGTCGACCGCCGCATGGACCTGCGCGAAATCTGGTCGAAGGCCCCCGGGGATCCCGTCTTCTCGTTCACCGGCAACGACTCGATCGAGGATCTGGTCGGGGAATGGGAACGCAAGGTCCGCATCCAGTACGATGACGGGATGATCGACCTGCGCGTCCTTGCCTTCGATCCGCAGGACGCCCAGGACATCACGCAGGCGATCCTGGACGAGGGTACCGTCCTCATCAACGAGCTGAACGACATCAGCCGCGAGGATGCCCTGCGCTATGCCCGAGACGAGCTGGAGCGCGCGCAGGAGCGCCTGCGAGAGGCACGCCAGGCCGTGACCGAGTTCCGCAACCAGTACCAGATCGTCGACCCCGAGGCCGACGTGCAGGGCCAGGTCGGCGTCGTCACCTCGCTGCAGACGCAGCTTGCCGAACAGCTCGTGTCGCTCGGGCTGCTGCGGGCCAATGCCCAGCCCGACGATCCGCGCATCTCGCAGACGGAACTGCGCGTCGATGTCATCCGGGAGCAGATCGACAACGAACGCCAGAAGGTCGGCACCAATACCGAGGATGTCGCCCTGTCCGAGGTCGTCGGCCAGTACGAGACGCTGGCCGTCGATCGGCAATTCGCGGAAACGAGCTATACCACGGCGCTGGCCTCGTTCGAGGCCGCCCGCGCCGAGGCCGTGCGCCAGTCGCGCTATCTTGCGCCCTATATCCGCCCGACGCTGGCGCAGGAACCCGAGTTCCCGCAGCGCGGTCAGCTTCTGGCGATGATCTTCGGCTTCCTGACGCTGATCTGGATCATCGGCTGCCTCGCCTTCTACAGCCTGCGCGACCGGCGATGATCCGGCTTCAAAACCTGACCAAGACCTATACGCTGAACGGTCGCAGCAAGGTGGTGGCCGACAACATCACCGCGACCTTCCCCACCGGGGTCTCGGTCGCGCTGCTGGGGCGGAACGGCGCGGGGAAATCCTCGCTTCTGCGGATGATCTCGGGGGCGATGCTGCCGACCTCGGGGCAGATCCTGTCGACCGGCACGATCAGCTGGCCGGTTGGCTTTGCCGGATCGTTCAGCGGAGAGCTGACGGGCGAGCAGAACTGCCGCTTCGTCGCCCGCCTCTATGGCATCGATACCGAGGAACTGCTGGCCTTCGTCGAGGATTTCGCCGAACTGGGCGACCATTTCCGTCTGCCCCTGCGCAGCTATTCCTCGGGGATGAAGTCGCGGCTGGCCTTCGGGCTGTCGATGGCCGTGCCCTTCGACACCTACCTGGTGGACGAGGTGTCGGCCGTGGGCGACGCGTCCTTCAAGGCCAAGTCGAACCACGTCTTCAACCACCGCATGGACCGCGCGGGCGCCATCGTGGTGTCGCATTCGATGGGGATGCTGCGCGCCGTCTGCAAGGCGGGCGCCGTGCTCGAGGCAGGCAAGCTGTTCTATTTCGACGATATCGACGACGCGATCGCGATGCACATGGAGAACATGGAACAATCGCGTTCGCAGATGTAACGATTGCATGTCACCCCATACCAAAGGGGTGGATCAATTTCGACATCGCGCCTAGTCTCCGCCGAAGGTAGGAGATGGGAATCCATGAAAATCATCGTATTGGGCGGAGACGGTTTTTGCGGCTGGCCCACCGCACTGCATCTTTCGGCCCGTGGCCACGATATCGTGATCGTCGACAACCTGTCGCGCCGCAAGATCGACATCGAGCTGGAGGTGACCTCGCTGACGCCGATCAGGCCGCTTGGCGAACGCATCCGCGCATGGGCCGAGATCTCGGGGCGGGACATCCGCGCGGTCGATCTGACGGTCGGGCAGGATTACGACCGCCTGCTGGACCTGATCCGGTCCGAGCGTCCCGACGCGATCATCCATTTCGCCGAACAGCGCGCCGCGCCCTATTCGATGAAATCCAGCCGACACAAGCGCTACACCGTCAGCAACAACCTGAATGCGACGAACGACGTGCTGGCGGCCATCGTGGAATCGGGCCAGGACATCCACCTGCTGCATCTTGGCACGATGGGGGTCTATGGATACGGCACCGCGGGCATGAAGATCCCCGAGGGGTATCTGGACGTGACCGTGGACACCGCGAACGGGCCCCATCGGCAGCAGATCCTGTATCCGGCGAATCCAGGCAGCATCTATCACATGACCAAGACGCAGGATCAGTTGTTCTTCTTCTACTACAACAAGAATGACGGGCTGCGGATCACCGACCTGCACCAGGGCATCGTCTGGGGCACCCAGACCGAGGAGACGGCACGGGACGAGCGGCTGATCAACCGCTTCGACTACGACGGCGATTACGGGACCGTGCTGAACCGCTTCCTGATGCAGGCGGCGATCGGCCATCCGATGACGGTGCACGGGACGGGCGGGCAGACGCGCGCCTTCATCCACATCCAGGATACATGCCGCTGCATCGAACTGGCGCTGATGAACCCGCCCGCCGCGGGCGAGCGCGTGCGCATCCTGAACCAGATGACCGAGACGCACCGCGTCCGCGACCTGGCCCAGATGATCGCCGCCCGGACGGGCACGCAGATCGCCTTCCAGGAAAACCCCCGCAACGAGGCCGACGAGAACGACCTGCATGTCGCCAATGACGGCTTCCTCGGGCTGGGCCTGCAACCGATCAAGCTGGAGGACGGGCTGCTGGCCGAGGTCCGCGACATCGCCAGCCGCTATGCCGATCGCTGCGACCGGACCAAGATCCCCTGCCTGTCGCTGTGGCGGCCCCGCACGGCGGCGGAATGACGGATCGGGCCGGGGAAACCCGGCCCTTTCCACGGGTGCCCGACGGTTACTGGACCTTGGCCCAGGTCTGGCTCTTGCAGATCAGGCCGCCCGCGACGCAGCCCGACAGGCTCATCCGGTCGCCCGACACGACCGCCTTGCCGTTATAGACCTTGTCGTTGGCCGGTCGCCACACGCGGCCCTCATAGGCGCCGCCGCCCTTCGCCGCCATGTCGATGACGATCTGGCGGCCAAGGTTCGGCGACTGGTATTCCGCGCCGTCCTTGAAGGTGCGGCTGATCGTGCCGCAGAACGCGCCGCCGCAGGGCGCGATGGTGACATGGGCGAAGGCCCCCTCGTCCGGCTGTGTCTGCCAGATCCCCTCGATCGGGTCGGCCGCAGCCGCCCCCGCCGCCAGCGCGAAGCCTGCGGCCAGAATGAAATGACGCATGATCCCTCCTCCCTGTAAGGATGGCCCAGATTGCGTCCCGGCACGGGTGGCTGGCAAGCATAACGTAGGGTCCGCCACTTGCCCCAAGGGGCCTGTCATGCCAAAGGGATGCGACCCCGATCCAAGGCCCGGAGCTTGCAGATGATCCTCTATCCCGCCATCGACCTCAAGGACGGCAATTGCGTGCGCCTGCTGCGCGGCGACATGGAGGCTGCGACCGTCTTCGGGACCGACCCGGCGGCACAGGCCCGCGCCTTCCAGGATGCCGGTGCGCAGTGGCTGCACCTGGTCGACCTGAACGGCGCCTTCGCGGGCCGTCCGGTCAATGCCGAGGCGGTCGAGGCGATCCTGGCACGCACCGACATTCCCGCCCAGCTGGGCGGCGGCATCCGCGACATGGCCACGATCGAGGCGTGGATCTCTCGCGGGCTGTCCCGCGTCATCCTGGGCACCGTAGCGGTCGAGAACCCCGCCCTCGTGCGCGAGGCCGCTGCCGCCTTCCCCGGCAAGATCGCGGTCGGCATCGATGCGCGCGCGGGTCGCGTGGCCACCCGCGGCTGGGCGACCGAGACCGACGTCATGGCGACCGATCTTGCCCGCCAGTTCGAGGATGCGGGCGTGGCGGCCATCATCTATACCGATATCGACCGCGACGGCGCGATGGGCGGCCCGAACATCGCCGCGACCGAGGCGCTGGCCCGCGCCGTGGACATCCCGGTCATCGCATCGGGTGGCGTGTCCTCGCTGGAGGACCTGCATGCGCTGAAGGCGACCGGCGTCATCTCGGGGGCGATCTCGGGGCGCGCGCTCTATGACGGGGCGCTGGACCTGGGCCAGGCGCTGGCCGCGCTGGCCTGATCCCCAAGGAAAGGTTGAAGCGATGCTGAAGACCCGCATCATCCCCTGCCTGGACGTGGCCGACGGTCGCGTGGTCAAGGGCGTGAACTTCGTAGACCTGCGCGACGCCGGCGATCCGGTCGAGGCCGCGCGCGCCTATGACGCCGCCGGCGCCGACGAGATCTGCTTCCTCGACATCCATGCCACGCACGAGAACCGCGGCACGATGTTCGACCTTGTGACGCGCACCGCCGAACAGTGCTTCGTGCCGCTGACGGTCGGCGGCGGCGTGCGGACCTCGGACGATGTGCGCGCGCTGCTGCTGGCGGGGGCCGACAAGGTCAGCTTCAACAGCGCCGCCGTGGCCGATCCCGACGTGGTGGCCCGCGCGGCGGACCGCTTCGGCAGCCAGTGCATCGTCACCGCCATCGACGCCAAGACCGTGGCGGATGGCCGGTGGGAGATCTTCACCCATGGCGGCCGCAAGTCCACCGGCATCGACGCCGTGGAATTCGCCCGCCTCGTCGAATCGAAGGGCGCGGGAGAGATCCTGCTGACCTCGATGGATCGCGACGGCACGCGATCGGGCTTCAACATCGGTCTGACCCGCGCCATCGCGGACGCGGTGAACATCCCGGTCATCGCATCGGGCGGCGTCGGCACGCTGGACCACCTGGTCGAGGGCGTGACCGAAGGCCATGCAAGCGCCGTGCTTGCGGCCTCCATCTTCCATTTCGGCACCCATACCATCGCCGAGGCCAAGGAATACATGGCCGCCGCCGGCATCCCCATGAGGCTGACATGACCGCCATCGAACGCCTTGCCGCCACCATCGAATCCCGCAAGGGCGCGGATCCCGATGGCAGCTGGACCGCCAAGCTGCTGGCCAAGGGCCCCGAGAAATGCGCCGAGAAGTTCGGCGAGGAGGCCGTCGAGGCGATCATCGAGGCCGTGAAGGGCGATCGCGCGCGCCTTGCCTCCGAGGCGGCGGACGTCCTCTATCATCTGATGGTGATGCTGGCGGCGCGTGATGTTACGCTGGCGGATGTCGAAGACGAACTTGCCCGGCGCGAAGGCGTTTCGGGCATTGCCGAGAAGGCATCTCGGGGGCAATAGGCCCGTTCGAAACGCAGAACCCTTCCCCTTGGGCAATGCAAGGGGCTATAAGCGCCGCAATCGCCGCCAAGGTGCGGCATCGAAAAACATGGCAGAGGACGGCATGACCAACGATTCCAAGCACGGCAAGCACCACGAAGGCGACGTGGCCTTCATCCAGTCGCTGGCCGAACTGCTGAACGCAAGCGAACTGAGCGAAATTCAGGTCGAACGGGAATATGGCGAACATGACCGGCTGACGGTCAGCCTGGCCAAGCAGGGCCAGCAGGTCGTCTATGCCGCAGGCGCACCGGCCGCGGCCCCCGCACCTGCCGCGGCACCCGCGCCCGCAGCGGCACCGGCCGCAGCCCCCGCCGCGAACGAGGATCCGGCCAGCCTTCCGGGCGCCGTGACCTCGCCCATGGTCGGCACCGCCTACCTGGCCGCCGAGCCGGGCGCCGCGCCCTTCGTCCAGATCGGTCAGACCGTCGCCGAAGGCGAGACGCTGATGATCGTCGAGGCGATGAAGACCATGAACCACATCCCCTCGCCGCGCGCGGGCACGGTCAAGCGCATCCTGGTCGATGACGGCGCACCGGTCGAATTCGGCGCCCCCCTGATGGTCGTCGAGTAAGGGCAGCCCATGTTCGACAAGATCCTCATCGCCAACCGGGGCGAGATCGCGCTGCGCGTGATCCGCGCCTGCCGCGAGATGGGCATCGCCAGCGTCGCGGTCCATTCGACCGCCGACGCGGATGCGATGCATGTCCGCATGGCAGACGAATCCGTCTGCATCGGCCCTGCCCCCTCGGGGCAGAGCTACCTGTCGATGCCCGCGCTGATCTCGGCCTGCGAGATCACCGGCGCGCAGGCCATCCATCCGGGCTATGGCTTCCTTTCGGAAAATGCCGGCTTCGTGCAGATGGTCGAGGACCACGACCTGACCTTCATCGGTCCGCGTGCGGAACATATCCGCATCATGGGTGACAAGATCACCGCCAAGGACACGATGAAGAAGCTGGGCGTGCCCTGCGTTCCGGGCAGCGAAGGCGGCGTGAACGACGTCGACGATGCCAAGCGCGTCGCGGGCCAGATCGGCTATCCCGTCATCATCAAGGCGACGGCGGGCGGCGGTGGTCGCGGCATGAAGGTCGCCAAGGACGAGGCGGGCCTCGAGGTCGCGTTCCGCACCGCGCGGGCCGAGGCGAAGGCCGCCTTCGGCAATCCCGACGTCTATATCGAGAAGTACCTGCAGAAGCCGCGCCACATCGAGATCCAGGTCTTCGGTGACGGCAAGGGCCGCGCGGTCCACCTGGGCGAACGCGACTGCTCGTTGCAGCGTCGCCACCAGAAGGTGCTGGAAGAGGCGCCCGGCCCCGCGATCAGCCCCGAGGAACGCGCGCGCATCGGCAAGATCTGCGCCGACGCCGTGGCCGAGATCGGCTATGCCGGCGCGGGCACGATCGAGTTCCTCTACGAGGATGGCGAGTTCTACTTCATCGAGATGAACACGCGCCTTCAGGTGGAACATCCTGTGACCGAGGCGATCTTCGGCGTGGACCTCGTGCGCCAGCAGATCCTGGTCGCAGCCGGCCACGAGATGGAGTTCCGCCAGGAGGACCTGACCATCGCCGGCCATTCGATCGAGGTTCGGATCAACGCCGAGAAGGTGCCGACCTTCTCGCCCTGCCCCGGCAAGATCACCCAGTACCACGCCCCCGGCGGCCTTGGCGTGCGGATGGATTCCGCGCTCTATCAGGGCTATTCGATCCCGCCCTATTACGACAGCCTGATCGGCAAGCTGATCGTGCATGGTCGCGACCGGACCGAGGCCCTGGCCCGACTGGAACGCGCACTGGGCGAGCTGATCGTGGACGGTGTGGACACGACCGTCCCGCTGTTCCGCGCGCTTCTGGAAGAGCCCGACATCCAGTCCGGCAACTACTCCATCCACTGGCTCGAGCGGTGGCTGGAGAAGAACTTCGCCTGAGGGCTGGGTGCTGACGCCCGCGCAATTGCTGAACGGCTATGCGCGCGGCGTCTTTCCCATGGCCGAAAGCGCGGATGACGACCAGCTGTGGTGGTTCGACCCGCCCATGCGGGGCGTGCTGCCCGTCGGTGGCATCCGGGGATCACGCTCGCTTCGGCGCGAATTGCGCCGGGGCGGGTGGTCCGGACATTTCGGCGATTTCGCACACGTCGTTCGCGCCTGTGCCGACCGCGAAACCACCTGGATCAACGAGCCGCTGTTCCGGCTGTACCTGCAACTGAACGCGATGGGCCACGCCCACGCGATCGAGGTGCGACAGGACGGCGAATTCGCAGGCGGCATCTTCGGGGTGACGCTCGGGCGGGCCTTCTTCGGGGAATCCATGATGTCGGCGCGCAGGAACGGGTCGAAGATGGCGCTTCTGTGGACCTCGTCGCATCTTGCACGCTGCGGCTTCAGCCTGTTCGACACGCAGTTCCTGACCCCGCATCTGGAACGCATGGGCGGGTCCGAAATTCCGCGGGCCGTCTACCGTCGCCAACTGGCGACCGCGCTGTCAGGCAATGCGGAATTCGGCGCGGCGGATCTGCCCGACGCCGATCAGCTCTGGCAGGAAATCACCCAGACGTCATAGCGCGCATCGTCCAGCGCCGACAGCGCCGGAGAGCTGGCGATCATCCACCCGCTGAAGACGGTCGCGTTCTGGCGCAGGTCCGTGACGATCAGCTGGGCATAGGCGTCCGAGCTGGGATCGGCCGCGGGATAGCGGCATTCGCCGAGCCGCACCTCGAGCCTGCCATAGCGAACCGCCTCGCCCACCGACAGGCGCAGATCGGTCGTGCGGCCCGACACCTTGTCCAGCCCCCGAAGCAAGGCACCCTCGGCGCGCGCGACCTCCTGGGCGGCGGCGGGGCTGGCAAGCAGAAGCGACAGGATGGCGGCGCGGATCATTCTTCCCCTCCCTCCGAGGCTTGGCTGTCGACGAATTTCAGCATCAGCTGCAGAAGGCTCACGGCGCCCTGCACGTCCTCGATCTCGTCGCCGGGCGCAAGGTTCTCCAGGCTGCCGCCCGGCTGGATCTGGATATAAGCGCCGCCCAGCAACCCGTCGGACTGGATTATCGCGGCACTGTCAGCGGGCAGGACGATCCCCTCGGGGATGCGCAGCACCGCGTCGGCCATGTAGGTCTGCGGATCCAACTGCACCTTGGACACCTTGCCGATCGGGACGCCCGCCATGCGGATCTCGGTGCCCACGGACACGCCATCCACATCGGGGAAGGATGCCGTGACCTCGTATCCACCCTGCGAGAAACGCCCCTGCGCGGCCCATCCGAGGAAACCGGCGGCCACCGCGATCACGACGGCACCCGCGATCAGCTCGGCCCGTGCCGTTCCTGCGTCGCTTGCCGCGGTCATCTTATTCGGGCTGCCAGGCTTCGTAATCGCTGCGCTTCGCCGGTTCCGCACGATAGAGCGAACCCGCGGGCACATAGGCATCGTCGGTCCCGGTCAGGTTGGGCAGGTGCGGCTTTTCCCACGCCTTGTGCAGCAGCGGAACCTCGGTCGGGGCCTCGTTCCAGGTGTGGTGCAGCCAACCATGCCATTCGGGATCGATGCGGCTGGCCTCGGCCTCGCCGGAATAGATCACCCAACGGCGCTTGCCGTCCTTGTTCTGATAGAAGACGTTGCCCTGCGCATCCTCGCCGACCTTGGTGCCGTTGCGCCAGGTCCAGAACTGGGTGTTGACGGTCTGGCTGTTCCACCAGGTCAGAGCGCGAAGCAGAAAGGACATGTCGGGAACCCTCGAACGGTTTTTCGATGATATGCCCCAGTTTCGGGCCGGGGTCCAGATCCCCGCATGTCGCGGGGATCCGGGCCGCGACGGGTCAGCCCGCCGTCGCGCTTTCCTTCTTCTGATCCGTGTGGATCAGCAGCGGCTTCACGGTGCTGTGCGCGACCGCATCCTCGTTCACCACGACCTCCTGCACACTGTCCATGCCGGGCAGTTCGAACATGGTGTCCAGCAGGATCTCCTCCATGATCGAGCGCAGGCCGCGCGCGCCGGTCTTGCGTTCGATCGCGCGCTTGGCGATCGCCTGCAGCGCGTCCTCGGTAAAGGTCAGCTGCACGCCTTCCAAGTCGAACAGGCGCTGGTACTGCTTGACCAGCGCGTTCTTCGGCTTGGTCAGGATGATGATCAGCGCTTCCTCGTCCAGGTCGGTCAGGGTGGCGATGACCGGCAGACGGCCGACGAATTCCGGGATCAGGCCGAATTTCAGCAGATCCTCGGGCTCCAGCTCCTTGAAGGTCTCGCCCACGCCCTGGTCGGTGTTTTCCTTGACCGAGGCGCCGAAGCCCATCGCGGTGCCCTTGTTGCGCTGCTGGATGATGCGATCCAGACCGGCGAATGCGCCGCCGCAGATGAACAGGATGTTCGTCGTGTCCACCTGCAGGAATTCCTGCTGCGGATGCTTGCGGCCACCTTGCGGCGGAACGCTTGCGACGGTCCCTTCCATGATCTTCAGCAGCGCCTGCTGAACACCCTCGCCCGACACGTCGCGCGTGATCGAGGGGTTGTCGGACTTGCGCGTGATCTTGTCGACCTCGTCGATATAGACGATGCCGCGCTGCGCGCGTTCGACGTTGTATTCGCTGGCCTGAAGCAGCTTCAGGATGATGTTCTCGACATCCTCGCCGACATAGCCGGCCTCGGTCAGGGTCGTCGCATCGGCCATCGTGAAGGGAACGTCCAGGATGCGCGCCAGCGTCTGCGCCAGCAGCGTCTTGCCGCAGCCCGTCGGGCCGATCAGCAGGATGTTCGACTTCGCAAGCTCGATATCGCCCTTCGCACCATGGTTCAGGCGCTTGTAGTGGTTGTGCACGGCCACCGACAGGACGCGCTTGGCGTGCTCCTGCCCGATGACGTAATCATCCAGAACGCCGCAGATCTCGCGCGGGGTGGGAACGCCCTCGCCGGACTTGAGGCCGGTCGATTTCGTCTCCTCGCGGATGATGTCCATGCACAGCTCGACGCATTCGTCGCAGATGAACACCGTCGGACCCGCAATCAGCTTGCGGACCTCGTGCTGGCTCTTGCCGCAAAAGCTGCAATAGAGCGTGTTCTTGCTGTCGCTGCCGGACTGGTTCGCCATCGTCCACTTCCTTCATTGCCGCAGGCAGGTCTTGTCTGCGGGCGAAGCGCGGGACCATTCCAGCGCATCGCATTCCTTGGGCGTGGCCGGAACGCGCGAAGCGCGCATCCCGACCGGTTGCTTTCCATGTTAGGGACTGGCCGTTCCGGTCACAATCCCCACGGCGCTTATTTCTTGTCGGCCTCGGCCTTGCCGCGGGGTGCGACCACCTCGTCGATCAGGCCCCAGTCCTTCGCCTCGTCGGGCGACATGAAGCGGTCGCGCTCCAGCGCCTCCTCGACCTGTTCCAGCGTGTTGCCGGTGTGCTGGACATAGATCTCGTTCAGGCGGCGCTTCAGCTTCTCGGTCTCGCGCGCGTGGATCAGGATGTCGGTCGCCTGGCCCTGGTACCCGCCCGAGGGCTGGTGCACCATCACGCGGCTGTTCGGCAGCGAGTAGCGCAGCCCCGGTTCGCCCGCCGCCAGCAGCAGCGAGCCCATCGACGCAGCCTGCCCCACGACCAGCGTGGAGACGCGCGGGCGGATGTACTGCATCGTGTCGTAGATCGACAGGCCCGAGGTGACGACGCCACCGGGGCTGTTGATGTACATGCTGATGTCCTTCGAGGGGTTCTCGGCCTCGAGGAACAGCAGCTGCGCACAGATCAGCGTGGACATCCCGTCATGGACCGGCCCCGAGACGAAGATGATCCGTTCCTTCAGCAGGCGCGAGAAGATGTCGTAGGCCCGTTCCCCGCGCGAGGTCTGTTCGACCACCATGGGAACGAGGGTGTTCATGTAGAATTCTGCCGGATCGCTCATCTTCAGTCCTTCTTTGGTCCCTGTCCCCGCGATTCGACCGGGTGCTCGGACCCGTGTTAGACGCGATAGGTTGACAGAGTCTTAGTAACGGGCAAGGACAGCCGCAAGGGATGGAACGACATTCATGGCCCTGCCTGCCACGAAACGCGACGGAGAAATGCCTTGAAACTGATCGTGGGCCTTGGAAATCCGGGCACGAAATATGCGGCGAACCGCCACAATATCGGCTTCATGGCGCTGGACCGCATGGCCGACGACCACGGCTTGGGCCCCTGGCGCGCGCGTTTCCAGGGGCAGGTGGCCGAAGGGCGGCTGGGCACGGACAAGGCCGTCCTGCTGAAGCCCGCGACCTTCATGAACCTGTCGGGGCAATCCGTGGGCGAGGCGATGCGATACCTCAAGCTGACGCCCGACGACGTGATCGTCCTGCATGACGAACTGGACCTTGCGCCCGGCAAGTGCCGCGTGAAGACCGGCGGCGGCCATGCGGGTCATAACGGGCTGCGCTCGATCCACCAGCATATCGGTGCGGATTACCACCGTGTCAGGCTGGGCATCGGCCATCCGGGGCACAAGGACCGCGTGGCGGGCTATGTCCTGGCCGATTTCGCCAAGGCCGAGCAGGATTGGCTGGACGACCTGATGCGCGGCGTCTCGGACGGGGCACCGTCGCTGGTGGCGGGCGATTGGGGGCGGTTCCAGAACGCGGTCGCGAACCGCACCGCGCCTGCGCGCAACAGCGGCACCGCCGCGCCCGCCAAGGTCGCGAAACCCGAAGCGAAGCCCGAACCGAAGCCGCAGCCGGAACCCGAACAGCCCGCCAGCTTCACCGACCGGCTGCGCGCCCTGTCGGACCGCTTCAAGTGAGCGTGGCTGTCAGGGACGCCTTTCGCGACCAGGCACGGTCCTGCCGGGATCTGGGCTCTCCGCTGACCGCCGATATCTGCGAGACGCTGGCCGATGCGCTGCAGGACGGCCCCATCGCGCGGCGGGTGCTGGGCTGGCAGGGCGATGCCACCAGCCGCGGGGATTCCGTGCCGCTGCGCCTGTGCGGTGCGCTGCATGCGCTGGTCCTGACGGGCCGCGATCCGGCGCTGGCCAGTGCCTATACCGCGCGGAACGTCGGTGCGGACCTGCTGCTGGCTGCCATCGACGCGCATCGGGATTTCGTCCTGGACTGGCTGGACAGCCCGCCCCAGACGAACGAGGTCGCACGCTCGGCCGTGCTGATCGGCGCGGCGCGCTTCCTGTCGACGCAATGCGACCTGCCGCTGTCGCTGCTGGAGCTTGGCGCCTCGGCGGGGCTGAACCTGAACTTCGACCGCTATCACCTGTTCACGGGGTCGGGCGTCGTGCTGACGCCGGAATGGCGGGGCGATGTGCCGCAGGGCAGCTTCGCGGTGGCGGAGCGCTGCGGGGTCGATCTGAACCCGCTGGATGCCCGCGCGGACGGCCTGCGGCTGATGGCCTATTGCTGGGCGGATCAGGAGGCGCGGCTGGCACGGCTGCGCGCGGCGCTGGACCTGGCGCGGACCCATCCGGCGCGGGTCGATGCGGGGGATGCGGGGGCGTGGCTGCGCGACCGGCTGGCCCTGCCCCAGCCGGGACGCCTGCGGCTGGTGTTCCACACCGTCGCCGCGCAGTATTTCCCGCCCGCAACGGCCACGATGGTCGCGCAGGCGCTGGAACACAGCCCTGCCGACGCGGCATCCCCGCTGGCGCATTTCGGGATGGAGGCCGATGGCGGCCACGGTGCCGCGTTGACCCTGACCCTGCGCGACGGCGATACGCGGCGCTGGTCGCTTGGCCGCGCCGATTTCCACGGCCGCTGGATCGACTGGCAGCCCCGACCCTTGGCCTGACGCGCGCTTGCCCCTAGGCTGGACCCGTCAGCCATCACGGAGAAGCGCATGGAACCCTCGGTCAACGTCCTTGGCGGGGATCTGCAGCCCTGTTCGACATCGCCCCTGACGGGGTTCTATCGCAACGGCTGCTGCGATACCGGCCCCGAGGATCGGGGCAGCCACACGGTCTGCGTGATCGTGACGGCGGAATTCCTGGCCATGTCGGCCTATCTGGGCAACGACCTGTCGACACCGCGACCCGAGTTCAACTTCGCGGGGCTGAAGCCCGGCGACCGCTGGTGCCTGTGCGCGGCGCGCTTCCTGCAGGCGGCACAGGAATACGCCGCACCCCGCGTGGTGCTGGAGGCGACGCATCTGAAGGCGCTGGAGGTCGTGCCGCTGGACCTGCTGCAGCGGCACGCCGTCGGGGCCGACGATCAGGCCTGAATATCGACGCCCAAGTGCTTGGCGACGGTGAAGATGTCCTTGTCGCCGCGCCCGCACATGTTCATGACGATCAGGTGGTCGGCAGGCAGCGTCGGTGCGATCTTGATGACATGGGCCAGCGCGTGGCTGGGCTCCAGCGCGGGGATGATGCCTTCCTGCGCACAGCACAGCTGGAACGCCTCCAGCGCCTCCTTGTCGGTGATGCTGACATATTGCGCGCGGCCCACGTCCTTCAGCCAGGCATGTTCAGGCCCGATGCCCGGATAATCCAGGCCCGCGCTGATCGAGTGCCCTTCCAGGATCTGCCCGTCATCGTCCTGCAGCAGATAGGTGCGGTTGCCATGCAGCACACCCGCGCGGCCGCCGACCAGGCTGGCGCAATGCTCCATCCGGTCGTCGACGCCCTTGCCGCCGGCCTCGACCCCGATGATGTTCACGCTGTCGTCGTCGAGGAACGGATAGAACAGCCCCATCGCGTTCGAGCCGCCACCGATGGCCGCGATGATCGTGTCGGGCAGGCGCCCCTCGCGGGCCATGATCTGCTCGCGCGCTTCCTTGCCGATAATCGACTGGAAATCGCGGACCATCGCCGGATAGGGATGCGGACCCGCCACGGTGCCGATGCAGTAGAAGGTGTCGCGCACATTCGTCACCCAGTCGCGCAGCGCGTCGTTCATCGCGTCCTTCAGCGTGCCGCGACCGCTGGTCACGGGCACGACCTCGGCGCCCAGAAGGCGCATGCGGAAGACGTTGGGCGCCTGGCGTTCGACGTCATGCGCGCCCATGTAGACGACGCATTTCAGCCCGAAGCGCGCGCAGACGGTGGCCGTCGCCACGCCGTGCTGGCCCGCTCCGGTCTCGGCGATGATGCGGGTCTTGCCCATGCGCATCGCCAGCAGGATCTGGCCCAGCACGTTGTTGATCTTGTGCGCGCCGGTGTGGTTCAGCTCGTCCCGCTTCATGTAGATCTTGGCGCCGCCCAGGTGCTGGGTCAGGCGTTCGGCGTAATACATGGGCGACGGGCGGCCGACGTAATGGGTCCACAGATCGTCCATCTGCGCCCAGAATTCCGGGTCCGTCTTGGCGCGTTCGTATTCGTCCTGCAGGTCCAGGATCAGCGGCATCAGCGTCTCGCTGACGAAGCGGCCGCCATAGATGCCGAAGCGCCCCTGTTCGTCGGGTCCGGTCTTGAAGCTGTTCAGCAGATCGTCGGCCATGGAAAGCGCCTTTGCGGTCGGATTGAAACGGTTTCGCCCCTTCTAGCCGCCTTGGCGCGCGGGGTGAAGGGTCAGGGGCGCAAAAGGCGCCCCACGCCCCGGTCAGGACGCCGCACGCACGCGCGACAGCCAGTCGGGGTCCATCTGCGGCACCGCCTCCAGCAGCCTGCGGGTGTAATCCTGCTGCGGCGCATCGAAGATGCGGTCGCGCGGGCCCTGCTCGACCACCCTTCCCTTCTGCATGATCACCACCTGATCCGCGATGGCCCGGACCGTCGCCAGGTCGTGGGTGATGAACATGTAGGTCAGGTCCAGCTCGTCCTGCAGCCGCATCAGCAGGCGCAGGATGCCGCCCGCGACCAACTGGTCCAAGGCCGAGGTCACCTCGTCGCAGATGACGAAGCGCGGCTCGGCGGCAAGGGCGCGGGCGATGCCGATGCGCTGCTTCTGCCCGCCCGACAATTCGGGGATGCGTCGGTCGAGGAACTTGTCCGGCGACAGCTCTATCAGCTCCATCAGGTCGCGGACGCGCGACTGCAGCGCCTTGCCCGTCAGGCCGCGACAGAAGCGGGCGGGCCGGGCCAGCGTCTCGCGGACGGTATGGCGGGGGTTCAGCGCGGTATCCGCCATCTGGTAGATCATCTGGACATCGTGCAGCAGGTCGCGACCCCGCGCGCGGTAATCCGCGGGCAGCGGGTCGCCCTGCCACAGCACCTGCCCAGACATGGGCGGCATCAGCCCCGCGATGACCTTGGCCAGCGTGGACTTGCCCGAACCGCTCTCGCCGACCACGGTGGTCGTGCGCCCGCGGGGCAGTTCAACCGACACGTCGTGCAGCACCTTCACGTCGCCATAGCCTGCCGAGAGGTCGCGGCATTCAAGCAGCGCGGGGCGCGGCTCGACCCGCGCGGGACGGTTCAGCGACCGCACCGACCAAAGCGATCGGGTGTAATCCTCGCGCGGGGTGGCCAGCATGTCGCGCGTGGGCTGGGTCTCGACCTCTTGCCCGTGGCGCATGACCATGATGCGGTCGGCCATTTGGCTGACGACCGCAAGGTCGTGCGTGATGTAAATCGCGGCCGCGTCGTAACGCTCGACGATGTCGCGCATCGCGCCCAGCACCTCGATCTGGGTGGTCACGTCCAGCGCGGTCGTCGGCTCGTCGAAGACGATCAGGTCGGGGCGGCAGGCCATCGCCATCCCGGTCATCGCGCGCTGCAGCTGCCCCCCCGACATCTGGTGGGGATAGCGCATCCCGATCCGGTCGGCATCGGGCAGCTGCATCTGGCGGAACAGGCGGATCGCGTCCTCCTCGGCCTCGGGGCGCGACATGACGCCGTGCAGGACCGGAGCCTCGGTCACCTGGTCGATCACCCGATGCGCGGGGTTGAAGCTGGCGGCCGCCGATTGGGCGACATAGGCCATGCGCCTGCCCAGCAGCTTGCGCAGGCGGCGCGGCGACTGGGATGTCAGCTCGGTCCCGTCGAAGGTGACGCTGCCGCCCGCGAACCGCACGCCGTCGCGCACGACGCCCATCGCTGCCAGCCCGGCCGAGCTCTTGCCCGCGCCGCTTTCCCCCACGAGGCCCACGACCTCGCCGCGCTTCAGTTGCAGGTCCAGCCCGTGCAGGATCACGGTCGGATCGGATTTCGGGCCAGCCTCCAGCCGCAGGCCGCGCATGTCCAGAAGGGTGTCCATCTTCGCCTCGCTCATGTCTTCAGGCCGCTGGCGCGGTGCAGCATCCAGTCCACGATGAAATTGATCGCCACGGTCAGCAGCGCGATCGCGCCTGCGGGGATCAGCGGGGTGATGTCCCCGAAGGTGATCAGCGTCGCGTTGTCCTTGACCATCGAGCCCCAGTCGGCGGTGGGGGGCTGGATCCCGATGCCAAGGAAGCTGAGCGCCGCGATGAACAGGAACACGAAGCAGAAGCGCAGCCCGAATTCCGCGATCAGCGTCGAGGAGATGTTGGGCAGCACCTCGCGGCGCATCAGCCAGAACGTGCCCTCGCCGCGCAGGCGGGCGGCCTCGATGAAGTCCAGCCGCACGACGTTCATCGCCGCCGCCCGCGCCAGGCGATAGACCGGCGCGACATAGATGAAGGCGATCACGGCGACCATGTTCGGGATCGACGGCCCGACGATGGCCAGCATCATCAGCGCAAGGATCAGCGGCGGGACGGCCATGATGACGTCGATGATCCGCGACAGGACCTGATCCACCCAGCCGCCGCGCAGTGCGGCGAACATGCCCAGCATGGACCCCGCCGCGAAGGCCATCGCGGTCGTCAGCAGGGCCAGCCCCACCGTGTTGCGCGCCCCGTAGATCATGCGCGACAGCATGTCCCGGCCAAGGTTGTCGGTGCCCAGGGGGTGCTCGGCGCTCCAGGGCAGGAACTGCATGCCGACGATCTCGGTCTCGGCATGGGGGGCGATCAGGGGGGCGAAGATCGCGGTCAGCATCGTCAGGGCGACGACGATCATGCCGAACCAGGCGGTGGGCGGCGCTGTCTTCAGCGTCTTCATATGCGCTCCTTTCCCTGTTTCAGCCGCGGCGCAGGCGGGGGTTGGACATGATCGACAGGATGTCGGCCAGCACGTTCAGCGTCACATAGGTCGCCGCGAAGAACAGGCCCACGGCCTGCACCACCGGCAGGTCGCGGCTGGACACGGCATCGACCAGCAACTGCCCCATCCCCGGATAGGAGAAGACGGCCTCGACCACGACGACGCCCACGATCAGATAGGCAAGGTTCAGCGCGACCACGTTGATGATGGGCGCGGCCGCATTGGGCAGCGCGTGGCGCAGGATCACCCGCCAGCGCGGAACGCCCTTCAGGCGCGCCATCTCGATATAGGGGGATGCCAGCACGTTGATGATCGCGGCCCGCGTCATGCGCATCATGTGCGCCACCACGACCAGCATCAGCGTCAGCGCCGGCAGGAAGCACCGATAGACCGCATCGCCAAGCGAGGTCGCCTCGTCGATGCGGGCCAGCGTCGGGAACCACCCAAGCCGGATCGAGAAGACGAGGATCAGCACGTAGGCCACGAAGAATTCCGGCATCGAGATCGCGCTGAGCGCGCCCACGTTCACGCCCCGGTCGAACGGGCTGTTGCGCCACATCGCGGCCAGAAGGCCCAGGGCCACCGCGACCGGCACCGCGATGATCGCGGCATAGGCGGCAAGGAACATCGTGTTCGACAGGCGCGACATCAGCAGGTCCGCCACCGGCCTGCGCGAGGCCAGCGAATTGCCCAGATCGCCCTGCGCCACCCCCGACAGCCAATCGAGATAGCGCAGATGCGCCGGCAGATCGAGGCCAAGCTCGGCCCGCCACGCGGCAAGGGTTTCGGGGGTGGCCGACTGGCCCAGGATCTGCTGGGCAAGGTCGCCCGGTTGCAGTTCGATCCCGACGAAGATCAGCGCCGAGACCGCGAAAAGGGTCAGGACACCAAGGATCAGCCGCTGCAGGATCAGCTTGGAAACATTGGACATCGCGTGTTCTCCTGGGCCGCCCCGGATGGCGGGGCGGCGGGATGCGCTTCGTGGGCGTGCGGGGACGGCCTCAGGCCATCCACCACCGTTCGATGAAGCGGACGCTGTCCAGGTCCCACATCTCGGATATCCGCTCGGGCATGCGGATCTTCGTGCTCATGGCCGAGACATACTGCCCGAATGCCGGGATGAGCGAGCCGTTGTCCTGCTGGCACAGGCCCTGCATCTCGGCATACATCTCGGTGCGCAGGCCCTGGTCCAGCTCGGACCGGGCGGCGACCAGCAGCTCGTTGAAGCGGGGGTTCTCCCAGTGGGTATCGTTCCAGTCGGCCCCGGCGGCATAGCCTGCGCTGAACATCAGGTCCGGCGTCGGACGCCCGCCCCAATAGCTGCAGCAGAACGGGCTCTTCAGCCAGACATTCGACCAGTAGCCGTCATCGGGCTGGCGATCGACGGTGATGTTGATGTTCGCGGCCCGCGCGGCCTCGGCGAACAGGACCGACGCGTCCACCGCGCCGTTGAACGCCGCGTCCGAGGTCTGGAGCGTGATGTCCAGCCCGTCCAGCCCCGCCTTGGACAGGAAATGCTTCGCCTTGTCCGGGTCATAGGCGTGCTGTTCCAGATCCGGGTTGTAGAACGGCATGGAGCTGGCGATCGGGTGATCGTTGCCGACCGTGCCATAGCCCAGCAGGATCTTGTCCACGATGGCCTGCCGGTCGATGGCGTATTTCACCGCCATACGGACATTCGCGTCGTCGAAGGGCGCGGCCTTCGTGTTCATCGGCATGGTATAGTGCAGCGTGCCGTTCTGGGTGTGCACGCGCAGGTTCGGGTTGCGCGCCATCAGCGGCAGGGTCTTGAGGTCGGGGCGGTCGATCAGGTCCACCTCGCCGGTGACCAGCGCATTCATCCGCGCGGCCGGATCGCCGACCTTCAGCAGGACCACGCGGTCGAAATGGGCGCGCCCCTCCTTCCAGTAGTCGTCGCGGCGGCGCAGGTCGGCGCGGACGCCCGGCTCGAAGTTCTCGATCACATAGCCGCCGGTGCCGATCATGCTGTCGGCGTCGATGCGGCCGTCCATGTCCTTGCGGATGGTCAGGTGATAATCGTTCAGGATCAGCGGGAAATCGGCGCTGCCCGAGGTCAGGTCGAACACGACCGTGCTGTCGCCATCGGCGCGGATGTCCGCGATCTGGCTCAGCAGGCTCTTGACGCCGGACTTGGACGCGTCGCCCATGTGGTGGCGGATGGACGAGATGACATCGACCGCGCGCAGCTTCATCCCGTCCGAGAAGGTCGCGTCGTCACGCAGGCGGAAGGTCCAGCTGGCGGCATCGGCGTCAGGCTCCCAGCTTTCGGCCAGGCTGGGCTGAGCGGTGCCGTCCGGCCCGATCTCGACCAGGGTCGAGAATACGGCATAGCTGATCGCGAACATGAAGTCGTTGGAATAGGTCGCCGGGTCCATCGAATCCGAGCTTTCGCCCTGGGTATAGCCGACGCGCAGCGTGCCGCCCTTCTTCGGCGTGTGGTCCTGTGCCATGGCGGGCATGCCCATCCCCAGCACCAGCCCGCCCGCGGCGGCCCCGGCCATGAAGCCGCGGCGCGAAGTTGCCCAATTCGTCGATGTCATCTCTTTCCCCTCTGACAGTGATGGCGGCGACCCCGGTGCGGGGCTTCCTCAGACCGCGATTGCGATGGATTTCGTGCGCGTATAGGCCTCCAGCCCTTCCAGTCCCTTTTCCCGGCCGAAGCCGGACTTGCGGTTGCCGCCGAATGGCAGCTCGATCCCGCCGGCCCAATAGTCGTTGATGGTGACCTGCCCCGCATCGACCCTGCGTGCAACCCGCAGTGCGGTGGTGATGTCGGGCGTGTAGATGCCGGCATTCAGCGCGAAGTCGGTGCCGTTTGCCAGCGAAATCGCTTCGTCGATATCATCGAATGTCTGGACGGTCAGCACGGGGCCGAAGATCTCCTGCTGGACGGCATCGTCGTCCTGCGGAACGCCGTCGATCACGGTCGGCGCATAGAACCAGCCGGCGCCCGTCTCGGGGTCGGTCACGGCATGGCCGCCGGTCACGATCTCCAGCCCGCGGGCGCGTGCGGCATCGACATGGCCCGCGATCCGCGACAGGTGCAGATCGGAATTGACGGCGCCCATGTCGGGGTTGCGCAGGCCGTGGCCGACGCGCAGCTTCTGCGCCCTGGCGACCAGTTCGGACAGCACCTGGTCGTGCAGGCTGCGATGCACGATCAGCCGCGACCCGGCCGAGCAGATCTGCCCGCTGTTCGAGAAGATCGCCCACAGCGCCCCGTCGGCCACCTTCGCCGCGGATGCATCCGCAAATCCGATCAGCGGCGACTTGCCGCCCAGCTCCAGCGTCAGGCCGGTGACGTTCGGGGCCACGCGCTGCATAACGTCGATCCCCGTCCCGACCGAACCGGTGAAGGTCACGTGGCGCACGCGCGGGTCGCCGACCAGTGGCGCACCGGCCTGGGCGCCCGTCCCCGTCACCACGTTCACGACACCCGCGGGCACGCCCGCACGCACCAGCAGATCCGCGATCAGCAGCGCGGTGAAGGGCGTCGTCTCGGCCGGTTTCACGACCGCGGTGCAACCCGCCGCCAGCGCGGGCGCGATCCCGCGCACCAGCGTCGAGGTGGGATAGTTCCAGGGCACGATATGCGCGGTGACGCCGACCGGCTCCTTGGCTGTGAAGGCGACCGTCCCGCCGCCCAGGTCGGGGCTGCGCCCGTCCAGCTTGTCTGCGGCGCCCGCGTAATATTCGAACAGCCGCGCCGATCCCGCGACATCGCCCTGCGCCTCGGCCAGGGTCTTGCCGCTGTCGAGGCTCTCGACCACGGCCAGCAGGTCGGCCTCGGCGCGCATCAGGGCGGCCACGTCGTTCAGGATGCGGCAGCGTGTTGCGGGCGGCACGTCGCGCCAGGCCTCGAACGCGCGCTGCGAGGATGCAAGCGCGCGGTCCACATCCTCGGCCCCCCCGGCGGCAAAGCTGCCAAGCACGGTGCCGCGGCCCGGATCGAAGCTGTCCATCCGCGCGCCGTCGCTGGCCGGATGGAAGGCGCCGTCGATGTAATGTCCCTGCGGCAGCATCGGCAGCGTGCCCGTTTCGTCGTACGTGCGGATCAAATCGGCAAGCTTCATGGCTGCTCCTCGGTGACTTGGTATTGGGCGCGGGCAAGGAATTCGGGCGAGATCTCGACACCCCAGCCGGGGGCGTCGGTCACGCTCACCCTGCCATCCGCGACGGCATAGGGGTCGTTCCGGAACAGCCCTCGCTGCCACGGATAGTAGTCGTCCCCCTCGATCGAGAATTCGAGATAGCGCCCCGCATTCGGCACGGCGCGCAGCAGGTGCATGGTGAACAGCGTGACCATCGACAGGTTCGCCGCATGGGGCGTGCAGGGCAGCCCCGCCGCATGCCCCATCCGCGCGACCTGCATGGCGCGGATCATGCCGCCCACATAGAGGATGTCAGGCTGCACGATGTCCACCGCGCGCATGTCGATCATGCGCCGCCAGTTCACCAGGTCCCAGTCCTGTTCCCCGCCCGCGACCTCGATGCTCAGGGCAGCATTGACGCTGGCCGTCTGCTCCAGCTCCCAGTACAGGCACGGCTCTTCGTAATGTTCATAGCCGTGATCCTGCAGCATCCGGCCCACGGCGATGGCGCGTTCGGGCAGGAAGCCGGAATTGGCATCGACCAGAAGATGCGCGTCATCGCCCATGGCGCGGCGCATGGTGGGCACGATCTCCTCGGTGCGGCCGTCCCATTCGTCGCGATCCTGGCCGCATTCCGCCCCCACGCGGACCTTGAACGCGTCGAAGCCGTGACGGTCTCGCAGGTCCTGCATGCGGCGGGCCTCGTCCGCGGGGGTGATGTCGCGGCGCATCGAGGACGCATAGGCGCGGATCGGCCCCGGATCGCCGCCCAGAAGGCTTGCGACCGGCAGGTCCAGCGACCTGCCGCGCCAGTCCCAGGCGGCGGTCTCGAACCCGGCCAGCGCGCGGCACAGATAGGTGCCGGGATACTTGTGCTCGCGCAGCGGAACCTGCGCCACGATATCCTCCAGCGCACCCATCCCGCGCCCCAACGCCCATGGCGCGACCGAGCGGTGCAGCACCTGGCAGGTAATGTCGGAATTATAGGGCGAGACCTGCCCCCAGCCGATCGCACCGTCCCGCGTGGTCACGCGGACGAAACCGACCAGCGGGGTGGTGAAGGTCTCGATCCGGGCGATGCGCGGCCCGCTGTCGTCACCGCCCCTTGCGTGGCGCAGCGGCACGGCACCGGATGCGGAATAGGGCTGGCTCATGCGTCCTCCAGGATCATGTCGGCGGCGCGCCATGCGACCATCATCGTCGGCGCGTTGGTATTGGCGGATGTCAGATTCGGAAAGACCGAGGCATCGACCACCCGAAGCCCCGCGAACCCGTGCACCCGCAGGCGCGGATCGACGACCGACCCTGTGGCATCGGCCCCCATCCGGCAGGTCCCCACGGGGTGGAACACCGTGCCGCAGCGTTCGCGGAAATCGGCAAGGATCGCCGCGTCGTCCATGTCGCGCAGATCGGGACCGATGGGCCCCTTCACCAGCGGCGTCATCGCATCGCTGCGCATCAGCGCACGGCACAGCCGCCCACCCGCCACGACCTGCGCGCGGTCCTCATCCGTGGCCAGGCTGTCGGGACGGATCAGCGGCGCGTCCCCCGCATCAGCCGAGGATATGTCGATCCGCCCCCGGCTGGTCGGACGCGCGGGCGAGAAGCCGATGATGAAGCCCGGAAACGGATCGGGGTTGATGACCGTCCGCGTCCCCTTGGGCGTCGTCGTATAGGTGACGGGGTTGAAATACAGCTGCTGGTCCGGGCGCCCCAAGGCGGGATCGGTGCGGAAATACCCGCCGCACTGGTTCACCGACAGCGCCAGCGGTCCCTTGCGCGTCAGCAGGTATCGCAGCCCCGCGCGGATCTTGCCCGTCAGCGGCGACAGCACGTCGTTCAGCGTCGGCTGCGTCGCACGATACAGATAGCTGATCCCCAGATGGTCCTGCAGATGCCCGCCGACATTCGGATTGTCGGCAATGCAGTCGATGCCGTGGTCGCGCAGATGGCCCGCAGGCCCGATCCCCGACCATTGCAGGATGCGCGGCGAGGTGACCGAGCCTGCAGCCAGGATGATCTCGCGCCCTGCCACAGCCTCGGACGGGGTGCCGTTCCGGTCATAGGCGACGGCCACGGCGCGGCGTCCCTGAAACCGGATGCGGCGGACCAGCGCGCCCGTCAGCAGCGTCACGTTCGCGCGCCGCAGCGCGGGTCGCAGCATCGCAGCGGCCGAGGAATGCCGCCGCCCCCGCCGCGTGTTGATGCGATAGGTCGCGGCCCCTTCGGGCGTGCCGCCGTTGTGGTCCGCGGATGCGGGCAGGCCCAGCTCGGACGCCGCCTCGAAGAAGTGGCGGTTCACCGGATGCACCTGGTCCGACACGTCCTGCACGTGGATCGGGCCGTCCCCGCGCGTGCTGCCATCCGGCGCGACATGCGTCTCGATCCGGTCATAGGCCTCGCGGACCGCATCCCAGCCCCAGCCGGTCGCGCCCGCCGCCTGCCAGTCGTCGAAATCGCCCGGGAGCCCCCGCGCATAGAGCATGGCGTTGATCGACCCCGAGCCCCCCACGACACGCCCGCGCGGCCAGTAGTCGCTGCGCCCGTTCAGCGCCTCCTGGGGCTGAGAGCTGTAGCGCCAGTTCACCCCCGGATGATGGAAGGTCTTGCCATAGCCCATCGGCAGGGAAATCCACGGCAACCGGTCAGGGCCTCCGGCCTCCAGGATCAGGACGCTGCGACGCCCCGACCGCGACAGGCGTTCGGCCAGCACGCAGCCTGCCGAACCTGCACCGACGATGATGTAATCGTATCGTGACACGCGACCTCCGAATTCGGGTGCACTGTGTCAGTTTGACGACCGGGGTGCATAACGAATAATAATTCGTCCGAACCTCGAAATAATTCGCAGAAGAATACCCGCCCCATGTTCAACGAATTGCCGCCCCTGCCTTGGCTTCGCGCCTTCGAGGCAAGCGCCCGGCTGGGCAACTTCACCCGCGCCGCCGAGGAGCTGGCCCTGACCCCCTCCGCCGTCAGTCACCAGGTCCGCTCGCTCGAGGCGCGGCTGGGGCAGCAGCTTTTCACGCGCGCGCGGCGGTCGCTTTCGCTGACGCGGCTGGGCCAGAGCTATCTTCCGATCATCACGCAGGCATTCGCGGCGCTGAACGATTCGACCTCGGGGCTGTTCGGCAAGACGCAGGGGAACACGGTCACGCTGCGCTGCCTCAGCTCGCTGACCAGCCTGTGGCTGCTGCCGAAGATGGCCCGCCCCCTGCCCGACGTGACGCTGCGGCTGTTGTCCACGTCCTGGTCCGACGATCCGGGCCGCGAGGGGATCGACATCGACATCCGCTATGGCGACGGCACCTGGTCCGACGGAGAGGTGATCCCCCTGATGCAGGGCGACGTCCTGCCCGTGGCGACGCCGGAACTGGCGGCCCGCGGCGACATCGCTTCAGGCCCGCTGATCGCGGTCACCGGCGTGCTGGATTCGTGGGAGCATTTCTTCACCTGTCACTTGCCTGACAGGCACGCGCCCGACCCTGCCATCACGGTGGACCAGTCGCTTGTCGCGCTGGAACTGGCGACCGCAGGGCGCGGCTTCGCCCTGGTGGCCGAGGTATTCGCCCGTCCCTATCTGCAGGACGGGCGGCTGGTTCCGGCAGGCGACCGCCGCATCCCCGAACGGCTGGGGCACCACATCGTGCTGCCGCACGGCACGAACCCCCACCGCCCCGAGGTCGCGGCCATCATCGAATGGCTGCGGCGATAGGGCCCTTCTGCGCCACCCCCGCGACATAGGTCTGCGCGACGGCGCGGTCGTCGCCCATGATCTGCAGGATGAACAACTCCTCGGACAGGGTGCGGATGCGTTCGGAACGCAGCGCCATCGCAGGCGTCGCCAGCGCGTCCAGCACGACCAGATCGGCGTCCGAGCCGGGGGCCAGCGTGCCGATCCGATCCTCCATCCCAAGCGCCATGGCATTCCCGCGCGTGGCCCAGTGGAACGCCGCCAGCGGGTGCAGCTTCTGCCCGCGCATGGCCATGACCTTGTAGCCCTCGTTCAGGGTCTGCAGCATGGACCAGCTGGTCCCGCCACCGACATCGGTCGCCACGCCGCTGACGATGCCCGCATCGCGCAGCCCGTCGGCGTCGAACAGCCCCGAGCCAAGGAACAGGTTCGAGGTGGGGCAGAAGATCGCCCGGCTGCCAGTCTCGGCCATTCGCGCGATCTCGCGGTCCCGCAGGTGGATGCAGTGGCCCAGCAGCAGACGGTCCGACAGCAGGCCGTTCTGTTCATAAATGTCCAGATAATCCCGTGCCTTGGGATACAGACTTAAGGTATATTCGATCTCGGCCAGGTTCTCGCTCAGATGGGTCTGGACGTGGCAGTCCGGATGCTCGGCCGTCAGCGCACCCGCCGCCGCAAGCTGTTCCGGGGTCGAGGTGATCGCGAAGCGCGGCGTGATCGCATAGCGCTGGCGGCCCTTGCCGTGCCACGCCTCGATCAGCGCCTTGCTGTCGTCATAGCTGCTCTGGGCGGTGTCATGCACCTCGGGGATGGCGTTGCGGTCCATCATCACCTTGCCCGCGACCATCGCCATGTTCCGCGCATGGGCGGCGCTGAACAGCGCCTCGGCCGAGGTCTTGTGGACCGAGCAGAAGGCCACCGCGCTGGTCGTGCCGTTCGCGACCAGCTGATCGAGGAACAGCCCCGCGATCCGCGCGGCATGGTCGGGATTGCCGAAGCGGGCCTCTTCGGGGAAGGTATAGTTCTGCAGCCAGTCCAGCAGCTGCGCGCCCCAGCTGGCGATGACCTGCGCCTGCGGGAAATGGATATGCGGGTCGATGAAGCCCGGCATGATCAGATGCGGGCGGTGGTCGATCTCGGGCAGGTCGGGTTCGGCCAGGTCGGCGTGATCGCCCACGGCCTCGATCAGGCCGTCGCGGATGACGATGGCGCCATCTTCCCAGAAACGGTGATTGTCGGCGGTCTGGTTCGGATCGGCGTGGAAATCGAGGACGCGGCCCCGGATCAGTTGTCGCATGTCTGCTCGTTCAGATGGGCGTGGGAAACAAGGCGGGCGATCTCGGCCATGGTGAAGGCCGCGATGAATTCGGGGCGCTTGTCGGGCGTGCCGCCGCTGCCGATGGGGCAGACCAGCGGCGCGGGGTCGATCCCCTGCCCGCGTGCGAAACGCGCGAAGCGGGCGCGCTTGGTCGCGCTGCCGATCATGCCGACATAGGCCAGATCGCCGCGCGACAGCGCCTCGGAGGCCAGCAGGAAATCCAGCGCGTGATCATGGGTCAGGATGACCGCGATGTCGCCCGCGCGGGCGGCGCGCAGCTCGGCCTCGGGGATGGGGGTCAGGCGGGTGGTCACGCCACGGGCCAAGGCCAGTTCCTCGGGGCGGCTGTCGATCAGCGTCACCTCCAGCGGGAGGACCGACAGCGCGGGTGCCAGCGCGCGACCGACATGGCCCGCGCCGAAGACCAGCGCCTGCCTGCGCCGTTCGGCGCGCGGTGCGCCACGATCCAGCGTCAGGACGACGCGACCGCCGCAGCATTGCCCGATCTCGGGGCCCAGGGGCACGTCCATGCGGGCCTGCGCCTCGTTTCGGGCCAGCATCTGGCGGGCGCGGTCGATGGCCATGTATTCCAGCTGCCCGCCGCCGATGGTGCCCGTGACCCGATCCGGAGTCACGAACATCTCGGCCCCGGCATCGCGCGGGGTCGAGCCCTTGGCCGCCGAGATGCGGACGCGGATCATCGCGACAGGCGCTCGACCGCCATCAGCACGCGCTCGGGCGTGGCGGGGGCATCGATGCGGGCCGGCTCGCGGTAATCGCAGACCGAGGCCACGGCCATGTTGATCGCCTCGAACACGCTGATGCCCAGCATGAAAGGCGGCTCGCCCACGGCCTTGGACCGCTTGACGGTGCGTTCGGGGTTCACCGACCATTCGGCCAGCCGCACGTCGAAGATGCGCGGCCGGTCCGATGCCAGCGGCACCTTGTAAGTCGAGGGCGCATGCGTGCGCAGGCGGCCCTTGTCGTCCCACCACAATTCCTCGGATGTCAGCCAGCCCGCACCCTGCACGAAGGCGCCTTCGACCTGGCCGCGATCCAGCGCCGGGTTCAACGAGCGGCCCACGTCATGCAGGATGTCAATCCGGTCGATCCGGTATTCGCCGGTCAGCGTGTCCACCGAAACCTCGGACACCGCGGCGCCATAGGCATAGTAGAAGAAGGGCCGCCCCTGCCCGGTCGAGCGGTCCCAGTGGATCTTGGGCGTCTTGTAGAAGCCCGCAGCCGACAGCTGGATACGCGCCATGTAGGCCGCGCGGATCAGGTCGGCCCAGGGCACCAGCTCGTCGCCCACCTGCACCGCGCGCGGACGGAATGCCACGCGGTCGGGCGCCACGCCCCAATGCGAGGCTGCGAATTCCACCAGCCGCGCCTTGATCTGTTCCGCAGCATCCAGCGCCGCCATGCCATTCAGATCCGCCCCCGACGATGCCGCCGTGGCCGAGGTGTTGGGCACCTTCTCGGTCGTGGTCTTCGTGATCTTGATCAACGAGATGTCGCATTGGAACGCCTCGGCCACGACCTGCGCGACCTTGGTGTTCAGCCCCTGCCCCATCTCGGTCCCGCCATGGTTCAGGTGGATCGAGCCGTCATTGTAGACATGGATCAGCGCACCCGCCTGGTTGAACCACGTCGCGGTGAAGCTGATGCCGAACTTGACCGGCGTCAGCGCGATCCCCTTGCGGATGACGCCGCCCTTCGCGTTCCAGTCCAGCACGGCCTGCCGGCGCGCGTGGTAATCGCTGCTGGCCTCCAGCTCGTCGAAGATGCGCGGCAGGATCTGGTCGGTGACCTCCTGGTGATAGGGGGTCAGCTGGCCGTTCTGGTACAGGTTGCGCTTGCGCACCTCCAACGGGTCCATGCGCAGCGCATAGGCGATCTCCTCGATCATGCGTTCGGCCACGATCACGCCCTGCGGGCCGCCAAAGCCGCGGAACGCCGTGTTGCTGACGGTGTTCGTCCGCATCGGATGGCTGCTGACCCGCACATTGGGATAGTAATAGGCGTTGTCGGCATGGAACAGCGCCCGGTCGGTCACGGGGCCGGACAGGTCCGCGCTGAAGCCGCAGCGCGCGTACCAGTCGCCATCGACCGCGCGGATGCGTCCCTGATCGTCGAAGCCCACCTGGTAATCCACCACGAAATCGTGGCGCTTGCCCGTGGCGGTCATGTCGTCGTCGCGGTCGGGGCGAATCTTGACCGCGCAGTTCCAGCGGCGCGCCGCGATGGCGGCCACGCAGGCGAACAGGTTCATCTGCGTTTCCTTGCCGCCGAAGCCGCCCCCCATGCGGCGCACGTTCACCACGACCGAATGGTTCGGCACCCCAAGGGCATGGGCGACCATGTGCTGCACCTCGGACGGGTGCTGGGTCGAGACATGCAGCACCATGTCGTCATCTTCGCCCGGCACGGCCATGGCGATCTGCCCTTCAAGGTAGAAGTGGTCCTGCCCGCCGATCGCGAAGCGCCCCGCGATCCGGTGCGGCGCGTCGGCCATCGCGGCGGCCGCATCGCCGCGCTTCAGGGTCAGCGGGTCGGTGACGTATCCCATCCCGGCATCGCGGGCCGCGATCGGGTCCAGCGCATGGGGCAACGCCTCGTATTCGATCCTGGCCATCCGCGCCGCGCGGCGGGCGGCGTCGCGGGTCCGGGCGATGACCGCGAATACCGGCTGACCCAGGAAATGGACCATCCCGTCGGCCAGGATCGGATCGTCGTCCTTGCCGTTTGGCGACACGTCGTTGACGCCCGGCAGGTCCGCCGCCGTCAGCACGCCCAGCACGTCCGGATGCGCCAGCACATCGGTGTAATCCGCCGACAGGATGCGCCCATGCGCGCATTCCGACAGGCCCAGATAGGCATGGGCAAGGCCCGAGGGCTCGTTCAGGTCGTCGGTATATTCGGCACGGCCCGTGACATGCTTGGCCGCGCTGTCATGGATGGCGTCCTGATGCGCAAGGCCGCGGATCGGGGCGTTGTCGGTTGCGTCCTTCATGCGACCTCCTTGGCGGCATCGCGCAGGGTGACGGGCAGATCCGGGTCGGATTGCTCCAGCCAGAAGCGGCGGATCAGGTTGCGCGCCACGCTGGCGCGGTATTCGGCGCTGGCGCGCATGTCGCTGAGCGGGGTGAAATCATCCGCAATGGCGCGACCCGCCGCGGCAAAGCTGTCGGCGGCGAAGGGCTGGCCGATCAGCGCGTTCTCGGCCGCGGTCGCACGGCGCGGGGTCGCGGCCATGCCGCCGCAGGCGATGCGTGCGTCGATGATGGTGCCGCCTTCCTCGCGCACCACGATGCCCATCGCCACGGACGAGATGTCGCTGTCGCGGCGCTTGGACACCTTGTAGGCGGCGATGCGGGCAGCCGGGGTCGGGATCACGATCTCCTCGACGAACTCTCCGGGTTTGCGGTCCTGCTTGCCGTAATCGATGAAGAAATCCTGCAGCGGGATCTGCCGCCGGGTATCGCAGTGACGCAGCACGATTTCGGCGCCAAGCGCGATCAGCAGCGGCGGCGTGTCCCCGATGGGCGAACCGTTGGCGATGTTCGCGCCGATGGTGCCGAGGTTGCGGACCTGCCAGCCGCCGATGCGCAGCCAGTAATCAGCGACCTGCGGCAGATGACGGCGGATCATCGGCAAGGCCTCGGAATAGGTGACGCCCGCGCCGATGCGCAGCGCGCCGTCCTCATGGCGGATGTCCTTCATCAACGCGCCGATGAAGATGGCACTGGGAATGGGGCGCAGGAACTTGGTGATCCACAGGCCCACATCGGTCGCACCCGCGACGATGGTGGCGTCGGGCTGCTGGACCAGCAGCGCGGCAAGATCGTCCGTATCGGCGGGCACGATGGCGCGGTGCCCGTCGCGGGACACATCGACGCGGCCCTGCCGCATCGCGGCCAGCCGCCGCGCGACATCCTGGCGTTCACGGGCCAGCGCATCCATCGCCTGACCGCCCGCGCGGGCGGCGGCGAGTGCGGCGTCGATGATCGGGCGGTATCCGGTGCAGCGGCAGATATTGCCCTGCAACGCGGTTTCGATCATCTCCTCGGACGGGTCGGGATCGGTCATCCACAGACCATAAAGCGCCATGACGATGCCCGGCGTGCAGAAGCCGCACTGGCTGCCGTGATGTTCGACCATCTCCGCCTGGACCGGGTGCAGCCCCCCATCCGGTGCCGCCAGATGTTCGATCGTGACGATATGCGTGCCGTGGCAGGCCGCAAGCGGACGGATGCAGGCGTTGATCGGTTCATAGACCAGACCGTCGGGCGTCACGCGCCCCGACAGGATGGTGCAGGCGCCGCAATCGCCCTCGGCGCAGCCTTCCTTGGTGCCCGTCAGGCGGCGGGCGATGCGCAGATGATCCAGCAGCATGTCCGAGGGCGACACCTCGGACAGGGCGATCTCTTGGTCATTCAGCAGGAAACGCAGCTGGGTCATCCTTGGTCCTTCCGGGCATGCGTGGGAACATGAATGCTAGGGCGGAAAAAGCCGTTGCGAAATCATTTCCGACTTGGAAGACTTTACACGAAACGTTGAAAGCCGAACATCCCATGTCCTATCTCGAAAGCCTGCGCGTCTTCGTCCGCGTCGTCGAACTGGGTTCGATCACCGCAGGCGGGCGCGATCTGCGTCTTTCGCCGGCAGTCGCCTCGAACCGGATCAAGGATCTGGAGAACCGCTTCGGCCTGCGCCTGCTGAACCGCACCACCCGCAAGCTGACCACGACCGAGCTGGGGCGCGCCTTCTACGACCATGCCAAGCGGGTGATCGAGACCCTGGACGAGGCCGAGGCGCTGGTCAGCAGCTTTTCGGGCAAGCCGCAGGGGGTGATCCGGCTGACCGCGCCGCTTGGGCTGGGGCGAAGGCTGGTCGCGCCGCTGATCCCGCGTTTCTGCGACGACAATCCCGGCGTCGAGATCCGGCTGCGGCTGTCCGATCGCAACGTCAACATCGTCGAGGATGCGATCGACCTTGCCTTCTTCTTGGGCGAGCCTGCGGATTCCGCCCTGAAATGGCGCAAGATCGCGGATTGCCCGCGCGTTCTGGTCGCAGCGCCGGCCTATCTGGCGGCTCGGGGGCGGCCCGAGCGACCCGAGGATCTGGCGGATCACGATTGCCTGCTGCTGCGGTACCCCCGCAGCCCGGAATATTACTGGACCCTTGTGACGCCCGAGGGCCCGCGCAAGATGATGGTCACGGGACGCTTCGACACCGATGACGGAGAGGTCCTGCGCGACTGGGCACTGACGGGGCACGGCATCGCGAATCGGCCCCGATACGAGGTGGCCGACGACCTGGCGGCAGGACGGTTGGAGGTGGTGCTGCCCGAGACGCCGCCGACCGTGGCGCAGATGGGTTGCCTGACGCCCCATCGGCGGTTGCAGGATCCCAAGGTGCGCATGTTCGCGGATTTCGCGGTGCGGGAATTGCGGCCGCTGTTTGACTGAGCAGGCACGCCGCGCAGCCCCCATCGAAGGGGCCGCGCGGCGCGGGGGCCGATGGCCCCCGACAGCGCCCTAGCTGAAGGCGTGGCGCAGGGTCGGCACCCGCGACAGCACCAGGCGGTCGAGGATCAGCACCGCCGCGAAGGTCAGCCCAGCCAGCGGGAAGGCCACCCCGATCACGGCACCCACCACGACCGCGCCCCGCCACATCGGCATCGCATGCGGCATGGGCGGCGCGACAAGGCGCAGGCTGCCCGAGGGGCGGCGCATCCACCACATTACCGCGCCGCTGACACAGAGGAAGATCACCCCGAGGCAGAAGGCGGTGTTGGCGATGACGCTCCACCAGCCCAGGGTGCCCATGTGCAGCGCGATGCCCGCGGCCATCGCCTGCCCCGCGACGGGATAGTCTGCGAACCGCATGTCGGCCAGCACGCGGCCGCTGTAGCGGTCCACATGCACGGTCCGGTCGCTGAACGGATCGCGGCTGTCGGTCGACATCGAATCGCGAGAGATCGTCCAGACGGCGTCCGGCCTGCGCGGGATGTTCAACTGGTACCGCCCCTCGAACCCGATCTGCCGGGCAAAGCGGTCGATCGTGTCGATGTTCAGCGGGCCCGTCGCCCGAAGATCGCCGCCTGCATCCGAACCCGATGCGGGAAGCGGGGCCTGTTCGAGCGTCCAGGGAACCTCTTTCGGGCCGTCGTTCAGGCTGGCATGGGTCAGGTCCGACAGCGGCACCGCATCGTATTTCGCGGGCGGGAAGGTCGACCAAGCCTGCATCATCCGCGCGCCCCAGATCCCCGCCCAGGACAGCCCCGAGATCAGGAAGAACAGCAGCGCGACCGAGATCCAGATCCCCGTGACCGAATGCAGCGACCGCCACAGGCCGCGCCCCTTGGCCGGAACCGGCAGCAGCGCGCGCCAGCTCTGCCCTCCGCGGGGCCACCACAGATACAGGCCCGTCGCCAGCAGCATGATCCCGAGCGATGCCGCGATTTCAATCACGCGGTCGCCGAAGACGCCCATCAGCAGGGTGCCATGCGTGTTGTCGGCCCAGTCGTACCAGCCGCCGCGATGGGCGAAATCGGACACGACCGTGGCGGTGTATGGATCGACGGCGACGGTGCGGGCACCCTCGGCCCCGTCGATGCGAAAGATCGCGGCGCTTTCGGCATCGCGAGGGGCCACGTATTTCACCGGCTCTCCTCCGGGAACTGCCGAGAGGGCGGCGGTGACCTGCACGGTCAGGCTGGCGGGGTCGCCCTGCGGAACGACGGCGATACGTTCGCCGTCGCGCCCGTCGATCTGGGCGATCCACAGCATCATCAGGCCGGTCACGGCAAGGATCAGGAAGATGGGAATGACGAACAGCCCGGCATAGAAATGCCAGCGCCATGCGGCACGATAGAAGGCGGCCCGCGTGGCGGGCGATCGGGTGGTCATGAAGGAACCTCTGGCTGGATTGACGAAATGGGGGTGTCGTCAACCGGCAGGAGGGGCGCGGGCCTGCGCCAGAAGCGGGGGATGGGACGGCAGCGCGGGCGGCGCGGCGTCAAGGCGCGGAAAGCTGCGCGCGATGCGCAGCCACAGCGGCTGATCCGCTGGCGTCGCGTGGTCCAGCGCATGGACCAGCAGGCAATGCGCGTCATGTTCGTCCGAGGGCGGCTGCGGGCGCGGATCGATCTGGGCCAGGGAAACACGTTCCAGGCCGTGGCCCGTGCAGATCACGACGAAGCCGTCGTCGATCAGCCCCATATCGGCAAGCGCCGCCGAGGTCTTCGGCAGCGTCAGGCCCAGCATCACGCCAAGCAGCAGGGCGATGTGCAGGACCCGCAGCATGGGCAAAGCTGTCGCCCGCGCCGCATCACCTGTCAAGGTGCGGTTGCTGCGACCTCTCGCCCCTCGGCCTGGCGGAACCAGCGGATGATGGCGGCGCGTTCCTCGCCCGTCATCCCGCTGAGATTGGCGGGCGGCATCGCGTTGGTCAGCCCCGCCTGGAAATAGATCTCCTTGGCGGAACGGGCGATGTCGGCGGGCGTCTCCAGCAGGACGCCCTTGGGGGCGTGGTGGATGCCGTCCCAGTTCGGTTCGCGCGCGTGGCACATGGCGCAGCGGCCCGCGACGGTGCGGGTCACGGCCTCGAACCCCTCGGCATCGGCAAAGCGCTGCTCGACCGAGGTCAGGCTGCGCGCCTGCGATTCCTCGTAGCTGTCGCGGTTCAGGCCAAGGGCAGAGAGCCACATGACGCCCACGAACAGCATCGCGGTCACGGCCCAGGTCCACCACAGCTGCCCCTTGCCCGCATGCATGCTGTTGAAGAAGTGCCGGATCGTGACGCCCATCAGGAAGATCAGTGCCGCGATCAGCCAGTTGTATTCGCTGGCGAAGGCCAGGGGATAGTGGTTCGACAGCATCAGGAAGACGACGGGCAGCGTCAGATAGTTG
This sequence comes from Paracoccus zeaxanthinifaciens ATCC 21588, assembly GCF_000420145.1. Taxonomy (GTDB): domain Bacteria; phylum Pseudomonadota; class Alphaproteobacteria; order Rhodobacterales; family Rhodobacteraceae; genus Paracoccus; species Paracoccus zeaxanthinifaciens. The sequence continues at coordinate 184,565 of NZ_ATUJ01000004.1, forward strand.
TTATGCGTGGATCGCAGCTTGGCGATCTTGCCGTATTTCGGATCGGGCGCGCGGCCCGCCTTCAGGTCCGCCACCACGATGCGCTGGTTCGGCATGATGATGAAGAACACGTTCGCGGTCATGATCGTGGCGGTGAACGCCCCCAGATGCAGCAGCGCGGCGCGGCCCGTGAAGACCTGGTCATAGGCCCAGCCCATCGCCACCAGCGCGACGAACAGCAGCAGCATCAGCGCCGTCGGGTGATCGCCCATGCGCGACTTGCACAGCCGGTCATAGATCAGCCAGCCCACCGCCAGCGACCCGCCCGAGATGGCGACCGCCTGCCAGATCGCCAGGTCCGCCTTCTGCGGATCGATCAGGAACAGGTTCGCCCCCGCCCAGTAGGTCACCGCCAGCAGCGCCGCCCCCGACAGCCAGGTCGAGTAGCTTTCCCATTTGAACCAGGTCAGATGCTCGGGCATGCGTTCCGGTGCGACCAGGAACTTGCGGATGTGATAGAAGCCTCCCCCGTGGACCTGCCATTCCTCGCCATGGGCACCGGGGGGCAGGTCGGGCGCCTTGCGCAGGCTCAGGTCCAGCGCGATGAAGTAGAAGGACGACCCGATCCAGGCGATGGCCGTCACGACATGGGTCCAGCGGACGGCGAAGGCCAGCCATTCCCAGATGATGGTGCTGTCGGGGATCATCTCAGCTGCCCCGATAGGTGCTGTAGCCGAAGGGAGAGATCAGCAGCGGCACGTGATAATGCGCATCCTCGGACATGCCGAAGCGGATCGGGATGATGTCCAGGAAGCGGGGGCTTTCGGGCGGGATGCCCGTGGCGTCCATCCAGGCACCGGCGTGGAATTCCAGCTCGTAGGTGCCGGTGGCGAAGCCGTCCTCGGGCAGGATGCGGCTGTCGGTGCGGCCGTCGGCATTCGTGATCAGCCGCGCGATCTCGGTCCGCGCGCCGCCGTCCAGGCGGTACAGCACGATCCGCATTCCCGCGGCAGGCGCGCCGCGCGCCGTGTCCAGAACATGGGTTGTCAGGTAACCGGTCATGATGCCCCCTTCTTCATCGCCTTCACCAGCTTGATAGCCGATGCGCCGGGTCATGACATACGGACCCGGCGCAAGGCAGTCTTCAGGATTCGTTGAAAATCGTCACGGGGTAAAACGCCCCCCGCGCGAGATCTTCACGGGCGGTCGCTGCGCAGGCCGGACCCTTTGCCCGACAATCCGCCCGACACCTCGTCGGTGGCCTCGGCGGCCAGTTCCTCGGGCAGGACCAGGTTCAACACGATGGCGATCAGGGCGGCGGGCAAGATGCCGGACGCGCCCAGGACGCGCAGCGTGTCGGGCAGGTGCTGCAACGCGTCGGGCGATCCGGGCGCGGTGCCCATCGCCTCGAGCTGCAGGCCCAGGCCGACCGACAGCGCGACGGCGAAGATGACCATGTTGCGCCGGTTCCACGTCACGTCCGACAGCATCGAGATGCCCGAGGCCACGACCATGCCGAACATGACGATCACGCCCCCGCCCAGAACCTCGATCGGGATTGTGCGGATGACGGCGCCGATCTTGGGCATCAGCCCGCACAGGATCAGGAAGATCGCGCCGATGGTGACGACGTGGCGGCTCATGACGCCGGTCATCGCGATCAGGCCGACATTCTGGCTGAACGAGGTGTTGGGAAAGCCGCCGAAGACGCCCGCGACCGCGGTGCCAAGGCCGTCGGCGAAGGTCGCGCCCTCGATCTCTCGGTCGGTGGCCTCGCGGCCGGCGCCGCCCTTGGTGATGCCCGACACGTCGCCCACGGTCTCGACCGCCGACACGAAGGCCATCAGGCAGAAGCCGATGATCGCGGCGATCGACAGCTCGAACCCGTATTTGAACGGCATGGGCAGCGCGAAGACGGCGGCGTTCGACCAGGACCCGCCGATCGCCTCCAGCGTCAGTTTGCCCGTGACCAGGCAGAAGCCATAGCCCGCAAGGATGCCCACCAGCACCGCCGAGATCGCCAGCATCCCGCGCGCATAGAATTTCAGCCCCAGGGTCACGGCGATCACGACCAGCGCGGCGGACCAGCTTGCAAGGCTGCCATAGCTCTCGGCCCCCTGCGCCTTGGCGGGCACGCCGCCCGCCGCGTATTCGATGCCGACCTTGACCAGCGCAAGGCCGATCATCGTCACCACGAGGCCCGTCACCAGCGGCGGCAGCGCAAAGCGGATGCGCCCGATGACCAGGCCCAGTGCCGCATGGAACATGCCCCCGATCAGCACGCCGGTGAACAGCGCGGCCAGGCCGTCCACGCCCTTGCCCGCGACCAGCGGGATCATGATCGGGATGAAGGCGAAGGACGTGCCCTGCACGATGGGCAGCGCGGCGCCCACCGGGCCGATGGTGACGGTCTGCAGCAGCGTGGCGATGCCCGCGAACAGCATGGACATCTGGATCAGGTACAGAAGCTCGGGGAAATCAGGGCTGTTCGACCCGAAGCCGAAGCCCGCGGCCCCTGCCACGATGATCGCGGGCGTGACGTTCGCCACGAACATCGCCAGCACGTGCTGCACCCCAAGCGGGATCGCCAGCAGCAAGGGCGGCGTGTGGTTCGGGTCCTTCAACTGTTCGGCTGTGCCCAGCACCTGGTCGGCCATGGCCTGTCCCCTCTGTCGGTTGTCGTTGGTTTCTGCCTTTCGCCGTGTCGCCGACGGGGCCGGTATTTCCAGCCATCCGCCCATCGCGCCCGCGCCGCCATGATTCGGGCGCGGGGGCCACGATCATCTTCCGCTGCTGCCCGCCTTTGCGGCAATCACCTGCACAAAATCGCGGCAGCAATATCGCGCCCAAAGCTTCCGGTTTTCCGGGCGGTCCGAATTTTCTGCTTGTCTGGCAGGATATTCCGGCGAAAACACGATGACGCACCAGACGGAGAGAGCAGATGGCAGACCCGACCCGCCGTCGCGGGCGCCCGCGCAAGACCACACCCGATGCACCGGCCACCGTGCAGGCGCTGGACCGTGCGCTGGATCTTCTGGACCTGCTTGCCCTTCGTCCGGGCCTGACCCTGTCCGAGGTGTCCGAACATTCCGGCCAGCCGCCCTCGACCGTGCACCGCGTGCTGCACACGCTGGCGACGCGCGGCATGGTCGAAAGCGACCCCTCGACCCAGGCGTGGAACATCGGGCCCGCGACCTTCCGGCTGGGATCGGCCTTCATGCGCCGCTCGGGGCTGGTCGAGCGCGCGCGCCCGATCCTGCGGTCGCTGATGCAGCACACGGGCGAGACCGCGAACCTGGGCATCCTGCAGGGCGAGACCGTGCTGTTCCTGTCGCAGGTCGAGACGCAGGAGACGATCCGCGCCTTCTTTCCGCCGGGCACCCGCTCGCCCCTGCACGCATCGGGGATCGGCAAGGCGCTGCTGGCCTTCGGGCGTCCCGAACTGCTGGATGCGCTGGTCGAGGGGCCGGGCCTGACACGCTTTACCGAAGGAACGCTGACCGACCGGGACGCGCTGACGGCGGATCTGGCGCGGATCCGGCATCGCGGCTTTTCCCTGGACGACGAGGAACGGACGCGGGGGATGCGCTGCATCGCGGCGCCGGTCTTCGACCTGTCGGGCGAGGCGCTTGGCGGGATCTCGGTCAGCGGGCCTGCGCATCGGATCGGCCCCGAACATATCAAGACGCTTGGCGCGACGGTCGTCGCTGCCGCGCAGGACCTCAGCGAGGCGCTTGGCGCCGCACCCGCCGAGGCGCGCTAAAGACCGGGGGCCGCGATCGTCACGCCCCCCGGCCCCATCTCAGTGCCCGCCGAAGAAGGCGAACTTGGCCACGAACAGCCCGGCGATGACCCAGGTCGCGGCGTGGACCTGCCCTGCCCGCCCCGTCAGCAGCTTGATCGCCGCATAGGACACGAAGCCGAAGGCCAGCCCGTTCGCGATGGAATAGGTCAGCGGCATGGCGATGGCCGTCAGCACCGCGGGCGCGGCCTCGGTCACGTCGTCCCAGTCCAGCTCGGCCAGTTCGCGCAGCATCAGCGTGGCGACATACAGAAGCGCGGGGGCCGTCGCATAGGCCGGGACCGCCCCCGCCAGCGGCGCGAAGAACATCGCAAGCAGGAACAGGACGCCCACGACGACGGCGGTCAGGCCGGTCCGCCCGCCTGCCTGCACGCCCGACGCGCTTTCGACATAGGCGGTGGTCGAGGAGGTGCCCAGCATCGAGCCCAGGGTGATCGCGGTGGAATCCGCCATCAGCGCGCGGCCCAGGTTAGCGTCGCGATCCGTGCCCTTGTCGCTCAGAAGCCCCGCGCGCTTCGCGACCCCGATCAGCGTGCCCGTCGCGTCGAACACCTCGACCAGCACCATGACCAGGATCACCTGGAAGATGCCCGCCGTCAGCGCGCCCGCGATGTCCAGCTGCAGGAAGGTCGGCGCGATCGGGGGCGGCATCGACACCACGCCGCCGAAGCTGCTGACGCCCAGAAGGATCGCCGCGACCGTCACGACCAGGATGCCGATCAGGATCGAGCCGCGCACGTTCAGCGCATCCAGCGTCACGATCAGGAAGAAGCCCGCGATGGTCAGCGCTGTTCCGGGCGCGGTCAGATCGCCCAGGCCCACCAGCGTGGCCGGGTTGTCCACCACGATGCCCGAGGATTGCAGCGCGATGATCGCGAGGAACAGCCCGATCCCCGCCGCGATGGCGCTGCGCATGGATGCGGGAATGCCCCCGATCAGCCAGCGCCGGATGCCCGTCACCGACAGGATCAGGAAGACGATGCCGCTGATGAAGACCGCGCCCAGTGCCTGCTGCCAGGTGAAGCCCATGCCCCCCACCACGGTAAAGGCGAAGAAGGCGTTCAGCCCCATTCCGGGCGCCATGCCGATGGGCCAGTTCGCCCAGACGCCCATGATCAGCGACCCCGCCGCCGCCGCAAGGCAGGTCGCCACGAAGACCGCATCGCGGTCCATTCCGGTGCTGGACAGGATCTCGGGATTGACGAAGATGATATAGGCCATCGTCAGGAAAGTGGTCAGACCGGCGATCAGCTCGGTCCGGATGCTGCTGCCCTTCTCGGCCAGCTTGAAGAAGTTCTGCATTGTCCCCCCTTGGCGGGTTCTGGGCCGCCCTTTCGGCGCAGCATGGGCGCGTGCAAGGGCTGTCTCAACCGGGCTGGGTCGCTCAAGTCTTTCCACGAAATCTTGAAAGCGGGCCGATCTTCGACGATTCGTTGATAGTGAATTTGGCAAAGCGGCGCTTGCACGCGGCCCTTATGCGCGATTTTGTGAACGCGCGACACCCCGAAGAACCGGAGATCAAGATGCGCTACAGCCGCGACCTGCGAGGATATGGCGAAACCCCACCCGATCCGCGCTGGCCGGGAAATGCGCGCATCGCCGTGCAGATCGTCCTGAACTACGAAGAGGGCGGCGAGAACAGCATCGAGCATGGCGACCAGGCCTCCGAGGCGTTCCTGTCCGAGATCATCGGCGCCCAGCCCTGGCCCGGCCAGCGGCACTGGAACATGGAATCGATCTACGACTACGGCGCGCGGTCGGGCTTCTGGCGGATGCACCGGATGCTGAAGGACCTGCCCGTCACCGTCTATGGCGTGGCGACCGCGCTGGAACGCAGCCCCGAGCAGGTGGCCGCGATGAAATCCGCCGGATGGGAGATCGCGACCCACGGCCTGCGCTGGATCGATTATCGCGACGTTCCCGCCGAGGTCGAGGCCGACCACATCGCCCGCGCGGTCGAGTTGCACCGCCAGGTCACGGGCGAACGCCCGCGCGGCTTCTACCAGGGGCGCTGCTCGATGAACACGATCCGGCTGGGCTGCGAGGAAGGCGGCTTCGAATACCTTGCCGACAGCATCGCGGACGAGTTGCCCTACTGGCACGAACACGATGGCGGCGCGCAGCTGATCGTGCCCTACACGATGGATGCCAACGACATGCGCTTCTCGTCGGGTCAGGGCTTCGGGACGGGGACGGATTTCTTCGACTATCTCCGCGACAGCTTCGACATGCTCTATGCCGAAGGGGCGGCGGGGGCGCCAAAAATGTTCTCGATCGGGCTGCATTGCCGACTTGCGGGCCGTCCGGGCCGCGCGATGGCGCTGCGGCGGTTCCTGGATCATGTTCAATCGCACGAGGGGGTGTGGTTCGCCACGCGGCTGGACATCGCGCGGCACTGGGCCACTGAGCATCCCTGGCAGCCGCGCCAGCGCCCCTCGCGCATGGATCGCGCCGAATTCGTCGAACGCTTCGGCGGCATCTACGAACATTCGCCCTGGATCGCCGAACGCGTCTGGGACGCCGAGATGGGCGCCGTCCATGACAGCGCGGCGGGGCTTGCGGGCCGGATGGCGCAGGTCTTCCGCGCGGCGGACGATGCCGAACGGCTGGGCGTCCTGCGCGCGCATCCCGACCTGGCGGGCAAGCTGGCGCAGGCACGGCGCCTGACCGCCGACAGCACCGCCGAACAGGCCAGCGCCGGACTGGACGCGCTGACCGATGCCGAACGCGCCGAGTTCACGCGCCTCAACGAGGCCTATGTCGCGCGGCACGGCTTCCCCTTCATCATCGCCGTGCGCGACCACGACAAGGCGGGCATCATGGCCGCCATGCGGGCGCGGCTGGACAACGACACCGAAACCGAACGCAGCACGGCCGAGGAACAGGTCGCGCGCATCGGAGAACTGCGCCTGAAGGAGGCCCTTGCATGACCGACCAGCCGCCCAAGGACGCCCCGACCGGCAATGTCCCCGAAACCGCCCTGCCCGGCCCCTATGCCGGTCCCGTCGCGGGCCTGCCCCCGCAGGCCGGGCTGACCACCGACACCGCCGTCTTCACCGAGGCCTATGCCGTCATCCCCCGCACCGTCATGCGCGACATCGTGACCTCGTTCCTGCCGGGATGGCGGGGGATGCGCATGTGGATGCTGGCACGCCCGCTGTCGGGCTTTGCCGAGACGTTCAGCCAGTACATCGTCGAGCTGGCCGAGGGCGGCGGCTGCGACACCCCCGAGGACGACCCCGAGATCCAGCATGCCTTCTTCGTCACCGGAGGAGAGATGTGCCTGACCATCGACGGGACCGAGCACCTGATCGGCCCGGGCGGCTTCGCCTATGTCCCCCCCGGCATGCCCTGGGCGCTGCGCAACACGACGCCGGGGAACACGGGCTTCCACTGGTGGCGCAAGCGCTGGCAGCCCGCCGCGGGGATCGACCGCCCCGATCCCATCGTGACGCGCGAACAGGATATCGCGCCCTCGATGATGCCCGACACGGATGGTGCATGGGGCACCGCGCGCTTCATGGACCCCGCCGATCTGCGCCACGACATGCATATCACGCTGGTCACCTTCCAGCCCGGCGGGTCGATCCCCTTCGCCGAGACGCATGTGATGGAACACGGCCTGTTCGTGCTGGAGGGCAAGGCCGTCTATCGTCTCAACCGCGACTGGGTCGAGGTGGGCGCGGGCGATTTCATGTGGCTGCGCGCCTTCTGCCCGCAGGCCTGCTATGCGGGCGGTCCAGGGCGCTTCCGCTACCTGCTCTATAAGGATGTGAACAGGCACGCACCGCTCTGGCCGAACCGCTAGGCCTTGGTGGCGGGTGCAGGCGGGGTGCGGGGCGCGGCGCGAAGCCGGGCCTCGCGCCAGGTGATATAGGTGATCGCCCCGATCATCATCCCGCCGCCCAGCATGACCCATCCGTCCAGCGGCTCGTGGAACACGATCACGCCGACAAGGCTGGCCCAGACAAGCTGCAGGAAGGTCACGGGCTGGGTCACCGTCAGCGGCGCGGCGGCGAAGGCGCGCGTCATGCTGTAATGGCCCGCCGTCGCGAAGACCGCGACCAGCCCCAGCCACATGATCTGCCCGAAGGTCGGCGGCACCCATTGCGCGATGGCCAGCGGCAGTAGGCCGATGGCGACGGTCAGCGACATCATCGCCACCACGACCGAGGCCGGGATACGCTCGCTCAGGCGCTTGGCCACCAGGTAGGACGCCCCGAAGGCGATGGCCGCGCCGATCTGCGACAGGTGGCCGGGGTCCAGCGGACGCATGCCGGGCCGCAGGACGACCAGCGCCCCCAACAGCGCGACGCCCACCGCCGCGATCCGCCGCGCGGCCAGCTTCTCGCCCATGAACAGCGCAGCGCCGACGGTCACGATGATCGGGTTGAGGAACCCGATCGCCGTCACCTCGGCCACGGTGATGCGCGACATGGCATAGAACCACAGCGTCACCGCGACGCAATGCAGCGCCCCGCGCGTGGCGATCAGCCCCCAGACCGGACGCGAGAAGCCGCGCCGCAGCGCCGGGACCAGCACCGGGGCCAGGAAGACCAGCCCGATGACGAAGCGGATGAAGGCCGCCTGCGCCGCGGGCAGCGCGCCCTCCAACCCGCGCACGATGCTGTTGACCATGACGAAGCACGCGCCGGTCAGCAGCATCCAACCGATGCCGATCATGTCGCGACGGGTCTGGGAATTGTCCTGCATGATCTGCAACTGCCGAGTTTCGCGCGGCAAGGCAAGGATTAACTGCGGCTCAGGCGTCGCTTATCAGCTTCCATGCGATCGACCACATCAGCAGCGCGACCAGCGTGTCCAGCACGCGCCACGCCACGGGCCGCGCGAAGACCGGCGCAAGATAGCGCGCGCCATGCCCCAGCAGCAGGAAGAAGACCAGCGATCCGGTCATCGCCCCCAGCCCGAAGACCCAGGGCCGCGGCCATTGCGCCGAGATGCCACCCAAGAGCAGCACGGTATCCAGCCAGACATGCGGGTTCAGCCATGTCAGGGCGGCGATCACGGCCATCGCGCCCCACAGCCCCCGATCCTCGCCCTCGGGGCGCAGGGCGGCGCCGCCGCGAATGGCCGACACGAGCGACCGCGCGCCATAGGCCAGAAGGAAGATCACGCCGCCCCACCGCATCGCGCTGGCCAATGCGGGCGCGTGCTGCAGGATGCCGCCCATGCCCGCCACCCCAAGCGCGATCAGGACCGCATCCGACAGCGCGCAGAACAGCACGACCGGCAGCACGTGCCGCCTCAGGATGCCCTGACGCAGCACGAAGGCATTCTGCGCCCCGATCGCCGCGATCAACGAGATGCCGGTCCCCAGACCGCCGAAATAGGATGCAAGCATGTCATCACCTCCGGCCATTGCCCTAGCGCGACGCGCGGATTAACGTAACTGAAAAGTTCTTACGTGGATTAAGCTCAGCTAATGTTCGACTATCCCGCCTTGGCCGCCCTGGCCGAGATCCTCCGGCGCGGCAGCTTCGATGCGGCGGCGGCTGCACTGGGCGTCACGCCGTCGGCGATCTCGCAGCGGATCCGCAATCTCGAGGAACGGGCGGGGACGGCGCTGATCGACCGCGGCCCGCCCCTGCAGGCGACCGAGGCCGGCGCAAGGCTGGCCGCGCATCTGGAGAACGTGCGCCTGATGGAATCCGCGCTGGACGACCGCACCGTGCCGCAGATCCGCATCGCGCTGAACGCCGACAGCCTTGCGGGCTGGGCCATGCCCGCGCTGCGGCACGCGCCGGGGCTGCTGGAGATCGTGATCGACGATCAGGACCACGCGGCGGACTGGCTGCGGCGGGGTCTGGTCATGGCGGCGCTGACAACGGCGGGACGGCCCCTGCCCGGCTGCGATGCGGTCTTCCTGGGGCACATGCGATACCGCGCGACTGCCAGCCCCGGCTTCGTCGCCGCGCATTTCGCGGGCGGTCTGGATGCCGACAGCATGGCCGCGGCCCCCAGCCTGTCCTTCAACACCAAGGACGCGCTTCAGGACCAATGGGCGCGGCAGAAGCTGGGGCGCGCGGTGTCCCTGCCGCTGGTGCGCATCCCCGCGACCGAACCCTTCGCCCATGCGACGCGGCTGGGGATCGGCTGGGGCATGAACCCCGAGGCGCTGATCGCGGATGACCTGGCGACAGGGCGGCTGGTCGATCTGGACCCGGACCTGCCCATCGACGTGCCCCTGCACTGGCAGGTGAACCGCATGATGGCGGGCGTGCTGAAACCGCTTGGGGATGCCATGAAAAAGGCCGCCGGGAAGGCGCTGCTTCCCTGACGGCCCTTTCCTGCACGATGTCGGCGCGTCACAGCTGCGCGGCGACATCCTCGGTCAGGTCGAAATTGCCGGTGACGTTCTGGACGTCGTCGTCATCCTCCAGCGTGTCGATCAGCTTCATCAGCTTCTGCGCGGTCTCGACATCGGTGATCTCGGTCGGGGCCTGCGGCTTCCAGATCAGCTTCGCGGTCTCGGATTCGCCAAGGGCCGCCTCGAGTGCCGAGGAGACCTCGTTCAGGTCGGTATCCGCGCAATAGATCCAGTGACCTTCCTCGTCGCTGGACACATCCGAGGCGCCGGCCTCGATCGCGGCCATCATCACGTCATCCGCATCCCCTGCCGACAGGGGGTACATGATCTCGCCCACGCGGTCGAACATGAAGCTGACCGAACCGGACTGGCCCAGATCGCCGCCCGACTTCGCGAAATAGCTGCGCACGTTCGAGGCGGTCCGGTTGCGGTTGTCGGTCATCGCCTCGACCACCAGCGCGATCCCGTTGGGGCCGTAACCCTCGTAGCGGATCTCCTCGTAGTTCTCGGCATCCCCGCCCAACGACTTCTTGATCGCGCGGTCGATCACGTCCTTCGGGACGGATTTCGCCTTGGCTTCCTTGACGGCAAGGCGCAGGCGCGGGTTCTTTTCAGGGTCGGGGTCGCCCATCTTCGCGGCGACCGTGATCTCTTTCGCCAGCTTCGAGAACAGCTTCGAGCGCGCGGCATCCTGCCGGCCCTTGCGATGCTGGATGTTGGCCCATTTGGAATGACCTGCCATATCGGGCGTCCTTCACGCTTCTTCATGTAAATCGGAATCTGGCCCCGCTTGTAGTCCACCCCGACCACCCATCGCAAGCCACGAGAACCCAAGCACCGGATCCGGCGTTGCACCCGACATGGTCCGCACCTGCGGGCCGGAAAGGGACAGATGACAATTCCGCAGATCACCTTGTTTTCGCTTCTGGGCGTGACGGTTTGCCTGATGATGTGGGGACGGCTCCGCTACGACTATGTCGCGTTCGGATCGCTGATGGCCGCGGTGCTGCTGGGCCTCGTGCCCGCGGACCAGGCGTTCTCGGGGTTCGGCAACCCGACCACGGTCATCGTGGCGCTGGTGCTTGTTGCCACGGCGGGCCTGACCCGTTCGGGTGCGGTCGCGCGGCTGACGCGCATCCTGTCGGGCCGCGAACGCAGCACCACGGCCCATGTCGCGCTGTTCGGCGCGGTCGGCGGGCTGCTGTCGGGCTTCATGAACAACATCGCGGCGCTGGCGATGCTGATGCCGGTGGATCTTCAGACCGCCCGCAAGGCCAAGCGCGCCGCCGGACTAACGCTGATGCCGCTGGCCTTCGCGACGATCCTGGGCGGGATGCTGACGCTGATCGGCACGCCGCCGAACCTGATCGTGTCGGGATTTCGCGCCGATGTCGTGGGCGAGCCCTATCGCATGTTCGACTTCCTGCCGGTGGGCGGGGCGGTCGCGCTGGCGGGCATCGCCTTCGTCGCGGCCCTGGGCTGGCGCCTGCTGCCGCGCCGCGACAATGACGGCAGCGACAATTCGGGACCGCAGCGGCGTTATATCAGCCACCTGGTCGTCACCGATGCCAGCAGCCTTGCCGGTCAGACCATCAGCGAGGCCCGCGACGAGGCCTCGGGCGCGCAGGCGCGCATCATCGGCCTGCGCCGCCGCGGCACCGAAGCCCACGAGGCCCTGGACGAGATGCAGATCGAGGCCGGCGACGTGCTGATCATGCGCGCCGATCCCGCCGCCCTGGACGAGTTCCGCGTGAACGCCCGGCTGGCATTCCCCGACGGCCATTCCGAGCCCCGCGCCCGCAAGGACAGCGAGGGGCAGCAGCTGATCGAGGTGCTGATCCCGCGCACCTCGGACCTGATCGGACGCTCGGCCCAGTCCTTCGGGCTGGCGAACCGCCATGACAGCATCCTGATGGGCCTGCGCCGCGGCGGCCTGACCCTGCGCGAGGACGTGCTGCGCCGTCGCCTGCAATCGGGCGACCTGCTGCTGGTGCTGACCCCCGAAAGCCGCATCGACGACCTGCTCCAGTCGACATCGCTGCTGCGCATCGACGGAGCCAGCCTGCCCGTCCAGCGCGAAGGCCACATGACGGCGGCGGTCGGCATCTTCCTTCTGGCGGTGCTTGCCGCGACCTTCGGGCTGACGACCATGCCCATCGCGCTTGGCTGCGTGATCCTGGCCTATGTCGCCTTCGGGGTGCTGTCCCCACGAGAGATCTATGCACATGTCGACTGGCAGGTCATCGTCCTGCTGGGTTCGATGATCCCCCTGGGGCTTGCCCTGGACGAGACCGGAGGCTCGGCTCTGATCGCGAATGCGATCGCGGGGTTGACGCAGGGTTACCCCGCCTGGGCGTCCCTGGTGCTGCTGATGGCCGCCACGATGATGCTGTCGGACGTGCTGAACAACAACGCGACCACGATCATCGCGGCCCCCGTCAGCATCCGCCTGGCCGAGGCTCTGCAGGTCCAGCCCGATGCCTTCCTGATGGGCGTGGCGGTGGCGGCATCATGCGCTTTCCTGACGCCCATAGGACACCAGAACAACACGCTGATCCTTGGGCCGGGCAATTACCGCTTCGGCGATTACTGGCGCATGGGCCTGCCGCTGGAGCTGATCGTGATGGCCGTGTCGGTGCCGCTGCTGCTGATCGTCTGGCCGCTCTGATCGCGGGAAAACCGGCAGCCGGACATGCAAACGCGGCCCCGGATGGGGCCGCGCATACATCGGATCGAACCGTTCAGGTCGCTTACAGCGCGGCGGCGCCGCCCAGGATGCGGCGAACCTCGCCTTCGCGGGTCAGGCCGCGTGCAGCCAGATCCTCGTCATTGAGGCGGCTCAGGCGGTCCAGTGCGCGCATCTGCGGGCTGGCCTCGGCCAGTGCGACCATGGCGCGGCCCAGGGCGCGGAAGGGCGCCAGCAGCATGGCGGCGTTGAATTCGTTGGCTTTGCCGTTGGCAGAGACGATCGTGGCCATGTGGAAACTCCTTGCGAATGCCAAAGTCGTTTCCTCCCCTGCGCACAAGATCGGGTCTGGGGGCGCGGGATGCAACCGACGATGCTGCATGGCAGCATTGCATCCCGCGCGAGGCGGCCCGGCCTCAGTTAAGGGGCCAGATCACCGGGATCAGCAGCGATGCGACCACGGCCATCAGCAGGTTCAGCGGCAGACCGACCTTGATGAAGTCCGCGAAGCGGTATCCGCCCGGACCATAGACCAGCGTGTTGGTCTGATAGCCGATCGGCGTCGCGAAGCTGGCCGATGCGCCCATCATCACCGCGATGACAAGCGGGCGCGGATCGACGCCCAGGGTGTTGCCCAGGCTGATCGCCACGGGCGTCACGATGACGGCGACGGCATTGTTGGTCACCGTCTCCGTCAGGGTCGTCGCAAGGACATAGACCGCAAGCACCAGCGCCCAATGCGGCAGCGTCGCAAGCCAGGGTGCGACCTGGTCCACGACCAGCTGCACCGCGCCGCTGCGTTCAAGCCCCGCACCGACCGCCAGCATGGCGAAGATCAGCGCCATCAGGCGACCGTCGACGAAGGACAGCGCCTCGTCGGCGTCGATGCAGCGCGTGCCCAGCACGACCGCCACCCCGATGAAGGCCAGCAGCAGGATCGGCGCGATCTCGAGCGCGGAGAGAAGCACGACCCCCACCAGCGTCGCGACCACGATGGGCGCGTGCTTGCGGCGGAAGGCGCGGTCCGAGGGCGCGCTGACCTCGACCATGTCCATGTCGCTGGACAGGCGCTGGATATCCTCCTGCGCGCCTTCCAGAAGCAGCGTGTCGCCGACGCGCACGACCAGGTCGTCCAGCTGGCGGCCAATATTCTGGTTCTTGCGATGCGCGGCCAGCACATAGACGCCATAGCGGCGGCGCAGGCGCATCGAGCCCAGGCTGCGCCCGACCATGTGGCAGCCCGGCGTGATCAGCACCTCGACGGTGGTGGTCTGGACCGAGCTGAGCTTGTCCACCATGCGCAGTTCCTTGTGGGACTGAAGGCCCAGGACCTCGGACATGGGGGTGCGCAGGACGACGCGGTCGCCTTCCTCCAGGCGCACGCCGTCAAGGTCGCGGCGCAACGAGGCGTCGCCCCGCAGCACGTCGATCACGCGGGCGCTGTCGCGGGCGAAGATGTCGACCTCGTCCAGGGCCTTGCCGACCAGCGACGACCCTTCGGGGATCGCGACCTCGGTAAAGAACTTGGCCTTGCTGCGGCCCGACAGAAGCGCGGACATGCTGTCACGGTCGGGCAGGACGCGCGGGGCGACCAGCAGCAGGTAGATCACGCCGACCACGGCCATCGGCAGGCCGACCCAGGTGATCTCGAAGATGGTGAAATGCTCCATCCCCGAGGCGCGGGCCACGCCGTCGACCAGAAGGTTGGTCGAGGTGCCGATCAGCGTCATCGTGCCGCCCAGGATCGACAGGTAGGACAGCGGGATCAGCAGCTTCGAAGGGCTTTTGCCCATTTCGCCGGCAAGACGCATGAAGATGGGCATCATGACCACGACCAGCGGCGTGTTGTTGACGAAGGCCGACATCGCGCAGACCGCGATGCTGACCAGCGCCAGCGTCACCATCGGGCGATCACCCGCATGATGCGCGGCCCTGTTGCCGATCCAGTCCAGCGCCCCGGTCCGGACAAGGCCGCCGACGATGATGAACATGAAGGCGATGGTCCAGGGGGCCGAGTTCGAAAGAACGCCTGCGACATCGTCGACGCGCAGGATGCCCAGCAAAAGCAGGACAACCGCGCCAAGGATGGCCGTCACCTCGGGGGGATAGGTTTCCCGGATGAACAGCGTGAGCATGCCGATGATGATGAAGATCGTCACGACTGCGGCGGTGGTGCCCGCCAACTCGAATCCGAACATTTAGAACCCATGGTTAGGCAGGGCACCGCCCTGCGTCGGCGCATACTGCTTCGGATGCCACCCTTCCCGCAAGAGTGCTTCACGAGGCCGCAACGCCAAGTCACTTCGACGCGGTCAGGCGCCCTCGGGATGCGTCTGAGACAGGCGTCCGCCCATGCGGACGGCCTCGATGCGCTTGGCCATGCCCGTGCGGTCGTCGGTCTCGACCAGGACGCCCGACAGGGTGCCCGGCCCCTCGGCGGGGGTGAAGCGGTCGCGCGTCATGCCGGTGACGAAGCGGCGCAGCGGCTCGGTCTTCTCCATGCCGATGACGCTGTCGTAATCGCCGCACATCCCCGCATCGCTCATGTAGCCGGTGCCGCGCGGCAGGATCTGGGCATCGCCCGTCGGGATATGCGTATGCGTGCCCACGACAAGGCTGGCGCGGCCGTCGCAGAAATGGCCGACGCCCATCTTCTCGCTCGTGGCCTCGGCGTGGATGTCGACCAGCACTGCCTGGACCATGCCGCCCGGCGGATGGGCGCGCAGCACCCCGTCCAGCGCCGAGAACGGATCGTCATAGGGCCGCGACATGAACACCTGCCCCAGGGCCTGCACGATCAACGCCTTGCGCCCGCGCTGGTCGGTCACGATGGTCGATCCCCGCCCCGGCGCATCCTTGGCATAGTTCAGCGGCCGGATGATCCGCGGTTCCCGATCGATATAGGACAGCATGTCCTTCTGATCGAAGGCATGATCGCCAAGCGTCAGGCAATCCGCGCCCGATTCCAGCAGCAGCTGCGCATGACCCGCGGTCAGACCGCGCCCGCCGCTGCTGTTTTCGGCGTTCACAACGACAAGATCGGCCTTCAGGCGCGCACGCAGCCCGGCCAGGTTCTCCGTGATCGCACGCCGCCCCGAGCGGCCCATCACATCGCCAAGAAAGAGGATTTTCATGCCGCCCTGCTACGCTATCGGCACGAATTGCTCAAGACGCGACGGAAGGGCTGGTGCCGGCTGAGGGATTTGAACCCCCGACCCCCTGCTTACAAGGCAGACGCTCTACCACTGAGCTAAGCCGGCGAACCGGGTTCTGCGATAGCGCGGGACGCGCGCTTTCGCAAGCCGTCGCGCGCAGATCCGAAATTGGTGCGCGCCAGAAACGCGACCGCCAGCAGGCCCACGGCCATGACCAGCAGCGCCGCCGGCGCGGCATTGCCCAGATCCTCGAGGCTGGCGCGTTCATGGGTGCGCGTCGCCAGCGTCTCGAAGTTGAAGGGCCGCAGCAGCAGCGTCGCAGGCAGTTCCTTGACGCAATCCACGAAGACCAGCAGCAGCCCCGCGCCCACCGATCCGCGCATCAGCGGCAGATAGACCGCGCGCAGGACGCCCCCCTCGTTCCGCCCGAGCGACCGTGCCGCCATCGGCAGCGACGGCGAGACGCGCGTGAAGGCCGCGTCGATCGCGCCCTGGCCGATGGCGAAGAAGCGCACGACATAGGCCAGGACGATCGCCGTGCCCGTTCCCGTCAGGATCAGCCCCGGATCGTGGCCCGTCAGCGCAAGCCAGGCATCGGCCACGCGATGATCCAGCGCGGCCAGCGGGATCAGGATGCCCACCGCCAGCACCGCCCCCGGCGCGGCATAGCCGACCGTGGTGACAGGCATCAGCAGCCGCGGCAACCGGCTGGCCGACAGCCTTGCGCCATAGACCATGACCAGCGCCAGCCCCACCGTCACGAGCGCCGCGCAGGCCCCCAGCCACAGCGTGTTCAGCGTCGCCTCGAACAGGCCCGGCGTGATCCAGCCCTGGGGATAGGCGATGGCGTGGCGCGCGATCACCCCCACGGGCAGCACGAAGCCAAGCGTCACCGGAAAGGCGCAGGCCAGCATCGCCATGACGCCCCCCGCCCCCGTCAGCCGCGTGCGCGACACGGGGCGCGACTGGCGCGCGGTCTGGTGGTACCGCGCGTGGCGGCGGGCGAACCGCTCGGCCAGGGCCAGCAGCACGACGATGGCCAGGATCGCGCAGGCGATCTGCGCCGCCCCGCCCGCGTTGCGACGTTCCAGCCAGGTGGTGAAGATGCCGGTGTTCAGCGTCTGCACCCCGAAATAGCTGACGACCCCGTAATCCGCGACGGCCTCCATCATGGCGATGGCCGCGCCCGCGACGATGGCCGGACGCGCAAGGGGCAGCCCGACACGCGTGAACAGCCCCCACCGCCCGGTGCCCAGGGCGCGCGCGACCTCGAATGCGCTGCCGGACTGTTCCGTCAGCGCGACCCGCGTCAGCAGATAGACATAGGGATAGAGCGCGGCCCCCAGCACCACGACGGCGGCGGGTGCCGACCTGATGCGCGGGAACCAGTAGTCCTGCGCGCTGGCCCAGCCGAACCAGTCGCGCAGCGCGATCTGCACCGGCCCCGAATAGTCCAGGAAATCCGCCAGCGCATAGGCTCCGACATAGGCCGGAACCGCCAGCGGCATCAGCAGCGCCCATTGCAGCCAGCGCCTGCCGGGAAAATCGTGCATCGCCACCAGCCACGCGGTCCCCGCCCCCATGATCGCGGCCAGAAGCCCGGTCCCGGCGGCCAGCGCGACCGTCGTCATGAAGTATCGCGGCATGACGGTGGCCATCAGGTGGGGCCAGATGTTCTCGGTCGGATTGGCCGCGATCCACGCGACCGCAAGGATCGGCAGCAGCACGCCCGTCGCGACCAGCACCGCCGCCAGCGACCATCCCTGCCGCAGCACGCGCCTGCGGGGCCTTGCGGTCTGCGGGGATCGGTCGGGGTTCTGGGATGCGGCGGTCATGGTGACGGTCTTGCCCCAAAGCAATTTGACTGTCCACGCCCGAAGACTATTCTGCGCAGCGACAAGGCCCCGGCAAACGGGGCATGGCAGCCAGAGGGGCGGGACGACAGATGCAGATGGTCTTTCACTTGGGCGTGCACGCCACGGATGGCGACAGGTTGCTCAGGACGCTGCAGGAAAACCAGCCGCAGCTTCGGCAGGCCCGGACCGAGGTCGTCGTCCCCGAACGCCACAAGGACATCTTCGACGAGGCCCTTCAATCGCTTGCGGGCGGAAACTCGACCCCCGAGATGGAACAGATCATGCTGGACGCCATGCTCGAGGCCGAGGATCCGCAGCGGGTCATCATGTCCACCGCCACTTTCATGGGCGCCTTCGGGCGGGTCGTCGGCCGCGAGGGGCTGTATCCGCAGATCGGGCGGCGCGCGGCGGCGCTGACGCGGCTGTTCCCGTCCGCCCGGACCGAGTTCTTCCTGGCGATCCGCAACCCCGCGACGCTGCTGTCCGACGTGCTGCCGCAGTTCACGGGCGGCGATTACACCGAGCTGATGCAGGGCAACCAGCCGATGGACCTGCGCTGGCGCGATGCCATCCAGCGGCTGGTCGCATCCGTGCAGGGTCGCCGCATCGTCATCTGGTGCCACGAGGACGTGCCGCTGATCTGGCCCGAGATCGTGCGCATGGTCGCGGGCGCGGGGCCGGACATCCCGCTGAAGGGCGGGTCGGCCTATGTGAACGACCTTCTGACCGACGAGGGCGCGCAGCAGCTGCGCGATGCGCTGTCGGGCCAGGACCAGCTGTCAGTGTCGCGCCGAAGGGCGATCTTCACCAACATCATCGCCCAGCACGCCAAGCCCGATGCGCTGGACCAGTCGATCAAGCTGCCGGGCTGGACGCAGGACGTGGTGGACCAGGTGACCGAGACCTATCGCGCCGACGTGGCCGAGATCGCGGTCCTGCCGGGCGTGGAATTCATCCTGCCGTGACAGGATTGGCCCGGTCCCCGTCGCGGGAACCGGGCAGCCTGCTCAGGCCATGCCCAGTGCGGACTTGTACATCTCGAGGATGGCTTCCTCCTCGGCGATGTCGTCGCGGTGACGCTTGCGCAGGGCCACTATCTTCTTCATGACCTTGGTGTCGTAGCCGCGCGCCTTCGCCTCGGCCATCACCTCTTTCTGGCGCTCGCTGATGTCCTTCTTCTCGGCTTCCAGCTGCTCGAATTGCTCGATGAACTGGCGCAGCTCGTCTGCTGCGACGCCGTAGGCCTGATCGTCCTGCATCGGTTCGTCCCCATACTGCTTTCGCCACGGGTGTTAGGCGGTCTTGCCCCGACGTGCAATCGCCGCTAGGCCCAAGGCCCGAAGCTTGGGCGACCCGACGCCGCAGGAGGACGCGATGACGATGTATGACTGGCTGATCTGGATCGGCGCCGCACTGACCGTGACCGGGCTTGCCGGCATCGTGTGGTGCATCACGACCGTGGCCCGCGCCCGCCGCGCCGGGCTGGACGACGAGGCGCTGCGCATCCGCATGCGCAAGGTGCTGGCCGTCAACATGGGCGCGCTGGCCTTCTCGACCATCGGCTTGATGCTGGTGGTGGTCGGCATCATGCTGGCACCCTGAGGGCGCGGGCATGAAGGCACTGATCCAGCGCGTTTCCGAAGCCTCGGTCGAGGTCGGGGGTCAGGTCGTCGGCCGCATCGGGCCGGGCCTGCTGGTGCTGGTCTGCGCCATGCGCGGCGACGACGACACCGCCGCCCCCAAGCTGGCCGCCCGCATCGCCAAGCTGCGCATCTTCCGCGACGACCAGGACCGGATGAACCGCTCGCTTCTGGATGTCGGCGGGCAGGCGCTGGTCGTCAGCCAGTTCACGCTGGCCGCCGATACGCGCAGCGGGAACCGCCCCGGCTTCTCTCAGGCGGCGCCGCCCGACGAGGGGCGCGACCGTTACCAGGGGTTCGTGCAGGCGATGCGCGACCAGCAGATCCATGTCGAAACCGGCATCTTCGGGGCCGACATGAAGGTGCGCCTGCTGAACGACGGTCCGGTCACGATCATGATGGACAGCGCCGACCGCGCTTGACTTCGGGCGCGTCCTGCCCCATCTGAACGGCTTGTCTGGCCCCGCTGCCGCGTGAGCAGCCGCAGGTCTCCTGCCCGGTCCCGACACGATCTTCCGGTTTCCCATCACGCGGGGAGGCTTGCGGGACCCTCGTATTTCGCCCGCACCTTGCCACATGCCGCATGACGACGCGGCCCCGCACCCGTGCCTTGTTCGAGGGGGCCCGGGCGAGAAAGAGACCTATGAACAAGCCCGATTTCCGCCGCCCCCGCCGCGGCAAGCCCGTCGATGCACCCGCCGCGAACGAAGGCCGCCGCGCGCCGTCGCGCCCGCCCCTGTCCGAAGGGCCCTTCTTCGACATGGGCATCGACGCCCGCATCAACGCCAACATCACCGCCATGGGCCTGACGAAGCCCACGCCGATCCAGACCCAGGGCATCCCCCACGTGGTCGAGGGTCGCGACGTGCTGGGCCTTGCCCAGACCGGGACTGGCAAGACGGCGGCCTTCGGCCTTCCGATGCTGACCCGCCTGATCAAGTTCGGCAAGAAGCCCGACCCGAAGACCTGCCGCGCGCTGATCCTGGCGCCGACGCGCGAACTGGCCACCCAGATCGCCGCGAATATCGACGCCTATGCCGAAGGCACGCCGATCCGCAGCTTCCGCGTCGTCGGCGGCGCCTCGATCAACGTCCAGACCGAGCGCATGTCGCGCGGCGTTGACGTGCTGATCGCCACGCCGGGCCGCCTGATGGACCTGATCGAGCGTCGCGCGATCGACCTGTCGGCCACCACCTACCTGGTGCTAGACGAGGCCGACCAGATGCTGGACATCGGCTTCATCCATACCCTGCGCAAGATCGCCAAGATGCTGCCGCGCGAACGCCAGACGCTGATGTTCTCGGCCACGATGCCGAAGCTGATGCAGGAGCTGTCGGACACCTATCTGACCGATCCGGTCAAGGTCGCCGTCAACCCGCCGGGCCAGGCCGCCAAGAAGATCGAGCAGGGCGTCCACTTCACGCCGCAGGGCGACAAGGCCACGCTGCTGTCGGAATACATGTCCAAGCATGTGGGCGAGCTGGCGATGGTCTTCGGCCGCACCAAGCACGGCTGCGAGAAGCTGGCCAAACTGCTGGACAAGTGGGGCTTCAAGGTCGCCGCGATCCACGGCAACAAGTCGCAGGGCCAGCGTGAACGCGCGCTTGCCTCCTTCCGCGCGGGCGAGACGCATGTGCTGGTCGCGACCGACGTGGCCGCGCGCGGTCTGGACATCCCGCAGGTCGCCCATGTCTACAACTACGACCTGCCCAACGTTCCCGAGAACTATGTCCACCGCATCGGGCGGACGGGCCGCGCGGGCCGCGACGGTCGCGCCGTGGCCTTCTGCGCCCCGGCCGAGATGGGCGAACTGCGCGCCATCGAGAAGGCGATGAAGACCCAGATCAACGTGATCGGCGGTCATCCCTGGACCCCGCCCCCGTCCGAGCCGAAGCGCGGCGGTCGCGGTGGCGGCGGTGGCGGCAACCGCCCCCCGCAGGGCGGCAACAAGCGCCCCACGCGCCGTCCGGGCAACGGCCCCAAGCGCTGATGTGACAGGCAAGGCCGCGGCGACACCCTCGCCGCGGCTTTCGCTTGAGATGGGCGCGCGGCGCGGCTATCTGCTGGCGCCATGGCGAAGCTCTATTTCAACTATTCCACGATGAATGCCGGCAAGAGCACCTTGCTGCTGCAGGCATCCTACAACTATCGCGAACGCGGGATGGCGACGCTGCTGCTGACGGCGGCGCTGGACGATCGCGCGGGCGCGGGGCGCATCGCCAGCCGCATCGGCATCGGGGCGGACGCCACCGTCTTCGGCCAGTCCGACGACCTGTTCGCGCTGATCGCGGATCAGGGCACGGGCTGCGCCTGCATCTTCGTGGATGAGGCCCAGTTCCTGACCCGCGAACAGGTCTGGCAGCTGGCCCGCGTGGCCGACGATCTGGGCATCCCCGTCATGTGCTATGGCCTGCGCGTCGATTTCCGGGGCGAGCTGTTCCCCGGATCCGCGGCGCTTCTGGCCCTGGCCGACGACATGCGCGAGGTGCGCACCATCTGCCATTGCGGGCGCAAGGCCACGATGGTCGTGCGCAAGGACGGCCAGGGCCGTGCCATCACGGAAGGCGCGCAGGTGCAGGTCGGCGGGAACGAGACCTATGTCTCGCTCTGCCGCAGGCACTGGCGAGAGGCCGTGGGCGACTGAAACCCGATCAAATCTGTGCGTCACGGCCCTGCCCCGCGTTGCGGCGCGGCGGGGTCTGATGTAACCATCACGCCCAAACAGGCAAAGGGACATGAAGATGCGCGCATTCCTGCTTCTGGGCGCGGCCGTATTGGGCTTGGCGACCTCCGCGCAGGCCTTCGATACGAACGCCAAGGCCGCCTGGGTCTATGACGTCCAGACCGGCACCGTTCTGATGGAAAAGAACGCCGAGGCGTCGATTCCCCCCGCCTCGATGTCCAAGCTGATGACGCTGTACATGCTGTTCGAGGCGATCGAGGAAGGCCGCGTCCAGCTGGACACCCAGCTGCCCGTCTCGACCCGCGCGCGGCAGATGGGCGGATCGACCATGTTCCTGAACGAACTGGATCGCCCCACGGTCGAACAGCTGATCAAGGGCATCATCGTGCTGTCGGGCAACGATGCCTGCGTGGTCGTGGCCGAAGGGCTGGCCGGAACCGAGGAGGCATTCGCCCGGCAGATGACCGAGCGTGGCCGAGAGATCGGGCTGGAGAATTCGTCCTTCCGCAACGCGACCGGCTGGCCGAACCCCGAACACCGCATGTCGGCCGAGGATCTGGGCCGCCTTGCGCGCCTGCTGGTCGAGAAGTTCCCGCAATACTACCAGTATTTCGGCCTGGCCGAGTACCGCTTCGACGACCGTGCGCCCGCGAACCGCTTCAACCGCAACCCGCTGCTGCGGCTGGGGATCGGGGCCGACGGCCTCAAGACCGGCCACACGCAGGAGGCGGGCTATGGCCTGGTCGGCTCGGCCAAGCAGGACGACCGCCGCGTGATCTTCGTCATCAGCGGTCTGGATACCGAGGACGCCCGCGCCGAAGAGGCCGAGCGCATCACCCAGTGGGCCTTCCGCCAGTTCACCATGCGCAACCTCGTTCCCGCGGGCGAGACGGTAGTCGATGCCCCCGTCTGGCTGGGCACCGCGAACACCGTCGGGCTGACCACGCAGAACGGGGTGAACGTGCTGGTTCCGGCGGGCGCGCAGGACCAGGTGGACGTGCAGGTCATCTATGACAGCCCCCTGCCCGCGCCCATCGCCAAGGGCGACAAGCTGGGCGAGCTGGTCGTGACCATCCCCGGCACGCGCGACACCGTGACCCCGCTGGTCGCGACCGCCGATGTCCCCGAGGCGGGCTTCCTCGGGCGGCTGAAGGGCGCGGTGATGCAGCTGGGCCAGCGCGCCATCGACGCCGTCACCGGCTGATGCTGATCAGCTTCGAGGGCATCGACGGCTGCGGCAAGAGCACGCAATCGCGCCTTCTGGCCGATGCGCTGACCGCCGAGGGTCGCGAGGTCGTCCTGACCCGCGAACCCGGCGGCAGCCCCGGCGCCGAGGAGATCCGCCGCCTTCTGGTCGAGGGTACCGGCGAACGCTGGTCCCCCGAGACCGAGTGCCTGCTGTTCACCGCGGCCCGGCGCGATCACATGGAACGGCTGATCCGCCCCGCGCTGGATGCGGGCCGCACGGTGGTCACCGACCGCTTTGCCGACAGCACGCGTGTCTATCAGGGCGCGGCGCGCGGCGATCTGCGAGTGCTGGTCGATCAGCTTCACGGCCTGATGATCGGAACCGAGCCCACGCGCACCTTCGTCATCGACATCGACCCCGAGACCGGCCTTGCGCGCGGCCAGGCCCGCGGCGGCCACGAGGACCGGTTCGAGAGCCTGGGCCTGGAATTCCAGCAGCGTCTTGCGCAGGGCTTTCGCGCGCTGGCCGCCGAATATCCCGACCGCGTGCGCCTGATCGACGGTCGCGGCACCCCTGAACAGGTCGCGGCCCGCGTCAGGCAGGCGCTGTGAAGACCGAGATCGCGGATATCCCCGAGGCCGACCGCGTTCCCGGCGCCCCTCATCCCCGCCACGCACCGCGCGTGCTGGGCCACGACGCCGCGATCGCGTCCTTCACCGAGGCCGCGCTGTCGGACCGCCTGCATCACGCCTGGATGCTGACCGGCCCGCGCGGCGTGGGCAAGGCGACGCTGGCCTGGGCGATGGCGCGCTGGCTGATCTCGGGCGCGACTGATCCCGGCCTGCGGACCGATCCCGACAGCCCCGAGATCCGGCGCATCGCCTCGCTTGCCGAGCCGCGCCTGCAACTGATCCGCAGGCCCTGGGACGACAAGGCGGGCCGCCTGTCCGCGCAGATCACCGTGGACGAGATCCGCAAGCTGCTGTCCTTCTTCCACCTCTCATCCGCCGAGGGCGGCCGCCGCGTCGCGATCATCGACGCCGCCGACGACATGAACGTCCAGGCCGCGAACGCGCTTCTGAAGGTGCTCGAGGAACCGCCCGCCGATGCGGTCATCCTGATCATCGCGCATCAGCCTGCGGGCCTGCTGCCCACGATCCGGTCGCGCTGCCGGACGCTGCGGCTGCAATCGCTGAACCCCGGCCAGATGGGCAACATCCTGGCCGACATGGGCATCGACGAGGATGCCGAGGCCCTGTCGGCCCTGTCCGACGGATCCGTGGGCGAGGCGCTGCGCCTTGCGGGTCAGGACGGGCTGGACCGATACCAGGCGCTGGTGGACCTCTTCGCCTCGCTTCCGCGCATGGACAGGCTGGCCGCCGCGAAATTCGCGGATGGCGCGGCGGGACGCGCGACGGCGACGGGCGATCCGTTCGACCTGACGATCACGGTGATCGACCGCTTCCTGACGCGGCTGGCGCGTGCGGGGCTGATGGGCGCGCCCCTGCCCCAGGCCGCGCGGGGCGAAGGCGCGCTGATGGCATGGCTGTCGCCCGACGACATGGCCGCGCGGGCCTGGGCCGATGCGCAGGCGCGGCTGTCGGCGCGGGCGCGCGCGGGTCGGGCGGTCAACCTTGACCCTGCCGCGCTGGTCATGGATATGGTGCTGGAGCTTGCGCAACTGCCGCCCGCCCAATCCGCCCCGCCCCATCCGTAAGACCAGAAGGGACAGCCCATGCAGGATACGGCCCCGGCCCCCATCGTCGACAGCCACTGCCATCTCGATTTTCCGGATTTCGACGGCGAACACGATGCCCTGCTGGACCGCGCACGCGCGGCGGGCGTCACGCGGATGGTGACGATCTGCACGAAGCTGCGCCTTGAACCGCAGGTCCGCGCCCTGGCCGAGGCGCATGAGGGCGTCTTCTATGCCGCCGGCACCCACCCCATGAGCGTCGCGGATGAACCCATGACGACGGTCGACCAGCTGGTCGCACTGGCCCAGCACCCGAAATTCGTGGGCATCGGGGAAACGGGCCTCGATTACCACTACACCGCCGAAAGCGCGGGCGCGCAGCAGGAAAGCCTGCGCATCCATATCGAGGCCGCGCGCCGGACCGGGCTGCCGCTGATCATCCATGCCCGCGACGCCGATGACGACATGGCCCGCATCTTGACCGAGGAACACCGCGCAGGCGCATATGGCTGCGTGATGCACTGCTTCAGTTCCTCGGCCGACCTGGCCCATGCGGCGCTGGATCTGGGCTTCTACCTGTCGATGTCGGGGATCGCGGCCTTCCCGCGGTCCAGGGACCTGCGGGACATCTTCGCCGCCGCCCCCATCGACCGCATCCTGGTGGAAACCGACAGCCCCTATCTTGCGCCGCCCCCCCATCGCGGCAAGCGGAACGAGCCCGCCTATGTCGCCAAGACCGCCGCCGTGGGGGCCGAGGTGTTCGGGCTGGACTATGCCGAGTTCGCGGCCCGGACGACCGCGAATTTCGACCGGCTGTTCGCGAAGGCCGCATCGTGATCCGGGCGACGATCCTCGGATGCGGATCGTCGGGCGGCGTGCCGCGGCTGGGAAACCGTTGGGGCGCCTGCGACCCGTCCGAACCAAGGAACCGCCGCCGCCGCTGTTCCATGCTGATCGAGCGTGAGGGCCCCGACGGCACGACCCAGGTGCTGATCGATACCGGCCCCGACCTTGTGCCGCAGCTGCTGGACGCCGATGTGGCGACGCTGGACGCGGTGGTCTTCACCCATGCCCATGCCGATCACTGCCACGGCATCGACGACCTGCGGCAGCTGGTCTACAACGCCCGGCGCATCCTGCCCGTCTGGGCCGACCGCCCGACCGCCGACGCGCTGGTCGAACGCTTCGGCTATGTCTTCGAAACCCCCGAGGGCAGCCAGTACCCCCCCATCTGCGAACTGAACCTGATCGAGCGTGCCGTCACCATCGATGGCCCCGGCGGGCCCGTCACGCTGATCCCGTTCCGCGTGCAGCACGGCGACATCACCGCGCTCGGGTTTCGGGTCGGGGGGATCGTCTATCTGCCCGATGTCTCGGCCATCCCCGACGCGGCCTGGCCGCTGATCGAGGATGCGCCCGTCTTCGTCATCGACGCGCTGCGCCACGAGCCCCATCCCAGCCACGCCCATCTGGACCTTGCGCTGGAATGGATCGCGCGTGCCCGCAACCGCCAGGCCGTGCTGACGAACATGCATATCGACATGGATTATGCGAGCGTCGCGGCATCCACCCCCGACCACGTGATACCGGCCTTCGACGGCATGGTCATCGAAACCCACGGCGACACACCGGAACTGGCCCCCGCATTATGAGCGCACTCTTCACGATCATCCTTCCCGTCTTCCTGGTGGTCGGCTTCGGCTATACGGTGGCAAGGATCGGATGGTTCAAGGAGAGCGCGGTCGACGGGCTGATGACCTTCGCCCAGAACTATGCCGTGCCGTCGCTGCTGTTCGCGTCGATGGCGCGGCTGGATATCGGGTCCGAGTTCCGCCTGCCGCTGCTGCTGCCCTTCTACGTGGGCGCATTCGCCAGCTTCGGCGTCGCATGGGCGGGGGCGCGATACCTGTTCGGGCGGCCCGCGATGGACAGCGTCGCGATCGGCTTCGTCTGCCTGTTCTCGAACTCGCTGCTGCTGGGGGTGCCGATCACGGAACGCGCCTATGGTCCCGATGCGCTGACCGGGAACTGGGCGATCATCTCGATCCACTCGCCGCTGCTGTACACCTTCGGGATCACCGTGATGGAGTTCACACGCGCGCGTGGACAGGACCTGTCGGTCGGGCGCGTCGCGCTGCGCGCCGTCAGCGGCGTCCTGCGCACGCCGATGGTGATCGGCATCATGGCGGGGCTTGCGATGAACCTGCTGATCCAGGCGGGGCTGACCATGCCGCAGGGCTTCTGGGACGGGGTGGACATGATCGCACGCGCCGCCCTGCCCGCGGCCCTGTTCGGGCTGGGCGGCATCCTGCACCGCTATCGCCCCGAGGGTGACATGGCGACCATCGCGATGTGCTGCGCGGCCAGCCTGATCCTGCATCCGGCCATCGCCTTCGGGCTGGCGCATCTGTTCGCGCTGGACGTGTCGGGGATGCGGTCGGCGGTGCTGACGGCGGCGATGTCGCCGGGGGTCAACGCCTATCTGTTCGCCAACATCTACGGGGTGGCCAAGCGCGTGGCGGCATCGACGGTTCTGGTCGCCACGGCCGCGTCGATCCTGACGATCTGGATGTGGCTGGCGATCCTGCCCTGACCGCCAGCCCCCGTTTCAGTGCGGGGTCACGCCCCGGATGCGTTCGGACCTGCGGCGCAGCAGCTCTACCGTGGTCAGCAGCGCGATCGAGAACACCACCAGCAGGGTCGCGACCGCAAGGATCGCAGGGCTGATCTGTTCGCGGATCCCGTTCCACATCTGGCGCGGGATGGTCTGCTGATCGGGTCCGGCGATGAACAGGACGGCCACGACCTCGTCGAAGGACGTCACGAAGGCGAACAGCGCCCCTGAGATCACGCCCGGCAGGATCAGCGGCATCGTCACCTTGAAGAAGGTCCGCCGCGGGCTGGCCCCAAGCGATGCAGCCGCCCGGTTCAGCGACTGGTCGAACCCCACCAGCGTCGCCGTCACCGTGATGATGACGAAGGGAATCCCAAGCGTCACATGCGCGAAGATCACCCCCAGATAGGTGCCGGCCAGGCGCCCGCATTGCGGGTCCAGACCGAACAGGGTCAGCAGCTCGCACGGGTTCGAGTAGAAAAAGAACATCCCCGTCGCCGTGATGATCAGCGGCACGATCATGGGCGAGATCAGGATCGCCATGATCGCCCGCCGGAACGGCATTTCCGGGCGCGACAGGCCAAGCGCGGCCAACGTGCCCAGCACCGTCGCCAGGATGGTCGAGAAGATCCCGATGATGATCGAGTTCTTGGCCGCCTGCACCCATTTCGCATTCGCCCATGCATCGCCCCACCAGGACAGGTCGCGCGGCCCGTCGGGCGCGGTCATCCCGAAGGTCAGCAGGCTGTCGTACCAGCGCATGCTGTAGCCTTCGGGGTCGAAGCTCAGCATCTTGTCGGTGAAGGTGAAATAGGGCTCGGCGTTGAAGGACAGCGGGATGATGACCACGATCGGCGCGATCAGGAAGAAGAAGATCGCCGCGCAGATCGCGATATAGGCATAGTGCCAGATACGTTCGAGCGGGCTTGCATAGGTCGGAACTGCCATCTTCTATCCCAGCTTCAGGTTGTCGACGCCGACCAGCCGGTCGTACAGCCAATAGAGCACGAGGACCGCGCCCAGAAGCAGCGCGGCCAGCGCCGCCGCCATCGACCAGTTCAGCGTGTCGGTCATGTGCATCGCGATCATGTTGGAAATCAGCTGCCCCGACGATCCGCCGACCAGCGCGGGCGTGATGTAGTAGCCGACCGCAAGGATGAAGACGAGCATCGCCCCCGCCCCCAGCCCAGGCAGCGTCTGCGGGAAATAGACCCGACGGAACGCCGTCCAGCTGGTCGCGCCAAGGCTGCGCGCCGCCCGGACATAGGACGGGTTGATCGTCCGCATCACGGAATACAGCGGCAGGATCATGAAGGGCAGCAGGATATGCGTCATCGCGATGATCGTGCCCGTCTGGTTGTAGATCATCTGTAGCCTCTGCCCGTCCCCGATGATGCCCAGCCACACGAGGATGTCGTTGATCACCCCCTGCTGCTGCAGCAGCACCATCCAGCTGGTCGTCCTGACCAGAAGCGAGGTCCAGAAGGGCAGCAGAACCAGGATCATCAGCAGGTTCGACTTGCGCATGGGCAGCGTCGCCAGCAGATGCGCGATCGGAAAGCCCAGCACGAAGGTCAGCGCCGTGATCAGCCCCGACAGCCAGAAGGTCCGCCAGAACAGCGTCAGGTAGATGCGGCGGTTCTCGGGGACCTGCACGATCTCGCCCATCTCGTTGCGGGTGCGATCGACCGAGGCGAGGTAGAAGTTGGACGTGACCGCCGTCGAGGCGCTGCGCATCACCGACCACAGCTGCGGATCGCCCCATTCCTCGTCGATCTCCAGCAGGGCCTCGCGATAGGGCGGCTCGATCCCGCGGCGGACCTTGCGCCCGGTCGAGGTGAACAGCGACCGCGTCCCCGCCATGTCGTAATTGATGCGCGTGCCGACCACGCCGATGCTGCGCGCCTCGGCGCTGGCGGTCAGGTCGGCGGCCAGCGCGGCCCATGCCGCATCGTCCGGTACGGTGCCCGCAGGGGTTTCGGCGAACCAGGCCGAGACCTGCGGCATGTTTGCCGAGAAGCCGTCATTGTGGAAAGAGCGTTGCAGCATCTGCCCGATCGGCACCACGAAGGTGATCAGGATGAAGGCCAGAAGCGGCGCGACCAGAAGGAAGGCGCGACGCCTTGCCTTGGACTGGCTGCGTGCCAGCGCGCGCGCAAGCGGCTTGCCATCCGCCGTGGTCAGCCTTGCGGGCGCGCCCGATGCCGTCGTGGCGATGGCTGCATGTGGATCAAGGGCTGCGTTCGCCATGTCGTCCCCGAAATTGGTCGGCCGCCGCGTCCTTGCGCGGCGGCCATCGTGGTCAGGAAGCAGCCAGCCAGGCGTTGAAGCGCTCGCTCAGCTCGGCATCGTGGTCGGCCCAGAATTCCGGGTCGTCCATGACGGCATTCTCCAGCGCCTCGGGGCTGGTCGGCATGTGGGGCGCCATCTCGGTCTCTCCGTCCTGGTACAGCCCCACCAGGTCGGCCGAGGATTTGCGCGCCGGGCCATAGGCGATGTATTTCGCCTGGTCCGCCAGCCGCTGCGTGTCGGTCGCGAATTTCAGATAGTCCATCGCGGCTTCGGGATTGGGCGCGCCCTTCGGGATCACGAACATGTCCATGTCCATGTACTGCCCGTCCCAGATCACCTCGAAGGGCTGGCCCTCGGCGACCATCGCGTCGAAGATGCGGCCGTTATAGACGGTCGTCATGCTGACCTCTCCGTCGGCCAGAAGCTGCACGGGCTGGGCGCCCGCTTCCCACCAGACGACGTCGTCCTTGATCGTGTCCAGCTTGGCGAAGGCGCGTTCCACACCCTCGTCGCTGCCCAGCTCGTCATAGACGTCGGCAGCGGCGACCCCGTCCGCGATCAGCGCCAGGTACAGCGTGCGCTTGGGGTTCTTCGGCAGGCCGCGTTTGCCCGGGAAGGTCTCGGTGTCGAAGAAATCGACCGCGCTGGTCGGGGCGTCGCCCTCGAACTTGGTCGTGTTGTAGGAAATGACCGTCCCCCAGACGATGTTCGCGACCGCGCAATCCAGCAGCGCGCCATCCACGAAGTCCTCGGTCGCGGCGGTGCCGTCGGGTGCGGCGGGCAGGCTTGCAGGGTCGATCTCGACCAGCGCGCCCTCGTCGCAGAGGCGGATCGCGTCGCTGACCTCGATGTCGAAGACGTCGCCGGTGACGTTGCCGGCCTCGACCTGCGCCTTGAGGGGCGTGGCGGGGTTGTCGGCGGCGATCATGTTGACCTTGACGCCCGTCTCCTCGGCGAAGGGCTTGTTATAGGCCTCGACCTGGCTTTTCTCATAGGCACCACCCCACGAGACGACGTTGACCTCTTGCGCGGTCGCGGGAAAGGCCATGCCCGCAAGGGCGGTGGACAGGATAAGCGTCGATTTCACGTGCATTTCTCCCAGTTGGTTCGGGCGTCTGTCGCGCCCTGTCATCAGCCCCGTTCGGGGCGTGGTGCCGGGCGGGTGCGCCCCGCCCGGTCGTTCGCGTCAGCCTGCCAGCCAGGCGTTGAAGCGTTCGTTCAGCTCGGCGTCGTGATCGACCCAGAACTCCAGGTCGGATCCGAGCGCATTGGTCATGTTCGCATCGGTCGTCGGCAGATGGGGGCCCATCGGCTGGTCGGTGCCCTCGATATTGCCGACCATCGCGGCGGCCGAACGGCGCGGCGGGCCATAGCTGATGAACTCGGCCGCGCGGGCCTGCGGCGCGGGCGCCGTGGTCCAGGCGACGAATTCCAGCGCATCCTCGAGGTTGGGGGCACCGGCGGGGATCACCCAGCCCTCCATCTCGAAGATCTGGCCGTCCCAGATGATCTCGAACGGCTGACCGTCGGCCTGCGCGGCGTTGAAGATGCGCCCGTTGAAGGCATAGGCCATGCTGACCTCTCCGTCCGCCAGAAGCTGCGGCGGCTGGGCGCCTGCCTCCCACCAGATGACGTCGTCCTTGATGGTGTCCAGCTTGGCGAAGGCGCGCGCCACGCCCTCGTCGGTGGCCAGCGTATCATAGACCTCGTCGGCGGGAACGCCGTCGGCCATCAGCGCCAGTTCCAGGTTGAACTTGGCGCCCTTGCGCATGGTGCGCTTGCCGGGGAAGCCCTCGGTGTCGAAGAAATCGGCGGGCGTCGCGGGCTTGGCATCCGCGAAGGCCTCGTCGTTGAACGCCAGCACCATCGAGTAGACATCCGTGCCCACGAAGCATTCGGTCACCGCGCCATCGATGAAATCGTCCATCGCGGCGGTGCCATCCTCGGCGGCCTTCAGGATCGCGGGGTCGATCGGCTCGACCAGCCCCTCGTCGCACAGGCGCACGGCATCGGCATATTCGACCGACGCCACGTCGATCGAGACGTTGCCTGCCTCGACCTGCGCCTTGATCGGCGTCGCGGGATTGTCGGCGTCGGACATGACGACCTCGGTCCCGGTCTCGGCCATGAAGGGCTTGGCATAGGCCTCGAGATGGCTGTTGCCATAGGCGCCGCCCCAGGACAGCAGGTTGACCTCGGCCATGGCAGGCGCGGCGGTCATGCCGATCGCGGTGCCGAGCATCAGAATACGCTTCATCGAAAAAACTCCCGAACATGGTTGATGCGGCGATGTTGGCCGTCGTTCTTGGCCGCCATTGGGGGCGGCGGGCCGGCGCGCGCTCAGACCGGGTCCAGCGCGCGGGCGTCCTGGGGATGCCATCCGATGCGGATCTGCTGACCGGCCTCCAGCCGCGTCTGTCCGATGGTGTTGCGCATCTTCATGACGAAATTGTCGCTGCCCGCGACCGACAGGCGGGCGCGCAGGATGTCGCCCATATAGACGACATCCATGACCCGCGCCTCGATCGTATGGGCGCCGGGGGGCATCATCTCGGGCTTGAACTCGACACGCTCGGGGCGGATCGAGACGGTCGTGCGCTGACCCTTCTCGCGGATGTTCACGGCGGTGGCGTCGATCAGCCCGCCGCCGTCCAGACGCACCAGCGCCTTGTCGCCCTGAAGATCCTCGATCACGCCGGCAAGGGCGTTGTTCTCGCCGATGAAGCCCGCGACGAAGCTGTTCTCGGGGGCCTCGTACAGCTGCGCAGGCGGGGCAAGCTGCTGGATCCGCCCGTCATTGAAGACGGCGATGCGGTCCGACATGGTCAGCGCCTCGCCCTGGTCATGGGTCACATAGACGACGGTGATTCCAAGATCCTCGTGCAACTGCTTGATCTCGAACTGCATATGTTCGCGCAGCTGCTTGTCCAACGCGCCCAGGGGTTCGTCCATCAGAACCAGTTCGGGATCGAAGACCAGCGCCCGCGCCAGGGCGATGCGCTGCTGCTGGCCACCCGAAAGCTGCGCGGGGCGACGGCTGGCAAAGCTGCCCATCTGCACCATGTCCAGCGCGCGCTTGATGCGGTCCTCGCGCTCGGCCTTGGTCATGCCGCGCACTTCCAGCGGAAAGGACAGGTTCTCGCCCACGGTCATGTGGGGGAACAGGGCATAGTTCTGGAACACCATGCCGATGCCGCGCTTGTGCGGGGGCACCTGGTTGATCGGCCGCCCGTCCAGCCGGATGTCGCCATGGGTCGCGGTCTCGAAGCCCGCAAGCATCATCAGGCAGGTGGTCTTGCCGGACCCGGACGGCCCCAGCATGGTCAGGAATTCGCCCTTGCCGATTGCAAGGTTCAGATCCTTCACGACAAGTGTCTGACCGTCATAGCTTTTCTGCACATGCTCGAAGGCGACGAATGCGTCGCCACTACGGTTGTCCAGCAATAGGCGCTCTCCCTGTTGTCGGTTTGTCGTTCAGCGCAGTCGGAGGTTAAGCGCCCCCCGGCCAAGCTGGCAACATTATTTGCGACATGGTTGCGCCACGGCACGGGGGTCTTGCATCCCCCGATCCGGCATGAGGGCGGGCGAAATCTTTCGCTGCCCCAGAAAAGGCAAACCGCCGCCCGAAGAACGGGCAGCGGTTTTTTTCATCGTCGAAGCAGCGGCTTACCAGGCTTTCTTCGGGCCCTTGCGATGGGGCTTCTTGCCCTCGCGGCGGGGGCCGTCCTTGCCCGGGCCCGGTCGGCTGTTCGGCCGCTGGAATTTCGCGGGCTTGCCACCCGGTGCGCGGCGCGCCTCGGGGCTCAGGTCGGGCTCGCCCTCCATCCGCAGCATCGTGATCTCGTCGGTCAGCTCGGATGCCTCGCCAAAGCGCTTGGCGTCCTTGGCCGCGATCTGGACATAGCTGTCGTCCTGACGGATGCGGATGGCACCGATGGATTCACGGCCGATCCCGCCGGCATCGCAGATCTTGGGCAGCAGCCAGCGCGGCTCGGCACGGCCGGTATGGCCGACCGTCAGGCGGAACCAGACCGAGGGCCCGATCTCGCGCGCGGGGCGCGGCTCGCGCGGTTCGCGGGGTGCGCGCGGGTCCGAGGAATTGCGCGGCTGGACCGGCGTCACCTCTTCGGGGGCCGGACGGCCCTCGCGCCACAGGCGCAGGATGCCGGCGGCCAGCGCCTCGGGGGTGAAGCGTTCCATCAGGTTGGCGATATGCGCGGCATCGTCGCCGATCGGATCGTTCAGCGCGGGGCTGTCCAGGAGGCGGGCCTCGTCGCGGGCCTCGACCTCTTCGGCGGTGGGCGCGGGGCCCCATTCCGCGACGACGCGGGCACGCTGCAGCAGGCGCTGCGCTCGCGACTGTTCCGACACGGGCACGATCAGGGCGGACACGCCCTTGGCCCCTGCCCGACCCGTGCGGCCCGAACGGTGCAGCATGGTTTCGGGGTTCGTCGGCAGGTCGGCGTGGATCACCAGTTCCAGGCCCGGCAGGTCGATGCCGCGTGCGGCAACGTCGGTCGCGATGCAGACGCGGGCGCGGCCGTCACGCAGCGCCTGAAGCGCGTGGTTGCGTTCCTGCTGGCTCAGCTCGCCCGACAGGGCGACGGCCTTGAAGCCGCGGTTCGACATGCGCGACAGCAGGTGGTTCACGTTCGCACGCGTCTTGCAGAAGATGATCGAGGTCTGGGCCTCGTGCAGGCGCAGCAGGTTGAAGATCGCCGGTTCGCGGTCGCGGCCGCTGACCGTGATCGCGCGATAGGAGATGTCGCCGTGCTGGCGCGATTCGCCGATGGCGCTGATGCGCAGCGCGTCGTTCTGGAAGTCGCGGGCCAGCGCCTCGATCGCGGGCGGCACCGTGGCCGAGAACATCAGCGTGCGGCGGCTTTCGGGCGCAGCACCCAGGATGAACTCCAGGTCCTCGCGGAAGCCGAGGTCCAGCATCTCGTCGGCCTCGTCCAGGACGGCGACCTTCAGCGCGGTCAGGTCCAGGCCCCCGCGGTCGATATGGTCGCGCAGACGGCCGGGCGTGCCCACAACGATCTGTGCGCCCTGCTGCAGCGCGCGGCGTTCGTTGCGGTAATCCATCCCGCCCACGCAGGTCGCGATGCGCGCCCCCGCATAGAGCCAGCTGAGTTCGCG
This sequence comes from Paracoccus zeaxanthinifaciens ATCC 21588, assembly GCF_000420145.1. GTDB lineage: Bacteria > Pseudomonadota > Alphaproteobacteria > Rhodobacterales > Rhodobacteraceae > Paracoccus > Paracoccus zeaxanthinifaciens. The sequence continues at coordinate 219,624 of NZ_ATUJ01000004.1, forward strand.
CGCCACCTGCAGCGCCAGTTCGCGCGTCGGCGCGATCGCCAGCGCACGCGGCAGCGCGGCTTCGGGCAGGGTGTCGTTCTTCAGCACTTCGGGGCCCATGGCCAGGCCGAAGGCTACGGTCTTTCCCGAACCGGTCTGCGCGGACACCAGAAGGTCGCGGCCCTGCGCGTCATCCGCCAGGACGGCGGTCTGCACGGAGGTCAGGCTGTCATAGCCCTTTTCGGCCAGCGCCGCGGCAAGCGGTGCGGGAATTTTGTGGTCGGTCATTGAAATCGCCAATTGTGGGGGAACGTTCGAACCCCGATGGGTGGCACCCCCAGCCCTTGCGATCCGCCCCAAGCCAAGGGGCCATCGCGCCTTGGACATGCGGCACCGAAGCGCGCCTTCTAGGGCGGGCGCGCGGCAAAGTCCATGCCCCATCGGCACCCCGCCGCATTATTTCCCCTTGAAGCGCGCCCGGCCCGGCACTAGCGTCCGCCCGATGACCGTTGGGGTGCCCCGTCATGGGGCTGAGAGGCTGCGTGCCAACCCATCGAACCTGATCCGGTTTGCACCGGCGGAGGGAACGGTTCCGGCCCGCAGGCACATCTTGCGCAAGGCCCCCCGTCACCCCCGCCCCACCAGGAGGATGACGTGACGACCCCCATTGCCCTGACCATCGCAGGCTCTGATTCCGGCGGAGGCGCGGGAATCCAGGCCGACCTCAAGACCTTCTCGGCGCTTGGCGTCTATGGTGCCAGCGTGGTGACGGCACTGACCGCGCAGAACACGCTTGGCGTCGGCATGGTCGAGCCCGCAAGTCCCGCCATGATCCGCGCCCAGATGTCGGCGGTGCTGGGCGATCTGGACGTGCGCGCGATCAAGCTGGGGATGCTGGGCGATGCCGAGGCCATCGACGCCGTGGCCGTTGAGCTGCCCGACGACATGCCGGTCGTGCTGGATCCGGTGATGATCGCGAAATCGGGGGATGCGTTGCTGCGACCCTCGGCCATCAGGTCGCTGCGGGACCGGCTGATGACCCGCGCCGATCTGCTGACACCCAACATCCCCGAGGCCGCCTGCCTGCTGGGCACGCGCGATGCGACATCCGAGGATGGGATGATCGAACAGGGCCGCGCGCTGCTGGATCTTGGCGCCCGCGCGGTGCTGATGAAGGGCGGGCACCTGGCGGGCGATATCTGCCCCGACCTTCTGATCACCCCGGGCGGCGTCCTGCGCCTCAGCGCGCCGCGCCGCGCCACGCCCAACACCCACGGCACCGGCTGCACACTGTCGGCCGCGATCGCGGCGGGGCTGGCGCAGGGCAAGGGCATGGCGGATGCGGTCCGGGCCGCGCATGGCTATCTGCAGGGTGCCATCTCCGCGGCGGACGGGCTGGGCGTCGGCGGCGGGCACGGGCCGGTGCATCATTTCCACGCGGCCTGGCATGGCTGAGATCACGATCATCGGCGCGGGCGTCGCGGGACTGTTCGCCGCCCATGAACTGTCGCGCCGTGGGGCGCGGGTCCGCGTGCTGGACCGCAGCGGCTCGCCGGGGCCGCATGGCTGTTCCTGGTGGGCGGGCGGCATGCTGGCCCCGGACTGCGAAGGTGCGACGGCGGAACCCGTGGTGACGCGCCTTGGGCGCGAGGCTGCCGCCGCATGGGCGCGCGTCACCACCGTCACCCATCGCGGCACGCTGGTCGTCGCGCTGCATCGCGACCGGTCCGAGCTGGACCGCTTCGCCCGCCGGACCCAAGGCGCGCACCGGCTGGACGCCGATGGCATCCGGGCGCTGGAACCCGATCTGGACCACCGCGACGGCCTGCATTTCCCGGACGAGGCCCATCTGGACCCGCGATCCGCGCTGGCGGACCTGCTGGCCGACCTTGACCGTCGCGATGTGGCCGTCGAACGGGCCGAGGCCACCCCCGAGGATATCGCGGGCACCGTCATCGACGCGCGCGGCATGGCCGCCCCCGGCCTGCGCGGCGTGCGCGGGGAGATGGTCGTCATCCGCAGCCCCGAGATCGCGCTGACACGTCCCGTGCGGCTGCTGCACCCGCGACACCCGCTTTATGTCGTGCCGCGGGGCGACGGGCGGCTGATGCTGGGGGCCACCCAGCTGGAAAGCGCCTCTTGCGGTCCCATCCACGTGCGGTCGCTTCTGGAACTGCTGTCGGCCGCCTATGCGCTGGACCCCCGCCTGGCCGAGGCCGAGCTGGTCGAGACCGGCGCCGACCTGCGCCCCGCATACCCCGACAACATCCCGCGCGTGACGCGCAAGGGCCGCATCCTGCGGCTGAACGGCCTGTTCAGGCACGGCTTCCTTCTGGCCCCCGCCCTTGCCCGCCAGGCCGCCGACCTTCTGCTGAACGACACGAAAGGAGAACTCGTCCATGAGGATCGAGGTTAACGGAGAGCCGCACGACATCGCCGCCCCCACGCTTCTGGACGCGCTTCGGGAACTGGGCTGGGCCGAGGCCCGCGTCGTGACGGCGGTGAACGGCGATTTCGTCCCGCTGTCGGCGCGCGCGGCGCATGATCTGCGCGACGGCGACCGGATCGAGGTCCTGACCCCGATGCAGGGGGGCTGAGATGCTGTTCTATGGAACCGAGCTGTCATCGCGCATGATGCTGGGAACGGCGCAATACCCCTCGCCCGCGATCATGGAGGACGCGTTCCGCCGCAGCGGCGCGTCGGTCGCCACCGTGTCGCTGCGGCGCGAGGGCGGTCGCGGCCAGGGCTTCTGGGACATCGTGCGCAAACTGGGCGTGCATCTGCTGCCGAACACCGCCGGATGCCACAGCGCCAGGGAGGCCGTGACCACCGCCCGCATGGCCCGCGAGATGTTCGAGACGAACTGGATCAAGCTGGAGGTGATCGGCCATTCCGACACGTTGCAGCCCGACCCGTTCGGCCTGCTGGACGCGGCCGAGACCCTGTCGGCCGAAGGGTTCGAGGTCTTCCCCTATACCACCGAGGACCAGGTGCTGGCGCAGCGCCTGCTGGATGCGGGCTGCAAGGTGCTGATGCCCTGGGGTGCGCCCATCGGGTCCGGTCTGGGGCTGAACAACCGCCACGGGTTGCGGATGCTGCGCGCGGCCTTTCCCGACGTGCCGATGGTGATCGACGCGGGCCTCGGGCTGCCCAGCCACGCCGCCGAGGCGATGGAGATGGGCTTCGACGCGATCCTGCTGAACACCGCCATCGCGCAGGCGGGCGATCCGGCGCTGATGGCCTGCGCCTTCGCCCGCGCGGTCGAGGCCGGGCGCATGGCCCGCGATGCGGACCCGATGTCGCCGCGCGACATGGCCGTCCCCTCGACCCCCGTCATCGGAAAGGCATGGCTGTGAGACTGCCGCGCTTCTATCCCATCTTCGACGACGCGGACTGGCTGGAACGCGCCCTGCCCCTTGGGGTGCGGCTGGTTCAGCTGCGCCTGAAGGACCGCCCCGACGCCGAGATCCGCGACCACCTGCGGCGCGGCCTCGCACTGGCGCGGGATCATGGCGCGACGCTGGTGGTGAACGACCACTGGCAGGCGGCGATCGACCTTGGCGCAGAGTGGTTGCATCTGGGACAGGAGGATCTGGACGAAGCCGACCTGCCCGCGATCCGGCGCGCGGGGCTGCGGCTGGGCGTGTCCACGCATGACCATGCCGAACTGGACCGCGCGCTGGCGCTGGCGCCCGATTACGTCGCGCTCGGGCCGGTCTGGCCGACGATCCTGAAGAAGATGCGCTGGCACGAACAGGGTCTGGGCAAAGTCGCCGAATGGCGCAGGCTGGTGGGCGATCTGCCGCTGGTGGCCATCGGCGGGCTGAACACCGACCGCGCGGCAGACGCCTTCGCGGCGGGGGCCGATATCGTGTCGGTCGTGACCGACATCACGCTGAACCCCGACCCCGAGGCCCGCATCCGGCAATGGCTGCGCGTCACGGCGCAATGAAAAGGGCCGCCCGGTTGGGGCGGCCCGTTCGTCATGCGTCGCGGCTTACCACGAGGTCAGCACGGCGCCTTCGTATTTCTCGTCGATGAAGGCCTTCACCTCGGCGCTCTGATAGGCCTCGACCAGGGTCTTGACCCATGCTTCGTCCTGACGGCCGTCCTGCACGACCAGGATGTTCACGTAGGGGCTGTCCTGCTCCATCGCGATGGCGTCGTCCTTGGGCGACAGGCCCGAGGCCAGCGCATAGTTCGTGTTGATGACCGCGATGTCGGCATCGGCCAGCGCACGGGGCAGCTGCGCCGCGTCCAGTTCGAGGAAGCGCAGGCCCTTGGGGTTGTCCTGGACGTCCAGCGGGCTGGGGACCAGGCCCGTGCCCTCGGCCAGGGTGATCAGACCCAGATCCTGCAGGATCAGCAGGGCGCGGCCACCGTTGGTCGGGTCGTTCGGGATGGCGACCTGCGCCCCTTCGGGCAGGTCCGCGATGTCGGTCAGGCTGTCGGAATAGACGCCCATCGGGGTGGTGATGGTGGTGCCCACCTCGACCAGCTCGAACCCGCGATCCTTCATCTGGTTTTCCAGATAGGGGCGGTGCTGGAAGCTGTTGGCGTCCAGGTCGCCATCGGCCAGCGCCTGGTTCGGCACGACATAGTCCGAGAACTCGATGACCTCGATGTTCAGGCCCATCGGCTCGGCCACCTTGGCGACCTCTTCCATGATCTCGCCATGTTCGCCGGGCGAGACGCCGACCTTGATGTCCTCGGCCATGGCGGCGGCGGCGCTCAGGGCAAGTGCGGAAGTGAAGGCAGTCAGACGCAGCATGGGATTGGTCCTTTCTTGTCTGCGGAAAACAGGTCGCGTGGCCTTAATGGCCCCGATTGCGGGCGGCACGGCGATCCACGCGGGCGGCAACGCGTTCGCCAAGCGACTGCACCAGCTGGACCAGCACGATCAGGATGACGACCACGGCCAGCATCACCTCGGGCATGAAGCGCTGATAGCCGTAGCGGATGCCCAGGTCGCCCAGGCCCTGCCCGCCGACGGCACCGACCATCGCGGAATATCCGATCAGGCTGACCACGGCCAGCGTCAGCCCAAGCGTGATCGCGGGCAGCGCCTCGGGGATCAGCACCTTGCGTATGATCTGGAAGGGCGTCGCGCCCATCGCGCGGGCGGCCTCGATCAGGCCGGCATCGACCTCGCGGATGGCGTTTTCCACGAGGCGCGCGATGAAGGGGATGGCGGCGATGGTCAGCGGCACGATGGCCGCATCCGTCCCGATCGAGGTGCCGACCATCATCCGCGTGAAGGGGATGATCGCGACGACCAGGATGATGAAGGGCACGGACCGCGTGGCGTTCACGACCAGACCCAGTGCCCAGTTGACCCAGGGGCTGCTAAGCAGCTCGCCCCGCTGAGAGGTCGCCAGGTAGACCCCGAGCGGAAGCCCCCCGATCGTGCCGAGGATCGCCGACAGCGCCACCATGTAGAGCGTCTGCAGCGTGGCATCCCAGAGAATGGGGATCAGGTTAGCGGACATGGCCCAGCACCTCCGTCAGAAGTCCGTGACGTTCGAGATAGGCGCGCGCCTCGTCCGCGCGCGCTGCCTCGAGCGAGATCAGCAGGTTGCCGAAGGGATGGGTGCCCACCTCCTCGATGGCGCCCGCCAGGATGTTGGCCGAGATGCCCAGCTCGGTCGCCAGAAGCGACAGCATGGGGTCGGTCGCATGGTCGCCCGCGAAGGTCACGCGGATCACGGCCTCGGACGGGCCGTCGGGGCGTTCGGATAGCAGGCGGTCGGCGATGAAGGCCGGAAGCGTCGCGCCGGTGACGCCCGACAGGAAGGACCGCGTGGTCGCATGGGCGGGACGGGTGAAGACCTTGTGCGTCTCGCCCGCCTCGACGATGCTGCCGCCCTCGATCACGGCCATGTGGCTGGCGATGTCGCGCAGCACGGCCATCTCGTGGGTGATCAGCAGGATGGTCAGGCCCAGGTCGCGGTTGATGCGGGCCAGCAGTTCAAGGACGGTCTGCGTGGTCTCGGGGTCCAGCGCGCTGGTCGCCTCGTCCGACAGCAGGACCTTGGGGTCGGTCGCAAGGGCGCGGGCGATGCCGACGCGCTGCTTCTGCCCGCCCGACAGTTCGGCGGGATACCGGTCGGCCAGCGCCTGCAGGCCCACCTGCTCGATCAGCTCGTCCACGCGGGGACGGATCTTCGCGCGGGGCGTGCCCGCGACCTCCAGCGGCAGGGCCACGTTGTCGCGCACCGTGCGAGAGGCCAACAGGTTGAAGTGCTGGAAGATCATGCCGACATCGCGGCGGATGTGGCGCAGCGCCGATCCGCGCGCAGTGCCCACGTCGCGGCCCGCGACGGTCACGCGCCCCTCGGTCGGGCGTTCGAGGCCGTTGACCATGCGCAGCAGCGTGGACTTGCCCGCCCCCGAGCGGCCGATGATGCCGGTGATGCTGCCCTGCGGGACCGCAAGGTCGATGCCCGACAGGGCGGTGACGCGGGTGCCGTCGCCCTTGGGAAATGATTTGCCGACCCCCTCGAACAGGATCGCGGCGTCTTTGGTGGTGCTGCTCATACTGGTCCCGTTCAGACGGTGTCGCGCGATAGGCGCAGATGCCCGAAAGGCGGCGAAGGTTCAAGCCCGCCCGCCCCCGCGCGCAAGGCCGTGATGGGAACGCGCGGACCGGGCGCCGGTTCGCGCCGGAACGACCGACCGCCCGCGGGTGCGGCCAGCGGACGAACGGACCGGACGGGGCCGCGCGGGCGGAACGCTGTTCTTATTCCGCGGCGGTCGCGCTTGGGGCGGCCAACAGGTCGTTCAGCACGCTGCGCAGGTGATCGGGGCGGAAGGGCTTCTCGATCAGGGGTGCGTGGTCATGCCCGCGCGGCAGGTGTTCGCGCCCGTATCCCGACAGGAAGCAGAAGCGAACGCCGTCGCGCGACAGGAGGTCCGCGACCTCGTCCACCGGCTGCCCCTTGAGGTTCCCGTCGAGGATCGCAAGATCGACCTCGACCTGGCCCGCCATCTCCAGCGCCTCGGGGACGGTGCGGGCGATGCCCACGACCTCGGCCCCGGCATCCTCCAGCTCGTGGCGAAGGTCCAGCGCGACCAGCGGCTCGTCCTCGACCAGCAGGATGCGGCTTTCGCCCAGGGATTGCGCGCGGCAGGGTGCGGGCGCGGCCTCGGCGGGCTGGGGCTTGTCCGGGGCCTGGTGGGGGCTGACCCCTTCGGACAGGCGCAGCGTCCAGATCACGCCCTCGGGGCGCCAATCGACGCTGACGGCACGCGGATCGCCCCCGCCGACGGCGGTGATCAGCGTCGTGCCGAAGCCCGAACCGGCAGGCGCGATCACGGGCGGGCCGCCCTCTTCGCGCCATGTCAGCGTCAGGTGCCGGCCATCCAGCCGCCATTCCAGGTGCACGTGGCCATCGGGGACCGACAGCGCGCCGTATTTCGCGGCATTCGTGCCCAGTTCGTGCAGCGTCAGCGCAAGGCGCAGCATGGTTTCGGGGGCCAGTTCCACCGAGGGGCCCGCGCTGTGCAGCCGGTCGCCGTCCAGCGTGCCGGACCTGACCTGATCCTCGACCAGCTGATCCAGCGGCGCGCTAGCCCAGGTCGCGTCCGACAGGATGGAATGCGCCCGCGACAGCGCCTGCAGGCGACCGCCGAAGCTCTGCTCGAATTCGGGCAGGCTGCCCGCCTGACGCAGGCTCTGGCGCGAAATGGCCTGCACATTGGCCAGCGTGTTCTTGATGCGGTGGTTCAGCTCCCCGATCAGCAGCGAACGGACCTCCTCGGCCTGCTTGCGTTCGGTGATGTCGAGGATCTGCAGCGACAGCGACGGACCCGATCCGTCATCCAGCACCGAGCCATAGACCTCGCAGGGGATCGGCCCCAGATCGGCGTGATCCAGCTGCAGCTCGGTCGAGAAGCGCGGCGCCTGTTCGTCGGCCGCGGCCAGCCATTCCGTCAGCTGGCGGGCGCCGTCATCGTCCAGCCAGCCGGTCCGGTTGGCGGATTGCCCCATCATCTCGGAGGCACTGCGGCCGAAGGCGCGTTCGGCCCCCTTGGACCATGCCCGGACCTGAAGGTCGGGGGCCAGCGCCACGAAGGCCAGCGGCGAATTGTCCACATGCGCCCGAAGCTGCGCCGCGACCTGGTCGCGATGCCGTGCGATGGCCTGCATCTCGTCGCGCTGGCGCAGCAGGTCCTTGGCCTGCCGACCGATGCGATAGAAGACCTCGGCCTTGGATTTCAGGATCACCGGGTCGATCGGCTTGAAGATGTAATCGACCGCGCCCGCCTCGTAGCCGCGGAAGCGGCGGGCCTCGTCCATCTCGGCCGCGGTGACGAAGATGATGGGCACCCCGCGCGTGCGCTCGGTCGCGCGCATCAGCTCGGCCAGCTCGTAGCCGTCGGTGCCGGGCATCTGCACGTCCAGGAAGGCCAGCGCATAGTCGTTGACCAGCATCAGCTCCAGCGCCTCGGCGGCCGATCTTGCCTGGTCGACCACCAGCCCGTCGCGTCGCAGCAGCGCCTCGAGGGCCGCGATGTTCTCGGCGATGTCGTCGACGATGAGGAAGCGGATCGGTCTATCGGGCATGGCTCGTCTCGAGTTGGGGGCTGCGGCGCCAGATGCGTTGGGATTCGTCGAAGGGCTGGAAGACCGGCGCATGGGACGAGAAGCGAAGCGTCTCGTGCGCGCCCAGCCCGAGGAACCCGCCACGGGTCAGCGCCTCGGAGAACAGGCCGATGGCCCGGTCCTGCAGGGCGCCGTCGAAATAGATCAGCACGTTGCGACACGAGATCAGGTGCATCTCCGAGAAGACCTGGTCGCTGGCAAGGTTGTGTTCGCTGAACAGCACGCGCTGACGCAGCCGCCGGTCGATCGCCGCGCGGCCATAGGCGGCGGTATAGTAGTCCGACAGCGACCCCCGCCCCCCCGCCTGCTGGTAATTGCGCGAGAAGACCGCAAGCCGGTCGATATCATAGACACCGGCCTCGGCGCGCAGCAGCGCGCGGCGGTTGATCTCGGTCGCGTAGAACATCGTGCGGTCCAGAAGCCCCTCCTCGTGAAAGAGGATGGCCATGGAATACAGCTCCTCTCCGTCCGCGCAGCCCGCGATCCAGACCTTGAGCGAAGGGTAGGTCTGCAGATGCGGGATCACCTCGCGGCGCAGCGACAGGAAATAGGACGGGTCGCGGAACATCTCGCTAACCTGCACGGTCATGGCGTCGATCACCTCGGGCAGGACCGATGGGTCGTGCAGCACCCTGCCCTGCGCCTCGGACAGGGTGGCGCATCCCAGCCTTTCGCGCGCGATGTCGGCGCGGCGGGCAAGCGATGCGCGGCTGTAGGCGCGAAAGTCGAAATGGTGGCGCCGGTGCAGCGCCTCCAGGAACAGGTCCAGTTCGATCCCCTCGGTCGGGGTGGCGGGAACGGGGTCGATGCTCATCGCGGCATCCACACGCGGACCAGCGACAGCAGCTTGTCAACGTCCAGGGGCTTGGGCAGGTAATCGTTCGCGCCCGCCGCAAGGCACTGGTTCTGGTCCTCGGCCATGGCCTTGGCGGTCAGCATGATGATGGGCAGGGTCTTCCAGCGGTCGATGCGGCGGATCTCCTTGGTGGCGGTCAGGCCGTCCATCTCGGGCATCATCACGTCCATCAGCACCAGGTCGACCGAAGGCGCGCCCCCGTCCGCCACGCGCCCGAGCGCCTCCAGCGCCTCGCGGCCGTTCCGCGCGATCTGGACGGTCGCGCCATGCGGTTCGAACACACCGGTCAGCGCATAGACGTTGCGGATGTCGTCCTCGACCACGAGGATGCGGCGGCCTTCCAGCTGGGCATCGCGGTTCAGCGACTGGGCCAGCATCTCCCGCTGCTTCTCGGGCAGGTCGCTGACGACCTGGTGCAGGAACAGCGTCACCTCGTTGATCAGGCGCTCGGGCGATTTGGCGCCCTTGATGATGATGGACTTGGAATAGCGGCGCAGGCGCTGTTCCTCGGTGTCCGACAGGGCGCGGGCGGTATAGACGATGACCGGCGGGAAGGATGCCATCCCGTCGCCGTCAAGCTGCTGCAGCAGGTCGAAGCCGGACGCGTCGGGCAGCGTCATGTCCAGCACGATGCAATCCACCGTCTGGCTGCGGCAGACCTCCAGCGCCTCGGCGGCGGTGCCGGCGCCGATCGTCTCGACCTCGTCGCTGGCCAGAAGCGCGCGCAGACCCTCCATCTGGGCGGGATCGTCCTCGACGATCAGCACGCGGCGCATCCGGCTCTCGAGCCGCGCCTCGAGGTTGCGGATCGCGCTGGCCAGTTCGGCCCGCTCGACGGGTTTGAGCATATAGCTCATGGCACCCTGCGCCAGCGCCTCCTTGGTGCGATCCTCGGCCGAGACGACATGCACGGGGATGTGCCGCGTGCGCGTGTCGCGCTTCAGGCGATCCAGCACCGACAGGCCGGAATGGTCGGGCAGGCCCATGTCCAGCACGACCGCATGCGGCAGGAAGTGACGCGCCGCGCGCACGGCGTCGTCGGCCCGTCCCACGCAGACGGCGCGGAAGCCCAGTTCGCGCGCAAGGTCCAGCAGGATCTGCGCGAAGACCGCGTCATCCTCGACCACCAGCATCACGCGGTCGTCGCTGCCGACGATGGCGCGGTCGTCCTCGACCCCCGGCAGGGCGTCGAACATCAGCGGATCGCCCTGCGGCTCGGTCTCGAATGTGGGGGCATCGCGGCGGCGCGGGGCGGGTGCGGGCGCGGCCTGCTGGCGCGCGGGCGTCGCGGGCAGGATCAGCGTGAAGGTGCTGCCCTCGCCCGGGGTGCTGTCCAGCGTGATGCGCCCGCCCAGCAGGTCCGCCAGTTCACGAGAAATCGACAGCCCCAGCCCCGTCCCCCCGAACCTGCGAGAGATCGTGCCGTCGGCCTGCCGGAAGGCGTCGAACACCGCCTCGTGCTGGGCGGGGTCGATGCCGATGCCTGTATCCTTGACCGCGAAGGCGATCTCCTGACCGCGCTTCGAAATGTCCAGCGTCACGCGCCCCTTCTCGGTGAATTTCAGCGCGTTCGAGATGAAATTGCGCAGGACCTGTTCCAGCCGCGTGCGGTCGCTTTCGAATTCGACCATGTCGGGCGCGATCTGCGCGGCGACCTGCAGGCCCTTGGCGCGGGCCTGCGCCTCGAAGCCGCGCATCAGCTTGTCGGCCAGCTGGGCGGGGTCGATATGGTCGCGTGCAAGGTCCAGCTTGCCCGCCTCGATCTTGGACAGATCCAGGATGTCGTTGATCAGCGCCAGCAGATCCTTGCCCGAGCTTTCGATCGTCTCGGCCCAACGGACCTGTTCGTCCGACATGTTGCGGCCGCGGTTCTCGGCCAGAAGGCGCGACATGATCAGCAGCGCGTTCAGGGGCGTGCGCAGCTCGTGCGACATGTTGGCGACGAATTCGGACTTGTAGCGGCTCTCGCGCTCCAGCTCGGATGCCTGATCCTCGAGCATGCGGCGCGCGCCCGCCAGCGCGTCTCGCTGTTCTTCCAGTTCCTGCGTCTGGCTTTCCAGCTGGGCGTTCTGCTGTTCCAGCTCGGCCTGCTGGGTTTCAAGCCGCTGCTGGCTGTCCTGCAGGGCGCGGGTCTGTTCCTCCAGCTCCTCGTTGGTGGCGGCAAGTTCCTCGGTATGGCTGCGCAGTTCCTCGGACTGGCGGCGCGTTTCCTCCAGCAGTTCCTGGACCTGTTCGCGGATCAGCGCGGTGCGGATGCCGATGCCCAGCTGTTCGGAAATCAGCTCCGCAAGCTCGTCCAGCCGCCCCGAGGGCAGCTGGTCCAGCCCCAGCTCGATCACGCCATTGACCTGCCGGCCATCCTTCAGCGGCACCAGCAGCGTATGCGGCGAACGACCCCGAGCCAGCCCGGATCCCCAACCAAGCGCCTCGGACGGGGCCAGCCTCAGCGTCAGCGGGACGCCTTCGGACACGCAGCGCGCCAGATGCCCGCCCGACGGCATGATCTTGTCGGGCAACGAGGTTTCGTCCACCCCCCAGCCCGAGGCGCGCTCGAAGATCCCGTTGCGGCGGATATACACGACGCCAGCCAGCGCGCCGATGCGGGGCGACAGGGTTTCCAGCACGCGGTGCGACAGCTTGTCGGGCGACAGCTCTCCCTCGATCGCGCGGGCAAGGTCGATGCGGATCTCGTTGACCCATTCGTCGCGCATCAGCCGCACGCGGTTGCGGATCAACGCCCGCCCCACCACGCCGAGCGTCAGGAAGATCGCCGCCGCCATCGTCCGGTTCGCCATGGCCAGGCGCGGATCGATCCCCGTGCGGTCCGCCGCGAAGCCATAGACCATCCCGGCGCAGGCGATGACCGCGACGATCGGCGGCAGCCAGGCGCGTTCGCTTGCAAAGGACAGGGCCAGTGGCACGGCATAGCCGAGCCAGACGGCGGTCCCCAAAGGCACGTTGGGCTCGAACGCCAGAACGACGACGAGCGAGGCAAGGACCATCGCGAAGATGGTCATATCCTTGGAATTGACGGACATTCCTGACTTCTCAGCCTTTCGAGACAAACCGCTGCAAAACGCAAACTCGTGGCGAACGGTTCGGTTCAACGGAAAGTGAAGTTTTTCTGAAGGGAAAGCGGACCCTGCCCGCGCCGAATGCATATAGGCCCTGGTGGGCATTGTCAAAATCCGCGCGGAAAGGTCGCAGGAAAATCGCACCCTTGGGGCGGAACACGCGCCCGCGGGTCGCGTTGGCCCCAGACTGTCATCCGAATGTCAAAGGTCGTTCATGCCCATCCTCTCGGCTCCGCTTGCGTCCTATTTCCAGCGCCCCGCCCTGCGGGCGACGGGGGACGGGCGATTGCCGAAGGGGCTGCCGGTCGCGGTCGTCGCGGGTGTGATCCTGACCTGGGCGGCATCCGCAACGGTCGGGGCCGCCGCCACGGCATGGGCCGGAATGGTCGGCTTCGCCATCGCCGCCGCGGGGATCGCGCAGCTGATGCGATGGCACTATCCGCATCGCGCCTTCGGGGGCTGCAACACCGTCACGCTGATGCGAGTCGCGCTGACGGCGGCGCTGATCTCGGCGCTTGCCGGGGGGCAGGCTGCTGGCTGGGCCGTTGCCGTGGTGGCGTCGGTCGCCCTGACGATGGACGGGCTGGACGGCTGGCTGGCGCGGCGCAGCGGGCTGTCATCCGATTTCGGCGCACGCTTCGACATGGAGGTGGACGCGGCCCTGGCCTTCGTGCTGTCGCTGCACGCGATGCTGGGCGGACCCATCGGCGCCGAGGTGCTGTTCCTCGGGGTCATGCGCTATGCCTTCGTGATCGCGGGCGTCTGCCACCACGCCTTCCGCCAGCCGCTGCCGCCGAGCTTCCTGCGCAAATGCATCTGCGTGCTGCAACTGGGCACCCTGATCCTGCTGCAACTGCCGATCCTGTCGCCCGATGCCGCGATCATCATCGGTCGCGTCGCCGCCGGTGCGCTGATATGGTCCTTCGGAACCGATGCGATCTGGCTGTGGAGACATCGTTGATCCGACGGGCTGCCCCGCTTCTGATTTCGGCACTGCTGCTGCATGCGATCACGGCCCTGCCGTCATCGCCCGGCGCGATGCGCATCGACGCATGGCTGCGCCCTGCCCCCGAACTGCTGGTCCTGCTGCTGATGCTGGTCCTGCTGGGCGACCGTGCAGCCTCGCGTGCCCTGCGCATGGCCGCGACCGTCACCATCGGCGTGCTGAGCATCCTGAAACTGGCCGATATCGCCATGCAGATGGCACTGGGGCGCAGGTTCAACCTGGTCGCCGACATCCCGCTGATCGACGCCTCGGTCCGGTTGATCGCGGGCGCGGTCGGGCGGATCGGCGCGGTGCTGCTGGTCGTGGCCGCGATCCTTGCGGCCTTCGCGATCTTCCGGTCGCTGTGGTGGGCCCTCGGGCGCTGGTCGCGGGCGGGCGTTCCCGCGGCGATCCCCGTGATCGCGCTCGCGGGTCTGACCCTCGCGATGAACCCCGCGCCGATGCTGTGGAACTATGGCGCAGGCCAGATCCGCACCGCGCGCGCCACCACGACCGAGCTTGCGAAGTTCCGCGTGGCCGCCGCACAGGACGACGCCGCCCGCATCGCCCAGCCCTTCGGCCTGATCGACCGCGACGTGATCTTCGTTTTTATCGAGAGCTATGGCAGGGCCAGCTTCGACGTGCCGCGATATGCCGCGACCCATCTGCCGATCCTGCGCGATGCGGCCGCCGATCTGGACCGTGCGGGCCTTGCGATGCGCTCGGGGTTCCTGACCTCGCCCACGCATGGCGGCCAGAGCTGGCTGGCCCATGCAACCTTCGCGAACGGTCTGCGGATCGAGGGGCAGACCCGCTATCGCGCGGCGCTGGCAAGCGGGCGGCAGACGCTGTTCCACATCGCGCAGGATGCCGGGTTGCGGACCGCAGCCGTGATGCCCGCGATCACCCGCCTCTGGCCCGAGGCCCGGGAAATGGGCTTCGACACCGTGCTGGACGCGAAGGCCCTCGACTACAGGGGGCTGCCCTTCAACTGGGTCACGATGCCCGACCAGTTCACGCTGGCCGCGATGGACCGCAAGCTGCGCGGCACCGCCGATGCGCCGCTTCTGGCGCAGGTGGCGCTGATATCCTCTCACGCGCCATGGACGCCGATCCCGTCGATGATCCCGTGGGACCAGGTCGCCGATGGACGCGAATTCGACGAGATGGCCCGCAGCGGCGATACGCCCAAGACCGTCTGGCGCGATCGCGAACGCGTCCGGGAACAATACGGAAAGTCCATCGACTATGCCCTGCGCGCGGTTACGGAGTATGCGGCGCTGCATGCCGACGATCCGCCGCTGCTGGTGCTGGTGGGCGATCATCAGGCGGCAAGCTCTATCGGGTTGGATGAACGTCACGAGGTGCCGATCCATGTCATCGGCCCCGACCACCTGGTGCGCCGAACTGCCGAATGGGGCCTGACCCCCGGCCTGATCCCCGAAGCGGGCAGCCCCGCCATCCCGATGGAGGAGATGCGCATGAACATCCTGCGCAGCTTCTCGGGGGATGCGGGCAGGCCGTGGTCATGACCATGGCGCGGGCGCTTCGCATCATCGTCGCCATCGCGATCCTGTCGGCCCTGTGGTGGGGTCTGGACGGCCAGCGCGCATTGGGATTGCTGGCCGCCGCCGATCCGCGCTGGCTGGTCGCCGCGCTGGCCGCGCTGAGCCTCCAGACCCTGCTGTCGGCATGGCGCTGGCAGATCACCGCGCGGTTCTTCGGCCAGACGATCCCGCTGCGGGCGGCGGTCGCGGAATACTATCTTGCGCAGATCGTGAACCAGTCGCTGCCCGGCGGGATCGCGGGCGATGCGGGCCGCGCCTACCGCGCGCGTCATGACGGCGGGCTGCGCCGCGCGGGCAGCGCGGTCGTGGTGGAACGCGTTCTGGGTCAGGTCGCGCTGCTGGCCGTGCTGCTGGCGGGGCTGGCGCTGCCATTCGGCCCTGACCTGCCCGCCACGCTGCACCGCGCCATCCTGATCGGAGGGGTGATCGCAGGCATCGCGCTGCTTCTGGTGCCGCGACCCGCGCTGACACCCGGCTTCGTCGCGCATCAGGTGGCGCTGAACCTGGCCATCACCGCGCTGAACATCGCGGGCTTTGCGATGGCCGCCCGCGCGACGGGCAGCATCATCGCACCCGGTCAGGCGATGGTCCTTGTGCCGCTGATCCTGCTGACCATGATCCTGCCCGTCACCATCGCGGGCTGGGGTCTGCGCGAGGGCGCGGCCGCCGCGCTGTTCCCGCTGATCGGCGCCTCGTCCGAAGCGGGGCTGGCGGCCAGCATGGCCTTCGGGCTGGTCTTTCTGACCGCGACACTTCCCGGCATCGCGGTGATCGGCCGCGATACCGCAATCGCCCTGACCCGGACGAGGATATGACCACAAAACGACCCGCGACCTTCGTTCTTCCCGGAGACATCACGACGCTGACCGGAGGCTATCTCTATGACCGGCACCTGGTCGATCATCTGCGCCTGCAAGGGCGCGAGATGCAGGTGCTGTCCCTGTCCGACAGTTTCCCGACGCCCGATGCCGACCAGATGGACCGGGCCATGCAGGCGCTGGCCGACATCCCGCAGGACCGCGTGGCCATCGTGGACGGGCTGGCCTTCGGCGCCATGGACACCGCGCGGCTGGCGCAGGTGCGGGCGCCGCTGGTCGCGATGATCCACCACCCGCTGGCGCAGGAAAGCGCCCTGTCCCCCGATCTGCGCCAGCACCTGTACCAGACCGAGCGTGCGAACCTTGCGCTGGTGCGCCACATCCTGGTCCCCAGCCCCCATACGCGGCAGATGCTGGTCGAACGCTATGACGTCGCGCCGGACCGCATCACCGTCGCGCGTCCCGGCACCGCCGCGCGGGCGACGACGCCCGCCCGACCGCAGGACCCGCCGCTGATCCTGTCGGTCGGCATCCTGCATCCGCGCAAGGGGCACGACCTGCTGCTGGCCGCGTTTGCACGGCTGCACGATCTGGACTGGCGCGCGGTGATCGTGGGCAGCCCCTGGGACCGGGATCACGCGCGGATGCTGGCCGATCAGGTCGCGGGCGGCTGGCTGGCCGACCGGGTCCAGCTGGCGGGCCGGGTCGATGACGACCGGCTGCAATCGCTCTATGGCGCGGCGGGGATCTTCGCGCTGGCAACCCGATACGAGGGTTACGGCATCGTCTTCGACGAGGCGCTGTCCCATGGGCTGCCCATCGTCAGCACGCGGGTCGGCGCGGTGCCCGATACCGTTCCGCGCGATGCGGGCATCCTTGTTCCGCCGGAAAACATCGCGGCACTGACCGAAGCGCTGCGCGATCTGCTGACCGACCCCGCACAGCGCAAGGCCCGCGCGGATGCCGCGTGGCAGGCGGGACGCGATCTGCCCGGCTGGGACGACACCGCGCGGGTCGCGGCAGGCGTGCTGGACGCCATCGGCTGAGCCTTGCGACAGCGGCGCGATCGTGCATGGATGCGCGGGACCAAGGGATGAAGGGGATACCGATGGACCAGCCGCAATACGTGATCACGCCGCCCGCGCAGGCCAGCGCGCCCGTTCTGGGCAGCAGCGCGCGCTTTCCCGTGCGCCGCATCTTCTGCGTGGGCCGCAACTATGCCGACCACGCCCGAGAGATGGGGCACGACCCGGATCGCGAACCGCCCTTCTTCTTCACCAAGCCCGCGGATGCGCTGCTGACCGACGGCGCCGACCTGCCCTTCCCCTCGGCGACCGAGGATCTGCACCACGAGGCGGAGCTGGTCGTCGCGCTTGGCCAGGGCGGGCGCGACATCGCGGTCGAGGATGCCGCGGGCCTGATCTGGGGGGCTGCCGCCGGGATCGACTTCACCCGCCGCGACCTTCAGGCCGAGGCCAAGCGCATGAGCCGCCCGTGGGACATGTCCAAGGGCTTCGACCATTCGGCGGCGTTGGGCGCGCTGACCCAGGGGCCCGCCCCCGAAAAGGGCCGCATCTGGCTGAGCGTAGACGGAGAGATGCGCCAGGATGCCGACCTGTCGGACCTGATCTGGTCCATCCCCGAGGTCATCGCCCACCTGTCGCGTCTGGTGGCGCTGGCACCGGGCGACCTGATCTTCACCGGCACGCCCGCGGGCGTCAGCGCCGTCACGCGCGGGCAGCAGGTCAAGGTCGGCATCGAGGGGCTTGCCCCCCTCGATACCAGGATCGTCTGAGGATCAGCCGAGCGAATAGCCCGTTCCGCGCACCGTGCGGACCGGGTTGTCGCCGCCGTTCTGCATCAGCGCCTTGCGCAGGCGGCCGACATGCACGTCGATGGTGCGGGTATCGACATAGATGTCGCGCCCCCACACGCGGTCCAGAAGCTGCTCGCGCGTCCAGACGCGGCCGGGCTTCTCCATCAGCGTGGACAGCAGGCGGAACTCGGTCGGGCCAAGGTGAAGGGGCGAGCCTGCGCGAAAGACGCGATGCTCGGCCGCGTCCAGCAGGATGTCCCCGAAGCTGAGCCTCTCGCCCATGCTGGCCGGGCGCGTGCGGCGCAGCTGCGTGCGCAGGCGTGCCATCAGCTCGACCACGGAATAGGGCTTGACGACGTAATCGTCGGCGCCGGTCTCCAAGCCGCGGACGCGGTCCACCTCTTCGCTGCGGGCCGACAGCATGATGATGGGGATCTGGCGCGTGGCGGGATCGGCCTTGACCTGGCGGCAGACCTCGATGCCCGAGACCTTGGGCATCATCCAGTCCAGCACGATCAGGTCGGGGTTTTCCTCCTGCACCAGAAGCAGCGCGTCCTCGCCATTGTCGGCGACGACAACCTCGAAGCCCTCGGCCTCGAGGTTGTATTGCAGAACCTCGCGCTGCGCGCCCTCATCCTCGACGACCAGAACACAGGGGGCCTGACGCGTCATGGATCAGCCCTCTTCCGCGATCATGGGAACGCTGCTGGCCTTGGGGCGGGCATCCTCGGGGATGTCGCCCGTCACCAGATAGATGACCTGCTCGCAGATCGAGGTCGCGTGGTCGCCCATGCGCTCGACGTTCTTGGCGATGAAATGCAGATGCATGCAGGCCGTGATGTTGCGCGGATCTTCCATCATGTGGGTCAGGAATTCGCGGAACAGGGCGTTGTACATCTGGTCGACTTCCAGGTCGCGCTGGCGCACGTCCTCGGCCAGGTCGGCGTCGCGGCGGATATAGCTGTCCAGCGAATCCTGCAGCATCTTGTTGACCGCCCCGCTCATGCGGCGAAGGGCCATGCCGGCACCCTCGATCGGGGGCATCTGCGACAGGACGCTAGAGCGCTTGGCCATGTTCTTGGCGAAATCGCCCACGCGTTCCAGCGAGGCGGCGATCTTCATGACGGCCAGGACCATGCGCAGGTCGGTCGCGGTGGGCGCGCGCAGGGCGATCAGGCGGGCGGCGTCCTCGTTGATCTGGATTTCCAGCGCGTCGATGGCCTTGTCGCGGCGGCGGACATCCTCGGCCAGGTCCTCGTCGCGGGAATCCAGCGCGGTGGCGGCGTCGGTGATCGCGGCCTCGACCATGCCGCCCATCTTCACGACCAGCGCCTGGATGGTTTCCAGGTCGCGGTCGAATGCGGACGAGATATGCTTGTCGCGGTTCATGTGCTGTCCTTTCGCGCGCTCAGCCGATGCGGCCCGAGATGTAGGCCTCGGTCCGGCTGTCCTGCGGCTTCGTGAAGATGTCGTCGGTGTCGCCGTATTCCACCAGGTTGCCCAGGTGGAAGAAGGCGGTCTTCTGGCTGACCCGTGCGGCCTGCTGCATCGAGTGCGTGACGATCACGACCGAGAATTCCTGGCGCAGCTGCTCGATCAGTTCCTCGACCTGGCCGGTCGCGATGGGGTCCAGCGCGCTGCAGGGCTCGTCCATCAGCAGCACTTCGGGGCTGGTGGCGACGGCGCGCGCGATGCACAGGCGCTGCTGCTGGCCGCCCGACAGGCCGGTGCCTGGTTCCTGCAGGCGGTCCTTGACCTCGTTCCACAGGGCGGCGCCGCGCAGCGATCGCTCGACGATCTCGTCCAGCTCGG
The DNA here is from genome assembly GCF_000420145.1 of Paracoccus zeaxanthinifaciens ATCC 21588. Classification (GTDB taxonomy): domain Bacteria; phylum Pseudomonadota; class Alphaproteobacteria; order Rhodobacterales; family Rhodobacteraceae; genus Paracoccus; species Paracoccus zeaxanthinifaciens. The sequence goes on from NZ_ATUJ01000004.1 coordinate 239,138, forward strand.
CGCGGTTGCGCGACAGGCCGTGGATGCGCGGGCCATAGGCCACGTTGTCATAGATCGACTTCGGGAAGGGGTTCGGCTTCTGGAACACCATGCCCACGCGGGCGCGCAGCTGCACCGGGTCCACGCGCTTGTCGTAGATGTCCTCGCCATCCAGCCGGATCTCGCCCTGGATGCGGGCGATGGGGATGGTGTCGTTCATGCGGTTGATGCAGCGCAGGAAGGTCGACTTGCCGCAGCCCGACGGCCCGATGAAGGCCGTGACGGTCTTGTCCAGGATGTCCACGTCGACATCCTTGATGGCATGCTTGTCGCCATAGAACACCTGCACCTTACGTGCCGAGATCTTGATGTCGTCCTGGCCCACGGCGTTCTCCATTCGATTAGTATCGTACATTGTTGTTCCCTTTCGGCCGGATCACCAGCGGCGCTCGAAGCGGCGGCGCAGGACGATTGCAAGCACGTTCATGCACAGCAGGAAGGCCAGCAGCACGATGATGGCGCCCGACGCGCGTTCGATGAAGGCGGGGTCGGCGCGCTGCGTCCAGTTGTAGACCTGCACCGGCAGCGCGGATGCGGGGTCGAACAGGCCCTCGGGCGGGGCAGCGGGGAATTCGCGGACGAAGGCCACCATGCCGATCAGCAGCAGCGGCGCGGTTTCGCCCAGTGCCTGCGCAAGGCCGATGATCGTGCCCGTCAGGATGCCCGGCATGGCCAGCGGCAGGACGTGGTGGAAGACCGACTGCATCTTCGACGCGCCGACCCCCAGTGCCGCGTCGCGGATCGAGGGCGGGACCGCCTTCAGTGCCGCGCGGGTCGAGATGATGATCGTCGGCAGCGTCATCAGGGTCAGCACCAGGCCGCCCACGATGGGCGCCGATTGCGGCAGGCCCGCGAAGTTGATGAAGGCCGCAAGGCCCAGGATGCCGAAGACGATCGAGGGGACCGCCGCCAGGTTCGAGATGTTCACCTCGATGACGTCGGTCCAGCGGTTCTTGGGCGCGAATTCCTCGAGATAGATCGAGGCGGCGACCCCGATCGGCACGGCCAGGAACAGCACCACCAGCATCATGTAGAGCGAGCCGAGGATCGCGACGCCCACGCCCGCGGCCTCGGGGCGCTGGTCGGATGCGTCGGGATTGGTCACGAAGTCCCAGTTGAAGCGCGTCACCAGCATGCCGCGCTCCTTCAGCTCCTCGGCCAGCATCAGCTGCTGGGGCGAGGTGTTGCCGTCGGCCTCGGCGCTTTCCATCGTGACGCGGCCCTTGAAGTAGCCGTCCACGCGGCCGTTCACCAGCACGTTCGTCTCGACCGTCGTGCCCAGCAGCTCGGGATCGGCCAGCACACGGTCGCGCAGCTGGGCGGATGCCTCCTTCGAGATGAGGCCCCCGATATCCTTGTCGCTCAGGCCCTCGATCTCGATCCCGCCATCGGCGACGGCGGTATCGACGGCTGCGTCCAGCACGCGGCCATAGGACAGGGTCAGCACCTTCGACATCTCGGCCGGGTCGCGGTTCCCCTTGGGGTCCAGCACATCGGCATCCAGCGCGACGGGGATCGACAGATAGGTCTGGCGGAACGCCCCTGCCCCGCCCCCGATGATCGAGCTGAGCAGCACGACAAGCGCCACCAGCGCGACGCCGATCGCGGCGGCACCATAGCTGCGGAAGCGCTTCTCGGCGGCGTTGCGTTTCCTGGTCCGCGCATCCGCGACCAGCAGGGACGATTTCGTCGCGTCACGCGACGCGTCGGCGGGCATCGGAAGATCGGTCATTCGTACTGCTCGCGGTATTTGCGCACGATATAGAGCGCGACGATGTTCAGGGCGAGGGTGATGACGAACAGCGTCAGACCCAGGGCGAAGGCGACCAGCGTCTCGGGCGCCGAGAAGTCGTTGTCGCCGGTCAGCTGGCTGACGATCTTGACGGTGATCGTCGTCATGGCCTCGAACGGGTTGAGGCTCATCCTAGCGGCGGCCCCGGCGCCCAGCACCACGATCATCGTCTCGCCGATGGCGCGGCTGGCGGCCAGCAGGACGGCGCCGACGATGCCCGGAAGGGCGGCGGGCAGGACGACCTGCTTGATCGTCTCGGACGGGGTGGACCCGAGGCCCAGCGCACCGTCACGCAGCGATTGCGGCACGGCGTTGATGATGTCGTCCGAAAGCGAGCTGACGAAGGGGATCAGCATGATCCCCATGACCAGACCCGCCGTCAGCACCGAGGCGCCCGACTGGCCCAGGCCCAGCGGCTGCGCGAAGTAGTCGCGCAGCATCGGCCCGACGGTGATCAGCGCGAACAGGCCGTAGACGATGGTCGGAATGCCGGCCAAGACCTCGATCGCGGGCTTGGCGATGCCACGCACGCGCTTGCTTGCGTATTCGGACATGTAGATCGCGGCGAACATCCCGATGGGCACCGCGACCAGCAGGGCGATGAAGCTGATATACAGCGTGCCCCACAGCAGGGGCAGGATCCCCAGGTCCGAGTTGCCCTGGAAGCGCGGCGTCCAGTTGGTGCCGAAGAAGAAATCGGTCCAGCTGTATTTCTGGAAGAAGTGGCCGGTCTCGAAGACCAGCGACAGGACGATGCCCGCGGTGGTCAGGATGGCGATGGTGGAACACAGGATCAGCACACCCATCACGATCCGCTCGACCGTGTCGCGTGCCTTGTATTCGACGCCGATACGGGTCAGCCCCCAGACGAAGCCGATGATGCCCGCGGCGACGGCAAGCAGGCCGACGAAGGCGCCGGATTGTTCGCCCAGAATGCCCGCCATGCGCAGGAAGGATGCGATGACGATGACGGCAACGGGGGGGCGCCAGCGTCGTCAGGGCCACGCTGTAGCCGTGATAGGTGGGACGGCTGTGCAGGCGGCGGATATCGGGGCCGGCAGCGGCAAAAGCCCGGCCTCGCGCGGCGAAATAGCCGGCGATGGCCAGGATCAGGCTGGCGATGAAAGCCCAGGACAACGGCATAAGGCGTTTCCTTGCGTCAAGGCATGGAGGGAAGGTCGGTATGGCGGCGCGACAGGTGCCGCGCCGCCGGGTCGTTTACTGCATGGCTTCCTGGTTGGCCACGGCTTCCTGCGTCGCGGCCAGTTCCGGGTCCGAGACCAGGCCGTACTGGGCCAGCGGGCCGTCGGGGCCTGCCAGTTCATCGGCGACGAAGAAGGATGCGTATTCCTCGAGGCCGGGGATCACGCCGATATGCGCCTTCTTGACGTAGAAGAACAGCGGACGCGAAACCGGGTACTCGCCCGAGGCGATGCTTTCGGTCGAGGGGGTGACGCCCGACATGGTGCCGACGCGCAGCTTGTCCATGTTGTTCTCGTAGAAGGACAGGCCGAAGACGCCGATGCCGTTCGGCGCGCTCTCGATGCGCGACAGGGTCTCGGTATAGTCGCCGTCGATATCGACCGACTTGCCGTCGGTGCGCAGGGTCATGCAGGCTTCTTCCGCCGCATCCTCGTCGCCCATCTCGGCCATGAAGACCTCCATGGCGCCCGATTCCTCGCAGCCGGCCAGGATGACCTTCTCCTCGAAGACTTCGCGGGTGCCGTGCTTGGTGCCCGGAACGAAGGCCAGGATCTCCTGCTCGGGCAGGTCGGCGTTCACTTCGTTCCAGTTGGTCGCGGTGTTGTCGACGATGGCGCCGTCCTTGACGACCTTGGCGGCCAGGGCGTTGAACCAGTCGGCCGGGGTATAGGCGAATTCCGGACCTTCCGAGGCGTTGGCGAAGACGATGCCGTCATAGCCGATGCGGACCTCGATGATCTCCTCGACGCCGTTGGCGGCACAGGCCTCGATCTCGCTGTCCTTGATCTGGCGCGAGGCGTTGGCGACGTCGATGGTGTTTTCGCCCACGCCTTCGCAGAACTTCTTCAGGCCGGCCGACGAGCCGCCCGATTCCACGACCGGCGTCGGATAGTCGGTGTTCTCGCCGAAGGCTTCGGCGACGATGGTTGCGTAGGGCAGCACGGTCGAGGAACCGGCGACCTGGATCTGGTCGCGTGCCGCAGCGGCCGAAGCCGACAGTGCGATGGCCGAAAGGGCGGTAGCGGTAAGGCCGAAGGTTTTCACTTGCTGTCTCCGTTGCAGGAAGAGTTTTGCATGGGGCATGCCCTAGCCCCCGAATGTGACGCCTATGTATGAGATTTGTAACAGCAGGGTGACAAAGCAGGCCCGGCTGCGCAAGGGCGTCATGAAAAAGCCCCGCCGGATGGCGGGGCCTGTACGAAAGGACAGGTCGTCCCCTCAGCCCCACTCGGCCGTGAACTCGCGCCATTCGCGCGCACCCATGCCGGATTGCTCCTGGGTCACGGTTTCGCCCGCAAGGCGGCGCTTCAGGACGGCGGCGGCCTGCGCGGACAGGCTGACGGCATCCATGCGGTAATCGCGGAAGGCATTGAAGGCCGCGGGCACCCAGTCGGCGACGATGTCGCACATCTTCTCGGCATAGACGCGGATCTCGTACTGGGCGTGGCTGTCGGCGCGCAGGCGCAGGAAATGCAGCAGGTTGTGCAGGTCCGTCTTCCAGTACCACTGGGTATAGATGTTGGCGGGCAGGTTCATCCGCGCCAGTTCGCGCGCAAGTCCCTGCTGGCCGTCATTGCTCAGCATGCTCTCGTAGTGGTCGTAGGACCGCATCGCGTCGTCGCGCAGCAGGTCCAGCACGCGCTGCGCCTCGTCGCCCTGAAGGATCTCGCCCCGGCCCTGGTTGTTCTGGCTGGACTGCGCGGCCAGCTGATCGGGCGCGGGGATATAGAATTCACGGTCGAGGATCGAATAGCGCGCGGAATATTCGTTCACGTTCGCCATGCGGTGGCGGATCCACTGGCGGGCCACGAAGACCGGCAGCTTGACGTGGAACTTGACCTCGCACATCTCGAACGGGGTCGAGTGCCAGTGCCGCATCAGATAGCGGATCAGCCCCTCGTCGTTCTGGACCGATTTCGTGCCGCGACCATAGCTGACACGCGCCGCCTGGCAGATCGCGGAATCGTCGCCCATGTAGTCGATGACGCGGACCAGCCCGTGATCCAGCACATGGTGCGCGACATAGAGGTGCTTTTCCATGCCGGGAACGGTGGCACGCAGCGTCTGTTGCGGGGCTTCGCGCAGGGCGTCGATCTCGGCCTGCTGTTCCGGGGTCAGGGGCATGGCGGTCCTTTCTGGCTTCGTGTCCGTCATTTGACGCATCGGGGGCCGGATCGCAAGCTTGCCGACCGTGGCACGGCGTGACACCTTGCCCGCGACCGGAACCAAGGAGATGACGATGGACATCCGCTATCTGCACACGATGGTGCGCGTGAAGGACCTGGAAAAGACGATGGCGTTCTTCAGCCTTCTGGGCCTCGAGGAAACCCGCCGCATCGACAACGAGAAGGGCCGCTTCTCGCTGGTCTTCATGGCGCCTCCGGGCCAGCCGGAATGCCCGGTCGAACTGACCTGGAACTGGGACGGCGACGAGGGGCTTCCCTCGGACAGCCGCCATTTCGGCCATCTCGCCTATCGCGTCGGCAACATCTACGAGATGTGCCAGAAGCTGATGGATGCGGGCGTGACCATCAACCGCCCCCCGCGCGACGGGCACATGGCCTTCGTGCGCAGCCCCGACAACATCTCGATCGAGATCCTGCAGGAGGGCGACGACCTGCCCCCGCAAGAGCCGTGGGCAAGCATGGAGAACACCGGCCACTGGTAATCCCGACCGCGCCGTCCGCCCCGAAGGCGGGCGGCGTCAATAGATGTAGCGGATCTGCTCGGTCCAGAAGCGTTCGATCCGGCGGGATTGCATGTTCACCTGGTCCAGGGGCGGATCCTCGAGGACGCCCGACATGGCAAGCCCCTCGGCGTGGCGCAGGAACATCGCGTGGACGGTGTTGCGCACCTCCTGCCCCTCGTCGGTCAGGCGCACGCGGACCGAGCGGCGGTCCATGTCGCAGCGCTCGTGATGGACATAGCCCATCGCGACCAGCTTCTTCAGGTTGTAGCTGACATTGGACCCCTGGTACATCCCGCGAGAGCGCAGCTCGCCCGCGGTCACCTCGGCACTGCCAAGGTTGTACAGGATCATCGCCTGCACCGGCGTCAGGTCGGCCCGTCGCAGACGCTCGAACTCGTCCTTGATCAGATCCAGCATCAGCCGATGCATCCTTTCCAGGATCTGGAGGGATTCGAGATAGGCCTCGGTCATTTCCGAGATGCCGGCGGCCTCGGCCATGCTGGCCGCCGACGGAAGCGGGTCACGATGTGCGGATGCAAGCATTGGATCTGGTCGTCCTGTCCTGTGCGTCATGCCTCATGACTGACACAGGAAAGACAACCGACGGTTAACGCCGCTGCCTTTTCCGCACCCTTGCGATCATTTTCCCGCCGCGAAGCGCGCGGCGGCGTGATCCGCGATCATCTCCAGCATGGGTGCCAGGAAATCGGGGGCGCCGCGATCGACCGGGCTTTCGGTCTTGATGCGCGCGGTGACCCACAAATACAGGTCCTGGTCGTTCTCGCCCAGCATGCGTTCGTACAGGTCCAGCTGTTCGTCGGTCAGACGGCCCAGCCCGTCATCGGCGAAATGGCCCAGGATCAGGTCCATCTCCTTCATGCCCCGCCGCCAGCTGCGCATGTGCAGCCGCTTCAGCCGGTATTCGCGCGGCTCGGATGTGTCAGACATTGCCAAGGGCCTCCTGCAAGCGTTCAACGCGGGCGCTGGCATCGGCAAGGATGCGGCGCAGCTCTGTCAGCTCGGCCCGGAGGGCCGCGCCCGCGGCGGTGTCCTTGGGGCCTGTCCCCTCGCCCGTCAACAGCCAAACAAGCGAAACGCCCGTCAGCGTGGCGATACGTCCCATCAGGCTGGCGGTCGGTTCGGCCTGATCGACCTCCCATCCCTCCAGCGTGTCGGCCAGGATGCCCAGCTCCTCTGCCAGCTGGGCGACGCCCAGTCCCGCCCCTTCGCGTGCGGCGGTCAGTCGGTCGCCCAAGGTGGCGACCTGATCGGCATAGCTGTCCATGAACGGGATCCCTGCTTGTGGCATGTCGCGGGGCAGCGTAAGCCAGTCCGGCCCGCAGTTCAAACCGACGAGACAGCGACCATGGCCCTCATCTCCGACCGGCTTGCCCGGATCAAGCCCTCGCCCACCATCGCGATGACCACCCGCGCCGCGGAGCTGCGCGCGGAAGGCCGCGACATCATCGGTCTGTCGGCGGGCGAGCCCGATTTCGACACGCCCGAGAACGTGCGCGAGGCCGGCAAGCAGGCGATCGACCGCGGCCTGACGCGATACACCGCCGTCGATGGCACGCCCTCGCTGAAGCGCGCGATCGTGGACAAGTTCGCCCGCGAGAACGGCCTCGACTATACCCCGGCCGAGATCACCGTCGGCACCGGCGGCAAGCAGATACTGTTCAACGCGCTGATGGCCACGCTGGACGATGGCGACGAGGTGGTCATCCCCGCGCCCTACTGGGTCAGCTATCCCGACATGGTGCTGCTGGCGGGCGGGAAACCAGTCGTCGTGCCCTGCACCATCGAGGCGGGCTTCCGCCTGACCCCCGAGGCGCTGGAGGCCGCGATCACGCCGCGCACCAAGTGGCTGATCCTGAACTCTCCCTCGAACCCGTCGGGGGCGGGATACGACCGCGCGCAGATGAAGGCGCTGACCGAGGTGCTGCTGCGCCACCCCCATGTCTGGGTGTTGGCCGACGACATCTACGAACACCTGGTCTTCGACGGCTTCGAATTCTGCACCCCCGCGCAGGTCGAACCCGCACTGAAGGACCGCGTGCTGACCATGAACGGCGTCAGCAAGGCCTATGCCATGACCGGCTGGCGCATCGGATACGGGGCCGCGCCGCGCCCGCTGATCGCCGCGATGGCCAAGCTGCAGTCGCAATCGACCTCGAACCCCAGCTCGATCAGCCAGTTCGCCGCCGAGGCCGCGCTGAACGGCCCGCAGGACTACATCCGCGACAGCCGCGCGGTGTTCCAGCGCCGTCGCGACCTTGTCGTGGCCGGGCTGAACGAATGTCCCGGTATCGAATGCCCGACGCCGCAGGGGGCGTTCTACGTCTATCCATCCATCGCGGGACTGATCGGGGCGACGAGCGCCGCCGGAACCCGCATCGACGACGACGAGGCATTCGCCAACGCGCTTCTGGACGAGGAAGGCGTGGCCGTGGTCTTCGGTGCGGCTTTCGGCCTCTCGCCGCATTTCCGCATCAGCTATGCCACATCGGACGAACAGCTGACCGAGGCGGTCGCACGGATCCGCCGCTTCTGCGAGGGGTGCAACTTCGGCGGATAAACATGCGTTAAGTCTCCAAGCCATTATTGGAGACACACATGCTGCCACATGACGCCATCGTGGTCGTCGCCGACGGCCGCTCTGCCACGCTGTTCCGTAACGTGTCGCGTTACGGGCTGCTTCTCGAACCCTCCGAGAGCCTCGACCCTGCTGACGGCAGCGCCGCGTATTTCCCCGAGGCGCTTGCCAGCCACCTGAACGCGCTGGCCTGCCAGCAGCGTTTCGACGACATCGCGATCATCGCGGATCCCGACACGCTGCGGACCCTGCGGCGGCATTATCACAAGGAATTGCAGTTCCGCCTGCGCAAGGAGGTCGCGCAGGCGATCGCGCCGCAGCCCGAGGCCGCGGCATCCGCGCTTCACTGAAGCTGCGCCAGCACGGCCATCAGAAGGACGCCCCCCAAGGGGACGCCCAGGAACCAGAACAGTAGTTCCTTCATGCCGCGCGGAATCCTCACAGCGCGGTCCAGCCGCCGTCCACGCTGATCGTGGTGCCCGTGATCTGGGCGGCCGCGTCGCTGCACAGGAATACCGCCGTATCGCCCAGCTGGTCGGTCGTGGCGAATTCCTTCGACGGCTGGCGTTCCAGGATGACCTTCTCGATCACCTCCTCGCGATCCATCCCGTATTTCTGCATCGTGTCGGGGATCTGCGCCTCGACCAACGGCGTGTGGACATAGCCGGGGCAGATCGCGTTCGCGGTGATCGGATCGCGCGCCGTTTCCAGCCCCGTCACCTTGGTCAGCCCGACGATGCCGTGCTTGGCCGCGACATAGGCGGATTTGTAGGGGCTGGCGGTCAGGCCATGCGCCGAGGCGATGTTGATGACGCGGCCCCAGCCCGCCTCGCGCATCATCGGCAGCGCGGCGGCAATGGTGTGGAAGGCCGAGCTGAGATTGATCGCCATGATCGCGTCCCATTTCTCGGTCGGGAAATCGGGAATGGCCGCGACATGCTGGATGCCCGCGTTGTTCACGATGATGTCGCAGCGGCCCGCCTTCTCGACCAGAGCGCGGCATTCGTCCGCCTTGGACATGTCGGCCTTGATATAGCGCGCCTCGACGCCGTGTTCGGCGGCCAGCTTGGCTGCCAGCTCGTGATCCTCGTCGCGGTCGGTGAAGCTGTTCAGGACCACGTTCGCCCCTGCCCGCGCAAGGCGGCTGGCCACGCCCAGCCCGATCCCGGAGTTGGAGCCGGTGATGACGGCGGTCTTGCCGACCAGAAACTTCTCGAACACGGGGAAACCTCCTGCTTTGACCGGGCGGACGCGCCCTTCGCAGTCGCAGCATGAGAAAAAAAAAGCGCCCGCACAAGGCGGGCGCAAGTCATGAGGCAGGTTTCATACAGGCAAGAAACCTATCGAGCAGTGGGTTATTTATACGCGAGGAACCGCCCGAGTCCAACACCGAACTTCCGGGTTTGGTTGACGCACCCCCGCCAAGCCTGTTGATAATGTTGCCAAACAAGAAGGCTCGGGGCGGCAGGCAATGCGAATCTACGAAATCCTTAACAAATCTGCGTCAGCGCGGGTCTGTGCCGCCTTGGGCGCCCTTGCGTGCGGTGTTGCAGCAATGCCGCTGACAACCCTTGCCGATCCCGCGCATGGCATTGCAATCTATGGAGAACCGGCACTGGAGCCCGGTTTCGCGCATTTGCCCTATGCCGACCCCGAAGCGCCGCAGGGCGGCACGATTCGGCTGGCCGAGCCCGGGGGCTTCGACAGCCTGAAACCCTGGATCCTCAAGGGCAATCCCGCATGGGGCGTGGGCGTTCACGTCACCGAAGCCCTGATGATGCGGTCGATCGACGAACCCTTCACGCTGTACGGCCTGCTGGCCGAAAGCGTGGATGTGGCCCCTGACCGCTCCTGGGTCGAATTCACGCTGCGCCCCGAGGCCCGATTCTCGGATGGGAGCCCCGTCACGCTGGACGACGTGATCTGGAGCTACGAGACATTGGGCACACAGGGGCATCCGCGATACCTGGGCGCCTGGTCCAAGGTCGAGACGCTGAAGAAGACCGGCCCCCGCAGCATCCGCTTCACCTTCAACGAGATCGACCGCGAACTGCCCCTGCTGATGGGCATGCGCCCCATCCTGAAGAAATCCCAGTGGGAGGGGCAGGATTTCACCCAGTCCAGCCTGGAGCCCCCTATCGGCAGCGGCCCCTATGTCATCGAGAGCGTCGATCCGGGCCGCTCGATCACCTTCCGCAGGAACCCCGACTACTGGGGCGCCGATCTGCCACTGAATGCGGGGCTCTATAATTTCGACGCGATCCGCTACGACTATTTCGCGGATGGCAATGCGATGTTCGAGGCGTTCAAGGCCGGCGAGGTCGATGTCTGGCGTGAGCTTTCGGCCCAGAAATGGCAGACCGAGTTCGATTTTCCCGCCGTCCAGCGCGGCGACGTGACCCTGTCCGAGATCCCGCAGGAACGCCCCTCGGGGATCGTGGGGCTGGTCATGAACACCCGCAACCCGATCTTCGACGACTGGCGCGTGCGGCAGGCCATGATCGAGATGTTCAACTTCCGCTTCATCAACCGGGTGCTGAACGGCGGAAACGATCCGCGGATCACGTCCTATTTCTCGAACAGCTACCTGTCGATGGATGAGGGACCCGCGACCGGGCGCGAGGCCGAACTGCTGGCCCCCCATGCCGACACCCTGCCCCCCGGCACCATCGAGGGTTACGGCCTGCCCGAAGGCGCGGAACGCGCGATGGACCGCCCCGCCATCCGCCGCGCCATGAAGCTGATGGAGGATGCGGGCTGGACCGTGCAGGACGGCCGCATGGCCGATGCGGACGGACGCCCCTTCGAATTCGAGATCCTGCTGAACCAGAACGGCAGCGCGATGCGCAGCGGCTCCGAGGTGCTGCAGATGGTCAACATCTTCGTCGAGGCGCTGCGCCCCCTGGGCATCCGCCCCAACGTGACCATGCTGGATTCCGCGCAATTCGTGCAGCGGACCAACAACTATGCCTTCGACATGACTTGGTACGAACGCGGCCTGTCGCTGTCGCCCGGCAATGAACAGCGGCTCTATTGGGGGGCGTCGGGCGTGTCCGATCCGGGCAGCCGCAACTGGATGGGGATGGACAGCCCCGCCGCCGAGGCCGCGATCGACGCGATGGCCGCCGCCGAGGATCGCGACGACTACATCGCCGCCGTCCGCGCACTGGATCGTGTGCTGACGGCCGGGCGCTATGTCATACCTGTGAACTATTCCCCCGTTTCGCGTCTGGCCCATGCCACGCGGCTTGAATACCCTGATCACATACCGGTTTACGGGGATTGGCCCGGCTTCATGCCGGATGTTTGGTGGCAGGAGGCGAACTGATGCGGATCTTGTGTGTTACGATTCTGGCCTGCGCGACGCTGGCCGGCTGCAACACCGTCGCAGGTGTCGGCGAGGATATCACCGGGGTTGCCCGCTGGACCCAGGGCAGCCTTCCCGCAGGAGGGAGTTACTACTGATGAAGTGGCACCACGTCCAAGAGAACTGGAGCGCCTTCTACGAGGCGATCACCGACAAGTGGCCCGAGGTCGACGAAGCCGACCTGGACGAGATCGACGGCGACCAGCGCGCCTTCGTCGAATACCTGACCGAGGTCACAGGCCAGGAACCCGAGGAAGTCCGCGAGGAGATGCGCGAATGGCTGCGAGGAGAGATCCCGTCGGACATCGTCATGGACCCCGTGCATGACAACCAGTCGATCCGGCTCAGCTCCAAATACGTCAACGAGGGCGAGGACGAGTTTGCCGACGATGCCCGCTTCGGCGACGATGGCGACAACGCCGAGGATGGCTGAAACGAAAGACGCCGCCCCGCCGGGCGGCGTCTTCAGTTCTTACGCCCGAAGCGCGGGCTCTGCGGGCAAGCCCTTCAGCTTGCCCCTCTTCATGATCAGCATCACGTAGATGACGCCATAGAGGCCCGCGACGGTCAGACCCACCCAGTGGATCTCGAACGGGGTGAACATGTAGGCGGCGACCAGGCCCAGCTGCATCGCGAAATGCAGCGGATAGTAGCGGCGATCGCCCAGGTTCTCTCGCGACCAGCCCAGATTGGCCGAATAGAGACGGATCAGGCTGTCGAGCGAGTTGATCACGAAGACCACGCCCACGCCGATCATGAACCAGTTCAGCCAGCCGGGGATCGCGATCGAACCCTGATGATAGACGAACAGCACGCAGAACCACAGCCCCAGGGGCACCGCCGGCAGGAAGACCATCGCCAGCGCCAGCTGCCAGGTGTTCAGCCCGCCCACGAAGCGCGCCACGAACTGGCCGATCATGATCGACCACGCGAACCACCAGAACAGGTAGAACTCGTGATAATCGTTGATGGGCGTCGAGAAGCGCGGCAGGTGGCGGAAGTAATCCATCAGCAGGCCGACATTGCCCACGAAATCGGACATGCCCACGCGGCTGTAGACGAAGGCAATCATGGCAAGCGCGGTGAAGGCCAGCGTGCCGAAGCCGTAGCTCGAGATGATGGCGAGCCATTTCATCACATTCATGTTGCCGCTGGAGATGACGGCAGCACCGATCACCACCACGACCAGCACCCAGATCGCCGTCTGCGACATCTCGGGGGCATAGCCCGGCAGGCTGGTCATGAACAGGTAGCAGGTGAACGAGCAGGTCGCGATGACGGTCAGGTTGTAGACCCATTTCACCAGCGGGATCTCGAACAGCTTCAGCTTGGGCTCGATGGCCACGAAATAAAAGGTGGCGACGAAATACATCAGCCAGACCAGCGGTCCCCACATGCCGAACTCGACGGCCAGGGCGTTGGTGAAGGCGAAGGCGCCGTCTTCCTCGTAGACGGGGAATTCGCTCAGCGGCAGCATCACGAGGCCCATGTCCAGGCCGGCGGTGAACAGCAGCGCGATCAGCGTGAACAGGCCGACGGGCGATTCGCCACGCATCGGCAGGCGCGGCCAGCGGACAAGCACGAACACCGCGCAGGCAAGAACGCTTAGATATGCGACGGTTATGATCGGCGTCATATGCGATCCTTGTTTTCGCAATCGAATGATCTTCTGGGTGACCGGCCCGAACAAGCGCAGCGGCAGTGCTGGACTGCCGCCGCCAAGTCGTCACCGGCGCGGCATACGGGTGCCGCTTATTTGTTTGATGAGCTAAGAATGATGGATATTGATTGCTTAGTCAATCAAAAACATCGGAAGGGTTGAGCCGCCCCTCCGCATCTGTCAAAGGGCAGCCTTGATCATGGCGGAACGGGGGTCCCGCATGTCCACGGTTATGAAACTTGCGACGGGCAGCATCCTGCTGGGCCTGTTAGTCCTTGCGCTCAAGACGCTGGCATGGCGGCTGACGGGGTCGGTCGCGCTGATGTCGGACGCGCTGGAAAGCATCGTGAACGTGGCGACCGCCGTGGCGGCGCTGGTGGCGATCCGCGTGGCGCAGCGCCCGGCGGATGACGGCCACCCCTATGGCCACCACAAGGCCGAGTTCTTCTCGGCCGTGCTGGAAGGCGTGCTGATCATCGTCGCGGCCCTGGTGATCCTGCACGAGGCATGGGAGGCGTTCCGCGCCCCCCGCATGATCGATGCCCCCGCAGCGGGTCTTGCGATCAACGCCGTCGCGGGCGCACTGAACGCGATCTGGTGCCGGGTTCTGCTGGTGCAGGGGCGCAGGTTGCGCTCGCCCGCGCTGGTGGCCGACGGGCGGCACCTGCTGTCGGATGTCGTCTCATCCGCCGGGGTGCTGCTGGGCGTGGCGCTGGCCCATGCCACGGGCTGGGCGGTGCTGGACCCGCTGCTGGCGATGCTGGTGGGGCTGAACATCCTGTGGTCGGGCTGGCGCGTCATGGCCGCATCCATCGGCGGCCTGATGGACGAGGCCGTCCCCGACGAGACGCTGCAGGCGATCCGCGACATCATCTCGGACAAAGCCACCGGCGCGATCGAGGCGCATGACCTGCGCACGCGACATGCAGGCGCGGTGACCTTCATCGACTTCCACCTGGTGATCGACGGGCAGACCAGCGTGGCCGATGCCCATGCGATCTGCGACCGGATCGAGGGGTCACTGAAGGCGCTGCTGCCCGATGCGCAGATCACCATCCATGTCGAGCCCGAACACAAGGCCAAGCATTCGGGCGTCCTCGTCCTCTAGTCCCGCAGGCGGACCCAGACCGGGACGTGATCGCTCGGCTTCTCGCCCGCGCGGGCATCGCGATCCACGCCCGTCTCGACCATCAGATCGGCGGCCTGCGGGGACAGTAGCAGGTGGTCGATGCGGATGCCGTCATCCTTGTTCCACGCCCCTGCTTGGTAATCCCAGAAGGTGAAGGGCCCGCGCGTCGCATGCGGGTCGCGGATGCGCACCGCATCGGTCCAGCCCTGGTTCACGATCCGGCGGAAGGCCGCGCGGCTTTCGGGGCGGAACAGGGCGTCCTCGGTCCATTTCTGCGGATTGGCCGCGTCGCGCGGCTCGGGGATGATGTTGTAGTCGCCCAGCATGATCACGGGCATCTCGGATGCCAGCAGCTCCTCGGCGCGCAGGCGCAGCCGTTCCATCCATGCCAGCTTGTAGTCGTATTTCGGACCCGGCGCGGGGTTGCCGTTCGGCAGGTACAGGCCCGCGATGCGGACCGCGTGATCGCCGATCACCGTCGCCTCGATATAGCGGGCCTGCTCGTCCTCGTCGTCGCCGGGCAGGCCGCGGGTCACGTCCTCCAGCGGCAGCTTCGACAGGATCGCGACGCCGTTGAAGCTCTTCTGGCCATGCGTCTCGACCCGCCAGCCCATGTCCTCGAAATGCTCGCGCGGAAAGTTCTCGTCCACGGACTTGATTTCCTGCAGGACGACCAGATCGGCATCGGTCGAGGCCAGCCAGTCGCTGAGCGCCTGGATGCGTGCCTTGACGCCGTTGATGTTGAAGCTTGCGATTTTCATGGGCGGCATCTTTAGCGCCGCCCCCGGATTTGGCAACCGCCCCGGATGGGGCGGCCCTACATCGAGAAGGACGTCCCGCAGCCGCAGCTGCTGGTGGCGTTCGGATTCTCGATCACGAAGCGCGCGCCGATCAGTTCGTCCGTGAAGTCAATCACGGCATTGGCCAGGAACGGCAACGACACCGGATCGACCACGACCCGCTGGCCGCCCTTTTCCAGGACCAGGTCGTCATCCTCGGGCTTGTCCAGCCGGATGTCGTACTGGAAGCCGGAACATCCCCCGCCGGACACGGCGACGCGCAGCGCCACGGGGTCCTTTCCCGCGTTGATTTCGGCCAGCCTGTCATAGGCCCGCTCGGTGACTTTGGGTGGCAAGTTCATGGGTCGTTCCCGTTTTCGTCCGACACGGGGAAATATAGGGTCTGATGCGAACACTCGCAAGGAAGGCCCTGCAACACGTGACCGCACTCGCGCCCTATGCCTGCAAGCCCGAGGACAGCCGTGGCCGGCTGAGCCCCGAACAGCTGTCCACCTTCCGTTCGCCCTGGCAGCGCGACCGCGACCGGATCATCCATTCCAGCGCCTTCCGCAGGCTGAAGCACAAGACGCAGGTCTTCGTGGAACAGGACGGCGAAGCCTATCGCGGCGATTATTTCCGCACGCGCCTGACCCACACCATCGAGGTCGCGCAGGTCGCCCGCACCATCGCGGGCGCGCTGTCGCTGAACACCGACCTGGCCGAGACCGTGGCGCTGGCGCATGACCTGGGCCACCCGCCCTTCGGCCACACGGGCGAGGATGCGCTGGCCGTCCTGATGGAGCCTTACGGCGGCTTCGACCACAACGCCCAGGCCTTGCGCATCGTCACGCGGCTGGAGCGTCACTACGCCGATTTCGACGGCCTGAACCTGACCTGGGAGAGCCTCGAGGGCATCGCCAAGCATAACGGCCCCGTCACGGGCGACCTGCCCTATGCCCTGGCCGAGGTGAATGCCGACTGGGATCTGGAGCTTGCGACGAATGCCAGCGCCGAGGCGCAGGTCGCGGCCGTGGCGGACGACATCGCCTACAATCACCACGACCTGCATGACGGGCTGCGCGCGGGCCTGTTCACCGAAGGCGATCTGGCCGAACTTCCGGTGATCGGCCCCGCCTTCGCCGATGTGGACCGCCTCTATCCCGATCTGGATGCGCAGCGTCGCCGTTACGAGGCGCTGCGCCGCGTCTTCGGCGTCATGGTCGAGGATGTGATCGCCGTGGCCGAGAACCGGCTTGCCGCGCTGCAGCCGCAATCGGTGGACGACATCCGCGGGATGGAGGGGCCGATCATCCGCTTCTCGAAGCCGCTCTATCAGAACATCAAGGCGATCAAGTCCTTCCTGTTCCAGCGCATGTACCGCGCCCCTTCCGTGGTCGTGGAACGCAAGTCGGTGACGCAGATGGTGAACGACATGTTCCCGCTGTTCCTCGACACGCCCGAATGCATGCCCGACCAGTGGCACCGCGCCGCGCTGGCCCTGCCCGACCGCACGGAACGCGCGCGGCTGGTGCTGGACTATGTCGCGGGCATGACCGACCGCTTCGCCATCGCGGAACATCACCGGCTGTTTCCCGACAGTTCGAACTGATCCGGGCCGGGTTGCGTTGACTGCCCGACGCAACCCGACACCAAAGGAGGATCGGATGATCACCAAGACCGGATCTGCGAAATGGGAAGGCGGCCTCAAGGAAGGCAAGGGCCAGGTGTCCAGCCAGTCCGGCGCGCTGTCGGACCAGCCCTACGGCTTCAACACCCGCTTCGAGGACAAGCCCGGCACCAATCCCGAGGAACTGATCGGCGCGGCGCATGCGTCCTGCTTCTCGATGGCGCTGGCGATGATGCTGGAACAGGAAGGCATCTCGGGCGTCGCGATCGAGACGACCTCGGAGATCTCGATGGACAAGGAGGGCGACGGCTTCGCCGTCAAGAAGGCCCATCTGAAGACCTCGATCAAAGCCGATGCCGATCAGGCCAAGGTCATGGAGATTGCCGACAAGGCCAAGGCCGGCTGCCCGATCTCGAAGCTGCTGAACGCCGAGATCACGATGGACGCCAAGATGGCGTAATGCGAAACGCCCGGTCCTGTCGGACCGGGCGTCATCGTTTCAGACCATCATTTCCTTGGTCGCGGTCAGCGACAGGTCGGGATGGTCGCGACCCACGCGGTCGATGTCCCATTGCAGGCGGGTCAGGAAGACCAGATCGCCGTCATGGTCCAGCGCCATGTGCTGCTTGTTCGCGTTGGAAAACGCCTCGACCTTGTCCTTCGGTCCGGCCACCCAACGCGCGCTGGTGAACTGGCTGGCCTCGAAGCGGACGGGGATGCCGTATTCCAGCTCGATCCGGCTGGCCAGCACCTCGAACTGCAGCGCACCCACGACGCCCACGATGAAGCCCGAACCGATCATCGGCTTGAAGACCTTGGCCGCGCCTTCTTCGGCGAACTGCATCAGCGCCTTTTCAAGGTGCTTTGCCTTCATCGGATCGGTCGCCCGGACCGATTGCAGCAGTTCGGGCGCAAAGCTGGGGATGCCGGTGAAACGCAGGGCCTCGCCCTCGGTCAGGGCATCGCCGATGCGCAGCTGGCCGTGGTTCGGAATGCCGATGATGTCGCCGGCCCATGCCTCTTCGGCCAGTTCGCGGTCGGCGGCCAGGAACAGGACCGGGTTGCTGACGGCCATGGGCTTCTTGGACCGCACATGCGTCAGCTTCATCCCGCGTTCGAAATGCCCGCTGGCAAGACGCACGAAAGCCACGCGGTCGCGGTGCTTGGGGTCCATGTTCGCCTGGACCTTGAAGACGAAGCCCGTGACCTTCTTTTCCTCGGGGGCGATCTCGCGGTCGGCGCTGTTCTGCGGCTGCGGCTCGGGCCCGTAGGTGCTGATGCCCTTCATCAGCTCCTGCACGCCAAAGCTGTTGATCGCGCTGCCGAACCAGATGGGCGTCATGTGCCCTTCCAGGAAGGACTGGCGGTCGAAGGTCGGCAGCAGCTCGCGCGCCATCTCGATCTCTTCGCGCAGCTGCGTCAGCAGGTGGTCGGGGATGTGCTGGGCCAGCTTGGGGTCGTCCAGACCGTCAATGGCGATGGATTCCGCGACCTTGTTGCGGTCGGCGCGGTCCATCAGCTCCAATCGGTCGTTCAGCATGTCATAGCAGCCAAGGAAATCGCGGCCGACCCCGATGGGCCAGCTGGCGGGCGCCACGTCGATGGCCAGGTTCTCCTGGATCTCGTCGATGATCTCGAAGGTCTCGCGGGATTCGCGGTCCATCTTGTTACAGAAGGTCAGGATCGGCAAATCGCGCAGGCGGCACACCTCGAACAGCTTGCGCGTCTGGGATTCGACGCCCTTGGCGCCGTCGATCACCATGATCGCCGCATCCACCGCCGTCAGCGTGCGATAGGTGTCTTCCGAGAAATCGCTGTGACCCGGCGTGTCCACCAGGTTGAACCGGAACCCGTCGAAATCGAAGGACATCGCCGAGGCCGAGACCGAGATCCCGCGATCCTGTTCCATCTTCATGAAGTCCGACCGCGTTCGCCGCGCCTCGCCCTTGGCGCGCACCTGTCCGGCCATCTGGATGGCGCCACCATACAGAAGGAATTTCTCGGTCAGCGTGGTCTTGCCGGCATCCGGGTGCGAGATGATCGCGAAGGTCCGGCGGCGTGCGATTTCGGGCGGAAGTTCGGGGCGGTTTGTCATGGCCAGCGCTTTACCGCGCCCGTGTGGACAAGGCAATCGCCACGAGGCACCGCGTAGAATTGTCTGCAATGCGGGGCTTGTGCGCCGCAGCGATCGGCGCATGATCCGACCCCATCGGTTGCGCAAGACGGGGACAGGGTATGCCCGCGCCACGGGACAGATCGATGCGGCTTCTGGCGGAACGCGGCCTCGAATGGCTGCGGCGGCACATCATGGACCTGCCCGACCCCTGCCCCGCGGACCATCCCGCGCTGCCCGCGCTTGCCGCGACCGGGCGGCTGGCACCGATGCTGTCGGCGCTGCGCGGAAGGCCCTCCCCGCTGGAGTCGCTGGTCGGCAGGCGATTACCCCCCGATCTGCTGCGGGATGCCGCGCTGCGCGTCACCGAGGGCGCACGCGACGGGACGACGCTGCTGCTGATGCAGGCGGGCGCGCCGGATACGCAGCCGTGGCGGCTGGCCTGCGATCAACTGGCGTCGGACACGGGCCTGCCCCTGACCGACCGCCTGCCATTCGCCAAGCACGACCTTCTCCCCAAGGCTGAGCGCCTGCTGGATCGCGCCGATGCGGAAACAAGCCTGACGCTCATGCTGCACCTGTGGCGGTTCGGGACCGCCCGCCCGCAGTTGTCGGATCGGTGGGCCGTCACCCGCATCCACGACCGGCTGCAATGGCTGCTGCAGGACGCATCCGACAGGCGGGACACGACCGACCTCGCATCGACCCTCGTGTCACTGACGCTGATCGATCCCGGCTTCGATCCGGGCAGGCACGCCGCGGACCTGATCGCATCGCAACGGTCCGACGGGTCCTTCGGGGCAAGGCTGGGCGAAGGGGTGCTGAACCAGTCCCTGTGCGACGGCGCGACACCGACGCTGGCCGCGATCCATGCGCTGCACGCGATGGGCTGGCGGCGCGGGCAGCCAAGCGTCCCGACACCGCATCCCGGGCGCGCGTCCTGATACCCGTCAAACGCAATGCGGCGCGGACAATCGCCCGCGCCGCATGAACCGATGCCGGATGTGCGCTCAGCGCACGATCATCACCGAGACCGGCGAATGACGCGCCACCGCGTTCGCGTCGCGACTGACGCGGATGCTGCGCAGCTCGTCCGGCTGATCGGTCGCCATGACGATCAGGTCGGCGGCATATTTCTCCTGCGCGCGCAGGATGGTCTCGGCGATATGGCCGTGCCCGACATGGACCTTCACGCGCGACGGATCGTCGAAATGCGTGTCGGCAAAGCGGTCCAGCTCGACCTTCTGGGCCTGCAGGATCTTCTCCTCGTAGCCGCGCGGCAGGAAGGTCGCCACCATCGAGCTGCCGAAGTCGTGGACGATCCCCAGAAGGTGGATCACGCCCCGATCCGCTGCCAGCCGCTTGGCGACCGGCAGGGCCTTGGCCCAGCTTTCAGGATGCTGAAGGTCGATCGGCAGAAGGATGTTGTCATGCATGGCTTGCCCCTTTCGCATCGGTCGTCGGCGCGGTGCGGCGACGCTGCGCCCAGACCACCAGCCCCAGCAGCAGGAATGCCGGGATATAGATCCAGTAACGCGACGGCGCGTCGGCCGGTGCGCGCACCGCCATGATCGTCTGATCCCAGTCCAGGCCGGCATCCTGCGCGGGGCTGCCGAAGGCCACGTTGTCGATCACGACCTTCTCGCCATCCTCGATCAGCTCGATCCCGGCGGCGGCCAGGCGATCCTCGCCGGTCTCGCCCTCGGGGACCTCCAGCAGCGCCGAGAACTCGGTCGGGGTGCCGATGTCGTTGAAGCCCGAGATGCGCAGCCGCAGCCCCTCGCCCGGGACGCTGTCCTCCAGCGCCTGGACGAATTCGGTCGCGGGGCGTTCCTCGAAGGGCGGGAAGGCATAACCCCAGAAGAAGCCCGGACGGAAGATGGTGAAGGCGATCAGCAGCAGCGCCACGCCCTCCCAGATGCGGTTGCGGACGATGAACCACCCCTGGGTCGAGGCCGCGAACAGCAGCATCGCGATGGTCGCCGTCACGAAGACGAAGATGCCCTGCACCCAGCCCACGTCGATCAGCAGAAGATCCGTGTTGAAGATGAACAGGAACGGCAGCGCCGCGGTCCGAAGGCTGTAGAAGAACGCCACGACCCCCGTGCGGATCGGATCGCCGCCCGACACGGCCGCAGCCGCGAAGGAGGCAAGCCCCACCGGCGGCGTCACGTCCGCCATGATCCCGAAGTAGAAGACGAACAGGTGCACCGCGATCAGCGGCACGATCAGCCCGTTCTGCTGCCCGAGGGTCACGATGACGGGTGCCAGCAGCGCCGAGACGACGATGTAGTTCGCCGTGGTCGGCAGGCCCATCCCCAGGATCAGCGACAGGACCGCCGTCAGGCCCAGGATGGCCAGCAGGTTGCCGCCAGACAGCACCTCGACCACGTCGGCCAGCGCGGCACCGACGCCGGTCTGGCTGACCGCACCCACGATGATGCCCGCGGTCGCCGTGGCGATGCCGATGCCGATCATGTTGCGCGCGCCCGAGATCAGGCCGTCGACCAGGTCGTTCACGCCCGAACGCAGGGCCGTGCCCGCGCCCTTGTTGCCCGACCCGTCCTCGCCGCGCAGCATCACCATCAGGGGGCGCTGCGTGACCAGGATGAAGATCATGAAGGCCGTCGCCCAGAAGGCCGAGAGGCCCGGCGACAGGCGGTCCACCATCAGCGCCCAGACCAGCACGACGACCGGCAGGATGAAGTGCAGGCCCGACCGCACCGTCGGCCCCGGCAGCGGAAGCTGCGTCACGGGGGCGTTCGGATCGTCAAGATGCAGCGGTTCTTCCTTCGAGGCGACCCACAGCAGCGCGACATAGGCGGCGGTCAGCAGCGCGAAGACCACGTAGGGCGCGGCGGCACCGAAGGCGGGACGGATCCAGCCCATCGTGTAATAGACGATCAGCGACAGCGCGCAGACGCCCGCGACGAGGAAGGCGGTGCCCAGCAGGCGGCGCAGGATCGGCGGCGGCGTATAGGCGCGCGGCAGGCCCTGCATCCCGGCCTTCATCGCCTCGAGATGGACGATGTAGACCAGCGCGATATAGCTGATCGTGGCGGGCAGGAAGGCGTGCTTGACCACGTCGAAATAGGGGATGCCCACATATTCGACCATCAGGAAGGCCGCTGCCCCCATGACGGGCGGCATGATCTGGCCGTTGACCGAGGATGCGACCTCGACCGCGCCGGCCTTTTCGGAATTGAACCCGACCTTCTTCATCAGCGGGATGGTGAAGGTGCCGGTGGTGACCACGTTGGCGATGGACGACCCCGAGATCAGGCCCGTCATCGCGCTGCTGACCACGGCCGCCTTGGCCGGTCCGCCGCGCATGTGGCCCATCATCGAGAATGCGACCTGGATGAAGTAGTTGCCCGCGCCCGCCTTGTCCAACAGTGCGCCGAACAGCACGAACAGGAACACGAAGCTGGTCGAGACGCCCAGCGCGATGCCGAAGACGCCCTCGGTCGTGATCCACTGGTGGTTGGCGACCTCGGTCAGCGAATTGCCCCGATGCGCGATGATCGAGGGCATGTAGGGCCCGAGGAACGTATAGACGAGGAACACCGTCGCCACGATCATCAGCGCGGGCCCGAGGCTGCGGCGCGTGGCCTCCAGCAGCAGCAGGATGCCGACGACTGCGATCATCAGGTCGCGCGTGATCGGCGCGCCGACGCGGCGGCCCAGCTCGTCGCTGAAGACGAAGACATACATGGTCGCGACCACGCCCAGGATCGCCAGCGCCCATTCCCAGGGCGGGACCCATGCCTTGGGCGACCCCATCAGGATGGCGCCGATCAGCCCGATGGCGACCAGCGCGATGAACCAGATCGGCATGCTTGCCGGCGATCCATAGATGAACAACCCGCTGAGGATCAGCGGAACGACGATGCCAAGACCCAGCTGGAACGGTGATTTTTCAGCGGGATAGGCCATGAAAGCCAGAAACAGCGCAAAGGCCAGGTGGACCGAACGCGCATCCGTCGCGCTGACGATGCCGAAATTCAGCATGAAGGGCAGCGGCGAGGCGATCCACAGCTGGAACAGCGACCAGCACAGGGCCACCGTCAGGATCAGCCGCCCGACGAAACCGGGGGGCGTCCGCGCGCCCGTGTCGGATGACGCGACAAGCTCGTCCAGCTCGGCCTGGCTCAGTTCTCCTCGGCCCGAGGCGCCCATCTCGACCGCGCTGGCCTGTTGCTGGCGGCGCTCCGCCTCTCTGTCCGTCTCGCTCATCACGGCACCCCTTGGATCTGGATTTGTCTTTATTGCTTCATGATGAAAGGGCGGCCCGATGGGGCCGCCCTTCTGGTCAGGACCGGATCACTCGACCCAGCCCTGCTCGCGATAGTAACGCTCGGCGCCCGGATGCAGGGGCGCGCTGTTGCCGTCGGCGACCATTTCCTCGGGGGTGAGGTTGGCGAATGCCGGGTGCAGGCCCTTGAAGCGGTCGAAGTTGTCGAAGACGGCCTTCACGACCTGGTAGACGGTCTCTTCGGGGATGTCCTCGGAGGTGACGAAGGTCGCCTTGACGCCGAAGGTTTCGGTGTCCTCGTCATTGCCCGCATACATGCCGCCCGGAATGGTGGCCTTGGCATAGTAGGGGTTCTCGGCGATCAGGCTGTCGATCGCGTCGCCCGCGACGGTGACCAGGCGCGCGTCCACGGTCGAGGTCGCCTCCTGGATCGAGCCGTTCGGGTGGCCGACGGTATAGCTGATGGCATCGACCTGGTTGTCGCCCAGTGCGGCCGACTGTTCCGCCGGGCGCAGTTCCGAGGACAGCGAGAAGTCGTCCATCGACATGCCCATCGTGTCCAGCACGATCTCGAAGGTGCCGCGGGTGCCCGAACCGGGGTTGCCCACGTTCACGCGCTTGCCGGCAAGATCCTCGAACTTCTCGATGCCGCTGTCCGCACGCGCGACGACGGTGAAGGGTTCCGCATGGACCGAGAAGACGGCGCGCAGCTTGTCGAAGGCGTCGCCCTCGAAGTCCGAGCTGCCGTTATAGGCGTGGAACTGCCAGTCGGACTGCGCGACGCCCATCGTCATGCCGCCGGACTTGATCTGGTTGATGTTGTCGATCGACCCGCCTGTCGCCGGTGCCGTGCAGCGCAGGCCCGTCTCGGCGGTGTCGCGGTTCACGAGACGGCAGATCGACTGGCCGACCACGTAGTAGACGCCCGTCTGGCCGCCGGTGCCAATGGTGATGAACTGCTCTTCCTGGGCCAGCGCGGGGCCCGCGACCAGCGCGAAGGCCGTGCCGAACAGGATCGGTTTCAGTTTGCTCATGCTGCTTCTCCCTTTGTCGCTATGCGGAAGGGGCGGATATGCCGCGGCCACCTTCGACGCAAGACCCCTTCATGCTTAGACAATCCGGCGGTTTTGACAATCCCCGGCGGGCTTCGGGTCAGTCGTGCAGCACCGCTGCCACCCGTTCGCGCAGCACCGGCAGCAGATCGCGGGCAAACCACGGGTTGCGGCGCAGCCACGCGGTATTGCGCCAGCTTGGATGAGGCAGCGGCACCGTATCGGGGCCGAATTCGCGCCAATCCGCCACGGTCTGCGTGACGTTCCCCCGCCCCAGATGCCAGCGCATCGCATGCCCGCCGACCAGCAGCGTCAGGCGCGGGCGCAGGTGGTCCACGACCTGTCCGCGCCATGTCGCCGCGCAGATCGGCGGGGGCGGCAGATCGGACCCCTTGGCGTCATAGCCCGGAAAGCAGAAGGCCATCGGCACGATCGCGATGCGCGCGCGGTCGTAGAACAGGTCCTGATCCACGCCCATCCATTCGCGCAGGCGATCCCCCGACCGGTCGGTGAAGGGACGCCCGCTTTCATGCACGCGCGCGCCGGGTGCCTGCCCCACGATCAGGATGCGTGCGCCCTGTCCGAACCAGACGACGGGCCGCGGCGCATGGCGTGTCGCGGTCGCTGCAAAGCGCTCGGCGCAGATGCGGCAGGCCCCGATCCGCGCCCTCAGATCGTCGATATCCTTCATTTGAGGCAATATCGTGGCGTTCGGCGCTGGCCACAACCGGGGGTTTCGGGATCAACTGGTCCAAGGGTGGACAGCGGGAACGGGGGAAACTAATGTCGCGGCCAAGGGATGGGGCGTCCTGCATGGCTGGCCCCTTGCACAAATTCTGCCGGTGAATCAGGGCCATGCTCGAATTCGACAACGTCTCCAAGGCATTCTGGACAGGCAAGCAGCACAAGGTCATCCTGGACCGTGCGTCCTTCCGCGTGGAACTGGGCAACTCGCTCGGGATCCTGGCGCCGAACGGGACGGGCAAGACGACGCTGATCAACATGATGTGCGGCCTGGAACAACCCGACGAGGGGCGCATCCGCCGCGACTGCCGCATTTCCTTCCCGCTGGGGTTCATGGGCGGCCTTGTCAGCCGGCACAGCGCGAACGAGAACGCGCGGTACATCGCGCGCATCTACGGGCTGGATCCGGATTACGTCTCGGCCTTCACGCGCTGGTTGTGCGACATCGCGGAATATTTCGACATGCCGGTCGGCACCTACTCGGCGGGGATGCGGCAGCGGTTCAACTTCGCCCTGCTTCTGGCGCTGGATTTCGACATCTACCTGATCGACGAGGGGATGCCGCAGACGACGGATGTGGAATTCAACCGCAAGGCGGGTACAGTGCTGTTCGAGCGTCTGCAGACCTCGACCACGGTGATCGTGTCGCACCAGCCCAAGACGATCGAGAAGTTCTGCAATCGTGCCGCCGTCCTGCGCGACGGCAAGCTGTACATGTTCGAGACTTTGGACGAGGCCAAGCAATATTATGATTACACCGCCTAAGGCGCGCCGCTTCCATGGTTCGGTCTCGGAATCCGTCAAGCCGGGCGCGGGGGAAACCCGCGCCACGCCCGAAGCCGCGACCGACGCCGCCAAGGAAGCCCTGCCCAACGCCGCGCAGATCCGGGCCGAGAAGATGAAGCGCTTCACCGCCACCGAAGAGATCGCGGACGGGTTCGAGGGGATGCTGCCCCCCGGCGGGGCCAAGCCCGCCAACGACGCCCCCTCGGGCGAACTGGACGCCAAGCTGGCCGCCATCCGCGAAGAGAAGCTGACCCCGCGCCAGCTGCGCATCGCCCGCCGCATCGCGCAGCTGCACAAGATCGAGGTGTCGAGCGACGAAGAGGCCGTCCTGCGCCTGCGCGAACGCGGGATCGACCCGTCCCACCGCGGTGCCGTGGGCCAGATCCTGAATTCGGAAGGGCAGCGCGCGCAGGCCGAACCCGCGCCGAACGCCCCCGCGATCCGCCCGCAGCTGCCCAGCACCGTGCCGGGCGGCGACGCGCCCAACCTCCCCTCTCGCGAGCAGCTGACCGAGGACAAGCGCGCGGCCGAGATCTTCCGCATCCAGCAGGACATCGCGCGCAGGCGCAGGCGCAGGCTGGCGATGCTGGCGCTGCGGCTGCTGATCTTCGTCTTCATCCCGACCGCGCTGGTCAGCTGGTACTATACCACCGTCGCAAGCCCGCTCTATGCCACGGAATCGCAGTTCCAGATCCAGAGCGCGGATGGCGGCGGATCGGGCGGCGGGATCGGCGCCGCGCTGGCCGGGGCGGCCATGTCCACGAATACCGACGCCGTGGCGGTGCAAAGCTATCTGACCTCGCGGAACGCGATGCTGCGGCTGGACGCCGATCACGGCTTCAAGCGCGCCTTCCAGGAGGCGTCCATCGACCCGGTCCAGCGCCTGGCCGAGGACGCGACCAACGAAGAGGCCTATGGCGTCTACAAGGATTCGGTCAAGATCGGCTATGACCCGACCGAAGGCGTCCTGAACATGGAGGTGATCGCCCCGTCGGCCGACCTTTCCGAGGAATTCAGCCGCGCGCTCATCTCCTATGCCGAAGAGCAGGTGGACACGCTGACATCGCGGCTGCGTTCGGACCAGATGGACGGTGCCGCGGAATCCTACGAGGATGCCGAGGCGAAGATGCTGGCCGCCCAGATCCGCGTCCAGGAATTGCAGGAACAGCTGGGCGTCCTGGACCCCACCGCCGAAAGCAGCGTCGTGATGGGACAGGTGTCCTCGCTGGAAGGTCAGCTGACCGAGAAGCAGCTGGAGCTGGGGCAGCTTCTGGCCAATCCCAGCCCGGTCCAGAGCCGCGTCGACGCGGTGCGCGGCGATATCGTCCGCCTGCGAGAGATGATCGAGACCACGCGCACCCAGCTGACCGAAGGAAGCGACGACCGCAGTTCCCTTGCCGCGATCACCGGGCGCCTGCGCGTGGCCGAGGCCGAGCTTGCGACACGGCAGGAACTGCTTGCAGCCGCCGCCGCACAGATGGAAACTGCACGGATCGAGGCGAACAAGCAGGTCCGCTATCTCTCCATCTCGGTCGCGCCGATCCCCCCGGACGAGGCGACCTATCCAAAGGCCTTCCAGAACACCATCGTGGCGTTCCTGATTTTTTCAGGCATCTATCTGATGACGTCTCTGACGGCCTCCATCCTACGAGAACAGGTTTCTACATGACGAAACAGAAACATATCCGGATCGGGCGCATCACCTGCGGCAACGATCTGCCGCTGACGGTGATCGCCGGCCCCTGCCAGCTGGAAAGCCGCGACCACGCGATGATGATCGCGGAAACGATGGCCAAAGCCTGCGAAGATGCGGGCGCGTCCTATGTCTTCAAGGCCAGCTATGACAAGGCCAACCGGACATCGCTGTCGGGTCGGCGCGGCCTGGGCATCGACGAGGGGCTGCGCATCCTGTCCGATGTGCGCGACGCCTTCGGATGCCCCGTGCTGACCGACATCCACGATGCCGACCAGGCGCGCAAGGCGGCGGGCGTGGTGGACATCATCCAGATCCCGGCCTTCCTGTGCCGCCAGACCGACCTGCTGCTTGCCGCGGGCGAGACCGGCGCCGTCGTCAACATCAAGAAGGGCCAGTTCCTGGCACCCTGGGACATGCCCAACGTGGCCGCCAAGGTCGCCTCGACAGGGAACGAGAACATCCTGCTGACCGAACGCGGGGCCAGCTTCGGCTATAACGCGCTGGTCGCCGACATGCGGTCGCTGCCGATCATGGCGCGCACGGGCTATCCCGTCATCATGGACGCCACGCATTCGGTCCAGCAGCCCGGCGGGCTTGGCGGCGCATCGGGCGGCCAGCGCGAATTCGCCCCGGTCATGGCCCGCGCGGCGGTCGCGCTTGGCGTCGGCGGCGTCTTCATCGAAACGCACGAGGATCCTGACAACGCGCCCTCGGACGGGCCGAACATGATCCACTTGGAACGGATGCCCGCGCTGATCCGCTCGTTGATGGAATTCGACCGTCTGGCCAAGGCCGATCCGCTGAACGCATGATCCGCAGGTTGATCCTTGCCGCGATGCTGGCGCTGCCCCTGCTGGCGGCGCCCGTTGCGGCACAAGAGGACACCGGGGGCGCGGCCCCGGCGGGCACCATCTCGGTCGGGGATATCGGGGCGACGGATCTGGCGATCCTGAACCGCATCGGCAGCATCCTGGCCCAGATCCCCGAATTCGACGGCATCCGGGCCGAGGTCGATGCCGGCATCGTCACCCTTGACGGCGAGGTCGCCGAGCAGGAGGCGATCGAGCGCCTTCTGGGCCTGGTCGGGCGCGTCGACGGCGTTGTGTCGATCCGGAACGAGGTCGCACCCTCGACCGACCTGGCGACGCGGCTGGAATCGGTGCGCGCAAGGTTCCAGTCGCGCCTGACGGCGGTGATCGCGGGCCTGCCCTTCGTGGCCCTGGGTCTGCTGGTCGGCACGCTGATCGTCCTGCTGGGCAGTTGGCTGTCCAGGCGGGAAAAGACGCTGGCACGGATTGCGCCCAACCCCTTCATCGCGGGCTTTCTGGCGCAGGCCATCCGGCTGACCGCGTGGATCGTCGCGCTGGTCGTCGCGCTGGACCTGATGGGCGCACGCGCGTTGCTGGGGACACTGCTGGGGGCCGCCGGTATCTTTGGCCTGTCGCTCAGCTTCGCCGCCCGCGACACGATCGAGGGATTTGTCGCGACGATGCTTCTGTCGCTTCGCCAGCCCTTCAACCCGAACGACCTGATCGAGGTGAACGGCCTGCGCGGTCGCGTGATCCGCCTGACCAGCCGCGGCACGACCCTGCTGACGCTGGACGGCAACCATATCCGCATCCCGAACCAGATCATCTACAAGGCGGTGCTGACGAACTTCACCCGCAACCCCGAGCGTCGCTTCATGGTCGACATCACGCTGGACCCCGCCGCCGATCTGGGCCGCGCGCGGGACCTGGCGCTGAAGACGATGGCGGGGATGGATTTCGTGATGAAGCGCCCCGAGCCTGTCGCCTGGCTGGATGTCGCGGGCCCCGAACACCTGATCCTGCGCGCGGGCGGCTGGGTCTCGCAGGACGGCACCGATTTCGACCTCGCGCGCGGCGAGGCGTTCCGCCTGCTGCACCACGCGCTGGACGCCAAGGGCTTCCTGCCGCCCGAGCTGGTCCACAAGATCCAGATCGAACAGCCCGACACCGCCGAGGCCGCGGCACCGCAGCGCCGCCCGCGTCCTGCCGATCCGCGCCTGCGCGATCTGGGCCCGGACGCCGCCTTCGAGGAGATCATCGAACGCGAGCGCGTGGATGACGGGCGCGACCTGCTGAACCCCTCGCGCTAGGCCTGTCCCGCGGCGTGGCCCGACGCCCATGCCCATTGGAAGTTGTAGCCGCCCAGCCACCCGGTGACATCGACGCATTCACCGATGAAATGAAGGCCGGGAACCGACCGCGCCTCCATCGTTTTGGCGTCCAGATCGCGCGTATCGACCCCGCCAAGCGTCACCTCGGCAGTGCGGTATCCTTCGGTGCCCACGGGGCGCAGGGTCCAGGCGTTGATCCGTGCCGCAAGGCGGTCCAGCTGCTTGTTGTTCTGGTCGGCAAGGCGGGCCTTCGACAACCCTGCCTCGTCGGCGATGGCATGCGCAAGACGCTCGGGCAGGACGCGCGACAGGATGGTCGCCACCGCGGTCCGACCCGCCTGCCCCCGTTGGTCACGCAGCCAGGCCGCGATATCCGTTCCGGGCGCGAGGTCGACGCGCAATTCCTCGCCCGCCTTCCAGAAGCTCGAGATTTGCAGGATCGAGGGCCCGCTGATCCCGCGGTGGGTATAGAGAAGCGCGTCGCTGAAATCGCCCCCGCCATGCGCGATCCGCGCATCCGTCGCGATCCCGGCCAAGGGCTTGCACAGCGCAAGGTCCTGTTCGGCAAAGGTCAGCGGGACAAGGCCCGGGCGCGTCTCGACCATGCGCAGGCCGAATTGCTGCGCCAGGTCATAGGCAAAGCCCGTCGCGCCGATCTTCGGAATGGACTTGCCCCCCGTCGCGACCACCAGCCTTGCGGTGCGAATATCGACGCCGACACCCCGCAGCCGGAAGCCGTCGCCATCACGCTCGACGCTGTCGATCGGGGTCTGCAGGCGCAGCTCGGCCCCGCGCATGCGGTTCAGCAGCATGTTCGTGATCTGCGTCGCCTTCCCGTCGCAGAAAAGCTGGCCCTGCGTCTTCTCGTGCCACGCGATTCCCGCCGCATCCACCAGCGCCACGAAGTCGGCGGGCTTGTAGCGCGACAGCGCGCTGGCCGCGAATCTGGGATTCGCCGACAGGAATCGATCCCGCGCCGTCGCCATGTTCGTAAAGTTGCACCGCCCCCCGCCCGAGATCCGAATCTTCTCGGCCGGCTTGGCGGCATGATCCAGCACCAGCACCCGCCTTCCCTGCGCGATCGCCGATCCGGCGCAGAACAGACCGGCCGCGCCGGCACCCAAAATGACTATGTCCCAGTGTTCCATGACAGTCGCATATAGCCCTGATGAAAAAGGAACAAGATTTCTGAATTTTCGACTTGCACCCCCCGAACAGGTTGAGTAATCACCCTCCCACAGTTGGGGCGTAGCCAAGTGGTAAGGCAACGGTTTTTGGTACCGTGTACCGTAGGTTCGAATCCTACCGCCCCAGCCAACTTCCAGTAAGTCGTTGAGATAGCTCGTCTTATCGAGGGCGGACAGCCGATCTGGACCATTGTCCATCATCACTGTCCATCATGGAGCCTGTGTCCCCAATCGAGGGACCTGCCATGGGCATTGCCAATTTCGTCTTCCGCCGGGGCGCGATCTACACCTGGCGCCGCCGCATTCCCAAACGTGCCGAATCCGACGCCGCGAACCTCCAGGTCTCGCTGCGGACCGCTTGCCCGTGGACAGCGCGCAGGCTGGCCGTCATCGTGACCGCCGAGAGCGAGAGGGTGTTCGACCGCATGGGCATGGAAGGACTGACGCCGCAGGTGGCGCATGAATGGCTGGAGACCGTCATCCGGGAAGAGCTGGAGCGATCCGCCAGGCGCGACCGCGCCGCGTTCCATCTGCCGCAGACCGGCAACCCGGTCGAGAGCGCGCATCAGGACCATCTGGCGGGCGAGGCGCTGCGCCTCATCGCCCGCAAGGGCATCGAGCTGGAGCTGGACGAGGACGAGCGGCGCGAGCTGACCGCGCGCGGCTATTCCGAGGCCGATCTGGACCGCATCAACGAATACCAGGTCATCCTCGGCCGCGACGCGGCCACCGAGCCGGTCGAGAACCGCATCCGGCGCCGCGTGGCGGGGATCGCGGGGAAGGAGCGCATCAGCGGGCACGAGTTCTTCGACGCCAAGCGCATCTGGCTCAACGGCCGCGCGGCGGCGCTACTGTCGTCCAAGGCGGGGCTGGACCGGGGCTTCGACGATGCCATGGCGATGGCGGGTAGGCTGCGGGACGGAAAGCCCCTGCCGGTTGCCGAGGATGCCGCGCCGCCCACTCCCACATCCGAATCCGCCCCCGCATTCGATCCCGCGCTCCAAGCCGTCGCGGACCGCCTCGCCAGCCGCAAGGAGAAGCGCGGGCGGGTCACGGACAAGACCGCCTACCAGATCCGCAAGACCGCCGAGCTGCTGCACGAGGCCACCGGCATCGAGGACATCCGCAAGCTGCGGCAGGAACACCTGATGGCCTTCAGCAACATCATGCATGCCCTGCCCCCGACCTATCGCAAGACGCCGAAGGAGCGGGATATGACGCTGCCTCAGATCATTGAGGCGGCAGAAACCGCAGGCCGGAAACAGGGCCTGTCCGCCGCCACGATCAACCGCAATCTCGGCTTCGTCGGGCAGCTCATCAAGCACGCCCGCTCGGAAGGGCTGAGCCTCGATCCGCTTCTGGACACGCGCGATCTGCGCGAGACCGACCCAGAGGACGACCAGGACAAGGTCGCGCCCTTCAGCCGCGACGACTTGCGCCGCATCTTCGCAGGCCCCGTCTGGCAGGGCTGTCAGAGCGCGGGGCGCCGCACCCGGCCCGGCGATCTCGTCATCAGGGACGCGCTCTACTGGCTGCCGCTGATCGCGGCCTATACCGGCGCGCGGCGCGAGGAGATCGCGGGCCTCGCGCGCGAGGACATCGTCACCGAGGACGGCATCGCGGCCTTCCACTTCCGCCCGACCGAAATCCGGCGCCTGAAGAACCGCCCCTCTCAGCGCAAGGTGCCGATCCACCCGCACCTGCTGGAGCTGGGCTTCCTGGAGCATGTCGCGCAGGCCGAGACCGGCCAGGTCTTCCCGGACCTGAAGCGTCGCAAGGGGCGCGGCACGCTGTCGGATGCCATCAGCTTCAACTGGCACAAGCTGCTGCGCTCACAGCTGGGCGAGGATGCCGCGAAGAAGAACTTCCACTCCTTCCGTCACTACGTCACCGACGAGCTGCGCTACCGCCAGGACGTGCCCGACCTCTCGCGCCATCATCTGCTGGGCCACGCCATCAGTTCGGAAGAGGATCGCCGCTACGGCCAGCGCACGCCCCTGCCCCTTCTCAAGCCACTGATAGAGGCACTGCCGAGGGTGTTTTGACATGGCGAACAGTTGGAGGGCGCATTTCGGCCCTTTGCGGCCGCTAGACGCACGACCGATGCTGCCTGGCAGCCTCTCCAAACCGGACGTTAGAGCCTTGGCGCAGCGGAACCGAGTTGGCAGAGACTGCTATACGGGACTACCCTCGGCACGCGAACTCGGAATCACTCATCAACCAGATGGCCATTCTGCTCACGTCCCCAATACGCTTGATAGTTCGGGCCATGGCTTTCGGGCCGCTGCCCTTTTTCAGGTTTGCTCATCATGACCGGCAATGGTGCAGGCAGATCGGGGCCTACGATGATCGCTTCACCCTGTGACAGTGATGGGATGAAGGCAGCAGCGCTGCGATCCAGATCGCCGCAAGCTCTTTCAATGGTCTCCCGGTCTCGGTCATTCGTGAGCCTGTGGACAAACAAGGTTCCAAGCTGACTGAGAACATCCTGCGGCACATCTCTGGGTCGCTGGGTGGCGACGACGGTGGACAGACCGTATTTCCTACCCTCCTTGGCGATGAGACCAAAAGCATCGAGGTTGACGCTATTCTGGTCATCGCCAACAGACCGCCCAATGAACTGGTGAGCTTCATCTAGGAGACAAACGAGCGGATTTTTTCGGAAACGCCCTTGCCGCGCGATGCCGAGCAAATAGCGACCAAGAGCGTTCAGCAGCAACTCACGCGCATTGTGCTTGAAGCTCACGTTTTGGAATGAAAGCACCAAAGCTCTCGCATGTTGATCATCAAGAAACGCCTCGATTTCAGCACATATGTCCAAGCCGTCTCGCGAAAAGAAGCATGACATATCCGGTGAGTTCAAGAGCGTCTCGATCCGAATGACCAAGGTATTGTTATAGCTAACTTGCCTTGGGTCCACACCGCCGAATGTGCCGTCCGCATTGGCCGGAAACAGGCACTCTTTGCCAATTTGGTTGGAAAGCACTTTGAGATCGAAGTCGCAGTCGTCTGTCGCCAACTGATCGGCTAGCATTAGTTGAGCGCGACCGAGCGGTTTCCTGTGTTGGTTTGCTTTCGAAACAGTTCTGTTCTCGTCAAGTTGGATGAAGCCGACCGTTTTTTGCTTGTGCTGAACTTCTATGCGAAGTGCATCGCTGCCTTCGACGGGATGTTGCGGAAACTGCAATGGGTTTGCCAACAGCAGTCGGGCCATTCTCAAGCTAATAATAGCGCTCCGAAGCGTGGGGCCTTGGCTCTGCCCAGTTGGTCTGAGCAGAGCATTCAAGTCAAGCTCGGACAGCCTCTCACTCGGAAACCGTACCAAGCGCCCTTCAGCGGCTTGGTCATTAGAGAACTCAAACTCCCGTGCGTCGGCCACCTTTCCCGTAAACTCTCCAGTGGGATCAAACAGAATACATTTTCCGCCGATCCGCACGATTTCATTGACCAAGCGGGAAACCGTCCAGCTCTTGCCCCCGCCTGTCGCACCAAATACTCCACAATGACGACCGAACAGTTTCTCCGGAGGAATGCTGAGGGCGGCATCGTCCAGTCCGGATAGGTGCCCTAGCTCGACGAGTAACGGTGAGCTGTCACTCTTTACGTCGCCTTCCAAGGCATCCTTGATGGAATTGGACAGCGCCCCGCCCTCTGCGAGGTAGACTCCATCGCCGACCCTAGGCTGCGTGTTGATACCGCGCGTTACTTTCCGAGTTGTCTTGCTGACAGTTGCTAGCAACTGGACGCGTCCCTGTGGTTCAACCGTAGGATCGGTTTCGATCTGGTGTTCAAGAACATTTCGCTGCCTGTCTGGAATGCCAACTTCCGTCACGCGCCCTAAGATCGCTGAGCGGTCGCAATCGACAAACACGAAATCACCAACAGAGCCTTTCGCCAGCCCGCGCCGTCCGAGGGCTGCAAGAGCATTCGGTAAGGTGAGTTCCACGGCACTTGCCGTTACCCGTGTGACCGTTCCGATGCGCTTGGACGGGTCGATCAGAGAGGCAAGCTCGCTCATGCACTGTCGCCTTCGCGAAGCTTTTCAAGTCGAACATGCAAGAGCTGCCGATCCGTCTTGCCAGATATCATCGGCAGGGCATCGGCAAGGTCTTCGAAACGACCGTTCAGCATAGTAATGCGGGTATCACCCTGCCGCACAAGACGGGCGATCTTGCTCTGGTAAGCACGTTGCCCACGCAGATCGAGGGCAATTTCCTGCGCGTCTTCATCAAAGAGCTTATGATCCTCCACGAACCCGCAATCACAAAGCACGAGGCGCAGTGACAGGTTCGTTTCGATAGCTGACCAGATCGGGGCGCTGATATGGTCGTCTGCGAAACCGAAGCCGGAGACGATCAACGTTGTATCCGGTTCCCGCAAGGCAGCCTGCAAAGCTGCGAACATGTCCAGGTAGGGGCTTTCGAACGCCTCCTGATATTTCGAAGATCGAGGATAGATCAGGACTGGCTTGCGGTCGTCGCCGGGGTCATCGACGCTGCGAATGACGACTTCATCCGACCGTCGCCGCCAATCCACAGACCCGTGAAGCTTGTATAGGTGGAACACACCGTCTAGGTAGTCAGCTTTCGTGCTGGAAGCCACTCGCCGCACGATATCATAATCGAAGTGATCGCGGTTGAACCGCTGTTCCGCACTGTGGGAAAACCCGTCGATCAGGACGACGCCGAGGCGTAGCCCCGCCGTTTCGATGCAAAGATCGTAATTAGTAGTGAACAGTTTAACTCTGGGCTTTTCTGGGGTTCGACGGGCAAACTTGCGAAGAAACCCGGTGTGCGCGGGCAATTCCGTGTCGCTTTGAACGAAACCAACCTCAGCAAGAATTTCGCGTTCTGCGGTGACTACAAAATCTTTCAGTTGTGCAAGCCTTGGACGATCAGGGAACGCGGCATCCTTCTCAGCCCGAACCTCCAACAGCTCGATGGACATCTTGCACAAACTCAACAGGGCTTCGATGTTTTCCTCCCCTTCCGCAGGAACGTGTCCAATAACTGATTGCGCAACGGCGTTGAA
The DNA here is from genome assembly GCF_000420145.1 of Paracoccus zeaxanthinifaciens ATCC 21588. Taxonomy (GTDB): domain Bacteria; phylum Pseudomonadota; class Alphaproteobacteria; order Rhodobacterales; family Rhodobacteraceae; genus Paracoccus; species Paracoccus zeaxanthinifaciens. Next base: position 275,023 of record NZ_ATUJ01000004.1, read on the forward strand.
ATCTGCGTCGCCGCAACCTTTCTTGACCGCCTCCCATAGGTGCCACATCCCCGGCGGATTCGGCCCGCCATCGTTCTTGGCCGAGAAAGACGCGCCAGACCCCAAGAGAACCACGACATTGGTCGAGTGCAGTGCCGCCAATAGGGCCTCTTCGACTTGATCCTTGCAACCGGCCTTCGGTTTCTTGCTGGGGTCGTTCGGGTCTTCTCTTTCTCCCTCCCAACGAAGCCAGTTGCCGTCGCGTGTCAACAGACGCAGAAGTTTTTCATCGCCCTCTGGATGGCCGCTCCAATAGTTTGTCAATTTTTTCATCCGAATATGCAATTAAAAGTCGAGGCTAATCGATCTCGATTAATAGGTAAACCGTCTAGGAAGCAGCTGCAGATTGACACACTGTGGCCGCAAGCAAATAAACGTCTGCGTTCAGCGCAGGGCATTCTACAGTTTGCCCATGCAGCGAACGACCGCTCTCTGCCCTTATTCACCCATGTCGCAGATGCTCCGCGCCCACCACCGCCACGGCCCCTGAACCTTCTCGCTACATCGACGGCCCGTCCCGATAGTCGTGCTCGATCTCGGGTCCACCGCGCGTCTCGATGGCGTTCCACGACCTGATGACGAACCCGACGAAGCGCCTGAGTAGCGACTGCCCCGGCGCCCTAGGCGCATCCGCTGCGAACGCGCCCCGAAGTTGGCTGCCCAGTCCACGTCCCGTGATCTTGTTGTTAGTCACGGTCACCGAGCCATCCTCCAGACCGGTCATGATGGCATTCAGACCCTCGAAGGCATTCTCCAGATCCTGCTCCTTCGCTTTGACGGCTTCCTCTCGGGCAGTGACCCTTGCCTCGTGCAGCTTTGCCTGACGAATAAAGGCCTCCTTCTGATCGCTCAGCGCTTTCCTCTCCGCAGCCAGATTTGCCTCGGCGGCCGCCAGATCCAGTGCCCGAGCCTCCAGGGAGGCCCGCGTTTCCGCATTGCTGGCTTCGGCAGCGGCATTCTGCTGCGCGAACTTGAGGTTGGTTTCATGGTCACTCTTCTGGCTCTGCATCACCTTCGCCAGGCGCTTCGCCGTCTCCTTCTCGGCAGCATGCTGCCTGGTGGTCTTGCGGGCCTTGCGCGGCCCGTCCCGCAGCAGGCCCGAGGGCGCACCGACCTGAGCGTGATAATCGTCCTGGAACGCGCGTAGCGCCGCGTTATAGGCCTTGTTCTCGGCAGTGCGTCCCCTTGTGCGGCGATGCTCTTGTTGATGGGCCTTGTTGCGCTCGCGCCAATCCGCAAGCAGCGCGTCATTGCGTGCCTCGCAGGCCGCGCATTCGGCCTCCCAGGCCGCGATCTTCTCGCGATAGGCGATCTCGTTTCTGGCCTGCGTCTTGCGGTTCTTGCTGGGCTTGAACTTCTTGGGCTTCCTCGGCCTCGGCTCCAGCTCGGGCCGGGGCAGGCCCGGGATGGGTGTCGTCGCCTCCTCGCTTTCCCGCACCCGCTCCGCTGCAGCCTTGCCCGCATGAAGCTTGTTGGCGTTGAGTTTCGGATCCCCGACGTTCAGCGCCAAGATATGGAAGTGCACATGCGCTTCATCCGTGTGCACAACGACTGCATATTCCACGCCCGGAGGCATGCGCTTCTCGAAGTGGCTCACCGCCCGGTCCATCCAGGCCCCGACCTCTCGTTTCAGCTCGGGCGATTTGCCGCCCCAGATATCCTCGATCCTGGCCGGGTGAGAGTGGATCTCGGTATAGAGCGTATGGGCGTCGTTCCTCAGGCGTCTCTGATAAGACCGACCCGACGGATTTTGGACCGTTTCGACAGTATTGGCGGTCAGGGTCCTCCAGAGCGCCCGCAGTTCCTCCACCGACCTGGTCCCGGGAAACTGCTGCGCCGGTCGCGGAGAAGAAACATGCTCCGAATATCGCGCCTCCCGTGCGGCTTCCGCGAATACCTGCTCCGCCGAGTTGAAGTGGTCGCTTCCGCGCGTGGCCTGTCTTGGTTTTGCGCTGTAGCACTCGATATGGACGAACTGATAGGACATGTGCCCCTCCCTCAAGTTCCCCCACAGGTCGAGTTGGGCGTTGCCTCTCTGTTCCGCAAGAACTAAGCTTGAACTACACCCCATGACCTCTGCGCCGTAAAAGCTCGCTACAGTGACAGACTGTAGGTAGCTCTTCGAGCTACCGTCTGCCCCTCACGCCGGGGAGGCGCTCCATCGCCCTTGCGGGCAATTGCGCGGAGACCTGGCGGCCTCCTTGCGGCCCGCGGCTGGCGCCGCGGTCCCGATTCAGAAGGTGCCTGCGTAGGGCCTGCGGCGGGCACTCGACCTCGATTGGATATATCGCGGCGGCCCCTTGAATCATGGCCGGGACCTGTCCCGGCCATGCGCGCGGCAGCGCGCGAACGATGTGTTACGTGATGACGCTGGCTCGACGTGCCTTGGGCAATTGCTAAGGCCATGTCCGCTGGCATGGGCTGTGCAAACCGCGTTGCGTGTGGATGGCCGCCGTTCGCTTCGTCGCTTGGCAAGGTCGGCAAAGCAGACGAAGCGAAGCTTCGCCCAGCCACGTCATCGACAACCTTGGGCTACCACTTGAAGACATGCCGCAAGACGCGAAAGTTGCCGCTAAGCTTGTTGCCTCCCAGATCCCCGGCAAGCCTTTGCAAGACGCCGCCGAAACCATAGTTCGGAATGGCATCCTCCACAGCCTTCACTTGCACCCGTGTCAAACCCTTACGGATTTTTCCATCGGTCGCGTCGATCCAATCGCCCTTGCGAATTGCTTCTACGATAGCCTGGTTGGGCCCGCGATAGGGGAAGACCTTGTGATGCCAGTGGATCGCATCGCGCAGCAACCGAGGATCAAGCCCCCAGCAATATTTTTCGTTGTCGGCCAGAGCGTGTTCTTCGGATGGCTCCAGATAAGCCAGCTCGTTCTCCGTCCAGAGCCCAATGTCGTGGTAGACAAGAGCGGTTTCAACCAGAGGCCTTGCTTCTTCGTCACCACCGAGAAAGTGCATTGCATAGGTGATCACGCGATAAACGTGACCGCGATATGCCGGGTAATCGTCGCCAATGATGTCCCGGTAAGGGGCAAACAATCGTTCCACACGATCACTATGATCGATCGCTTGAATGATATCGGGCATATTGCAACCTCTCTTGGAACTGGATGGCGCAGGTTGTAATCAGGTGATTACAGTTACGGGGAAAGGTAAGTCAACAGGTGATTACTTGGATATCGAATTGAGCAAGCCAAAGATGCCTGACGCGAAGCCACGCAATCCCTCCGCAACCAGAGACGCCCTGATGGGTGCGGCGCGCGCAGAATTTCAGCGGACGGGTTATGAGGCAGCAAGCACACGCAAGATCGCGTCGGCAGCGGGGTGCAATCCCGCCCTGATCAGCCGTTACTACGGATCGAAGATCGGCTTGTTCGAAGCGGTCATGGAAGAATGTATCGACCTTGCCCCGCTTCAAGGACTGCCACTGCCTGAAATGGTTGAGGCATTGGCTGACATCGCCCTGGGCAAGGCCGATCCGACGGGCGGCTTTGATCCATTGGTCGTCGCCATCAAGTCCTCCGGTTCCGTCGAAGCGCAGGACGTTATTCGCACCAAGCTTGGCAACCCAATGGTGAAGCAACTGGCGGCCCTGATCGGCGGCAACAATTCCGATCAGAAGGCTGGCGTGATACTCAGCATCATTTCGGGAATGTTCGTTGGTCGTGTCTCGGTGGATGCCGAGGCACTTTCTGCGGATCACGACAGTGCCTTGAAGGAGTTGCTGGTGCACGCGATGACGGCCGTATTGTCGCCCGATCGTTAGGCTCAGGACCCATCAATCGGCCTGCGGCGCCACTGGCGGCGTAGTTCACACCTCCAACCATAGGAGGGTGTGGCCAATAGTTTGGGGTTGAGCGACGAGCAGATGGCACGGCTCGAGCCCTTCTTTCCGAAGAGCCATGACGGGCCACGGATCGATGATCGCCGTGTTCCGAGCGGGCGATCTGCCCCCGGAATGTCCATCGCCCTAACGTAGAGTTTGCTTCATCACAAATGAGCAGACGACATGAGGAAAAGGCCTGCCCTGGGATCGAACGAACCCGAAACCTGGCGAGATGCCGGAACTCTACAGAGTTCTACGGTCCGCTGGCAGATGCTGCATCTTGTTGGCAGGTGAGAACCCTGCCACGGATGCTGCCGCCACAAACGCGGCACGAGCGGAACTTACAGGCAGGAGGCATTCCATCGCTGCGTCGATCCGGCTCAGCGCCGCATCGCGGGCGGCGCCGGAGGTCGGCCAGTTGACCTCGAGCCAATAGCGAGCCTGCTCTATTGTAGAGATCGCCTTGATCTCAGTTCCGTCGTCAGAGTGCAGTGCAAGGGGGCTACCCCAGTTCAGTTCTATCATATCATTTTTTTCTTTTTATGTTTCAGCTCTCCCAGAATCTCGGCCAGAACCAGTTCCTGAATGCAAACGGGGACGGCCTGATGGCCGCCCCCGCCGTAGCTATGTGCCGAGTGGGCTTATGCCAGAGTCAGATTGGTAGCGGATTCGCGACCGTCACGACCACGCTCGATGTCGAAGCTCACGGCTTGCCCATCGGCAAGCGAGGTCAGGCCTGCGCGCTCGACCGCGGAAATGTGAACGAAAACGTCGCTGCTGCTACCTTCCGGTGCAATGAAGCCGAAGCCTTTGGTGCTGTTGAACCATTTCACGGTGCCAGTGGCCATCGTGTCGTCTCCTGATATATCGCCATCCGCGAGATTGCGATGGCCCGGCTCGGTCCCGTCTTAAAGACAACTGAAGCCGATGAGGGAGACAGAAGGTCGAAGATTAGTCGCGATGCCAGTATCAGATGGAGGCTTTCAAGCAAGAATACAAGCCTTGCCAGAAAGGTGGTTGGGGCGCCCAGAGGGTTGGACCGTTCGACAGCCCCTGAAACCGCGATGAAAGCGCCCCCTCATCGCTTTGACATGGTTCATGTCTTGCCGATGTGGGAGACCCCGAGCACCACTTCGTGCAGGCGCGCTGCGCGTCAATGGATCGGCTCATCAGGCCATAGAATTTCGGCGCGTGCAGCAAGTTGGAATGCCATATCAGATATCCTGCGGTTTGAAATCTGCGGGGTCGCGCGGCATTACACTCTTCAAAAGAGCTACGGATTTTTCCAGCCCTTCCAATGAATTGAGCAGCACATCTTCATGTTCTATCGAAAGCCAGCCGTCGTAGCCCGCCATCTTCAGGCGATAGCAGAACTGACGCCACCATTCATCCCCATGGCCGAAACCAAGCGTGATGTAGGACCAGGCCCGCGCCGGAATATCCATCAGCGGTCCGTTCTCAAGCAGTGAGTTGGCGGCCTGAACGGGGGCGTTCAGCATCGTGTCCTTGGCATGCACATGGTAGATCAGATCACCCAATGCATCGGCGGCGGCCAGCGGATCGGCCCCCATCCAGAACAGGTGCGACGGATCAAGGTTCGCGCCGATTACGGGGCCTATGGCTTCGTTCAGCCGCTTGAGGGATGCGACATTGTAGACGCATTGGTTGCCGTGCAGTTCCAGCGCGATGCGCGTCACGCCGTTTTCGCGGGCGAGCCCGGCAATCTCGGACCAGAAGGGGATCAGCTTCTCCTCCCACTGGTATCGAAGGATCTCTTGTGTTTCCGGAGGCCAAGACGACACCACCCAATTGGGCATGGTGTCCCCTGGGCTTCCGGCCGGCAGGCCCGACATCGTGCAGACGGTGGTCACACCCATGTCGCCCGCCACGCGGATGGTGTCGCGCAGGTCCCTGCCCTGCGTCGCATCGGTCGGATGCAGAGGGTTGCCATTGGCATTCAGGCTGATGATCTCAAGCCCGCGATCCTGAAACGCGCGGTGGAAGTCGTCCCGTTTCCGGCGGTCTTCCAGCATGCCGCGCAAGTCGAAATGCGGGGCGGTGGACCAGCCGCAGGTGTTCACCTCGACCCCCGACACCCCCATACGTGCCGCGTGGTCCAGCATCTCGGTCAGGCTGATGCCGCCGAGGCTGTCGGATACGAAACCCAGTTTCATGCCGCCCTGCCTTTCTGGATCGAATAGAAATCCGGCCTGCCGATCATCCGGACGGGCGTCTTCTGCCCGCTGTCCAGTGCCAGGGCGCCCGCTTCCGCGACAATCGCCGCGCAATAGCCATCCCAGCAGTCCGAAGCGATGGCCGGGAAGACCCCGGTGTTCACGAAGCGTAGGAAATCGCGGTTCTGACGGACATAGGCCTCGTGGTAGCGACCGCGCCAATCTGCGTCGTATCGGGTGGATGCGGCCAGCCTCATGTCGGTCCGGCTGTAGGCCACATTGTTCATCGCGACACTGCCGCGCTCGCCCACAAGTTCGGCGCGCACGTCATAGCCGTAGTCGGCATTGTTGTTCACCTCGATGGTGACGACCTGACCGCCGTCGGTTTCCAGCACCATCACGACCGGCGCCACGCGCCCGTCCGACCGTCTGGGTTGAGTCGCGGTCACGCTGGTGAATTCGCAGCCAAGGACATGGCGGACAACATCGAATTCATGCGGGGCGGAATTGGTGATCGCCATGGCGCCGGTGAAATCGGAAGCCGGAGTTTCGACATTGCGGTGAAAGTTGTGCATCATCAACGCACGTCCCAGCCGGCCTTGATCCAGCGCCTGTTTCATCTCGACATAGGCCTGATCATAGCGGCGCATGAAGCCCAGCATGACGCAGCGCGTGCCGACATTCTGCTCGGCCTGCATCACCTGAAGGCATTCACCGGATTTCTGTGACAACGGCTTTTCGCACAGCACCGGCTTGCCCGCCGCAATGCAGGCAGTCGACAGCGGTGCATGGGTGAAATCGGGCGAGGCGATGATGACCGCATCCACGTCGTCGCGCGCGATCACGGATTGCGGGTCGCCGGACACGTCCTGCGCCCCGCAACCATCGGCAAGCGCCCTGGCGCGGTTTGCGTCCATGTCGCAGATCACCTGAAGCTGCGCGCCGGGCATGTCCTCGGCAACGATCTTTGCGTGATCCGCGCCCATCAGTCCCGCGCCGATGACGGCAAGCCTGATTGTCATTGCAAGTCTCCTCACGTCGGGTCGGAACAGCTCCGCCCGTCGAATTCTGGGGTCGTTGGGATCGGGCAGATCCTGTCTGCCCTTTTCTTGTCAGAGCGGTGCCGCGGCCGTGCGACCTTCGGCGGCATCCGCCGGGCCCTCGATGCTGGCTTCCAGATCGGCCATGCTTTCACCGCCCGCCATCAGATCGGCGATCTCCTCTCGGGTTCTCTCTCCCTTGCGGAAATCGGCCGCGATCGCTCCGCGGATCAGGACCGCGAAATGGTCGCCCACCGCCATCGCATGCATGACCTGATGGGTGATGAAGATGACAGCAAGGCCCCGGCGCTTGGCCTCATTGACGATGCGCAGGACATGAGCCGCCTGCTTTACCCCAAGCGCCGCGGTCGGTTCGTCAAGGATCAGGACGCGGGCGCCGAAATAGACGGCCCGCGCGATGGCCAGCGATTGCCGTTCACCCCCCGACAAGCCGCCGACAAGGCGGTCGCCATCGGTGATGCGGGTGATGCCCATTTTCTGGACTTCCTCGACCGCGATCCGGTTCGCCTTCTCGCGGTCGAAGACCCTGAAGGGACCGAAGCCGCGCGTCGGCTCCATCCCCATGAAGAAGTTGCGCCCGATCGACATCAGCGGATAGGTTCCGCCGAACTGGTGCACGGTGGCAATGCCGCGTGCCTGTGCGTCGCGCGGCCCGCTGAACCTGGTTGCCTGGCCATCCATCAGGATCTCGCCGCGCGTCGGCTGATGCACTCCGGCAAGCGTCTTGATCAGCGTCGATTTTCCCGCGCCGTTGTCGCCAAGAAGGCAGAGCACCTCTCCCTCGCCCACCTTCAGGCTGATTTCATGCAGCACGTCGATGGGCCCGAACGACTTGTCGACATTGCGGAGTTCGATAACAGGGGTTCCACTGGACATCGGCCGTCTCCTTACTTCTTCTTCGTCGACCAGCTGGTGGCCAGCTTGCGGAAGGTGTCGTTCATCAGGACCGCGATCAGAAGCATCACGCCGATGATCAGGAAGGACAGGTTCCGGTCGATTTCCGTATAGCCGATCCCTTGCTGCACCACGCCCAGGGTCAGCGTGCCGAAGACGATGCCCATCACCGTGCCGAAGCCACCGGTCAGCAGCAGCCCGCCGACGACGCATGCGATGATCGTGTTGAAGATCATCCCGAAATTGGCCTGCGATGTCGCCGCGTTGAACTGGATCGTCTGCAGCACGCCCGCGAATGCGGTCGATGTCGAGCTGAGCATGAACAGCCCGATCTTCAGACGCTGCACGGGGATGCCGGCGTTGCGCGCGCTTTCCTGATCGCCGCCAAGCGCAAAGACCCAGTTTCCCCAGGGGCTTTTGTGAAGGAAAAAGATGAAGCCGACGATCATCGCGATCCACCAGAAGACCGATGACCGGAAGCCACCAAGCAGCCGCCCGCCGAACAGCGTCTTCGCCCAATCCGGTGCATTCAGCGACGTTTGGGTGGTGTTGATGAAGACGATCGACAGCGACAGCGTCAGGCCTGCCACGGCGAACAGCGTGGCCAGCGTGACGATGAAGGACGGAACCTGCGTCCGGGTCACGATCATGCCGTTGATGAATCCTATCAACGCACCTACCGACAGGGCCGCGCAAACCCCCAGCATGATCGGCATTTCGTAATAGCCCGAGATGACGGCGACCGTCATGGCCGAAGCCGGAAGCACCGCACCGGTCGAGATATCAAGCTCTCCGGCGATCATCAGGAAGCCGACCGGGATCGCGATCATGCCGACGGTAGAGGCAAAGTTCACCCAGGTCGAAATCCCGCCCACCGACAGGAAATTGCGCTGGAACCCGAAGATAGCAAAAACGATGAATACCATGGCGAAGCCCATGAAGGCCCCGGCGGCCGGGCTGCGCATGAGTTCGCCAAGGGATAAGCTGGGCGAAGGCTTTTCGGCGCGCGGGCTTTCCGCCGGACCACCTGTCGATGTCGTGTCGGTCATGGGGGTGTCTCCAGGATGGTATCGCTTGCGCCCCATGTCATGCGGGGCGATGAAAGGGACCTGCCCGGCAAAGGCAGGTCCTGTTTTGCTGGCAAAGGATCAGCGCGCGCCGAGCTTCACGCCCTCGATCGCGGTGGAGACATTGGACGCATCGACGATGGCCGGGCCGGTCAGCACGGGCTTTGTCGCCAGTTCGGTACCGAACTTGATATGCGAGAACAGCATCGAGGTGGACAGGAAGCCCTGCAGATAGGGCTGCTGGTCGATCGCCATGACCTGTGTCCCGGCCTCGATACGTTCCAGTACCGATGCGGACATGTCGAATGTGCCCAGCTGAACCTCTTCGGCCTTGCCCAACTGCTCGATGGCGGACGCCGACGCGTCGGCTGCCCAGGCTGCCAGATTGATCACCGCGTCGATGTCGCCGTCCGCGATCAGCTCGGCCTTGATCGCCTCGGAGGTGCCGACCATGTCCTGATCCAGATTGGCCGGAACGCGCAGGATATAGGTCTCGGCCCCGGCTTCGGTGGCGCCGTCCTGAACGCCCTTGCAGCGGGTCTCCAGGTTCACTGCGCCCGGGTTCTGGATGTGGCACATGATCTTGGATGCGCCGTTCTCGGCAAGGTATTTGCCGCCCGCGACACCCGCCAGATATTCGTCGGACCCGAAATAGTTCAAGGCGCCATACTCGCCCATCTCTTCTTGGCCGGCGTTGAAGGACATGATCGCGATACCCTTGTCAGCCGCGGCCTTCAGTGCGGGGGTTTCGGATTCGGGCAACCAGTTCGGAATGGCGATCCCGTCGGCACCCTGGGCCACGGCCTGCTCGATCAGCGATACCAGGTCGGGGCCAAAATTGTCATAATTCGGCGTTTGCAGGAAATTCACCGATCCGCCATTGGCCTCGACGACAAGGGCCGCATCTTCGACGCCTTTCTTGACCATGTTCCAGAAGCCGTCCTGCGCCGATCCGACGATGACGGCAATGTCCTGCGCCATGGCGCCCGTGGACATGCAGGCAACAACGGCACCGGCCGCAATGGTGGGGGTAAATTTCATGACATGTTCCTCCTCTGCCAATCCGCCGTCCCCGTGACCGGGAATTCCCTGCCCGCATCGCGGACGACGCCATGATCCAGGCACGCGGAAAGCCCCGGCATGCCATCTGAAAACTTCGTATCTTGTTGATTTCGGACCCGACCCACCCCGCTGTCGCGGTCCTCCGGGGATCGGTTCCCATCCTCTGGTATTGCATCTAATATGCGATGGTCTTCAAATCGTGGAAGCCAGCTTGTCGTCTTATTTTGATGTATTTAACATCATTATGTGGCTAGATCCGCTCCAAACACCACGAAATACGCGTGATTTCTTGCGCCCCGCCATTTTTGATGCAAAGAAGATCATGAATAGGAGAACAGGATGCCCTCAAGCCCCCCGACGGGTCGATGGAAAGGACCGACGGTTCAGGAAATCGCCAAGCTGGCAGGCGTTGGCACGGCATCGGTCGACCGCGTTCTGAATAACCGTCCCGGCGTGAAGGAACTGACCCGGACCCGTGTTCGCGCGGCCCTTGAAAAGCTAACACGCGAACAGGACGATACCGCGGGTTTGCTGCGGGTGAAGCTGCTTTGCGAATCTGGAACCAGCTTCAACCTGATGGTCGAGACGGCAGTCGATCGGGTGAACCGCAGCATGGCGGGCATCCAGATCGAAGGCCAATACGTGTCCACGAACGAATCCGACCCGGTTCATTTTGCCCGCCGCATCGAGGAAGCGGCAGAGCATGACGGGGTGATCGTCGTCGCCCGTGAACATCCGGCAATCAATCGCGCGATCCGCAAGGTCGTGGGTGCGGGCCGGCCGGTTGTCACGCTGACCAGTGATCTGCCGTCGTCACGACGTTCCGCCTATGTTGGAAACGACCAATATGCAGCGGGCAGTGTTGCCGCCCAGCTGATCGGGAAGATCCTCCCTAAGCAGCGCAGCAGCATATTGCTGATGTTCAGCGTCGCGTTCCGGAGCCAGCAGGAGCGGGAAATGGGCTTTCGACGGGTGCTGCGAAGCGACTTCCCCCACCTGAAGATCGAGGAGAAGATGACGTCGGACGACAGTACCGAAACGACCCGTGCCCAACTTGCCGCGCATATCAGTACCCACGGCTGTCCGGCGGCGATCTATAACCTTGCAGGTGCAAACCGTGGCGTTGCCGAAGCCCTCGAGGCGGTCGGCAGGGCCGAGGATACCGTCTTCATCGGTCACGAGCTAACCCCTTACAGCCGGGCATTGCTCGAAACAGGAACGCTGGACTATGTAATCTCGCATGATTTCGCCAGCGAGGTCGGTCAGGCCGCCGAGTGGATCCGTTCCCATGCAACCGGCACGGGGACATCGGAACCGGCACCCACGCAGATCACGATCCATACGCGGTACAACTGCGGATTATAGCGCCGATCGGCCGGCGTGGCCGGCCGCAAACTTACAGCGATGCCGCCATTCAGACCTGCCTGACCATGAAGGCGCTGTTCGGTATGGCGCTCTGGCAGACGACCGGGTTCGTCGAAGGTCGCTGCGACTAGTTCGCCCCGACTGGACGGCGCCCGACTTCAGCACGCTGTCGCGTTGCCAGAGGACCTTGGCTGTCAGCATTCCATACCGTGGATCGAAAGGCCCAATGCACCTGCTGATCGACAGCACCGGCATCAGGGTCGAGGGCGAAGGCGAATGACACGCCCGCAAGCATGGCGCCCGAAAACGTCGCACCTGGCGCTGGATCCGCCCGGGGTTCGACGAGGAAACGCTGGCAGTTCGGGCCCTCGTGATCACCGGAAGCCATATCGGCGATGCGCCGGTCTTGCCTGACCTCCTCAGCCAGTTCCCGGATGACCGACAGATCGGCAGTGTCACGACAGACGGCGCCTACGACACCCGCAAGTGCCACGATGCCATCGCGGACCGCGGTGTCCGTGCCGTCATCCCGCCCCGCAGGAACGCCAAGCCGTGGAAGGTCATCACAGCTGGCGCGGCCGCACGAAACGAGGCCCTGCGCGGTGCGAATTACCTCGGCCGGTCCGTCTGGCAGCGATGGAGCGGATACTACCGAGCCGCGTCGAGACCAAGATGCATTGTGTGAAACCGCTGGGCCAACGGCTCATGGCGCGAGACTTCGACCGGCAGGTCGCCAAACTCCAGGTCCGCATCGCTGTTCTGAACGGCTACGCCGCGCTCGGCATACCCGTCGCGGAAGCTGCGGGGTAAGTCTGTCCGAGAAAAGGGGGAATCTCGGCGTTCAGACGATTTGTACAACAGTGCCAATTTCATACGAACACTCTGATCCCGCGGCTTGCGTTCAGCCACCATCGGAACGATGATGGTGCGGCACAACCAACGACGCAGGTTACGTCGATCCGACGAAAGAACTGCATTCTCAGTGCCTTACTTCGGCTTCGGTGGAATCCTACCGCCCCAGCCAACTTCCAGTAAGTCGTTGAGATAGCTCGTCTTATCGAGGACGGACAGTCGATCTGGACCACTGTCCATCATCACTGTCCATCATGGCATTTGCACCCCTAGCTTGGGGACCCGCCATGGGCATTGCCAACTTCGTCTTCCGCCGGGGCGCGATCTACACCTGGCGCCGCCGCATTCCGAAACGTGCCTCCTCCGCCGCCTCGAACCTCCAGGTCTCGCTGCGGACCGCTTGCCCGTGGACAGCGCGCCGGCTGGCCGTCATCGTGACCGCCGAGAGCGAGAGGGTGTTCGACCGGATGGGCATGGAAGGACTTACGCCGCAGGTGGCGCATGAATGGCTGGAGACCGTCATCCGGGAAGAGCTGGAGCGATCCGCCAAGCGCGACCGCGCCGCGTTCCACCTGCCGCAGACCGGCAACCCCGTCGAGAGCGCGCATCAGGACCATCTGGCGGGCGAGGCGCTGCGTCTCATCGCCCGCAAGGGCATCGAGCTGGAACTGGACGAGGACGAGCGGCGCGAGCTGAGCGCGCGCGGCTATTCCGAGGCCGATCTGGAACGCATCGACGAATACCAGGTCATCCTGGGCCGCGACGCGGCCACCGAACCGGTCGAGAACCGCATCCGGCGCCGCGCAGCCGGGATCGCGGGCAAGGAGCGCATCAGCGGTCACGAGTTCTTCGACGCCAAGCGGATATGGCTGAATGGCCGCGCGGCGGCGCTGCTGTCGTCCAAGGCGGGATTGGACCGGGGCTTCGACGATGCCATGGCGATGGCGGGCAGACTGCGGGACGGAAAGCCCCTCCCGGCTGCCGAGGATGCCGCGCCGCCCACTCCCACATCCGCTGCCACACCTGAATCCTCCCCCGCCTTCGATCCCGCACTACAAGCCGTCGCGGACCGCCTCGCCAGCCGCAAGGAGAAGCGCGGGCGGGTCACGGACAAGACCGCCTACCAGATCCGCAAGACCGCCGAGCTGCTGCACGAGGCCACCGGCATCGAGGACATCCGCAAGCTGCGGCAGGAGCACCTGATGGCCTTCAGCAACATCATGCATGCCCTGCCCCCGACCTATCGCAAGACGCCGAAGGAGCGAGACATGACGCTTGCGGAAATCATCGACACAGCTAAGGCATCCGACCGGAAACAGGGCCTGTCCGCCGCCACGATCAACCGCAATCTCGGCTTCGTCGGCCAGCTCATCAAGCACGCCCGCTCGGAAGGGCTGAGCCTCGATCCGCTTCTGGACACGCGCGATCTGCGAGAGACCGACCCCGAGGACGACCAAGACAAGGTCGCCCCCTTCAGCCGCGACGACTTGCGCCGCATCTTCGCAGGCCCCGTCTGGCAGGGCTGCCAGAGCGCGGGGCGCCGCACCCGGCCCGGCGATCTCGTCATCAAGGACGCGCTCTACTGGCTGCCGCTGATCGCCGCCTATACCGGCGCGCGGCGCGAGGAGATCGCGGGTCTTGCGCCCGAGGACATCGTCACCGAGGACGGCATCGCGGCCTTCCACTTCCGCCCCACCGAGATCCGGCGCCTGAAGAACCGCCCCTCGCAGCGCAAGGTGCCGATCCACCCGCACCTGCTGGAGCTGGGCTTCCTGGAGCATGTCGCGCAGGCCGAAACCGGCCAGGTCTTCCCCGATCTCAAGCGCCGCAAGGGGCGCGGAACGCTGTCGGACGCCATCAGCTTCAACTGGCACAAGCTGCTGCGCTCACAGCTGGGCGAGGATGCGGCGAAGAAGAACTTCCACTCGTTCCGCCACTACGTCACCGACGAGCTGCGCTACCGGCAGGACGTGCCCGACCTCTCGCGCCACCACCTGCTGGGCCACGCGATCAGCTCGGAGGAGGACCCCCGCTACGGCCAGCGCACACCCCTGCCCCTCCTGAAGCCCCTCATCGATGCACTGCCAAGGGTGTTCTGAGGTGGTGGAAAAGTGGAAGGCGCGTCACGGCCCGAAGCAGCCACTGCGCTCCCGCTCAGCGGATGACATCTTTGAGGCTATGACGATCTGGATGGCTGATTCATTCCAGCCTCAGTTCGACGGCTCGGTCGTGGCAGGCGGTCATGGCCTTATGGATCACGTCTCCGAACCCGTTTTCCTGCATCGAGACGATGGCTGCATGGGTCGTTCCGTTGGGCGATGTGACACGGGCACGCAGGTCTTCTGGCGCATCGCCCTTGGTGGCCATGGTGGCGGCGCCAAGCGCGGTCTGCAGGGTCAGCGCCCTTGCGTCCTCCGGGCTCAGCCCCAGGGCGGTCCCGGCGCGGATCATCTCTTCGATCATCAGGAAGTAATAGGCGGGACCGCTGCCCGAAACGGCCGTGACCGCATCCAGAAGCTCTTCCCGCTCGACCGAGACGCAGATGCCGAATGCCTCGATGATTTCCTTGGCAGCGGCATGTTGCGCCTCGGAGGCGTGCCGGTTGAGGTAGAGGCCCGTCGCCCCCAGGCCGAACAGGGCGGGCGTGTTGGGCATGGTGCGTGCGATGGCCACGGGGCCAAAGAGACCCTCGAGCGTCGCGATCGTGACGCCGGCGGCGATGCTGAGGATCAGCTTGCCGGACAGATCTGCGTCCATCTGATCCGCAACGGCGGAAATCACCTGAGGTTTGACGGCCAGCACGATGATGTCGGCGGCAGCTGCTTCGGCCACGTCGCCTGTGGTCGGGATGCCGTGATCTGCTGCCAGCCGGTCCCGCTGATCCGCGTTCGGATCGACGACCGTGATCCGCGACGGCGCCCAACCGCTGGCGATCATGCCTCCGATGATGGCGGAGGCCATGTTGCCGCCGCCGATGAATGCTACGTTTTCCATGGCTCAGAACATCGTGTTGTCATGCGCGATTTCGTCGGGAATGGGCTGAATGACGTCCCAATGCTCGACGATGCGGCCGTCTTCGAGGCGGAAGATATCCATGACCGCGGATCCGCGATCGTTCCTGTCCTGCGTCCAATGGGCGTGAACGGTCACATGGTCGCCCTAGCAGAACATGCGCTTGATGTCGAAATGCGACTCGGGGTTCTCCGAGAAGGCCTTCCTGAAGTTCTCTCTGAACGCCTCGACGCCATCGGCGACACCGGGATTGTGCTGGGTGTAGCTGTCCCCGACGTAAGCATCCATGCCCTCGTCGACCTTGTGCTGGTTGAAGACGGTCTCGAGAAAAGCCCTGACGATACGCTTGTTTGCTTCCTGGGTGCTCATGGCGGACCTTCCAATCTGTACGGTTGCGTTCGTGCGCCGCACCGGAATGAGGCGCTGTCGAAGGCTCAGAAGCTGGTGATGACAGTCGCGCCGACGGACTGGAACTTGTCCATGTTCATCAGGGCCTCGGGGGCCGCGTCGATCCCGATCTTGTCGCCGACCAGGCGTGCCGGATCCAGCTTGCCGCTTTCGACCATGTCCAGCATCGCGCCATAGCGATGCGCCTGCATCCCGTGCGAGCCGAGCAGCTCGATCTCTTGGCCGACGATCTTGGGCATCGGCACCGCGGGGGCCGCGTGATCGCCAAGCATCAGGCCGACCTGGACATGCTTGCCGCGCGGGCGCAGGCAGAGGATCGAATTCGTCATGGTGACGGGATGCCCCAGAGCATCGAGCGAGACATGCGCGCCACCCTTGGTGATTTCCTTGATCGCCTCGACCACGTCGCCCTTGCCATCGATGGTCGCGACCGCGCCGAGCTCCTTGGCCAGGGCCAGCTTACCCGGATCGAGATCGACGCCGATCACGTTGGCCCCTGCCGCGCTGGCGATCATCACCGCCGACAGGCCGACGCCGCCGCAACCATGCACGGCAACCCACTGGCCCGCGCTGACCCGGCCCTGGTCGATCACGGCGCGGAACGAGGTGGCGAACCGGCAGCCCAAGCTTGCAGCGGTGGCGAAATCCATCGTCTCGGGCAGGGCGACGACGTTCAGGTCTGCTTGGTGGATGGGCACATATTCGGCAAAGCTGCCCCAATGGGTGAAGCCGGGCTGTTCCTGATGCAGACACACCTGCTGATGCCCGGCATTGCATTCGCTGCACGACCCGCAGCCGCAGATGAACGGCACGGTGACCCGATCACCGACCTTCCAGTTCCTCACGTCCTTGCCGACCGCCTGGACCACGCCTGCCAGCTCGTGGCCGGGGATGTGCGGAAGCTCGATGTCGCTGTCATGCCCCATCCAGCCGTGCCAGTCGCTGCGGCACACGCCGGTGGCTTCGACCTTGAGGACGACGCCATGCGGCTCGGGCGTCGGGTCCGCGACGGTCACGACCTTGGGGGCTTCTTGGAACTTCTCGAACAGGACGGCTTTCATGGCAGGATCTTTCGCTTGTGACGACTGTTCGGGGAAATTTATACGGCGGAACTGAAATTGCCTTGCTATTCTGCCCCTGTATAACGATCCATTGAGTGGAAAGTGCCTCTGATGAGGATTTGATGAGGGGAATCTTTCCATGTCCGACATAGATGCAGTCAATGCACAGATTCTCGAACTGCTGCAGAGCGACGGGCGCATGACCAATGCCAGGCTCGCCGAGCATCTGAACATGAGCGAAACGCCATGTTGGCGGCGGCTGAGGAAGCTGGAGGAGACGGGGATCATCGAAGGCTATCAGGCCCAGCTCAATCGCCGGAAACTGGGGCTTGGCGTCATGGCCTTCGTTCAATTGAGCTGCTCCGAGCACGATCAGGCTGCCACCGCCGAGTTCCAGCGCATCATCGAGGTGACGCCCAACATCCTCGCCTGTCACAACACCACTGGCGAGGACGATTTCCTCCTGATCGTGGTCGCGCGCGATCTGGACGACTACAGCGCCTTTGTCGACAGCACGTTGCGGCGCCTGCCTGGTGTGACCAGCATTCGCTCCAACCTCTCGCTGAAAGAAATGAAGGCGTCGAGCAAACTGCCTGTGCGTGGATCATAAGACAGATCAGTTTCCTACATTGAAAGCGGTCTTTCATGCGAACTGCAGCGAAGTTCAGCTTTCCGTGACCTGCTCCCTTTAGAGTCCGCGTTCTTTAGTTCGCTCTGTTCAGGGTTTGGTCCTCTACTGACCGTTGGTGATACTCCCACGGGGTGAGCCCGTCGAGGCTCGTGTGGGGGCGGTGGTGGTGGTAGTCGTCGCGCCACGCCTCAATCAGGTCGTGGGCGTGGCGCAGATTAGCGAACAGGTGCTCATTGAGGCATTCGTCACGCAGCCGTCCATTGAAGCTCTCGACGAAGCCGTTCTGCATGGGCTTTCCTGGCGCGATGTAATGCCACTCGACCTTGCGATCCTCCTGCCATTTCAGGATGGCATTCGAGGTCAGCTCCGTGCCGTTGTCACTGACCACCATACATGGATAGCCGCGCA
>NZ_ATUJ01000005.1 GCF_000420145.1 Paracoccus zeaxanthinifaciens ATCC 21588
CTCGCCTTGCGCAGGATCTCGTTTGCCTGACGCAGCTCCCGGTTCTCCCGTTCCAGCGCCTTCATCTTCTCGGTCATGTCGGTCGGGATGCCAGCCCGCTTGCCGCTGTCGACCTCGGCCTTCTTGATCCACTCGTTCAAGGTCTGGGGCGCACAGCCGATCTTTGCGGAAATCGACATGACGGCCTGCCAGCGCGATCCATGCTGGCCCTCATTGTCGAGGACCAAGCGCACCGCACGCTCACGCACTTCGGGGGAAAATTTGTTCGTCGTCTTGCTCATGATGCTCCATCCTACTCAGGAGTTGGAGCCTCCGGCAAACCCGGAGCGGTTCAGTTCCGTGTGCAGATCGGAAATCGCCCATCCAGCACCGTGACAAGTCACATCTCGAAGGACGGCCATTACTTCATCCACCCGGATCCTGCACAGGCCCGTGCGTTGACGGTCCGGGAGGCTGCGCGTCTGCAGACATTCCCGGACAACTACTTCTTCTGTGGAAACAGGACCCAGCAATACCATCAGGTCGGTAACGCGGTCCCGCCTTTCCTCGCCTTGAAAATCGCGCGCGTTATCCGTGAGATTATCGGCTGATCGTCCTGACCGCTAGCTTCTACCTCTTCCGGCACCACGTCTGCAGCGACACGTGCAAAGACGTTGCCGACCTCGGCGGCAAGCGCCTCGTCTGAAAGATAAGCCAGATCGACTACCTGGTTTCGCAGTCTGAGCAGCTTGGTCGCGCGTCGCATGACGACTTCCATCTTGCCACGTCCGATCCGCTCGGCTGTCGCGAACCAGGCAGCTGCCATGGCGCGCGACAGCCGGGCGTCACCTGCGATTGAGGCGCGTTCGAAGATCTGGACCATGGCGTCCTCGCTCAAGGCATTCAAAAGGTGCCAGCGATCCTCCCGGCCCTCCCCTTGGTCAAGGGTTCGACCGCGCATCCATAGCCGTTGGAAGGTGTTCCTCACGCCTCCTGCGAAGCGTGGTTTCTGTTCGGAGGAATAGCGCCATACCGCGAACTCCTGAAGCAGGACGCAGGACATGAATGCCCAGACGTCGTCTCGAAGAAGCTCTCCTCCGTCTAGGTCCGGATGTTGGCCGAAGTAAGCTGCCACGCGCTTGTCAAAGTCCGACTTCTGTCGTTCCGATGCCGGATGTGGAAAGCCGCACTCCTGAGCGATGGCATCGATATTGCCCATGATTTCGCCAACGAGCGCTCGATCCACAGAGCCTCCGCTTGCGGCGTACCAGACGTGTGCCTCGTAGGCCCTGAGGCGCTGATCGAGGTCGGAGCCAGGACGAATGCGTCCGTCCGATGAATTACTGAGATCCGCAAGGCACTTGTCTACCCCGATCGGCGACAGTCTGGGCAGGAGTTTCGCAACAGTCATTCGATTTCTCCCATGTCCGCAGAAGCGTGAAGGGCAGCATGGAAAGCCCCGGGGGTTGCGGTCATCAGCCCGCGAATTTCCTCAGGCCGCATGCCGGGGAAGGCCATCTCGAGCCAGCTCGCGATCTGGCTTCCGACCGAGCCGTCCTCGCAAGCGATCAGCGTATCCCGCGCGTCTTCGTCTTCGAGGGTGCCGCGGCACATCTGGACCATCACGTCTCCGAGGATCGCTTGCAGTGTTGTCGGATCGCCTTCTGCGACGCGTTCCGTCAACGCAGTGTGGTCTGCGTTCACGTAAAGACGTACGCTTCCCGTGAAGTCGGCCTGCAAGGAACCGGGCCTCCAATGGAGGTACCAGGGTGCGGTCTCCCACTTCTGACCCGGAAACGCCGCGCCGAACGGTACCATCTCCATCGGGAAGCGGGTGTCGCCGCCGTCCTCTAGGTGAATGTTGGACGTATCGGACCAAAGGCGCGATCCTGCGGTCTTGGGCGAGAGCGCCGAACCGGTCGGGATATCCTCCGCGAGCAGCACTTCGATGCGCACCAGCAGTCGGCCACTCAGGAGACGGCTTTCGATAGGCAGGCTGATCGCGAGGGGCTCGTGGAGCGGACCATCGATCACCTTTGTAAGAACGCGCTCCGTACGGCGGGCGAAGCGGCCGTTACCGGAGCCTGTCTTGGCTACAATCGCCAGCTTCAGGTCGTCCTCCGGGATCTGCAGCGAAGCGGCGGCTCCTGCAAAATCCAGCTCCAGCCGCGTGTCCAGTTGAAGGTCGCGGGCATAGTCCCAGTCATCCAGTTGACTGGAAATGTGAAAGAGTGGCGAGCCCGGATCTCCGATCAGCCAATCGCGGAACCCCACGACTTCGTCGGGCAACGTGAGGAATGGCAGGGCAAAGCTGGTCGTCATGCTGCATCTCCCTCATCGAAGGTGAACTTGACCCCGACTGCGGCGTCATCGGGCATGGTCACTCGACAGACGACGCTTCCGCCATTGCTGCCGATCCTGACCGCATTGCCGACAGTCTCTTCGCCGCGCAGCGTCAGATCCAGCAGCGAGATCTCGTAGCCGGGAGGCAAGTCCGTTGCATCCTCCAGTGATCCATCGATGACAAGTTGTGGTGTCGCAATCAGGAGCATGTCGGGCTTGCTGCCATCGTTCTTCAGGTGCGCTTCGAAGAAAGCCGTGCGCTTGTCGTCGATCGTCTCCAGTTTCACGAAACGCGGCGGGGAGATCGAGATCTTCTTGCGAGTGCCGCCCCCGCTAGGACTCGCGCTGCGTCCGGGGCCCTTGCTTGATGTCTGCCCGAGCAGCTTGCCCAACTTGGTTGCCGTGCCGGCCAGGGACGGCCCCTTTTCCCCGGTTCCAGTCGTCGTGTTCTTCGGAAGTGCAAAAGTCTGGGCCGCTTGCCGGATCTCTCTCAGAGCGACATTGACGAAGGTTTTCTCCCGCCCCTTGGGCAGCATATCTGGGCTCCAGTCGTCATGGGCTGGAGGCTCAGCATCAGCAAAGGCGCGCTCGATGTCCTTGACGTTTGAACAGATGAATACACCGGCCCATTCGAGCCGGTCATCGGGGAAAGCCTCTCCGGGAAGATAGCGCACCACTAGTTCAACCGGTCGCATCAAGGCGATGTGCGATGCTGCCCGGGGTATCAGGCTTTCAGTCTTCTTGACGATAGGAGCGCGAGGCGAGCGCATGCCATGTGTGATGGCCAGATTTCCGAGCAGTGCCTTCGGGCGCTGGCAATGTACTTGCTCGCCTTCTCCGATACGCGCTTGCGCTAGCGCCTGTGCGAACAGGTCAAGTGGTGGAAAGCTCTCGGGCTCGGGGATCGGAATGTTCACTCCCTCGATTTCGAGATTGATAGCGAGCTTTCGGTTCGAAGGGGTCGAAGCGCACATCCGGGGCCAAAAATTCCAGAGGATGGACTCAACGAGGTCGGAGGGCAGTGTGGCGACATCATCGACATGAGGTGCTATGATCGCGATCGTCGTCCCGGTGAGACCTTCATTCCGTTCGGGTAGGCCGAGGGCAAGCGCAAGCCTCACCGCGTCGTCGCCCTCGACGGGGTCGACGCCTCCGTCGCCGTCATCCTGCCCCCACCAATGTCGACCCGTATAGCGCTTCGGAGTTCCGCTCCGATCATCCTCGAAAGCGTTGCCGAGGTGACAGCCCATGATGCGACGGACGGGCCGACCTGCGGATGTGGTCTGGCTGTCGGCAATGATCGTGGAGCATCTGCTGAGGGCATAGAGTGAGGTCTTCCCGTAGCCGTATGTGCCTCCGCCCAAGTTTGTGTCTCGTGCAGCTCCGACATTGCGGAGGAAATTGACGAAATCGAGTTTCTCTCCTGCGGAAACCGCATCCGCGCGGGTTGGGCCTCCAAGGCCGGTCGTATTGAAATCGCAGATCTCGAAGATGCCAAGCTGGCTACCTTCGAGCACCCCATGGATATTGTGTTTCTCTCCGTCTTCGATGTCCTCGGGTTCGGTGGCCATTGGTGGGAGGTGGGAGAAGGCAAGTTTTCTGAACCTTTCAAGCTCTTCGCCGATCAGGACCCTGTAACGCAACTTGACGTCAACAGGACTGCCTTCAGGAGCGGCATCGACCGAGTTCTGGATCGCTTCGCGGATCACGGTCTGGAGCAGTCCGAGAGCTGGTCGGCCGAGCAGCCGACGGAAGCCCTCACCGGCGATGTTCCCCGTCTTGGCAAAGGGTTCGCTATAGAGCGTGAGTGGCGTCATGCGGCAAAGCTCCGGATCATTTCCTGACCAGTAGCCTCGTCCAGCCGATGGTCTCGTGCGTGTGTGAGGTCCAAGCCGTACTCGAGCCCGACGATACCATCGGGCAGGGTCACTCCAGGAAAGGACGAAGATACGATGCGTGGAAAGCCCTCACCTACCTCGTAGAAATCCATGCCCTCCAACTCAAAGGCCATGCTATTCCATTCATCTCCTTCGGGCTCACGGCACCCAATCGCAGCAAGGCGTGCATCGAGCATGACCTCATCGGCACCAAGAGCGATGATCTCGCGCCTCAGAAACGCAACACCTAAGGCGCCACCGTCACTCTGTTCGATTTTCAGATGGGCGAGGTACAGCTGTGCACCTGCCGGCGCGAGCAGCTGGTCAGGTCCATGTATCTGCACCCGCATTGCGTCTGCCCGCGTGGAGGTCTTGGTCTCCAGCGCGAAGGCGCCACGCCGAAAGTCATGGCGTTGGCCCGTAGGCCCAGTCCAGGCGGCGACGGCATCCGGCGACACGGCACAGAGCTTGGAGAGGATCACGAGCTCGCCGATTAGTCCCGCGAGCTCTGTCAGAGAGATTTCCGACTTCGGGGAGATCGCAAGCAGTTTCCTGAAATCCTCGATGGTGCCGTAAACTGCGGTTTCAGGGGCTTCCCCTGCCTCGATGCGTTCGAGGATCTCTTCTGCCAGGTCCGCGAAAACCCCGGCTAGGCGTGATTCCGTCAACATCAGATCGATGAAGTGCAATCCTTTGCCCGCGCTCCGATACGAGGCGTGACCAACTGTGAGGTTTCGGTTCCCGGCCGGCATCTTGCCTCCTCCCGGTCGAGCAACTGGTATGAGGAGCCTCGGTTCCCCAGCCGGCCCCGTTGCAATTCGGACTTGACCGAAGCCGGTGGAGATATCTGTTGTCCTGCTGGGTACCTCGAGGATGCCGTCGCCCTTGCCGCTCTTGCGGATCTGATCCCATTCGCGGGAAAGCTGCTGGGCCTCAGGCATTGGTGCCCTCCTCTTCGAAGTCCAGCTCGTCACCTGCCTCTTCGGTATCGTCGACTGCATGGCCGTCTATCTCGACTGAGAAGTAGTTCCCCGAGCGATCCTTCTGTCCGGGGAAGACGATGCCGAAGCCGACAAGGTCGGACACGGCATCCAGAGATGCACGCGACGTGGACTTGCGTGTCGGGTCGGGAGGGGATTCCGCATCGATGAGATAGATCAGCAGGAGTGGCTTTTCGGGCCGACAGGCCTTGTAGGCACTCCAGTCATGCTGATTTCCGGGCTCCTCATCTGCATCTATCAAGATGTCAGCCTTCGACATCAGGGCCTTGATGTCGGCATACAGCGTAGAGCTCTGCTTGAGCTTCGAACGCCGCATCGTTGATACTTCGCCGAGCCTACCCAAGGGGCGCTTGGATGACGTGCTCGACTTGGTGCTGATGACTGCCACATTCCAGTCTTCCAGACCGGCGGTGCGATCATCGAGGTACTGCAGGAGGTGCGGCTTCTTCAAGTCCATGTGCTCCTCCGAGATATCTGTTTCCCGGATGAAGCTGCGGATGGCCGCGAGGGGCACGTCGCGGAAAAGGCGTCCACGCTTCTCGATGGTGCCAGGTCCTTTCTGAAGAGCAGCATCGACTAATTTGGTTGCTGCTGCCCAGTTCGCCCCGACGATCTCGCTGTCCCGGTGGTTGAAGCGGATGGTCTGAACATGCTTACCCGCAAAGCTCATGCTGGTCGGGAAGGCGTGCCTCATCTTGGTCGCGGAGGTAATCGCCATCCCGGGAATTGCGCGCACCCTGACGGCGAACTGTGCGGGAGTTATCCCGTTCTCACGGTACATGGCGATGTCTTCCCGGATCTCCTCCTCGATCACGGCAAGTGATCTGAACTTCGAAGCCAGGTCGTCCGTGGTCCAGAGGCGGGGCAGGTCTTCGTAGCCCTGACGATAGCCGAACCATCGGCCCATCTGGAGGAGCGTGTCGTACTGCCTGGAGGTCCTGAGGAAAAAGGAGACGCTGAGCCCTTCCAGCGTCAGGCCGCGTGCAAGGACGGTGCCGCCGACGACGATGCAAGTGACTGGAGAGCCCGAGAAATCGAGGCGCATTTCTGCATCTGACACCCCATTTTCGACGGGATAGGTCAGCTGCTCCAATACGTCGGGCAGATATTTTCGCACGGCGTCGTACTGCTCCGGGATGCCCTTGCCATCGGCGGCCGTTGACCGTGTCCGCTCATCCTCAAAAACTTGTCTGAGTTTGGCAGCTGCATCTCCGGAGTCCGCGATGAAATCATCTCGTCGCTCGTCAACCCAGTTCTTGATGAGTTCCGACATGTACTCGTGTTGAGCAACATACTGCGATGAATGCACAAGCATCGACATGTGCTTGTCGGTTTGCCCACGTGCCCTGCGGATCGCGCAGCTTGCCAGGAACCAGAGGACGGCTCTCTCCAAGGACGGTGTCATCAGCGGTCTGAAGGCTTCCTTGTCCTTCGGCGACTTCGGACGCAGCAGATCGGGTTCATCTTCTCCGAGTATGCGGATCATGTCCCGCTCGCGGGCGTCCACGTCGTCGCTGTCGCTTCCGAAGACTTCCCGCGCCCCGAAATAGCCGACGGGGCGCTTGAGGGCCGTAATGAAGTCGCGCGGATACAGATCGTCCAGATCCATATCGTTGCCATAGGGGTACGGATTGATGAAGACATTCGCGAATGGAGTGGCCGTGTAGCCGACATAGCTCACCGCAGGGAGAGCTCTCAGCGCGCGCCTGATTTCCTCGTTGATCCTTGTCATGTCGAATTCGCCGCGTGCTGAATTCACCGAAGCCTGATCGCATTCGTCATCGATCAGGAGCACCTTCAGTTTCTTCATGATTGCAGTGGGCGTTCGGTCGATGGTGCGCCTCAACTTCTTAAGGCGGCTTCCTTCCTTCTTCATGACGATTAGTTGCGCGTGCCCATCTGCCGGCATGGTGAAACCGCCATTTGCTGGTTGCACGAAGTCGTCTTCACTCGTGGTGTAAAGCTGCCAGAGGCTTCGGTGCCTTAGGACATCCTTTTCAAAACGGTCCTGCGTCTGTTGTCGAAGTTTGTTCGTCACGCCGCCGAGAACGATGACCAAATTGTAGCCAGCATCCACGGCTTTCGCCATTACAGCGGTCATGTTCGCGGTCTTGCCCGATTGAACATATCCCACGACCAGGCCCCTGCAGGCAAATTTGTCATCGTTGGGGTTGCCGAGGAGCGAAACCACTTCTGAAGAGGCGTCATCTAGTGAGCCGATTGTATCCGGATCCCAACCTTTGGTCTTCAGGTATTCATGCAAAGCGGGCCAGTGACGCTCCTCGATCGCAGGTCCGGAATACCACTCCGGGCGAGGATCTATTATCGAGAAAGGACGCAGAATTTCCACATCCTGAAGCTCCTCGCGTACGAGCTCCACGGCTTGGGCCAATGCCGCAGACATTGCGTCGTTGAAGGGGGTGAAGGCGGAGAGTTCGGTGCGAATGGCGTTCGCTGTGTCTTCGAGGCTGCCGTAGTTCACGTGGCGCTGACGAAGTTGCGTCGCAAAGGTTTCAGTCTGTGGGCTGGTCATGAAATGCCTCAAGTCATATTCACGACCACGTTAATCGCACGAACCGACCTCTAGCAATTTATTGTGCGCAGGTTTCTTTTGGGTTGTGTCGCGAGACGAGGGTGTCGCCGACGCTGTCGTCAGCGCCAGCCTGTACGGGCAGCTTGTGTCAGTTGACGGGTTCGCAATCAAATTTCGAGATTACTCGAGGTCTTTTCTCCTGGCGTCACGACTCCGACGCTCTGCGCGACGCTCTTCCTCATGACGCTCTTGCAAGAGCTCTTCGATGGCATCCAATCCCCAGCCGCCCTCTCGATACCAGCGGTCAAGGTTGGCCCACTCTTCCGCAACGCGCTTGGGGACCGACGTTGTCGCCACTGCGCCAAGTTCGCTGACCTCACCTGCGATTTTTCGAGCAGGCGCCTCAGCATCAACGGGTAAGTACAGATCGTGCTCAGACAGTAACGCCATGGCCTCGTTATAGCGATCAATGATCCTATCGCGGGTTTCGGCCCAAATGGGATCGCGGCGGGCGTTGAGGAGGTCGTGCATGTCGACGTCGCCGCGTGCCACAATCTGTAGGAGTAGGGAGCTCGGCATGTCGCGCTCTCCACTTTCGTAGCCTCGATAGGCTCGTACGGAGCAGCCCAGTTCTTCTGCCAACTGATCTTGGGTGAGCTCGCGACGACCGCGGTATTTACGAAGCCCTTGGCTGAGGCTCATTTCACCTCGCCGGTAGCAGCGTTCAAAGGTTCGCGCCTCTTCCGCCTCCTCGTGTCGCGCGCTCTGAGAACGCTCGATCTGCTTCCGCCTGATCCAGCCCTTTTGCTGCGCTGACATTCCCGGGCGAATCACCAAATTGTCCTGGTCCGGGTCGGGCTTGAACTGGAATGGCATTGAACGTTCCTTCATCAGATCGAAAACCTGCCAGATCTTGCCGCTTTTTGGTCTCCTGAGAAAACGTAATGATTTCATTTGCTTGGACCATTTTCTCGGGCCATGATCTTAGCGGAAAAGCGGTTTGGAGGCGCAGATGAACGATACATTTGAGAACGCAGTCACGCCAGAGATTTGGTGCGAGCGGCTGCGCTCACAGGGTGCCGAGGTCTCAGCGCGCGTTTTGCGGGCGAAGGCTCGTTCCTGCGGCCACTACTACGCCCTCGGCCGTGTCATGCTGCTGTCAGCGGAGCATGTCGAGGCGATCCTATCCGTTGAAGGGGCCCAGGTTCGCAGAGGTGGGCAAGCTATCAGGACCTGGTCCCGTGGGAAGTGATTTCGATCGAGAACACCATGCAGCCATTCGCCCGGAGGAGGCCCGATGTGGTTCGGCCATTCTGGACGCAGGCAAGTCACCTGCAGACTGGGTGTCCTGGTTGCAGGAGTACCGCCAGATCAACATCGCTGAGCGAACGTTGCGGGAGAAGGCAACGCTTGGGGGCGTGCTTTCGGATCGGCAATGCCATGATCACCACGCCCGACCAGATCGATGAAATTCTGACGGAGGATTGGAAGTGCCGCTCGAACCGTACCTCAGAGGCAAGGTCTATTGGGGCAAAGGCTGGATCGAATACAACAGTCGCCCGATCGCCGGCCCATATCGAAAAAGCACGAGATCGACTTCGGAAGCTGGCGCGCGGGACTCGATAAGCGAAGAAACTGAGTTGCAGGTCCGCAAGCACATCATCGGCGAGGAGCGGGCGCTTCGCTTCGCGGATGCAACCGAACTCTATCAGCCTGACAGCAGGAGTGCCCGCCAACTACTGCCGATCCTCAATGCGATCGGCAGTTTGCCCCTTGCGGCCATTACCGGGCGCTTGCTGAAGAACCTCGGCCCGAAGCTGCGCCCAAACGCGTCCACGGATACTTGGTGGCGGGAAATCGTTACGCCAGCGCGGGCGGTCATCAACAATGCGCGCGAGCTGAAGGGGACGCCACTGCTGCGCGTTCGTCGCTACGACCAGTTCGAGCGCAACGCCCAAGACAAGCGCCGCGGCAAGACCAGTCGTGTTGAGCGGGTTCCGGCAACACGGGCCTGGATCGACGCCTTCTGTGCGGAAGCCGATCCGTATAATGCTTCCATGGCGCGGTTCATGTTCGAAACGGCCGCCAGGATCGACCAAGCTGTTTCTCTGACCCCGGACGACCTGCGTCCGGAGAAATGCCAGGTACGGGTCAAAGCTCAGAAGGGACATCCGGAAACCTGGATAGCCGTCTCGCCGGAAATGATGGCGGAGTTGCAGGAGTTGCGTCCCAAGCGCCCCCGCAACCGCAGAACTGGAGCGATCTTGCCGCCGCGAGTCTTCGGGTACGCGAGCTCGACAGGCTACAACTACCGCTGGAAGACGATCTGTCGCCGTGCTGGTATTCCGTACCTCTCGGCTCATGCCGCAGGACGGCACGGATTCTTCACCGAGCTGGTCATCCGTCAAGGCGTGGACCCTGTTACGGCCGCGCGGGCGGGCCGTTGGTCCGATGCCAATCTGCCGATGAGCATCTACGCCCATCCGGAGAGCGATGAGGCCGACATTCGGGCGCGTTTTCGTACACGGTCCGTACAGACGGACTCGTCGAATAATGATAACCTACAGAAAGAAAAAGGAGAAATGGGCAATGGATAACACCCTCCTAAGGGGCAGGTTGCAGGTTCGAATCCTGCCGGGGTCACCATCGTTTCCCGATCCTGCCCGGCCCCGACCGGTTGTGGGTCGGGAAGCCGCGCAAAGGGTGCGGATCAGCGCCGGGCTTCGCGGGCCGACTGGATCTCCTCGGCGCGAAGATAGTGGTCCTTCAGCGCCAGCTCGGACGCGGCCTCGGCGTCGATCACGACCTGGACCTGCGGATGCATCTGCAGGATCGACGCCGGGCAGAAGGCTGTGACGGCCCCTTCGGCCATGGCACGGACCGCTGCGGCCTTGCGGTGGCCCGTGGCCAGCACCAGGATCGAACGCGCCTCGCGGATGGTGGCGATGCCCATCGTGACCGCCGTTTCGGGAACGGTCTCTCCTTCGGCGAAGAACCTGCGATTCGCCTCGATCGTGTCGGGGCTTAGAAGCTTCTCGCGCGTGCGCGACCCGAGCGAGCTGCCCGGTTCGTTGAAGCCGATATGACCATTTGCGCCCAGGCCCAGCAGCTGAAGATCCAAGGCCCCCCGGCCGGCGATCAGCGCCTCGAACGCATCTGCGGATGCGGCAGGATCGCCAAGCCCTGACGGCACGAAGCAATTCGCGGGGTCGATATCGACATGCCGGAACAGGCGCTCGCGCATGTAATGGGCATAGCTTTGGGGGTGGTCGGGGCCCAGCCCGACATATTCGTCCAGATTGAAGGTCGTGGCCCCGGCAAATTCGAGGCCCGCGCGGTGGCGGCGGATGAGGCCGTCATAGACCGGCTCCATCGTGCCGCCCGTGGCAAGGCCCAGCACCGAATGCGGAACCGCGCGCAGCTGGGCGGCGATCAGATCGACCGCCCGTTCCACCGCCTCGCCGGCCGTCGGAAGGATGACGATACGCATCCCGTCAGGCCAGTGCCGCCAGCGCGCGCAGATCGACCTGCCGGTCGAAGGCATCGCCCTCGGCGGTGAACAGATGCGCCTTGGCCGGATCGAAGCCGATATCCAGCGCCTGCCCCGGACGGATGTCGATCGCGCCATCCGCGATCATGCAGATCTGCGCCGTCGCATCGCCTTCGCAATTGCCATAGATCACGGCCTGGTTGCCCAGACGTTCGACCACATCGGCCAGGAAGCGCAGGCCGCCCGTATCGCCCGCCGGGCGCAGGTCGTCGGGCCGGATACCCAGCACCAGATCCTGCCCCGCCTGCGCGCCCGCGGGGGGAACCGGGATGGTCGCACCGCCCCCGTTCGGCAGGGCCACGGTCACGCCCCCCTCGCCCGTGCCGGTGCAGCGGACGGGCAGGAAATTCATGTTGGGCGTGCCGATGAAACCCGCGACGAAGCGGTTCTTCGGCTTGTGGAACAGTTCCAGCGGGCTGCCCACCTGCTCGATCCGGCCATCGCGCAGCACGACGATCTTGTCGGCCATGGTCATCGCCTCGACCTGATCATGGGTGACATAGATCATCGTGTTGCCCAGCTTGCTGTGCAGGCGCGACAGCTCGACCCGCATTTCGGCGCGCAGGGCCGCGTCTAGGTTCGACAGCGGTTCGTCGAACAGGAAAATCTGCGGTTCGCGCACGATGGCCCGGCCGATGGCCACGCGCTGGCGCTGGCCGCCGGACAGCGCGCCCGGCTTGTGATCCAGCCGTTCGCGCAGCTTCAGCACGTCGGCGGCCTTCAGCACCAGGCGGTCCACCTCGTCCTTGGGCATCCGCGCGACGCGCAGCGGAAAGGCGATGTTCTCGTAGACCGTCATGTGCGGATAGAGCGCGTAGGACTGGAACACCATCGAGATGCCGCGCTTGACCGGGGGCAGGTCGTTGATCCGCTTGCCGTCGATCTCGATGCTGCCCGAGGTGATCTCCTCGAGGCCCGCGATCATCCGCAGCATCGTGCTCTTGCCGCAGCCCGATGGGCCGACGAAGACCGCGAACTCGCCTTCCTCGATGGACAGGTCGGTCGGCTTGATGACCTTGGCAGTGCCGAAATTCTTGGTGACGCTGGCCAGCTTCAATTGTCCCATGGGTGCTCCTGTCAGGGGCGGGGACCCCATGAACGGGGCCCCCGTGATCGTCCGGTTCAGTCGATGAGGTCTTCGAGTTCGTCCTGAACCTCGGCTGCGGCCTCCTCGGGGGTCATCTCGTCCAGAAGGACGCCTTGGATCGCCTCGTTCATGACGTCCTGCATCGCGGTATAATCGACCACCTGCGGCTCGGGGCCGCCATCGGCGACCGAACCGAGGAAGTAGGTCCAGTTCGGGTCCTTCTCGGGCAGGGCGCGGGTCGTCTCGGTGTCGCGCACGGGCGTCCAGCCGCCGATATCGTCGAACTCCGCCTGACGTTCGGTCGCGGTCAGGAATTTGGCCAGCGACATGGCTGCATCCTCGACGCCGGACCCTTCGAAGACCGCCAGACTGTCCGAGATGAGCAGCGTCGAATGACCCTCTCCGCTCGGGCCGGTCGGGATCCAGGTCACGCCGTAATTCACGTCGCCCGTCCGCGCACGGAAACCGAAGCTCTGCTGCATCATCGCGATCTGGCCGTCCGCGAACAACGGCTCCAGCTTGCCGCGCTCATAGGCGATGGGGCCGTCCTGCACATAGGGGACCATGTCCGCATAGAACTGGAAGGTCTCGACCGCCTCGGGGCTGTCGAAGACGACATTGCCATCCGCATCGATCACCTCGCCGCCATTGGCATAGAACCAGCTGAGGAACTGGTGCATCGTGTTGTCGAAGGATGCCGCAGCGATGCCCAGGCCCCGCGCGCCGGTCTTTTCCGTGATGGCCTTCGAGGCGGTCATCATGTCGTCCCAGGTCTGCGGGCCGTCGGGCATGTCCAGCCCGGCCTCGGCGAACAGGTCCTTGTTGTAGAACAGCCCGCGGGTCGAGAATGCGCGCGGCACACCCCAGGTGTTGCCGTCGAACTGCACCGTCGACAGGACCGAGGGCTCGTAGCTGGCGGCTTCCTCCTCGGACAGGTCGACCGGGCGGATCAGGCCGGCCTCGGCCAGCTGCGGCAGGGCGCGGCTGCCCAGATAGGCCATGGCCGCCGGGGCGCCCGCGCTTGCCAGCGTGATGGCCTTTTCCTGGCACTGACCCCAGGGAACGTATTCCATGTTGACCTCGAAGCCGGGATTCTCGGCCTGCCATGCGGCGACATGTTCGGCCTGGACGGCGGCTTCGGCCGCGTCGTCGGATCCGCAATTGATGAAGTGCAGCGTCTCCTGGGCGGCGGCGGCCTGCGACAGGCCGGTGATCGCCGCGCCCGCAAGAAGGACAGTTCTGAGGTTCATGGATACTCTCCGTTGGTTGTTCGGTTGGTTGGCGGCCCGTTGAACCGGGCTCATTCCTTGACCGCGCCGGCGGTCAGACCGGCGACGATGTATTTCTGCAGGAAGACATAGAGGATCAGCACCGGCAGGATGCCCATCAGGCTGGCTGCCATCAGTTCGTTATAGACGACCTGTTCACGCCCGAAGAACTGGTACAGCCCCATCGGAAGCGGGTGATAGGCGTCCACCGAATTGAAGGTCAGCGCGAACAGGAACTGCTGGGCATAGGCGGTGATGAAGACGGTGATCGACACGACCATGATGCCCGGCGCCGCCACCGGCAGGATCACCCGCCACAGCGTATAGAGCCGCGACGCGCCATCGACATAGGCGGCCTCCTCCAGCTCTTTCGGGATGCGCAGGAAATAGCTGCGCATCAGGAAGATGCCCGTGGGCACGGTGAAGGCCGCGCCCGGAATGATCATCGCCCAATAGGTGTTCAGCAACCCCAGCAGCAGCATGATCTTGTACAGCGGCACGATCAGCACCGCCGCCCCGATCATGTTGACGGCCAGGAACGCCATCAGGATCGTGTCGCGGCACATGTAGTCGAAGCGCGACACGGAATAGGCGGCGGGAATGATGCAGGCCAGCGCCAGCAGCGTCACCGCGCAAGAGATGAAGAACGAATTAGCGATGTATCGCGCCAGCCCCGGCACGTTCGTCCACATGTCGATATAGGCCTGGAAGGTCATGTCGGGCGTGAAGAAGCGGTAAGGCGCGCGGAACACCGCCTCGATCGGACGCAGCGAGACCATCAGCGCCTCGGCGAAGGGGGCCAGAACGAAGATCAGGAAGCAGGCCACCGCGAAATAGATGCCGACCTTTTCCCACCATTTGTACTTGTCGATCATTTCCCTGCCCCCGTCTTGCGGCCGCGACGCGCCATCAGCGCAAGGTTGACCGCCGCAAAGGCCGTCATGCAGATCAGGATCATCACGGCACGGGCCGAACCTTCGCCGAAACGGAACCGGCTGATCGCGGTCTTGTAGGTGTCGATGATCATCGTGGTGGTCGCGCCGCGCGGCCCGCCCTCGGTCAGGATCCAGATGATGTCGAAGGAATTGAAGGTCCAGATGGCCGACAACAGCCCCATCGTGAAGATGGCCGGTGCCAGCAGCGGCAGCGTGATCCGGCGGAAGCGATAGAACCGGCTGGCCCCGTCGACCCATGCGGCCTCGTACTGTTCCTTCGGGATGGATTGCATCGCCGCCAGCAGGTACAGCGACACCAGCGGCGTGCCGACCCAGACGTCGGTGACGACGGTGGCGATGAAGGCCGACTGCTTGTAGGCCAGAAATTCGAACGGGCCCGACAACAGCCCGATCTTCTGTGCCACCCCCGAGATCATGCCGAACTGGCCGTTGTACATCCACGACCACATGAAGACCCCGATGGCCACGGGCACGATCCAGGGCGGCATGATCAGCACGCGAAACAGCGTGCGTCCGGGCAAGGCCGCGTTCAGCAGCACCGCCCCGATGACGCCCATGATCATCTTGAAGACCACGCTGAGCGACATCCAGACGAAGGTGCGCTGGATCACCTCCCAGAAATCATCCTCGAAGATCTCGACGTAATTGGCAAAGCCCACATATTCCTCGGTCGAGCGCAACGAGGCGTCGGTGAAGGACAGGCGGAAGGTTTCGAACAGAGGCCATGCGACGATGGTCAGCGTCAGCAGTGCCGCCGGCAGCAGCAGAAGATAGGGGAAGGCGTCGAAGCGACGTGTCATGCGGCCTCCTCTCCGGCAAGCGCCGCATCGAAGGCGGCCCAGATGCCGGCCAGGTCGACGGTGCTGCGGGTCTGCATGGCGCGGTCGATGGCCATGGCGGTCAGCCCTGCCTCCAGCGCCTCGACGCAGCTCAGCGCAAGGCGGTCCTTCGCGCCATTGACATGGGCCATGATGTCCTGCGCCATCGCGCGATCGGCCCCGTAATGCCCCTCGTTCGAGGTGGGCGCGTCGGTCACGCGGTCGTCGCGGGTGATCTGTTCGCCGGTATCGGACAGCGTCACGCGGAAGGTGTTGCGGATGAAGTCGCCCTCGGCCATGCCGTCGCGGCCCGCCACCATGAAGCGGCGATATTCGTCCGGCACGTTCAGATTGGTGTGGAAGGACAGCGTCGCGTCGTTTTCATAGCGGATGATCGCGGTCTGGTAGTCGACCAGATCCCCCCGCCCCGAAAATGCGTCATCGGCCCCACCCCAACGCGGGCTCATCCTGTCCAGATAGGCGGGCGCGCGGTCGGGACGATTGGCGGGCAGGAACTTCTTGCGGCCGCCGAAGCTTGCGACCTGCGCCGGACGGCTGCCCGCAACGGCCTGATACAGGTCCAGATCGTGGCAGCATTTCTCCAGCATGAAACCACCCGACCGGGCGCTGTCGCGTCGCCAGTCGCGCATGAAGAAGCTGCCGTGATAGGGGCCGATATGTTCGGCGGCCTCCATCGACATGATCTCGCCGATATGACCGTCCTTCTGCGCGGCGCGAAGGGCGCGGAACAGCGGCGAATAGCGAAGGACCAAGCCCACGATCAGCCGGTTCACACCGTCATGCGCCGCCATCAACCGCGCGAGTTCCAGGGTTTCCTCTTCGGAGATGACGACAGGCTTCTCGACGAAGATATGCGGCGTGTCGGATGCCAGGGCCAGGCGAAGATGTTCCAGATGCAGGAAATTCGGGGATCCGATCAGCAGCAGGTCGAAGCGGCCCCGTGCCATCATGGTTTCGGCATCCTCGAACCATTCCGGCGCCGACCCGGTGCCCTTGAAGACCGCCGCCCGGTCGCGGCCCGGATCTGCGACCGCGACAAAGCTGGCCTTGGGGTCCGCCCTGGCGAATTCCGGGATCAATGCCGCGATCCGCGCGCCCAGTCCGATTATTCCTATCTTCACCCTGCTACCTTCCGCCTTCCATGATGTCCTTGAGGGATCGGACCCGCGCGGCGCTGGTCACCTTGCGCGGGGCGATCCCGATGGCGCTGCAATCCTGCTGCGCCCCGTCCACGCCCGCACAGGAACCATGCAGCGCATCCACCCCTGTCGCGATTAGCGCGAGGGCATTGCCGTCATCGACGCCGCTGCCCGCCATGATCTGGATCCGCCCCGCCGCGGCGCGGCAGAGCGCCGCGATGCGATCCAGGCCCTGGATCGCGGTGGGGGCCGCCCCCGATGTCAGGATCCTGCGCGCACCCATGCCGACCGCCATCTCCAGGGCCGCCATCTGATCGCGGCACAGGTCGATCGCCCGGTGGATGGTGATGTCCATGTCCCCGGCAGCGTCGCGACAGCGCATCAGCGCATCGGCATCCAGATCGCCCTGCGGCGTCACGATGCCGATGACGATCCCCGCAAGACCCGCCGCACGCATCGCGGCGATATCCGCAAGGATCGCCTGCATCCCAGCTGTCCGGGCCAGGAAATCGC
Source organism: Paracoccus zeaxanthinifaciens ATCC 21588 (assembly GCF_000420145.1). Classification (GTDB taxonomy): domain Bacteria; phylum Pseudomonadota; class Alphaproteobacteria; order Rhodobacterales; family Rhodobacteraceae; genus Paracoccus; species Paracoccus zeaxanthinifaciens. The sequence goes on from NZ_ATUJ01000005.1 coordinate 17,086, forward strand.
CCGGCGCGGGCCGGATCATCGCATGACAGGGCAGCGGACAGTCCCGCGCCAGCGCGATCATGCCCGGCCCGGGCGTCAGCCCCCCAAGCCCGAGCGCCGAGCAGAGCTCGATCCGGTCCGCACCGCCTTCGACGGCCGCCGACAAGCTGTCGGGGCTGTCGACGCAAACCTCCAGTTCAAGATGTGGAAACATGGGAAAAGCCAAAATCCTTCTTGGCCCAACAATGGCTCGGGCTAAAATTCATTGCAAGAATTTTTTTGTCTAACTTAATTATTGTGCTGATCGACTAAGTTTGAGATGATCAAACCCGATGAAACTTTAGCTTAGCAAAAGTATTACCTCCGAATGATCAGCAAGTCCCGCCCATCCGACCTCGTGCAGGCGATCGCGACCTCCGGTCCCGGCTTCACCCCGAAGCTGGCCATGATCGCCCGCTTCGCGCTGGAGGATCCCGAATCCTTCATTCGCAAGACCAGCCGCGACATCTGCGCCGAACTGGGCACATCGGAACCGACGCTGATCAAGTTCTGCCAACAGTTCGGCTATTCCGGGCTGTCGGATTTCCGCATCGACCTGGCGCTGGCGCTGGCCAAGCACCGTTCGGGCAGCGATTTCGTCGAACCGCTGGCAGGCGACCGGCGGCAGGTCAACCTGGCCGCCAAGCAGCGGATCGCGCAGGCCGTGGTGGGGCTTGTGGCGGATGACAGCAGCCTGCTGATCGACAACGGCTCCACCACCGAGGTGTTCGCCCAGCTGCTGGGCGGGCCGCCCCGGACGATCATGACGACCGGCATCCGCGTCGCGCAGAACGCGCTGGAACACGGCATCCATACCGTCATGCTGACCGGCGGGCGCATCCGCCCCAATGCCATGTCGATGACCGGCCGCATGGTCGAGGCGACCATCGGCCGGATGCATTTCGACACCTTCGTGATGGGTGCGGGGGCGATCGACGCCGATATGGGCCTCTCGACCTTTCAGGAGGACGAGGCCCACAACACGCGCTTCATGCTGGACGCCGCGCGGCGCGTCATCGTGCTGGCCGACAGCACGAAATTCGGCAAGCCGCGCCTGCATGCCATCTGCGGCATCGACCGGGTCGACGTCCTCGTGACCGATCTCGATCCGCAAGACCCCCGCTTCGCCGCCATCGAGGCGCAGGGGACCCACATCGTATCAACTAGGAACGCCAATGACCTCGACGCTGACCCTGCCTGAGACCGCCACCTGGAGCGAAATCCTGAGCCAGCCCGACATCTGGGAGGGCTGGGCCGAAACGCTTGCCGACCAGTCGGCCGAGATCCGCGGATGGATCGCCCGGCGGGGCATCGACACCGTCTGGCTGACGGGGGCCGGCACATCGGCCTTCATCGGCGGGGTCGTCGGCGCGGGCGCTTCGAAACTGCGGCTCGAGGATCGGGCCAGCACCGATATCGTGTCCTGCCCGCAGGATGTGCTGACCGCCGGGGGAAGGATCCTCTGCGTGCAGTTCGGCCGATCGGGCGACAGTTCGGAATCGGTGGGGGTGATGGACCTGCTGGACCGCCACCGCCCCGATATCGACCGGCTGCACATCACCTGCAATCCCGATGGCGCCCTGGCCACCCGCCCGGCCCCCGGCCCGGGCGAGACCCGCGTGATGCTGCTGCCCGAGGCGACGCATGACCGCGGTTTCGCCATGACCTCCAGCTTCACGACGATGCTGCTGTCGGCGCTGGCATGCCTGGGCGATTTCGATGCCGCCCGCCTGCCCGCGCTGGCGGCCGAGGCGCGGACGCTGGTCGCGCAGCTGGCCGACAGCCCCTGCCCCCGCCCCGATCGCGCCGTCTTCCTCGGATCGGGTGCATTGAAGTCGCTTGCACGAGAGAATGCGCTGAAGGTTCTGGAACTGACCGCGGGCAGGACCGGCACGCAATGGGACAGCCCGCTCGGCTATCGCCACGGCCCCAAGGCCGCCGTGGCCGACGATACGCAGGTCTTCGTCAGCCTGCATCCCGATCCGCATACCGCGCGCTATGACCGGGACGTGGCCGACGAGATCCGGCGCCAGTTCCCCGACATCACGGTTCAGACGGTGGGCCCCGGCGGCGACATCGCATTCGACGGGACCGGGGACGCGCGCGCCGATGCGGTGCTGCATGTGCTGGTCGGTCAGATCCGGGCGGCGCAATGGTCCGCCGCGCTCGGCCTGCCGGTGGACGACCCTTTCCAGGGGCGCAATCTCAGCCGCGTGGTCTCGGGGGTGCAGCTCTACCCATGGCAGCGATGATCTGCGGCGGCATCGACCTGGGCGGGACCAAGATCGAGGCCCGCCTGTTCGACGGCCCGGACGCCGCCACGACGCAACTGCGCCGGATCGCGACGCCGCGCGAAAACTATGCCCAGATGCTTGCGGCACTGGTCGAACAGATCCGCTGGCTGCAGCAGGTGTCGGGACGTGACGACCTGCCCGTGGGCATCGCGGTGCCTGGCATCATCGACCCGGAAACCGGCGGCGTCTTCACCGCGAACACCCCGGCACGCGGCCATTCGATCCGGGACGACCTGATGGCGCAGCTGGGCCGGCCGTTCCCCGTGGTCAATGACTGCATGGCCTTCGCGCTGTCCGAAGCCTGCGGCGGTGCGGGCGACGGCCACCGCACGGTGATGGGGCTGATCCTCGGGACCGGGGTCGGGGGCGGGCTGTGCATCGACGGCGCGATCGCCCCCCGCGCGGGCGGCCTTGCGGTCGAGGTCGGGCATGTCGGTCTTCCGGCCAGCGCCATGGCCCGCCATGGGCTGACGCCGCGCCGCTGCGGCTGCGGCAGGCTGGGCTGTATGGAGACCGCCGTGTCCGGCACCGGCCTTGCCAATATCGCCGAGGACATCCTTGGCACACGCATAGAGGGCGCCGATCTGGTGCGCGGCGGCCACGAGGATATCCTTGAAATCTGGGCGGATATCGCAGGCGAATGCCTGCTGACGATCCAGCTGATGCTGGCCCCCGACTGCATCGTCCTTGGCGGGGGCCTTTCGAACATGCCCGGCGTGGTGCCGCGACTGGAACGGGCCTTGGAACGCCATGCCCTTCGCACCATGAAACCAACCAGGCTGCTGCAGGCCCGACATGGCGACAGTTCGGGCACGCGCGGGGCCGCATTGCTGGCAAGAAGATGACACAGGAAATCGACGACATCATCCGTGCAAACCGTGCAGGCAAGGGAACTGCCCTGCCTTCGGTCTGTTCTGCCCATCCCGACGTGCTGACCGCGTCGCTGCTGCTGGCCGAAGCCCTAGACCGGCCCCTGCTGGTCGAGGCGACCTCGAACCAGGTGAACCATCGCGGCGGCTATACCGGCATGACGCCCGATGCCTTCATCGCGTCGCTGCGCGACCGGGCGGCGGCATTGGGGGTCGCGCCCGACCGGCTCTTGTTCGGGGGCGATCACCTTGGCCCGCAGGCATGGAAGGACCAGCCCCCCGAAGCCGCGATGGCCGAAGCGCGCGCCATGATCGAGGCCTATGTCCGCGCGGGCTTTACCAAGATCCATCTAGACTGCTCCGAGGGTTGCGCCGGTGAACCGGCCGCCCTGACCGACGGCCCCGCCGCCGCGCGCGCGGCCGAGCTGGCCGCCGTGGCCGAGGCCGCGGCACCCGATGCGACCGCCCTGCGATACATCATCGGCACCGAGGTTCCGCCCCCCGGCGGTGCGCGCCACGACGACGAAGGCATTGCCCCGACCCCGCCCGAACGCGCCACCGCCACGATCGCGGCCCATGCCGCCGCCTTTTCCGGGGCCGGTGTGGATGCCGCCTTTGCGCGGGTCCGCGGTCTGGTTGTCCAGCCGGGGCTGGAATTCGCCCCCGCGCAGGTCATCCGCTTCGACATGACCGCGCCCGACCACCTGGGGCCGGTGCTGGCCGATCATCCCGACCTGTGCTTCGAGGCGCATTCGACCGATTACCAGGCCCCCGAGGTCTATCCCGAACTGGCCCGCCGGAATTTCGCCATCCTCAAGGTCGGGCCCGCCCTGACCTACGCATGGCGCGAGGCCCTTTATGCATTGTCGCATGTAGATCAATGGCAATCGGGCGCCCCGCATATCTCCGAGGTGATGGAGCGGATCATGACCGCGGCGCCGGCTGCATGGCGCAGCCATTACCACGGCATGCCGGAACATCAGAAGCTGATGCGCCATTTCGGGCTGGCCGACCGCATCCGCTATTACTGGACCGATCCGGCGGTGCAGGAGGCGGTGGCGGCACTGAAATCCCGCCTTGATGCGAACCCGCCCCCCGCACCGCTTCTGGCGCAGTATCTGCCCGAAGCCACCATCCGGCGTGCGGCGTCGCTGGACCTGCCCATGGTCGAATGCCTGCTGGTCGCGCATGTGCAGGAAGCGCTGCTGCCCTATTACGAAGGGACCGCGTGATGCTGATCGGGGTCAAATCCCTCTGGAACGGCGGGCGCCTGCTGCACGACATGGCGTTCGAGGCCGCATCGGACGACATCGCGGCCATCCGGCCCCTCGGGGCGGACACGCCCGATACGACGGTCGCCCTGGCCTCGCCCCTGCTCTGCGATCTGCAGGTGAACGGCAGCGGCGGCGTGATGGTGAACAGCACGCCCACGCCCGACGGGTTGCGCGCCATCGCGGCCGCACAGCGGCGCTGCGGCACGGGGGCGATCCTGCCCACCGTGATCACCGACACCCCCGACGTGATCGAGGCCGCAGCCGAGGCCGCGCTGGCAGCCTTCGGGCATGATGGCATCGCGGGCCTGCATATCGAAGGGCCGCACCTGTCCGCCCAACGGCGCGGCACCCACAAGGAGGCATTCATTCGTCCGCTGGACGACCGAACCGTCACGCTTGTCGAACGGCTGCGCGCCGCGGGCATGCCCGTGATGATCACGCTGGCCCCCGAGCTTGCGGACCCGGTCCTGTTCTCGCGGCTGGTCGCGTCGGGGGCCGTCGTCTCGGCCGGGCACACCATGGCCACCGCCGAAGAAACCCGCGACGCGCTGGAACGCGGGTTGTCCTGCTTCACCCATCTCTACAATGCGATGCCGCCCATGACCGCCCGCGCGCCGGGCGTGCTGGGCGCGGCACTGAATTCGCGGGCCCATGCGGGCATCATCGTGGACGGCATCCATGTCGATTGGGACATGCTGCGCGTCGCGCTTCGGTCGCGCCCCGCACCCGGCCTGACCTTTGCCGTATCGGACGCCATGGCCACGGTCGGCGGCCCGGACCACTTCGAGATCTACGGCCAGATCATCCGCGTCCGCGACGGAATGCTGGTGAATGCCGAAGGCTCGCTGGCGGGGGCGCATATCGACCTGCGGCAGAGCCTTGCGAACCTGGTGAACCGGGTCGGCCTGCCCCTGTCCGAGGCACTGCCCATGGTCTGCGACATCCCGCGCCGCGTGATGGGCCTTGCGCCCGCGCAGATCGCCCCGGGCCAGCCCATCGCCGACACGCTGCTCCTGAATGACGACTTCCAACTGATCGAGCTGACATGACCCTGCACATCACCCAGACCTGGAGCGCGGCACCCGAGGGCACCAAGGGCAGCTTCCATTTCCGCCTGCGCAATTTCGGGACCGCTGCCGTTCCGATGGCGCGGTTCTGCTATACCTCGCTCGGACGGATCGACGAGACGACGGATGTCGCGGGCGGCTCTGTCGCGCGAAATTTCGGCAGCTTCGTCGAGATCCGGCCCGACATTTCCGAACTGGCGCCCGGCGCGTCCTGGGATCTGCATCTGCGCGGGCTGATCTATGGCGCGTCGAACCGCACCCAAGGGCTGATCACCGCCTGGATCGAGGGGCCCGAGGGCCATGCGACCACGGTGGCCTTCGACGATCTGCAGCCCCTTGAGGATTTGCCGCGCGGCACGACCAAGCAATGGCCCCGTGGCAAGGCCGTCCACCCCCTGGGGCTGCTGCCATGGCCGAACGCGGTCGATATCACGGACTGGCATGACGCGGTTCCGAACCTCTGCCCGGCCGAAGGGGTCGATCCCGCCCCCTTCGTCGCCGTGGGGGCCCTGCATCGCCGGCTGTTCCCGCTGGCCGCGACCGCGATCCGACCCTGCCCCGATGACGGCGCCATGGCGGTCACCACGGCCACCGATCCCGCCCTGCCCGCCGAAGGCTACAGGATCGCCTTCGGCCCCACCATCGACATCGCCCATGCCGACAAGGACGGGTTGCGCCACGCGCTGATCGCCCTGGCCCAGATCGCCCAGTCCGCCCACAACGACGCAGGCTATCGCTTTCCGCGCGCGGGCATCATCGAGGATGCCCCCCGCTTCGGGTGGCGCGGCGTGATGTTCGACGTTTCGCGGAACTTCTTCCCGGTGGCCACGCATCGCAGGCTTCTGGACATCATGGCATGGCTGCGGATGAACCGGCTGCATTGGCACCTGACCGATGACGAAGGCTGGCGCATCCCATCCGCCGCCTTCCCCCAGCTGAACGCGACCGGCGCCACGCGCAGGCGCGGCGCGCCCATGCCGCCCCAATATGGCGACGGGCCGGACGGCCAGTCGGGCTTCTACCCCCCCGAGGATATCGCAGCCGTGCTGGACCATGCCGCGATGCTGGGCATCGAGGTCATGCCCGAGGTCGAGATGCCCGGACATGCCTCGTCGCTGATCGCTTCGGTTCCCGGTCTGCGCGATCCCGAGGAACCCGAGAACGCCTATCGCTCGGTGCAGGGGTTCACGAACAACGCGCTCAACCCCGGCCTGCCCCGAAGCTACGAGGTCGCCCATACCCTGCTGGACGAGGCCGCGGCCTTCTTCCCCTTCGAGATCATCCATGTCGGCGCCGACGAGGTGGAACATAGCGCCTGGTCGCGTTCCCCCGCCGCGCAGGCCCATGCATCCCTGCACGGGCTGTCGGGAACGGCCGAACTGCAGGCGCATTTCCTGCGGCGCGCGCAGGCGCATCTGGCCGAACGCGGGCGCAGGATCGGCGCATGGGACGAGGCGGCCGAGGGGGGCGGCATATCGCCCGACACCGCCGTCCTCTTCGCGTGGCGCAGCAAGGAACGCGTCGCGGAACTGATCCGCGAAGGCTATGACGTGGTCGCGACGCCGGGGCAGGCCTATTACCTCGACATGGTGGAATCCGAAGGCTGGGATGCGCGCGGCATTTCCTGGGCGGGGGCGGCCACCCCCGAGGACAGCTATGCCTACGAGGTCGGGCTGGACCTGCCCGAAGGACCGGGCCGTCTGCTGGGGGTTCAGGCCGGGATCTGGACCGAATACCTGCACACGACGGAACGGCTGAACGCCATGATGTTCCCCCGCCTTGCCGCCGTCAGCGAAGCCGCATGGACGGCGGGCGACCGCAAGGATGCGGACCGCTTCTTCGCCCTGTCCCACCTGGTGCCGCAGCTGTGAGGCGGGTGGCGATCGGCGGGTTGCATACCGAATGTTCCAGCTATTCCCCGCTGGAACAGACGGCCGGGGATTTCACCCGGATCGAGGGGGCCGCGCTGACCGCCTCGGTCCCGTTCGACTTTGCAGGACACGGGATACACCCGATACCGATCCTGCATGACAGATCGGTTCCCGGCGGGCCGGTCGCCGCCGCCACCTTCGACGCGCAGCGGGCCGAATTCATGCGCCGGTTGCGCGCCGCCATGCCGCTGGACGGCGTGCTGCTGCTGATGCATGGCGCGATGTTCGTGCCGGGCATCGACGACCCCGAGGGTGACTTCATCGCCGAGATCCGGCGGATCGTCGGACCCGATGCCATCATCTCGGCGGCGTTCGACCTGCATGGGCAGATCACCGAACGGATCTGCGATGCCCTGGACGGCTTCGCGGCCTATCGAACCGCGCCCCATGTCGATGTGCCCCTGACATGGACGCGTGCCGCGACGATCCTTGCCCGGGCGCTGGCGGGCGGGCCGCGCCCGTCCGTGATCCGGGTGCCGATCCCGATCCTCGTCTCGGGCGAGATGTCATCGACCTTCGTGGCGCCCTGCGACCGGCTCTATGCCGCGCTGGCCGATCACGACGCGGCGCCGGGGATCGAGGATGCGAACCTGATGATCGGATATGTCTGGGCCGACAGCCCCCGCGCCACGGCGGCGGCGGTCGTCACGGCCACCGACCGCCGCGCAGGCCAGGACACGGCACGGGGCGTTGCGCGCGCCTATCGCGACGCCCTGCCCGAACTGGCCTTCGACATGGTGTCCCTGCCGCTGCCCGATGCGTTTGGTCATGTCGCGCACGGACCCGCCATCTTGGCCGACAGCGGAGACAACCCGACCGCGGGGGGCGTGGGCGACCGGGCCGATGTGCTGCGCCATGTGCTGGATGCGGGGCTTGGCTCGGTCCTGATCGCGGGCATCGCGGACCCAGTGGCCCATGCAGCGCTGCAACAGGGCGCGGGAACGATCACCCTCGGCGGCAGCTTGGGGGGCGGGGGGCCCAGGTTCGAACTGACGCCCGACCTGTGCCGCTTCGCGGAGGGCTGCGCCGTCATCGCCATTGGCGGGATCACGGTCGTCATCTCGGACAGGCGACGCCCGTTCCACCACCTGAGCGATTTCGCGAAGCTGGGCCTGACGCCTGGCGATTTTCGTCTGCTGGTCGTCAAGTCGGGATATCTGTCGCCCGAATTGCGCGAATTGCCACGCCGGCAGGTGATGGCCCTGACCGAAGGAGCCGTCTGCCAGGACATTTCCCGGCTGACGAACGATCATCGCCCCCGGGGGACATGGCCCTTCGATCAGCGGGACGCGAACGGGGCGCCTTTCGACGTGTAAGGAATGCCGGCGATCATCGGGGCATGCCGGGGACCGGTATATCACTTGATGCCCCCGGCCGACCGTCAGCAGCCTGCACCGCAGGGCCGCGCATGGCAAGCCATGCGCCGGAGATCCGTCAGTCGTCGCCGCGCAGCCGGTCGCGGATGGCCCATGCCATACCCGCGACCAGCAGCAGCGCCATCGCGTACCAGGTCAGCGCGTAGGACAGGTGCGAGTTGCGGAAGTCGATGATCGTCAGCCCGCCGCGCGGCCAGGCGTCGGGGGTGCCCTGCTGGTCGGCGTCGATGAAATATCCGGGCTGCGCGTCGATGCCCGTCGCCGCGTTCATGGCGGCGATATCGCGCGAGACCCACCGATCGCCCTCGGGGTCGTTCTTCTCCAGCAGGGTGCCGCCGGGTTCGGTGATGCGAAGCAGCCCCTCGATCCGCTGGCGGCCCTCGGGGCGGGTCCAGTCACCCGATGTGGGGACGAAGCCGCGATTGATCCAGACCGCCCCCTCGGGGCGATCCAGCGGCGTCATCAGCCAGAAGCCGGGACCGATCTCGGTCACGGCCTTGACCAGAAGCGAGCGGTCATGGCGGAAGCTGCCCGTCACCTCGACCCGCAGATAGGCGTCGTCGTCCTGGGTCACGGGCGGTTCGGGCGGGGCGACGGGATCGCCATGGGCGCGGGTCTCGACGGCCTCGATCAGGTCCAGCTTCCACGACAGGCGTCGCATCTGCCAGTTCCCAAGGCCGACCAGGGTCACGAAGACCACCCCCGCCAGCGCCAGCAGGACGATGTCCAGCCAGCGCCTGCGCCCATGTTCCCGCGCCTCGGTCACGGCAGGTTGCGAACCCGCTCGATCTGGTCGTGCGACGGCATCATGTTCTCGTTCAGGTGGAACATGACCCAGATCGACCCGGCCAGGACGATGACCAGCAGCGTGGCGGTGAAGACCAGCGACATGAACTGCCAGCCGTTCTCGGCGCGGAAGGTCACGTGCAGGAAGTAGTGGACATGCACCAGGATCTGGATCGCGCCCAGACCGAAGATGATGCCCACGGCCCAGGGCAGCCCGACCTCGAACTCGCCGATGACCAGGCCGAAGGGGATCAGCGTCAGGATCACCGACAGGCCGAAGCCGATCAGGTAGGACTTGTAGGAGCCGTGCGCCTCGTTGTCATGCGCGCTCATAGCAGCACCCCCGTGAGGTAGACGAAGGAAAAGACGCCGATCCAGATCAGGTCGAGGAAGTGCCAGAACAGGCTGAGGCACATGATCCGGCGGCGGTTCTCGTGGGTCAGGCCGTGCATGCCGACCTGGGTCAGCAGGACGACCAGCCAGATGCAGCCCGCGGTGACGTGCAGCCCGTGCGTGCCGACCAGGAAGTAGAAGGACGACAGGAACGCGCTGGCCATGGGCGTCGCGCCCAGGTGCCACAGGTGGCTGAACTCGTAGATTTCCAGCCCAAGGAACGCGAGGCCGAAGATGCCGGTGACGATCAGCCAGCGCACGAGGCCCTTCCGGTCGTCCTTCTGCATCGCGAGGACCGCGAAGCCGTAGGTGATGGACGAGAAGAGCAGCATGAAGGTCGAGACGAGGATCATCTCGATCTCGAACAGGTCGGCGGGGGACGGCCCCGCCGCATAGTTCTGCCCCAGCACGGCATGCACGGCGAACAGGATCCCGAAGATGAGGCAGTCGCTCATCAGGTAGATCCAGAAGCCCAGCATGGTGCCGGTATCGTGGCCGTGCTCTTCCTCGTCGTGCTCGGTCTCGAACACGTGGAACTGGAAGGGCTTGTCGTCGCCGGGTTCGGCTTCCTTCGCCATCCCGCCGGTCTTTTGCGCGATGCTGCTCATCAAGCCTGCTCCACCAGTTGGCGCGTGCGCGCCGCTTCGATTTCACCGACCTCGTCCGCCGGCACATAGTAGTCGCGGTCGTAGTTGAAGGTATGCGCGATCCCCAGGCCCACCGAGGCCAGGAAGCCGAGCGCCGCCAACCACCAGATGTGCCACACCAGCGCGAAGCCCATCACCGTCATGAAGCCCGAGATGATGATCCCCGAAGCCGTGTAGCGCGGCATGTGGATCGGCACGAAGCCTTCCAGAGGGCGCTTGTAGTCGTTGCGCTTCATGTGCTCGTAGGCGTCGATGTCATGCACCTGCGGGGTGAAGGCGAAGTTGTAGTAGGGCGGCGGCGACGAGGTCGACCATTCCAGCGTGCGCCCGTTCCAGGGATCGCCCGAGAAGTCGCGCAGGCGCGGCGTGTTGCGGTCGCGGATCGAGACATAGAGCTGCATGAAGAATGCGGCGATCCCGATGGCGATGCAGACCGCACCGATCGCTGCCGTCACGAAGTAGACGGCATAGGCGGTATCCTCGAACTGGCTGAGGCGGCGCGTGACGCCCATCAGGCCCAGGACGTAGAGCGGCATGAACGCCAGGTAGAAGCCGACGATCCAGAACCAGAAGCTGACCTTGCCCCAGAACGGGTCCAGCTTGAAGCCGAAGGCCTTCGGGAACCAGTAGCCGATCCCCGCGAAGACGCCGAAGACCACGCCCCCGATGATCACGTTGTGGAAATGCGCGATCAGGAACAGCGAGTTGTGCAGCACGTAATCCGCGGGCGGAACGGCCAGCAGCACGCCCGTCATGCCGCCGATCACGAAGGTGATCATGAAGCCGACGGTCCACAGCATGGGCGGCTCGTACCGGATGCGGCCCTTGTACATGGTGAACAGCCAGTTGAAGAGCTTGGCCCCCGTCGGGATCGAGATGATCATCGTCGTGGTGCCGAAGAAGGCGTTCACGTTCGACCCCGCACCCATCGTGAAGAAGTGGTGCAGCCACACGATATAGCTGAGGACCATGATCACGCAGGTCGCGTAGACCATCGAGGTATAGCCGAACAGCCGCTTCGAGGAGAAGGTGCAGACCACCTCGGAGAAGATGCCGAAGATGGGAAGGATCAGGATGTAGACCTCGGGGTGGCCCCAGATCCAGATCAGGTTCACGTACATCATCGGGTTGCCGCCGAGGTCGTTCGAGAAGAAGTTCGTCCCGATGTAGCGGTCGGCCGTCAGCAGCGCGAGCGTGGCGGTCAGCACGGGGAAAGACGCCACGATCAGCACGTTCGTGCACAGCGTCGTCCAGCAGAAGATCGGCATCTTCATCCAGCCCATGCCCGGCGCGCGCATCTTGACCAGCGTCACCAGCAGGTTGATCCCGGACAATGTCGTCCCGATCCCCGCGATGTTCAGCGCCCAGAGATAGTAGTCCATCCCCACGCCGATGCTGTATTCCGGTCCCGACAGCGGCGGATAGGCCAGCCAGCCTGTCGTCGCGAATTCACCCACGAACAGCGACACCATGATCAGCACCGCACCCGAGGCCGTCAGCCAGAAGCTGAAGTTGTTCAGGAACGGAAAGGCCACGTCGCGCGCGCCGATCTGCAGCGGCATGACATAGTTCATGAAGCCCGTGACGAAGGGCATCGCCGCGAAGAAGATCATGATGACGCCATGCGCCGTGAAGACCTGGTCGTAATGGTGGGCGTTGAGGTATCCCTCGTATCCCATCGACGCCAGCGCCTGCTGCGACCGCATCATGATGGCGTCGGCAAAGCCGCGCACGAACATGATCAGGCCCAGCACCATGTACATGATGCCGATCTTCTTGTGGTCGATCGAGATGAACCAGTTGCTCCAGAGATATCCCCAGAGCCGGAAATAGGTGAGCGCGCCCACGACCGCGCCGCCCAGAAGGACGGTGCCGACGAAGGCGGCAAGGATGACGGGCTCGTGGAACGGAAGGACGTCCCAGGTCAGCCGGCCGAATATCGGGTCGGTCACAAGGGCACCGGCGGTGCCGTGAACTGTATCTGCGGTTGCCATTTTCTCAGTTCGCCTCGGTAGGTTCGGTCCGGGTCCCGATCACGGGGGCCTCGGCGGGCGTCGACTGCAGCGGCGCGTCCAGTGCGGCCAGGATGTCGGCCGCATGCGCGCTGTCGGTCGGACGCAGGATCTCGAACAGGGCCTCGGGGTTCTCGACCGAGCAGATGCCGCGATAGGCCTCGCGGTTGTACAGCCCCTCAATGCCGCCGCCGCCAAGGGCGTCGACCATCATCATGTCGTTGACGCAGAGGTCGTCGTCGCTGACGCAGAGGTTGAGAATGCGGTCCCAGAGGTTCTCCTCGATGCCGTCGAAGGCGGTGACCGGGTGGTCGATCGAGGGTTTCTCCAGCTCGACGAAGGTGTCGCGGTCCAGCATCCCGCCTTCGCTGCGGACGTTTTCGACCCACTGGTCGAAGCCCGCCTGGTCGAAGCTGTGCAGGTCGAAATTCATGTGGTTGAAGCCGTTGCCGCTGTAGTTCGCCGAGAAGCCGCGGAAGGTGCCTTCCTCGTTCATCACGGCGTTCAGCTCGGTCTGCATGCCGGCCATCGCGTAGATCTGTCCGGCCATCGCGGGCACGTAGAACGAGTTCATCACGGTGGTCGAGGTGATGCGCCATTCGACGGGACGGTCAGTGATGACGGCGGCCTCGTTGACCATCGCCACGCCCTGCTCGGGATAGATGAACAGCCATTTCCAGTCCATCGCGACGACCTCGACGACCAGCGGCTCGACATTCGGGTCGATCGCCTTGTCGGCCGAGATGCGCCCGAGCGGGTCATAGGGGTTCAGGCGGTGCGTCGCGACCCAGGTCAGGCCCGCAAGGCAGATGATGATCGCCAGCGGAACCATCCAGACCACGACCTCGAGGCTGATCGAGTGGTCCCATTCGGGTTCGTACTTCGCCTTCTTGTTCGAGGCGCGGTAATGCCATGCGAAGAACGCGGTCAGCGCCATCACGGGCAGAATCACGATCAGCATGAGGATTGTGGAATAGACGATGAGATCGCCTTGTTGGGCGGCCACGTCCCCGGAAGGGTCGAGAACCACAAGATCGCAGGCCGAGACGGTCGCGAGTGCAGGGAGGACTGCAAGTTTTTGCCAGACGCGCATGGGGTTACTCACCAGCCTTTGGGTGTCGTCTTTCGTTAAGGACAGGACCGTCATATAGAACGCCCTGCCCGCGCGGGCACCGTGTAACTCTGCCGCATCCCGTGATACAAGTCGCCGATCTACAAATGGCAGTGTCTTCGACGCATGGCGTTACCACAACCTTCTACATGAACAGTGACAGGCAGCCCCTTCATGACCAGCACTGACGCACATCACAGCGAACACGCCACGATCGACGAGGTGGTCACCACCGTCATCATGGCGCGCGTCACCGATTTCTTCGGCTTCTTCGTATATGCCATCGCCTCGGCGCTGGTTTTCCCGGAACTGTTCTTCCCGAACCAAGACCCGGTCACCGGAACCCTGCTGAGTTTCGCAATCTTTTCATTGGCTTTCATCGCCCGCCCCATCGCAAGCGTGCTGGGCCGCGAGGCGCAGAAGGTGATCGGCCGCAAGGGCAAGGTGATGGCCGCGCTGATGCTTCTGGGCGTCTCGACCGTGGCGATCGGCCTGCTGCCGGGCCATGACAGCATCGGCGTGATGGCGCCGATCCTGCTGGCGGTCTTCCGCTTCGTGCAGGGCCTGGGCCTTGGCGGGGCATGGGACGGGCTGACGCTTCAGCTTCAAAATGCCGCACCCGAGGGGCGCAAGGGCGTCTACGGCATGGTGCCGCAGCTTGGCGGACCCATCGGATTCTGCGTCGCGGCATCGATCTTCTTCGTGCTGACGGGCTTCCTGACCCACGAGGAATTCCTGCGCTATGGCTGGCGTTTCGCCTTCTTCGCGGTCATCGCGGTGAACGTCGTGTCGCTGTTCGCGCGCCTGCGCCTGCTGGAAACCGACTTCGGCAATGACGAGCGCCTGATGCAGTCCGCCCCCTATGGCGATCTGATCCGCAACCACTGGCGCCCGATCGTGCTGTCGACCTTCCTGCCGCTGGCCAGCTATGCGCTGTTCCACATGGTGACGGTCTTCCCGCTGGCCTACGCCAAGCTCTATTCGGACCACGAGATCGCGACGATCCTGCTGTGGGAACTGCTGGGCGGTTCGCTGGCGATCGTGTCGGTCATGGCCTCGGGGCCGCTGGCCGACCGCTTCGGTCGCCGCACCCTGCTGGGTGTCACGACCGCGCTGATTCCCCTGCTGTGCCTGACCATCGGCACGCTGGACACGGCGCCGGGCGTCTTCATCGTGACGGGCATGGTCCTGCTGGGGCTGGCCTATGGCCAGGCAAGCGCGATCGTTCCGAACCGCTATCCGACGCAGTTCCGCTATTCGGGTTCGGCGCTGTCGACGAACTTCTCGTGGCTGTTCGGCGCGGCCTTCGCGCCGCTGGTCGGGCTGTCGCTGACCTCGGCATTCGGGCTGTGGTCCGCCGCGCTGTACCTGCTGTCGGGCGCGATCGTGACCTGCGCCGCGCTGTACTTCCTGCGAATCACCGAACACCGCTGATCGCCCGAAACGCCTCTGCCCGCCCCGTTCGGCGGGCAGAGAGCCCCCTCTGCGGCGATCTGCCGCAGGCCTTCCCCTAGCCCGAGAACCCCCAGTTTCCCGATCCCAGCACCGGCGCGGCCCGGTCGCTGATCGAATCACTGCGCGAGAATCGCACCGGGCTGCGCAGCCCCGCGATCCCCTCGGGGGTGATGCGCAGCCCGCGCGCACGGATCTGCGGATCGTCCAGCGCCTCGGCCACGGAATTGATCGGGCCGCCCGGAACGCCAACGGCGGTCAGCGCGTCGATCAGGCCGGATTTCGCCCAAGCCCGCGTCGCCTCGGACATCGCGGCGATCAGCGCCTCGCGATTTGCCACCCGGCCCGCGTTTTCCCGGAAACGCGGATCCTGCGCGCAATCCAGGCCTAGGACGTCGCACAGCGCGGCGAACTGGCGGTCGTTGCCGCAGGCGATGATCAGGTGGCCATCCGCTGCCGGAAACACCTGGTAGGGGACGATGTTGGGATGCGCATTGCCCAGCCGGCTGGGAGTGCTGCCCCCCAGAAGAAAGTTCGCGGCCTGGTTCGCCAGCACCGCGGTGCCGCAATCCATCAGCGACAGGTCCACCTGCTGGCCGCGCCCCGACGCGGCCCTTTCGGCCAGCGCGGCCTGAATGCCGATCACGCCGTAAAGCCCGGTGAAGATGTCGATCCAGGCGACGCCGACCTTCTGCGGTTCGCCCTGCGGATCGCCCGTCAGGTCCATGATCCCCGTCATGCCCTGGATCATGAAATCATAGCCCGGCTGCCGGGCGCGCGGTCCGTCCTGCCCGAAGCCCGTGACCGAGGCATAGACCAGCCCCGGATTCTCCGCCGACAGGCTGTCGTAATCCAGCCCGAAGCGGGCAAGCTGGCCGGGGCGGAAATTCTCGATCACGACATCGGCCTCGGCGATCAGCGCCTTCAGCCGCGCCAGATCGTCAGGGTCGCCGAAATCGCAGGTGACGCTGGACTTGCCGCGATTGGCGCAGTGGAAATAGGCCGCGACCCGTTCGGTACCGCCATCCGGCAGGGGCCGTTCGATGAAGGGCGGCCCCCAACGTCGCGTGTCGTCGCCTCCGGGCGATTCGACCTTGATCACCTCGGCGCCCAGATCGGCCAGCGTCTGCCCGATCCAGGGGCCGGCAAGGATGCGCGCCAGTTCGACGACGCGCAGCCCCTTCAGCGGGCGATCAGCCAAAGGCCTGGATCCCGGTCTGCGCACGTCCCAGGATCAGCGCATGGACGTCATGCGTGCCCTCGTAGGTGTTCACCGTCTCCAGGTTCTGGGCGTGGCGCATGACGTGATATTCGACCTGGATGCCGTTGCCGCCATGCATGTCGCGGGCCTGACGGGCGATATCCAGCGCCTTGCCGCAATTGTTGCGCTTCATGATGCTGATCATCTCGGGGGCGAAGCGGCCCTCGTCCATCAGGCGACCGACGCGCAGGCTGCCCTGCAGGCCAAGCGCGATCTCGGTCTGCATGTCGGCCAGCTTCTTCTGGTACAGCTGCGTCGCGGCCAGGGGCCGGTTGAACTGCTTGCGGTCCATCCCGTATCGGTGGGCGCGATACCAGCAATCCTCGGCCGCACCCATGACACCCCAGCTGATGCCGTAACGCGCACGGTTGAGACAGCCGAACGGCCCGCCCATGCCCTGCACATTGGGCAGGATCGCATCCTCGGGGACCTCGACATCGTCCATCACGATCTCTCCGGTGATCGAGGCGCGCAGGCTCAGCTTGCCGCCGATCTTGGGCGCGGACAGCCCCTTCATGCCCTTTTCCAGAATGAAGCCGCGGACCTTGCCGCCATGGGCCTCGGACTTGGCCCAGACCACGAAGACATCCGCGATAGGGCTGTTCGAGATCCACATCTTCGACCCCGACAGGACATAGCCGCCATCGGTCTTGCGGGCGCGGGTTTTCATGCCGCCGGGGTCCGACCCGGCATCGGGCTCGGTCAGGCCGAAGCAGCCGATCCATTCGCCCGATGCAAGCTTCGGCAGGTATTTCCGGCGTTGCTCCTCGGAGCCGTAGGCATGGATCGGGAACATCACCAGGCTGGACTGCACCGACATCATGCTGCGATAGCCGCTGTCGATGCGCTCGACCTCGCGCGCGACCAGGCCATAGGCGACATAGGACGCGCCGACCCCGCCATATTCCTCGGGGATGGTGACGCCCAGAAGGCCCGCCTCGCCCATGGCGCGGAAGATCGCGGGATCGGTATGTTCGTCCAGATAGGCTTCTTCGATCCCCGGCAGCAGCCGGTCGGCCGCGAAGGCCTGCGCCGAGTCGCGGATCATGCGCTCGTCCTCGGTCAGCTGATCGTCCAGCAGGAACGGATCCTGCCACACGAAACCGCCGCCCTTGTGGTCGACCGCCGGTGCGGGTTTTTCGTCACGGTCCAGCATGGGAACCCCCCTTTGAATCTGTCGGCGCCACCATACCGCGGGCGATGCCTGTCATGAAAACGATCTTTTCGCATCTTTCCATGCATCCTATACATGCATCATGCGCCAGAGACATTTCCTGCCCTCGTTGTCCCAGCTGATCGCCTTCGAGGCGGTGATGCGCCACCAGTCCGTGACCGCCGCCGCGGACGAGCTGCACCTGACCCAGAGCACTGTCAGCCGCCTGATCCGCGCGTTGGAGGACCGCATCGGCAAGCCGCTGTTCCTGCGCCAGAACCGCAGCCTGATCCCCCTGCCCGAGGCCCGCGCCTATCAGAACGACATCTCGCGGGGGCTGGACATCATCCAGCGGGCCAGCATGTCGATGATGGCCAATCCGGGCGGGGGCACGCTGTCGCTGTCGGTGCTGCCGACGCTGGCGACGCGCTGGCTGGCGCCGCATCTGGGGCGTTTCCTGGGCGACAATCCGGGCATCGCGATCAACCTGTCCACGCAGATCCGCCGCTTCAGCTTCCGCGCCGAGACGCATGACGCGGCCATTTACTTCGGACAGCAGGATTGGCCGGACGTCCGGCATCTGAAGCTGTTCGACGAAAGGCTGACGGCCTGCGCGGCGCCCGATTTCCTGGCCCGCAATCCCGTCCGCGACGTGGCCGACATGGCCGTCCTGCCGCGCCTGCAGCTGGAGACGCGGACGATGGGCTGGGCGGACTGGTTCGCCGCGCACGGCACCCAGCCGCCGGGGGCTGCGGGCATGGTGATGGACCAGTTCTCGACCATGATCCAGGCCGCGATCTCGGGGCTGGGGGTGGCGCTGCTGCCCCATTATCTTGCGCGCGTCGAGATCGCCGAGGGCCGCCTTGCGCCTGTGCTGGACCAGAACGTGCCGGCCAGCGGGGCCTATTGGCTGGTCTGGCCCGCATCCAAGGACGCGCATCCGCCGCTGATCCGGTTCCGCGACTGGCTGGCACAGCTGGTGGACGACACGCATTGAAAAA
Source organism: Paracoccus zeaxanthinifaciens ATCC 21588 (assembly GCF_000420145.1). GTDB lineage: Bacteria > Pseudomonadota > Alphaproteobacteria > Rhodobacterales > Rhodobacteraceae > Paracoccus > Paracoccus zeaxanthinifaciens. Next base: position 35,731 of record NZ_ATUJ01000005.1, read on the forward strand.
GGGCCGGACGCAATGTCCGGCCCTTCCACTCCGCGCGTGAGGGTCGCGGGATCAGTTCAGGTCTTCGCCTTCGCTCATGCCCGAGGTCTCGGCTCCACCGTCCTCTTCCAGACCGGTATCGCCTTCGACTTCGGCAGCGGCTTCGGCCGGGATCGTGTCGGCGACAGCGTCGTATTCGTCACCGTCGGTCGAGGCGGTCTCGGCGTCGGTCGGGATGATCTCGTCGCCGCTCAGATCGGTCGAGCTGGGCGTCTCGGTGGGCGGCTCGTCGCCGTCGGTGGATGCGCCGACCTGGACCTGGTCGTCCATGGCGGTGGCGGGTTCGGTCTGTGCGAAGCTGGCGGTGCCGGCCATCAGCAGTGCGGTCGTCAGGGCGGTCATCGTCTTGGTCATCATGACGTGTTCTCCTGTTTTCAAAGACGCGGCCCGTTTCGTTGCCGCGATTGTCCAGCCAACAACGCCAAATCGACGGAAGTTCGATCACGCCGCCGTGATATTCCACAAGCCACTGTTATCAAAAGCGGATTAAATATCGCAATCGGAATGGAACCCTGCTCCGCCCTTCTCACAAGGGCGTTCAAGGCAGGAACCTGCCGGAACCGGCGGGCCCTTGGCGACCCTTCAGGCGGGGTTTTGCCATGCACGCTTCCGTTACGGGCAATTCCCGGAAATGGCCCCTAGCTTCCATCCAGACGCGCAAACGACAGCGCGCATGACGGAAAAGGAGTAATCGCATGATCCGCCATTTCGCAGTAGCCCTCGGCATCACCCTTGCCGCCCCCGCAGCCTTCGCGCAGACCGCCGAAGCGCCCCAGCCCACGGCCGAGGATGCCGCCGCGAATTACGAAGCCGCCCGCAACCAGCTGGGCATCCTGCAATATTGCCAGGAACAGGGTCATACCGGCCCCGAGGCGATCGAGACGCAGGGCCAGCTGGTCGGCATGCTGCCCGCCGGTGACGAGACCGCAGGCCAGACCGCCGAGGACAAGGGCGCCGAAGGCACCGTCGCGATCGCCGGTCAGGAGATGACGCTGGCCGAGGCCGCCGAAGGCCAGGGCAGCACCGAGGCCGAGACCTGCCAGCAGATCGAGGCCGCCGTGAACGACATCGCCGAGAGCCTGCCGCAGGGCTGATCGCGACCGAGCTTGCGAATTGCGAAGGGCCCCGTTTCCGGGGCCCTTCTGCTATGTCGGGTCGTCATGATCGTGGGTCATGACCTGCCGCGTGGCGATGCGGGCGGTCTCGTGATCCTCGGCACCCGCGCCGGTCTCGACAAGATCGCGGGCAGCGGTCTCGTCGGGATCCTCTAGCGGGGGCGGATCCTCGCCCGCAAGGAAGTTGCCGAACTTCTCCCATCCCGGCACATGTTCGGCCAGGACGCGCAGCACCACCAGCACCGGCACCGCGATGACCATGCCGATCACGGACCACAGCCAGGCCCACAGGGCGACGGCCAGGAACACGACGACCGTGTTCATCTGCAACCTGCGCGACACGAAATAGGGCGTGATGATCTGCCCCTCCAGCGATGTCAGCGCCAGATAGCTGCCGGCGACCATGGCGGGCCAGAACAGCCCCGGCATCACCACCAGCGCGACCAGTCCCGCGATGGCGACGCCCGTGATCGCGCCCAGATAGGGGATGTAGTTCAGGACGAACGCCCCGATCCCGAACAGCAGCGCGCCGGGCATTCCCCAGGCCCACATCGTCAAGCCGACCGCCAGCCCCAGCCCCGCATTGATGACCGTGATGGCGCCCAGGTAATTCCCAAGCGATTCCTCGATCTCTCGCAGCGCCAGGTAGGCCGAGCGCTTGTCGCGCAGCCGGTCGAAGCTCTGGACGATTTTCAGATACAGAAGATCTCCCGAGGCGATCATGAAGAACAGCAGGACCATCGTGAACAGGATCTGCCCCATCAGCAGGGGCGTCATCGACAGCACGGTGCCAAGGGTCGTCTGGCCGTCCTGCTCGATCTTGATGGCGGCGGCGGGTTCGTCCTCGTCGTCCATCTCCTGCGCCTCGTCGATGCGCCGGACGGCATCCTGCAGGTCCGAGAAGGATTCGCGCACGTTCTCGAACTTGCGTTCGAGCTGGGCGCTGATGATCGGCATGTTGTCCATCGCCCGCGTCAGCGGCCCGCTGGCGGCATAGAAGATGACGCCGACCGTCAGCAGGATCGACAGCGTGACCCCAAGCGCGGTGATCCCGTCGGGGATGTTGCGACGCTCGGCCAGGCGGCGCAGCGGCGTGAAGACGAAGAACAGCAGCAGCGCCATCGTCACGGGCATCAGGAAGTCCCGCCCCGCCGCGATGGCCGAGAACGCCAGGATCATGAAAATCCCGGCCAGCGACCAGCCGACGATCCGCGGGAAGGGTGCGGGTTTCTCGTGTTTCTCTCGGCGGGGAAACAGGTTCCCCGGTTCCCTGGGCATGTGGTCCCCTCCCGCGATCTTGTCGGACGATACGGCCCGAAACGCGAAAGGCGGGCCGGATGTTCCGGCCCGCCCCTGCGGTTCGACCTTGCGGGTCGCGATCAGATCGGGTGGTCGCCCGTCTCGTCGATGACGCGGGTGGGCAGACCCATCTCGCCCAGCAGTTCGAGGAAGGGCCGCGCGGGCAGATCCTCGACATTGGCCATCTTCTTCACGTCCCAGGGACCGCGCGCGATCAGGATCGCGGCCGCGACGGGCGGCACGCCGGCGGTGAAGCTGATGCCCTGGCTGCCGACTTCGAGGAAGGCCTCCTTGTGGTCCGCGACGTTATAGATGAACACCTCGCCTTCCTTGCCGTTCAGGCTGCCCTTGACCAGGTCGCCGATGCAGGTCTTGCCCTCGTAATCGGGCGCAAGGCTGGCGGGATCTGGCAGCACGGCCTTGACGACCTTCAGCGGCACGACCTCCTGCCCCTCGGCGGTGGTCACGGGCTGTTCGGACAGCAGGCCCAGGTTCTGCAGGACGGTGAACACGTTGATGTAATGTTCGCCGAAGCCCATCCAGAAGCGGACATCGCTGTCCTTGTAGCGGACGGACAGGCTGTGCACCTCGTCATGGCCCGACAGATAGGCGGTGCGCTTGCCGACGACGGGCAGGTCCCATTCGCGACCGACCTCGAACATCCTGTTCGTCTTCCACTCGCCGCCCTGCCAGGAATAGACGGTGCCGGTGAATTCGCGGAAGTTGATCTCGGGATCGAAATTCGTGGCGAACCAGCGGCCGTGCGAGCCGGCATTGATGTCCACGATGTCGATGCTGTCGATCTTGTCGAAATACTCGTCCTCGGCCAGGCGGGCATAGGCGTTCACCACGCCGGGATCGAAGCCCGCGCCCAGGACCGCGGTGATGCCCGCGGCGGCCACGTCCTCGCGGCGTTTCCATTCATAGTTGCCGTACCAGGGCGGCGTCTCGCAGATCTTGGCCGGATCCTCGTGGATGGCGGTGTCGATATAGGCCGCGCCCGCGCGGATGCAGCCTTCCAGCACCGTCATGTTGATGAAGGCCGTGCCCACGTTGATCACGATGCCCGCGTCGATCTTGCGGATCAGCGCCTCGACGGCATCGGCGTCCATGGCATCCAGCGCATGGGTGGCGAAGGGCATGTCGTGCCCCTTCTCGCGCAGGCTCTCGACGATGGCGTCGGCCTTGGACTGCGTCCGGTTCGCGATATGCAGATCGCCGAACTCGGCGGCCCATTGCGCCACCTTGTGTGCCGAAACCTGTGCGACGCCACCGGCGCCGATGATGAGGACGTTCTTCTTGGCCAATTCCAACTCCTTCGGGGTAAAGAATGGGTCGCCTTACGAGAGGCTGCCTTTGTAGTCATCATAGCCGAAGCCGCGGACGGTGCGAACCGTTCCGTCTTCTTCGCGCCGTGCAATGGCGGGCATGGCCACGCCGTTGAACCAGTTCTTCTTGACCATGGTATAGCCCGCGGCATCCGCGATGCTGACCCGGTCGCCGACCTTCAGCGGCTGCGCGAAGCGCGCCTCGCCGAAGATGTCGCCCGCAAGGCAGGTCTTGCCCGCGATCTGGTATGCGTGATCGCCGTCCTGCGGCAGCTTGGCCGTCTCGCGATAGATCAGCAGGTCCAGCATATGCGCCTCGGTGCTGCTGTCGACGATCGCGACGTCCTTGCCGTTGTTGACGATGTCCAGCACGCTGACCTCCAGCGTGGTCGTCTTGGTGATGCTGGCCTCGCCCGGTTCCAGGAAGGCCTGCACGCCGAAGCGGTCCTGGAAGTCGCGCAGCCGGTCGGCCAGGCGGTCCAGCGGATACCCCTCGCCGGTGAAATGGATGCCGCCGCCCAGGGACACCCAGTCCAGCTTCTTCAGGAAATCGCCGAACTCGGTCTCGATCCGGGTCAGCTGACGGTCGAACAGGTCGAAGTCGCCGTTCTCGCAGTTATAGTGGATCATGACGCCGCTGATCCGGTCCAGCGCCTTCTCCAGCACGGCCATGTCCCATTCCCCGAGGCGCGAGAATTCGCGCGCGGGGTCGGCCAGGTCGAACCCGCTGGTCGAGAAGCGCGGGTTCAGCCGCAGGCCCGCGGTGACGCCGGCCGCCTGCGCCTTGTCCGCGTAACGGTCCAGCTGCGACAGGCTGTTGAAGATGATCTTGTCGGCATAGCCGATCGCCTCGTCGATCTCGTGATCGGCCCAGGCGACGGAATAGGCATGGGTCTCCTTGCCGAATTCCTCGTGGCCCAGGCGAAGTTCGTACAGCGACGAGGACGTGGTCCCGTCCATGTAGTCGCGCATCCCGTCGAAGACCGACCAGGTCGCGAAGCATTTCAGCGCCAGCAGTGCCTTGGCGCCCGAACGCTCGCGCAGATAGGCCACCTTCTCCATGTTGGCGCGAAGCTTGGCCATGTCGATCAGGTAGTACGGGGTCTGCGGCTGGGTCATGGGCGGGGCTCCGGTCGAAGGGGCTGTTGCGACGGTCCATCGCGGCGGTCGTAAGGCCGCCGATATAGGGCCACGCCCCGTTATTCGCAAGGAAACATGACGCGGCGGTGACGCCTGTCCGATCAGCCCCGCGCGCGGGTTTCGGCCGCGAAACGGCGCAATTCGCGCTTGCACAGGTCCAGTTCGGCGCGCAGGGCGGACAGTTCGGCCAGCAGGTCCTCGTCCAGGGGATGCCCCGCGATCAGGGGCAGCCGGGCGATCGTCGCTCCTTCGGCATCGGTCGCGCCCGATCCGGCCTCGGGCTCGGCCTTCAACAGCAGCGTGTGCACCCCTTCGGACACGACCGTGCCGGGCAGGTCCACCTCGACCAGCCACGCCCCCTCGCCATCGGCGGTCAGGCGGGCCTCGGACAGGATCTCTCCGGTCTGGACCAGAACGACGCGGGCGGGTTCGGTCCGGGCCGTCAGGCGACCGCGCCAGGTGCCGCCCTTCAGTCCGTGGCTGGTGAAGCTGGTCATCGGCATCTCCTCAGATCTGGGCGCGGGGGTGGCGCGACAGGACCACGTCGCGCAGCACGATCGCGTTCATGTAGGGGGCCTCGAAGATCAGGTCGATCCAGGCCTTGTCCACGCTGCGCTGCGACATGTCGGCATAGCCGAGATCGAACTCGACCAGGCGCTGGCAGTTCGCGCCCTCGATCGGGTCGCCCAGCTGGCGCAGGACGGTTTCGGTGTTCGGCCCCTGCTGGACGTTCAACCGCGCATAGACGGTGATCGCGCGTTCCGCCTGCAGGACCGCCTGAAGCCGCACGATGTGATGCCCGCCAAGACCCTCGGATGCCTCGGGCGGCAGCGACAGCGAAAAGGACAGGAAGCTGCCCGAGAAGCCCATCACCTCGAGCCGAAGGCCATAGGCCGCAAGATCGGTCGCGCGGCGGTTGCGCACCTGCTTCAGCAGCAGGGCACGGGCGTCGCAATCGTGGAACAGCGCGACCTCTTCGGACAGCCAGCGGTCGCTGCGCGGGGCGATCAACGCATTGTCGGCGATGCGCGACTGCATGACGCCGGGGCGCCAGCGCCAGTCGGTGCCGCCGGGCAGGTCCATCCGGCCCAGGCTGTCGCGCATGCCCGGCACGAATTCGTCGCTGACCTGCATGAAGCGGCCCAGCACCTGGTGCAGGTCGCGCGCCTCGTCGCGCAGGGCTTCGGGGACGGGGCGGCGGTGGCGCAGCAGCCCGTCCAGGAGGCCGCTCCACTGGGTGGCGGCGCGGTGGCGTATCCGCCGGGAGATCCAGCTTTTCTCGTGACGCGACATCCGGCCTCCGGTTGAATGGACGACGGGTCGGAAGCGACCGACACCTGCCTTCGGGATAGACCGCCCGAAAGGGTCGCACAAGCCTTGCGGCCTATTCCCCGTCCATCAGCGCATCCAGCCGCGCCGCGCAGTCGAAATCGCGTTGGGTCAGCCCGCCCGCATCGTGGCTGGTGAAGCTGACGGTGCAATATCCCCATCCGAAGGCGATGTCGGGATGGTGGTTGCGGCGGTTGCCCAGCCATGCGGCAAGGTTCGCCGTCTCGACCGCGCGGGCAAAGCCCTTGAACGCGAAGCTGCGGCTGATGCGCGTGCCGTCATCCGACCTCTGCCAGGCGGGCAGCCCCGCCATCGCGCCCGCAATCCGTTCCTCGTCCATCTCGGTTTCCCCCTTCGTGTCACAGCAGCGGCGATGCCAACGCCAGCAGGTTGTTGCGCAGCCGCCGCAGCGCGGACCAGCCGCGCACGCGGTCCAGCGTGATCTCCTCGGCGCGGGCAAGGAAGCTGTCCTGCCGCGCGTCCAGCTGCGCCACGCAATCGGCATCCAGCACGGCCATGTTCACCTCGTAGTTCAGCTCGAAGCTGCGGCGGTCCAGGTTGGCGCTGCCGATCATGGCGATGCGCCCGTCCACGGTCATGATCTTGGCATGCAGCAGCCCCGGCTGGAACAGGTGCAGCCGCACCCCCGCCGCCAGCAGCCCGTACCAGAAGCCCTGGCTGGCCGCGCCGACGATGATGCTGTCGTTGCGCGCGGGCAGGATCAGCGTCACGCGCACGCCGCGCCGCGCGGCGGCCCTGATCGCGGCATCCAGCGCGGCATCGGGCACGTAATAGGGCGTGGTGATCGTCACGCTGTGACGCGCGGCATGCAGCATCCCCACCATGCAATCCGATATGCTGCCCGAGCGCAGGTCCGGCCCCGTCGCCACCACCTGCGCCACCTGCCCCGGCGCCGCGACCGGATCGACCATCTTCAGCATGTGCCCCAGGTCGCGGCCGGTATAGCTCATCCAGTCGGCCAGGAAGATCGATTGCAGCTGGCGCACCACCGGCCCCTCGACCGAGACGAGGATGTCCACCCAGGGGGCGAAGCGCGCCTTGACCGCGAAGGCCTGGTCCGCGCAGTTGCGGCTGCCCGTGAAGGCCAGGCGGTTGTCGATCACCACGATCTTGCGGTGGTTGCGCAGGTCCAGCCGCTGGAACAGCACGCTGATGAAGGGCAGCCCCCAGGGAAAGGCCGTGACGCATTCCGCGCCCGCCTGCTGCATCCGGTGCCACAGCTCGGACCGGACCAGCCCGCGCGACCCCAGTGCATCGACGATGACGCGACATTCGACGCCGCGGGATTCGGCGCGCATGATCGCCTCGGCGATCTTGGTGCCGCTGGCATCGGGCAGCCAGATATAGAACATGACATGGACATGATCCGTCGCGCGGTCGATCGCATGGACCAGCCGGTCGATCGCCCCGTCGCTTTCCTCCAGCAGGCGCAGCCGATTGCCCGACAGGGCGGGCATCCCCCCCACCGCGGCATTCGCATCGACCAGCACGCGCTGCGCATCCGGCAGGTCGTCCTGCTCCGCGGGGCTGGGTTCGCGCAGACCGGTCAGCCGGTCGCGGATATCGGCCATGCGCTGAACCTCGGCATGGTTCATCCGCACCTCGCCGAACAGGATATAGGCCAGGATGCCGACCAGCGGCACGGCCTCGACCACCATGATCCAGGCCACCCGCGATGCGGGCTCCAGCCGCGGGCGCAGCAGCACGCGGATGATGATCGCCCATGTCAGCGAGGTATGAAGAAGATAGAACAGCGTGGCCCACATGGGCGCATCATCCCCGCGCCCCCCGGCAATTGCAATTCCCCGCCGTCCGGTCTATCTGCGAGCCTTGAAACAGCCACAGGTCGCCCGCGATGAACTGGATCACCAACTACGTCCGCCCGCGCATCAATTCGCTCTTCTCGCGCCGCGAGGTGCCCGAGAACTTGTGGACGAAGTGCCCGTCCTGCGGAACGATGCTGTTCCACCGCGAACTGGCGGACAACCTGAACGTCTGCACGAATTGCGACCATCACCTGGCGATCACCCCGCGTGAACGCTTCACCGCGCTGTTCGACGGCGGCGTCTTCCGCGAGGTGAAGGTCCCCGAACCCGTGGCCGACCCGCTGCAGTTCCGCGACCAGAAGAAATACCCCGACCGGATGCGCGCCGCGCAGAAATCCACCGGCGAGAAAGAGGCCATGCTGGTCGCCGAAGGCGAGATCGGCCGCACGCCCATCATCGCCGCGGGCCAGGATTTCAGCTTCATGGCCGGGTCGATGGGCATGTATGTCGGCAACGCGATCATCGCGGCCGCCGAACGCGCGGTGCAAACCGGGCGCCCGCTGGTGCTGTTCTCGGCCGCGGGCGGTGCGCGGATGCAGGAAGGCATCCTGTCGCTGATGCAGATGCCCCGCACGACCGTCGCGGTGCAGATGCTCAAGGAGGCGAACCTGCCCTATGTCGTGGTGCTGACCCATCCGACCACGGGCGGCGTCACCGCCAGCTATGCCATGCTGGGCGACGTGCAGATCGCCGAACCGAACGCGCTGATCTGCTTTGCCGGTCCCCGCGTGATCGAGCAGACCATCCGCGAGAAGCTGCCCGAGGGCTTCCAGCGCGCCGAATACCTGCTGGAACACGGCATGCTGGACCGCGTGACCCATCGCAAGGCGATGAAGGACGAGCTGGTGTCGATCCTGCGCATGATGACGGGCCAGCCCGCGCCAACGCGCGCCGACCTGCCCGCACCCGCGACCGAGCCGGCCCTGCCCGAGCCCTCGCCCGAAGAGACCGCCGAAAAGGCCGGGTAAGACCTGACACCGACGCAGAATGGGGGGCCGGGGCTGCCCCCCGGCATGCCGGCCATGAGCCATACCGAAGATTTCCAATCCGACGCGATCCTGGGGCGGCTGATGTCGCTGCATCCCAAGATCATCGACCTGTCGCTGGACCGGATGCACCGCATCCTTGCCGCGTTGGGCAATCCCGAACGCAGCATCCCGCCCGTGATCCACGTCGCGGGCACCAACGGCAAGGGCAGCACGCAGGCCATGATCCGCGCGGGCCTCGAGGCCGGGGGCGCGAAGGTCCATGCCTATACCTCGCCGCACCTGGCGCGGTTCCACGAACGCATCCGCCTTGCGGGCGATCTGATCCCCGAGGCCGATCTTGCCGCCGCGCTGGAGGAATGCGAGGCCGCCAATGACGGCCAGCCCATCACCTTCTTCGAGATCACGACGGCGGCGGCCTTCCTGGCGTTCTCGCGGTCCCCTGCGGATTACACCCTGCTCGAGGTCGGGCTTGGCGGGCGGCTGGACGCGACCAACGTGATCGACGATCCGCGCCTGACCATCGTCACCCCCGTCAGCATCGACCACACCCAGTACCTGGGCGAGACGCTGGAGCTGATCGCCGCCGAGAAGGCGGGCATCCTCAAGCCCCGCGTGCCCGTCGTCATCGGCCCGCAGGACGAAACCGCCCTGCGCGTGATCGAGGCGAAGGCCCAGGGGCTGACCGCGCCCATCCTGGCGCATGGGCAGCACTGGATGGTCCAGCCCGACCGCGACGGCTTCGTGTTCCAGGACGATCACGGGCTGTGGGATCTGCCGATGCCCAACCTGATCGGGGCGCACCAGCTGCAGAACGCGGGCACCGCCCTTGCGGCGCTGCGCGAACTGGGCGCGACCGAGGACATGGCCCGCGCCGCCGTTACCCGTGCGGAGTGGCCCGCCCGGATGCAGCGCCTGACGCGCGGTCCGCTGGTCGATCTGGCCGACCGGGCCGAGCTGTGGCTGGATGGCGGGCACAACCCCGCGGGCGGGCAGGCCGTCGCCGCGACGCTGGCGAACCTGCCGCGCCGCCCGACGCACCTTGTCTGCGGGATGCTGAACACCAAGGATATCGGCGGCTATCTGCGCCCGCTTGCCGCCCAGGCCCAGTCGCTGACCGCCATCGACATCCCGGACGAGCCGAACACCCTGCCCGCCGATGCCACCGCCGCCCATGCGCAGGCCGCGGGCCTTCCGGCGCTGACCGCGACCGATGCCGCCGCGGCGATCCGCGCGATCGTCGCCCGGGAACCGGATGCCCGCATCCTCATCTGCGGATCGCTGTACCTGGCGGGCCGCATCCTTCGCGCGAACGGCTGAGCGCATGAAAAAAGGGGCGGTGCGTTTCCGCACCGCCCCGATCGGGCAAGGCCCCGATCCCGTCCGGGATCAGAAGCGGTATGCCGCGCGGACCTGCACCATGTCGGTGTCCAGGTCCAGGCCGTCGATGTTGTCGACGTCGTTGAAGTCCTGGCGGGTGTATTCCGCACCGACGGTCACTTTCTCGGTGACCTTGTAGTCGGCGCCGATGCCGTAGCTGAAGGCGGTTTCCGAGACGTCGATGCCGCCGCCCAGGTCCTGCGACAGGTGCGCCGCACCTGCGGTGACGTAGGGCATGAAGCGGCCCATGTCGTAACCGGCGCGGGCGCGCAGACGGGTCAGGTCGCCCTTCTCGTCCAGGTCGTCAGCGTCGATCTGGTTGTAGTCCAGCTCGCCGCCGACAACCCAGTTGCCCAGGTCGCGCATGTAGCCGCCATGGATGCCGTAGGCGTCGAAATCGGTTTCGGCATCGCCCAGGTCGGCGTTGCCCTGGCCCCACTGGGCACCTGCATAGAAGCCGGTCCAGTCCGAAGCGGACTCGACGACGACGGGCTCGACCGCAACCGGAGCGGTTTCGGTGACCGGAGCGGTGTAGCCGCCGGCATGGGCGGAAACGGCGAACAGGCTGGCGCCAAGTGCAGCAATAGCGAATTTCATTGCAAACCTCCAAAGTCTGAATTTGCTGAGGCAGCATCTATGCCCATGCCCGGCCCGCCAAAAGGCCACGACCCGCGCCCCCTGCCGGTCCCGTGTCCAACCCGCAACCACGCGCTTGTGACGGGCCGTGACGGGAACCCTGAAACGGCCTTGAACTGCTGGTGGCGCGGATCACGGCATCCCCGGTCACGGCACAAAATTTGCAGATCGTGCAATTTATTGACGCTCGCATCTTGAAAAAATCTGGTGCGGGCACAGCATCGCAAGCCCCTGTTTTTCAACGCGCCCGCCCCAGGAAATGCGGGGGACGGCGCGCGACCCATTCGAAGAATCGCGCCAGATCGGGATGGGATCGCAGCGCCTCGACGGTGTTGTAGCGGCGCGCAAGCTCTCCTTCCTTCAGGGTCTTGTGGATGGTCTTGTGGCAGATGTGGTGCAGCAGGACGGTCTCGCCGCCCTTGCCGCCCTTCAGCTTGGGGATCAGGTGATGGCGGCTCTGGGGGGCATCGGGCGGGATGGGTCGCAGGCACAGCGGGCAGACCGGGTCTGACGCAACCGTGACCTCTTCTTCGACATATCGCTGTTTACGCATTCTTCCCCCTGCCGTTACCTCTGGGACGTTCCCAGACTGCGAAAGGACCACCCATGCCGACCCGCCGCCTCGTCCTGTCCGGCGCAGGGGCCGCCTGCGCCCTTGCAGCAGCCCCCGCCCTTGCCCAAACGCCCGAGCGTCCGAATCCGATGCCCGCGGAACTGCGCGAGGCGCTGGAGCGCGATCCGACGGCGCCGGTCCTGGGCAATCCCGATGGCAACATCACATTGACCGAGTTCTTCGATTACAACTGCCCGCATTGTCGCAAGATGGTCGGCCTGATGCAGCAGCTGGTCGCGGCGGAACCCGAACTGCGCATCGTCTATCGCGAATGGCCCGTCTTCGGGCCGGGCTCCGAATTCGCGGCCAAGGCGTCGCTCGCGTCACTGGGGACGGGGAAATACTGGCAGCTTCACCACGCGCTGATGACGATGCGCGGGCCGGCCGATACCGCCAGCACCATGCGCGTCGTGCGCAGCGTCGGCCTGGACGAGGAGAGGATCCGTCAGGACATGCTGGCCGAGGCCCCCGAACGGCACATCACCAACAGCTTCCTTCTGGCCGATCACATGGGCCTGCTGGGCACGCCCAGCTTCATCTGCGGCGACGAGCTGGTCTTCGGAGAGATGGACCTGTCCGATCTGCGCGCGCTGGTCGCACGCGGTCGCCGCACCCTAGGGGTCTGACCGGCCCCAGCCCGCGTCCTGCATTTCCCGAAGGCGGCTGGCGGTTCGCTCGAACTCGAAGCTGCCCTCGCCCTCGCCATACAGCCGCTCGGGTTCGTCGGCGGCGCTGGCGATCAGGCGGACCTTGGCCTCGTACAATGCGTCGATCAGCGTGACGAAGCGCTTGGCCTCGTTGTAATTGCCCGAATTCAGGCGCGGCACCCCGTCCAGGATCAGCACCCGGACCCGCGATGCCAGAGCAAGGTAATCCGCAGGCCCAAGCGGACGCCCGCACAGATCCCAGAACCCGGCCCGCGCGACATCGTCCGACAGGGCCTGCAATTCGACCTTGCGGCCCTTCACCTCGAACGTGCCGGGCTGCGGTTCCGCCCCGCCCGTCAGCGCGTCCCATTCCGCGTCCAGCGCCTGCCGCGCCTGCGCATCGGCGGGAGTGAACCAGATGGGCGATCCCTCGCGGTTCTGGCGATAGTCGTTGTCGCTGTCGAGGCAGACCACCGCCATGCGTTCGCGCAAGAGCGCGATGAAGGGCAGGAACAGCTGGCGGTTCAGGCCGTTCTTGTACAGATCCTCGGGGACGCGATTCGAGGTGGTGACCACCGTCACGCCCTGGTCGAACAGCACCTGGAACAGCCGCCCCACGATCATCGCGTCGGCGATATCGGTGATCTGCATCTCGTCGAAGCACAGAAGCCGGACCTTGGCCGCGACGCCCATCGCGACGGGGCGGACGGTATCCTGGTCGCCGCGCTTGCGGGCCTCTTCCAAGCCGGCCTGGATCTCCTGCATGAACTCGTGGAAATGGACGCGGCGCACGGCAATGCCCTGGTCGCGGGCGGCGGCGGCCATCAGGTCCATCAGCATCGACTTGCCGCGACCGACCCCGCCCCACAGATACAGACCGCGACCCGCGGGGGCCGGGGCGGGTGCGGACCCGCCACCGAACAGCGATCGCCAGCCGCCCTTGCGAGCCGGCGCGGGTGCGGGGGCTTCGGACATGCGATCCAGGACGCCGTCCATCTCGGGCAGGACGGCCCGCTGCGCGGGATCGGGGCGGATCTCGCCCGCATCGGCCTTCCGGCCATAGAGTTCCGCGATCCTGCCCATGCGCTGCCCCTTCGATATGCCAGCCCGTGCCTGCCACAGCCCCAAGGCCCCCCGCAAGGCCGCATGAGGCTTGACCGCCCGCAGGGGCCCATGCAACCCCGATCCAGCGACACCCTTAAGGAAGCCCGCCATGACCCGTCCCGCACCGCGTCCCGACATGATCGGCGGCATCCCCGTCCTGTTCGTCATGGCCGCCCAGCCCGAGTACGGCCCGCAGCTGCAGGCGCGCATCGACCCGCTGATGACCGGCATCGGCCCGATCGAGGCCGCCGTACAGCTGACCGCCGCCCTTGCCGCGATGGAGGAGATGCCCGCGCTGGTCGTCTCGCTCGGGTCGGCGGGATCGGCACGGCTGGCCCAGACCGAGGTGTACCAGGTCGGCGCGGTGGCCTGGCGCGACATCGACGCATCGCCCCTGGGCTTCGATCGCGGGCGCACGCCGCTTCTGGACCTGCCGCGCGTGATCGACCTGCCGCACCGTATTCCGGGCATCCCGGTCGCCAGCCTGTCCACCGGGGGCAACATCGTGACCGGCGCGGCCTATGACCCGATCGAGGAGGACATGGTCGACATGGAGACCTTCGCGATCCTGCGCGTGACGCAGCATTTCGGGCTGCCGCTGATCGGTCTGCGCGGCATCTCGGACGGCGCGCACGAGGTGTCGAAGATGCTGGACTGGACGCAATACCTGGACGTCATCGACGGCAGGCTGGCGCAGGCGGTCGACGCCCTTGGTGCCGCGATCGAGGGCGGCTTGCTTGTCCTGCCGGGGGACAGCGCCTAAACGGACGGGGTTTCCCCAAGGACGAACGGACCGGACATGGCACGCGGCGCAAGAATGACGGAAGACAGGCCCCGGGGCCGGCGGCTGGGCACGCTGGCGGCACTGGTGCCCTTCCTGCGCCCCTATCGGATGCAGGCGCTGGCGGCGCTGGTCGCGCTGGTCGCGACATCGGGGATCAGCCTGGTGCTGCCCCTGGCCGTGCGGCGCGTGATCGACAATTTCGACGATGGCGCAGGGCTGCTCGACCGCTATTTCGGTGCGGCGCTGCTGATCGTGCTGGGCCTCGCGGTGGGGACGGCGGCGCGGTACTATTTCGTGTCGCGACTGGGCGAACGCGTCGTGGCCGATATCCGCAAGGCCGTCCATGCCCGTGTCATCACCCTGTCGCCCGCCTGGTTCGAGCGCGTCATGACCGGAGAGATCCTGTCCCGGATCACCACCGACACCACGCTGATCCAGTCGGTCATCGGATCGTCGCTGTCCATCGCGCTGCGCAACCTGCTGCTGCTGATCGGCGGGCTGGGGCTGCTGGCCTGGACCTCGGTCAAGCTTACGGGGCTGGTGCTGCTGATCGTGCCGGGGGTGATGATCCCGATCATCGTGCTGGGCCGCAGGCTGCGCGTGCTGTCGCGCCGCAACCAGGATTGGATCGCGGCCTCGTCCGGTGCCGCGTCCGAAAGCCTGCTGGCCGCGCAGACGATCCAGGCCTTCACCCACGAGGATCGCAGCATCGCCCGCTTCGACGAGGTGACCGAGGGCGCCTTCGGCACCGCGCTTGCGCGCATCGGAACGCGCGCCGTGATGACCGCCATCGTGATCTCCCTGATCTTCGCGGGGGTGATCGGCGTGCTGTGGATCGGGGCGCGGGACGTACAGTCGGGCGCGATGACCGCGGGCCAGCTGGTGCAGTTCGTGATCTATGCGGTGCTGGTCGCGGGCGCGGTCGGCGCCCTGTCCGAGATCTGGGGCGAATTGCAGCGCGCCGCCGGCGCGACCGAGCGGCTGGCCGAGCTGCTCTCGGCCAGGGATTCGCTGGCGGATCCGGCCAAGCCTGCGCCGCTGCCCGTACCCCTGCAGGGCCGCATCGCGTTCGAGGGGGTCGGCTTCCACTTCCCGTCCCGCCCCGACATCCCGGCGCTGGAATCGCTGGACCTGACGATCGCACCGGGTGAAACCGTCGCCCTGGTCGGGCCGTCGGGGGCGGGCAAGACGACCGTGATCCAGATGATCCAGCGCTTCTGGGACCCGCTGACGGGCCGGGTGACGCTGGACGGGATCGACATGCGGGACCTGTCGCGCCGGGATTTCCGCGCAAGGATGGCGCTGGTGCCGCAGGACCCCGCGATCTTCGCCGCCAGCGCCGCCGAGAACATCCGCCTCGGGCGGCCGGACGCGTCGGACATGCAGGTGGCGCAGGCTGCGCGCGCCGCCCACGCCCATGACTTCATCGAGGCCCTTCCCCAGGGCTATGATACGCCGCTTGGCGAACGGGGCGTGACGCTTTCGGGCGGTCAACGCCAGCGGATCGCCATCGCCCGTGCAATCCTGCGCGACGCGCCGATCCTTCTGCTGGACGAAGCGACAAGCGCGCTGGACGCCCAGTCCGAGGCACTGGTGCAGGAGGCCATCGGCGCGCTGACCGAGGGGCGCACCACCATCGTCGTGGCGCACAGGCTCGCGACCGTGAAGAAGGCCGACCGCATCGTGGTGATGGATGCGGGGCGGATCGTCGCGCAGGGCCGGCACGAAGAGCTGGTCGCCCAAGGCGGGCTCTATGCCGAGCTGGCCCGGATGCAGTTCACCGACCGCTGATGCGGGGGCATGCCTTCCGTCCGGCCATCGAGGCCGGCCGGAAGGCAGCGCGTTGCCCGGCCTCGATGGCCGGGCAACGCGCCCCTCCCCCTCATGTCCGTGCTATTTCCGCGCCGCATAGACCGCGGACCAGTACCGCGTGCGGCCATCCGCGCCGATCGCCTGTCCGATCCCGTAATCGCGCACCAGGGGCTGCATGATGTTCTCCAGATGCCCCTCGGACCGGTTCCACTCCAGCAGCACGCGCTGCAGATCGTACGGCCCCGCCGCGATATTCTCGGCGATGATCATCGGCTGATAGTTCATGCGCTTCGCCCTGTCCGACGGCATCCGCGCCCTGCTTCCGAAATGCGTCATCCGCCCGCGCTTCGCCATGTCGCAGGCGTGCCTTGCCGCAACCTCGGCCAGGACGGGATCGGGCTGCATCGGGGGCAGGCCCTGTCGCGCCCTGGCACGGTTCGTGGCCGCCACGCCGATCCGGTTCGCCTCGGACGAGGCCGCGATGCATTCTGCATCGCCCGCTTCGGCCACCTGCACGGCATAGGGGTCGGTCGCGGGGCCGTCGCCGGGTTCCGGGGCGCAGGCCGCGATCATCAGGACCCCGCCCAGCAGGGTTCCTGCAAGCCATCTGTTTCGATCCGACATGGGCCGCTCCGTTCGTTCGCCTTGTGATTGAACGCTTCATACACGCGAAAGGTTACCAACCCACCCCGTCCCGACGTGACGCAGCGGCAATCGCACCCGCTTGCGATTTTCCGCCAAGGCTGCGCATGGTCGCGGACACAATGACGCGGCGTTTCGGCGGGGCACCGGGCCGCGCCCCTTGCCCGACATGCGCAATCCGGCACATCCTTCGCCGCGAGGGGGAGGGCCGGGAACGGGCCCTTCAAGGGAGGAAGCGATGGGAAAATTCAGCACTTACGACGACCGCGACCGGATCGAGAACGAGGGCCCCTACGAGGGGCGCGACCTGCCGGTCACCATCTACGAGTTCCTGTCGCGCACGGCCGCACGGTTCCCGGATCGCCCCGCGCTGTCCTTCCAGCTGCTGGCCGGCCCCAAGGATCACGCCACCACCCTGACCTGGCGCGAGACGCTGGAGCGCGTGACCGAGACCGCGAACCTGTTCCGCAGCTTGGGCGTCGGTCCGCAGGACACCGTGGCCTATCTGCTGCCGAACAGCATCGAGACGCCGGTCGTCCTGCTGGCCGGTGCGACCGCCGGGATCGTGAACCCGATCAACCCGCTGCTGGACGCCCAGCAGATCGGCGGCATCCTGCGTGAGACCAATGCCAAGGTGCTGGTGACGCTCAAGGCGTTCCCCAAGACCGACGTGGCCCAGAAGGCCGCCCAGGCCGTGGCATCCGCGCCGAACGTCACCCATATCGTGGAAATCGACCTGAACCGCCACCTGCGCGGCGTGAAGCGGTTCATCGTGCCGCTGATCCGTCCCAAGGTCACTGCCACCCATCACGCCAAGGTCCTCGACTTCGAAGCTGCGGTCAGCGCGCAGAAGCACACGCGCCTCGAATTCGACGACCCCCGGCAGGACCGCATCGCGGCCTATTTCCACACGGGTGGCACGACCGGCACCCCCAAGGTCGCGCAGCACAAGTATTCCGGCATGATCTACAACGGCTGGCTGGGCGGCACGCTGCTGTTCGACGAGACCGACGTGCTGATGTGCCCGTTGCCGATGTTCCACGTCTTCGCGGCCTATCCGGTTCTGATGTCCTGCATCGCGTCGGGGGCGCATGCCGTGATGCCGACGCCCGCAGGCTATCGCGGCGACGGCGTCTTCGACAATTTCTGGAAGCTGATCGAACGCTGGCAGGCAACGTTCCTCATCACCGTTCCCACCGCCATCGCCGCGCTGATGCAGCGCCCGGTCGATGCCAATGTCGGATCGCTCAAGACCGCGCTGTCGGGATCGGCCCCCCTGCCGATCGAGCTGTACAACCGCTTCAAGGCCGCCACCGGGGTCGAGATATCCGAGGGTTACGGCCTGACCGAGGCGACCTGCCTTGTCAGCTGCAACCCCGTCGCGGGCGTCAAGAAGGTGGGCTCGGTGGGGATCCCCCTGCCCTACACGCATGTCCGCATCCTGAACCATTCCGATGGCGGGCAGGTGCATGAATGCGGCGTGGACGAGGTGGGCGAGATCTGCGTAGGCAATCCCGGCGTCTTCCCCGGCTCGACCTATACCGAGGCCGACAAGAACCATAACCTGTTCGCCGAGGAACGTTACCTGCGCACGGGCGACCTGGGGCGCATCGACGCCGACGGGTATCTGTGGATCACGGGCCGCGCCAAGGACCTGATCATCCGCGGCGGTCACAACATCGACCCCGCCGAGATCGAGGAGGGGCTGCTGTCCCACCCCTCCGTGGCCTTCGTGGGCGCGATCGGCCAGCCCGACAGCTTCGCGGGCGAACTGCCCTGCGCCTATGTGGAACTGACGACCGACGGGCATGTCACCGTCGAGGAGCTGCTGGAGCATGCGAAATCGCATATCCACGAACGCGCCGCGATCCCCAAGCATATCGAGATCCTGTCCGAGCTGCCCAAGACCGCCGTGGGCAAGATCTTCAAGCCCGACCTGCGCCGCATGGCCATCACCCGCGTCTATGACGCGGCCCTGCAGGGGACCGGTGCCCATGTGGTCGAGGTGGTCGAGGACAAGAAGCGCGGCCTCGTGGCCCGCATCGCCCGCGACGGCGCGGACGAGGGCGACGTGACATCGCGCCTGGGCCAGTTCACCTGCCAGTGGGACTGGGCCTGACAGGGACTGGCCCGCAAGACGGCAGGCGACGGGGCCAGACCGGCCCCCGTTGCCGCCCCTGCAGGCGATCCGTGCCCGAAGGGGCGGCAACCCCATGAAGGTCGCGCTTTCCTGAAGTGCTGACGGGAACGGTTCCGCGGGGCCGTGCCTTCACCCCTGAACGCGTTGGCCAAGGGGACAGGGCATGACGGTACTGTGGGAAAACATCATCCTCTTCGGGATCGCCTTGGTGGCCGCGTGGTTCGCGGCCTCGGCGATCTTCGCGGTGGCGCGGCGGATCCTGCGCAACGGGGACGATTTCTGGAAGAACCTCGTGGCCCAGACCCGCATGCCCGTCCGGCTGGCCATCCTGATCGCCTCGGTTTCCTTCGCCGCGAATTTCGCGACGCTTCCGGCCCAGCAAGGCGGGCTGATCCGGCACCTGCTGCTGATCGCCTTCATCGCCTGCCTCACGCTGATCGCCCGCGCCGCGCTGAACATCTGGATGAGCCTGCACCTGCGGCGCTACCGGATCGACGTGGACGACAACCTGATGGCGCGCAAGCACGTCACCCAGTCGCGCATCCTGCAGCGCGTGGGCGGCGTCCTGATCATCGCCATCGGGACCAGTGCCGCGCTGATGACCATCGAGAGCGTGCGCCAATACGGCGTCAGCCTGCTGGCATCCGCGGGTGCGGCGGGGATCGTGGTCGGCCTTGCGCTGCAGCCGCTGCTGAAGAACCTGTTCGCGGGCATCCAGCTGGCGCTGACACAGCCCATCCGCATCGACGACGCCGTCATCGTCGAGGGCGAATGGGGCAATATCGAGGAGATCAACGGCACCTATGTCGTCATCCGCATCTGGGACAAGCGACGGCTGGTCGTGCCGCTGAACTATTTCATCGAGCAGCCGTTCCAGAACTGGACGCGGTCGGATTCCACGCTGCTGGGCACGGTCATGATCTATGTCGATTACCGCGCCCCGGTCGAGGAGATGCGCGCCGAGGCCCGGCGCATCGTCGAGGCATCCCCCCTGTGGGACCGCGACGTCTTCGTCCTGCAGGTCACCGATTTCCGCGAGAACGTGGTCGAGATCCGCATCCTGGCCAGCGCCCGCAGCGCCCCCCGCGCCTTCGACCTGCGCTGCGAGATCCGCGAGAAGCTGCTGACATGGCTGCAGCAGTCGGGCCATGCCGCCATGCCCAGGGTCCGCGCCGAGATCGCCGCCTGATCAGAAGATCGCGCTGATGCTGCCGTCGCTTTCCAGGATCAGCGCCTTGACCTCCGACAGGTCGCTGCCGCCCTGGGCGCGCATCGCGCCAAGGGCCTCGTCGCGGGTGATCCGTTCGCGTTTCAGGGCCGCGTCGCAGAACTCTCCGTTGCGCACCAGCAGGGTCGGTTCGGACCGCACGAAGGTGGCAAAGCGCCGCGACCTGACCGACAGGCTGGCCACGACATATTGCATGCCGATCAGCAGGGCCAGCGCCGTGGCGCCTTCGGCCAGCGCGATACTCTGTTGCAGCAGGATCGATGCCAGCACCGACCCGATGGCCACCGTGACCACCAGATCGAAGGCGTTCAGCTTGGCAAGCGTGCGCTTGCCCGCGATCCGCAGGAACAGCACCAGCACGACATAGGCCAGAAGCCCGATCAGGAGGGTCCGGACAATGCCGGACCACCCCTGGAAGAACATCTCGGACCAGTCCATGCCGGCGCCCTCCTTTCGGATCAGCGCGTGAACTTCTTGTATTTCACGCGCTTGGGTTCGATCGAATCCGGGCCGAGGCGGCGGATCTTGTCTTCCTCGTAGGCCTCGAAGTTGCCCTCGAACCATTCGACATGGGCGTCGCCCTCGAAGGCCAGGATGTGCGTGCACAGGCGGTCGAGGAAGAAGCGGTCGTGGCTGATGATGACCGCGCAACCGGCGAAGTCCTCCAGCGCGGCTTCCAGCGCCTGCAGGGTCTCCACGTCCAGGTCGTTGGTCGGTTCGTCCAGCAGCAGCACGTTGCCGCCCGATTTCAGCAGCTTGGCCATGTGCACGCGGTTGCGTTCACCGCCCGACAGCTGGCCCACCTTCTTCTGCTGGTCGCCGCCCTTGAAGTTGAAGGCGCTGCAATAGGCGCGGCTGTTCATCTGCGCGTCGCCCAGCACGATCTGCTCGGCCCCGCCGCTGATCTCTTCCCAGACGGTGGCGTTCGGATCCAGCGCGTCGCGCGACTGGTCCACATAGGACAGCTGCACCGTGTCGCCATAGGTGATCTCGCCCTCGTCGGGCTGTTCATTGCCGGTCAGCATGCGGAACAGCGTCGATTTACCCGCGCCGTTCGGACCGATGACGCCCACGATGCCGCCGGGCGGCAGGCTGAAGTCCAGACCCTCGATCAGCAGCTTGTCGCCCATCGCCTTCTTCAGGCCCGCGACCTCGATCACCTTGTTGCCCAGGCGTTCGCCGTTCGGGATGATGATCTGGGCGCGCGACAGCTTCTCGCGCTCGGACTGGCCGGCCATCTCGTTATAGGCGGCGATACGCGCCTTGGATTTCGCCTGACGGGCCTTGGCACCGGCTCGGATCCACTCCAGCTCGCGCTCGAGCACCTTCTGCTTGGACTTGTCCTCGCGGGCTTCCTGTTCCAGCCGCTTGGCCTTCTGTTCCAGCCATGCGGAATAGTTGCCCTCGTAGGGGATGCCGCGGCCGCGATCCAGTTCCAGGATCCAGCTGGTGATGTCGTCCAGGAAGTAGCGGTCGTGCGTGACGCACAGGATCGTGCCCTGGTATTCGATCAGGTGCTTCTGCAGCCAGGCGATGGTTTCCGCGTCCAGGTGGTTGGTCGGTTCGTCCAGCAGCAGCATGTCGGGCGCTTCCAGCAGCAGCTTGCACAGCGCGACGCGGCGACGCTCACCGCCCGACAGGGTGGACACGTCGGCATCGTCCGGCGGGCAGCGCAGGGCCTCCATCGCGACGTCGATCTGGCTGTCCAGATCCCACAGGTTCTCGGCGTCGATCTCGTCCTGCAGCTTGGCCATCTCCTCGGCGGTCTCGTCCGAGTAGTTCATCGCCAGCTCGTTGTAGCGATCCAGCTTGGCCTGCTTGCCCGCGACGCCCAGCATGACGTTGCCGCGCACGTCCAGGCTCTCGTCCAGCTGCGGTTCCTGCGGCAGGTAACCCACGGTCGCCCCCTTGGCGGCCCAGGCCTCGCCGGTGAAATCCTTGTCCCAGCCGGCCATCACGCGCAGCAGGGTCGATTTACCCGCGCCGTTGACGCCGACGACGCCGATCTTGACGCCGGGCAGGAAGTTCAGACGGATGTTCTCGAAGACCTTCTTGCCGCCGGCATAGGTCTTGGACACGCCGTCCATGTGGTAGACGAACTGATAGGACGCCATCGGAAACTCCTTGGAAAGCTTTGCCCCCACATAAGCGAAAGGGCGCGCCGGTGAAAGGTCAGCGTAGCTCGGCCATGAAATCCGGGCCCATATGCGACCGCAGGAAGTCGTATTGCGGGGCCATGCGGCGCGACAACTCCTCGCGCAGCTCGGGCGGGGGCATCAGCCCCTTGGGGTTCGCGAAGACCTTGCTGCCCATGTTGGCATAGGGCATCGGCCCGATCCCCAGGTGATCCTCGACCGCTTCCAGGACGGCATGGGGCGCGGTGGCGATGCGCCCGAAGGGCAGGATCAGCATGTCGGGATAATGCGCCTGCCAGCGCGGGACATAGGACGCGTAATCGCCACGGTCGAACAGCACGGGATCGTCCAGCTCGGCCATCCATTCCGCGACCGTGGCCGGTTCGCGCCCTGCCCGGCGCAGGTTCATGCGCAGCTGCGAAATCGCCCGATCGACCGGATCGCGCACCAGGTAGACGACGCGCGCCTTGGGCAGCAGCCGGGCCACCGCGGCGACCCCTTCGGCGGGCAGGGTCGAGTATTCCGGCGTGAAATCCATCGGCGTCGCATGGACGGGCGCGGGGGCGAAGACGCGCTTGTACCACTGGTTGTGGAACATCTTGCCGCCCGTGATGCCGTTCAGATAGGCGTCCAGCGCCTCGGGCATCGGCACGCCGCGCGCCTTGTGGCGTTCGCGGATCTCCTGCGGCTTGTTGCGGTAATGCCAGCGGATCCAGCGCTGGTGGTCGGGGACGTGCAGGAAGTTGAAATACTGCACCTCCTTGAAGGGGGGGATCCAGACCTGCGGATGCTGGCCCAGCATCTGGGCCAGCCACGACGTTCCGGCCTTCTGCGCGCCGATGCACAGGGCGCCGGGCTTGCGTGGGGCGCCTTTGGGATCGAAGGCGGGGCTGATCGTCAACATCGACTGGGTCATGCCGGTCCTTTCATGGGCAGGGACCGGCAATCGCGTCAGAGCCGCCCCCACAGGTCGTATTCGCTGGCCTCGTCCACCGTGACGCTGACGATATCGCCGGGCGACAGGGCTTCAAAGCCCTGATCGATGAACAGGTTGCCGTCGATCTCGGGGGCGTCGGCCTTGGTGCGGCAGGTCGCGCCCTCGTCATCGATGGAATCGACGATCACCTCGATCCGGGTGCCGACCTTGGCCTCCAGCTTGGCGGCGCTTATGGCCTGCGCCTTTTCCATGAAGCGCTCGAAGCGGTCCTGCTTGACCTCGGGCGCGACGTGATCGGGCAGGTCGTTGGCGCGCGCGCCGGCGACGTTTTCGTACTGGAAGGCACCGACGCGATCCAGCTGCGCCTCGTCCAGCCAGTCCAGCAGGGTCTGGAACTCGGCCTCGGTTTCACCCGGGTAGCCCACGATGAAGGTGGAACGCAGGGTGATGTCGGGACAGACGCTGCGCCATGCGGCGATCTCGTCCAGGGTCTTCGCGCCTGCCGCCGGTCGGGCCATGCGCTTCAGGACGTCCGGATGGGCGTGCTGGAAGGGGATGTCCATGTAGGGCAGGATCAACCCATCCGCCATCAGCGGGATCAGGTCGCGCACATGCGGATAGGGATAGACGTAGTGCAGCCGCACCCAGGCCCCGAGCGACCCCAGGTCGCGGGCCAGGTCGGTGATATGGGCGCGATGCCCGCGCTCGGTCTCGTATTTGCGATCGAGGCCATAGGCGCTGGTATCCTGACTGATGACCAGCAGTTCCTTGACGCCGGCCTCGACCAGCTTCTCGGCCTCGCGGACCACGGCATGGGCGGGGCGGCTGACAAGGCGGCCGCGCATGTCGGGGATGATGCAGAACTTGCACTTGTGGTTACAGCCTTCCGAAATTTTCAGATAGCTGTAATGCCGGGGCGTCAGGCTGACGCCGGATGCGGGCAGCAGGTCGATGAAGGGATCGGGCCGGGGCGGCACCGCGCCATGCACCGCGTCCAGCACCTGCTCGTATTGATGCGGGCCGGTGACGGCCAGAACCTTGGGGTGGGCACCCGTGATGTATTCGGGCTCGGCCCCCAGACAACCCGTCACGATCACGCGCCCGTTTTCCTGCAGCGCCTCGCCGATGGCGTCCAGGCTCTCGGCCTTGGCGCTGTCGAGGAAGCCGCAGGTGTTCACGATCACCGCATCCGCGCCCTGGTAATCGGCGCTGATGGCGTAACCTTCGGCGCGCAGGCGCGTCAGGATGCGTTCGCTGTCGACCAGCGCCTTGGGACAGCCAAGGCTGACCATGCCGATGGTCGGCTGGCCGTCGCGGCGTTCATCGGGAATGCGCGCACGCGCAAGGTCGGGGCGAAGTTCGGGCGGGTTCTGCTGCATCCGCCGCAGATAAGCGATTCGCGCGCGCCGCAAAAGGGGCAAGGCAGGCAGGCCCCGCCGATTCCCGCGCAGGCGTGGCAGAATTCGCCGGAACGTGACTTTCCCTTGCGCCCCTTTGCCGCGAAGATGCCTGCCATGAAACAGACGCTGCGCCTTGCCCTGCCCCTGATCGTCGCCCTTGGCGGGATCGCCCCTGCGGCCCACGCCCAGCAGGGCCGCTATATCGACGTGTGGAACGACAAGGGCGGCAACGTGCTGCAGATGGTCCAGCGCAGGCAGGAACTGGCGCGGTCGGGCAAGACGGTACGGATCCGCGGCTATTGCCGCTCGGCCTGCACGATCCTGACGACGCTGCCCAATGCCTGCCTGGGGCCGGGGTCGCGGATCGGGTTCCATGCGCCCCGCATCCCCAACACGCAGATCATCCCGCCCTATGTCGATCAGATCATGGGCAACTTCTATCGCGGGGGGATTCGCGACCGGTGGTTCGGCGGCTGGAACCGGTCGCTGGACATGCAGGTGATCTCGGCGCGCGAATATGTGCGCCTCGATCCCCAGACCCGCATCTGCGACAGCATCAAGCTGCGCTGATCATTCCCGCAGGCGCCAGCCGGTCGCGAAGATCCAGCGGATCACGGCCATGCAGATCACCACCATCAGCGCCACGGCGAACAGCGACACGCCCACCGGCACGTCGGCCAGCCCGAAGAAGGACCAGCGGAACCCCGAGATGAGGTAGAGCACCGGGTTCAGCTTGGCCACACCTTCCCAGAAGGGGGGCAGCATGTCGGCCGAGTAGAACGCCCCACCTAGGAACACGAGCGGCGTCACCACCATCAGCGGGATGATCTGCAGCTGCTCGAAGTTCTTGGCCCACAGCCCGATGATGAAGCCCAGAAGGCTGAAGCCGATTGCCGTCAGGAACAGGAAGGCCAGCATCCAGAACGGATGCAGGATGTTCGCGCCCACGAAGTAGAAGCTGGTCAGCAGGATCACGAAGGCGATCAGCATGGCCTTGGCCGCCGCCGCGCCGACGAAGCCCATCGTCACCTCCAGCCAGCCGACCGGCGACACGAGATATTCGTAGATCGTGCCGCTGAATTTCGGGAAATAGATGCCGAAGCTGGCATTGCTGATGGATTGCTGAAGGATGGTCAGCATCATCAGGCCCGGCACGATGAACGCGCCATAGGGCACGCCCTCGACCGATTCGATCCGGCCCCCGATGGCCGCCCCGAAGACCACGAAATACAGGGTCGTGGAAATCACCGGCGACAGCAGCGACTGCATGATGGTGCGGAAGAACCGCGTCATCTCGTGGTGGAAGATGGCCCAGACGCCACGCCAGTTGATGCCGGTCATGCCGCGCCCTCCTTGTTGCCGTCGACAAGCGACATGAACACCTCTTCGAGGTTCGACTGACGGGTCGAGACGTCGCGCACGCTGACCCCTTCGGCCGCGAGGTCGCCCAGCAGCCGGGCGATGCCGGTGCGGTCGGCCTTGGCGTCGTATTCGTAATCCAGCCGGCGCCCGCCATCGGTCAGCGTCAGGCCGCGATCCGCCAGCGATGCGGGAACGGCGTCCAGCGGGCTGTCCAGCTCGATGGTCAGGGTCTTGGCCCCGAACTCGCCCATCAGCTCGGCGGTGGGGCGGACCAGCAGCAGGTTGCCCTTGTTGATGACGCCCACGCGGTCGGCCATCTCCTCGGCCTCTTCCAGGTAATGCGTCGTCAGGATGATGGTCACGCCCTCGCGGCGCAGCTCGCCCACGACCTGCCACATCTCGCGGCGCAGGGCGACGTCGACGCCCGCCGTGGGTTCGTCCAGGAACAGCACCTTGGGCTGATGCGCCAGCGCCTTGGCGATCAGCACGCGACGCTTCATGCCGCCCGACAATTCGCGCGTGGCGGCGTCGCGCTTGTCCCACAGGGCCAGCGCCCGCAGGATGCGTTCGATATAGGCGTCGTCCGGCGGCATCCCGTACAGGCCCCGCGTGAAGCGCACGCAGTTCATCACCTTCTCGAACGGCTCCAGCGCGATCTCCTGCGGGACCAGCCCGATCAGGCGGCGCGCCGCGCGCCAGTCCTTGCGGATGTCGTGACCGCCCACGCGGACCGTGCCGCCCGTCGGCGTCACCAGCCCGCAGATGATCGAGATGAGCGTCGTCTTGCCCGCCCCGTTCGGTCCCAGCAGGGCGATGATCTCGCCCTGGTCGATGGACAGGCTGACGCCGTCAAGCGCCTTGGTCCCGCCCTCGTATTGCTTCGAAATATTGTCGATCTCGATGATCGCGTTCATGCGTCTGTTTCCCGCTGTTTCGCGCCCTCGGGCAGGCAGATAGGCATGGGGGACCCCGATTGCCAGACGCGTGATCACATTCAGATGGGCAGGCGGCCCACGCTCAT
Organism: Paracoccus zeaxanthinifaciens ATCC 21588; assembly: GCF_000420145.1. Classification (GTDB taxonomy): domain Bacteria; phylum Pseudomonadota; class Alphaproteobacteria; order Rhodobacterales; family Rhodobacteraceae; genus Paracoccus; species Paracoccus zeaxanthinifaciens. The sequence goes on from NZ_ATUJ01000005.1 coordinate 62,655, forward strand.
GTGGCGCTTGGTGCCGAAACCGGGGATGCGGGCGACCTCGAATCCGGCACCTGCCAGTGCGCGGCGGACATGGCCCGCGGCGGTATAGGTCGCGAAGCTTCCGCCCGGCGCGGTGTGGCGACCGACCTCGGCCATGATGGCGTCGGACCACATCAGCGGGTTCTTCGCGGGCGAGAATCCGTCCAGGAACCACGCATCCGCCCGCCCGTCCCATGCGGGCAGCGCATCGGTCACGTCGCCCAGCCGCAGGTCCAGCACCACCTGCCCCACCGTGACGCAATCGCCCGCCAGAAGCGCGTCCCAGCCCGCGCGCAGCTGCGCCGCCAGGTCGGCCAGGTCGGGAAACGCCGCGTGGGCCTGCGCCAGTTGCGCGGCGGTCATGGGATAGGCCTCGAAGCTGGTCATGCGGACCCGGACATTCGCGATCCGTGCCAGCGCCAGCGCGTTCAGCCCCGTGCCGAAGCCCAGCTCGGCCACGTGAAAGCCCGGCACCAGCCGCGCGGGCAGGTCGTTGCCGTCCAGAAAGACGTGGCGCGTCTCGGCCAGCCCGCCCGCAAGGCTGAAATAGGGGTCGTCGAAGCGCGTCGATACGGGCACGCCCCCCTCGCGCCATTCCAGCGGCGGCTCGTATTCGGATGGATCGTCGGCTATGTGCATGGGGCGCAGCATTCGGGGATCGCGATGGAATTGGCAAGCGGGGCTTTGGTGCGGATCGCGGGCGGCGGGATATTCGGGCTGGCCTGTGCGTGGCGGCTGGCACGGCGCGGCGTGGCCGTGCGAGTCCACGAGGCCCGCACGATCGGCGCGGGTTCCTCGGGCGGGCATGTGGGCGCGCTGGCGCCGCATGTGCCGGAGAACTGGAATCCCAAGAAGGCGCTGCAGCTGACCAGCCTGCTGGGCGCCGCCGATTTCTGGGCCGAGGTCGAGGACGCATCGGGCCTGCCATCGGGCTATGGCCGCACGGGTCGCATCCAGCCCGTGGCGGATCGCGCGCAGCTGCCCCGCCTGCAGGACCGGATCGAGGCCTCGCGCGAGCGCTGGCCCCGCGATGCATGGATGTCGTTGACCGACGCGCCAGAGGGCCTGGTGCCCGACAGCCCCACGGGCCTGTGGCTGCATGACGGGCTGACCGCGCGGCTGAACCCCCGCGCCGCGCTGGCGGCCCTTGCGGGCGCGATCCGCGCGAAGGGCGGCGAGGTGATCGAGCACGACCCCGCGCCCCAGGATCACGCCCCCACCATCTGGGCCACGGGCACCGAGGGGCTGCTGCACCTGAACGACGCGCTTGGCCGCAAGATCGGACAGGGGGTCAAGGGCCAGTCGCTGCTGCTGCGCCATGCCGCGCCGGGGGCCGCGCAGGTCTTCGCGGACGGGCTGCATGTCGTCCCGCACGATGACGGGACCACGGCTGTCGGGTCCACGTCCGAAAACAGCTTCGAGCACGACCGCCCCGACGACCAGCTGGACGACATCCTGGCACGCGCGGTCGCGATCTGCCCCGCGCTGCGCGACGCACCCGTGATCGACCGTTGGGCGGGCCTGCGCCCCCGCGCCCGCAGCCGCGCGCCCGTGCTGGCCGCCTGGCCCGACCGCCCCGGCCACTGGATCGCCAATGGCGGCTTCAAGATCGGCTTCGGCATGGCCCCCGTCATCGCGGACCTGGCCGCCGATGCCGTGATCGCGGGGCGCGCGGATTTCCCCGAGACCACCGCCCTGCCCTGAGCCGCTTGCACCCGTCGCCCGCCCCGCGCATCCTGCAGGGCAGAACGCCACGCAGGGACGCCGCCATGACACGCCTGACCACCGCCTTCGACGCCATCGACGCAGCCAACGCGCAGGATCCGGGCCACGAGGACGGCCAGCCTGCGAACCTGCTCTATGGTCGGCGGATGACGCAGGAACAGGAACGCCTGTTCCCCGATGCCGACGAGGTGCTGCGCATCGCTTGCCGCGGCCAGCATATCGAACGCTGGAAGCTGCCGCGCGACAGCTTTCCGATGAACCGCCCCGGATACCTGCAATGGCGCCAGGAACAGGGGCGCCGTCATGCCGAGCGCGTGGGCGCGATCATGGCCGAGGCGGGATACGACGCCGCCGATATCGACCGCGCGGGCCGGATGCTGCGCAAGCAGGGACTCAAGCGCGACCCCGACGTGCAGGCGCTGGAAGACGTGATCTGCTTCACCTTCATCCGCTGGTATCTGGGCGATTTCATGGCGACGCAGCCCGATGAACGCATGCCCCGCATCATCGAGAAGACCGCACGCAAGATGTCTGCCGCCGCACGCGCCCGCGCCCTGGCCGAGTTCGAGATGCCCGAGGAATTCGCGCGCCTGTTCCGCATCGCGGACCGCATCGGCCCGCCCGCCTGCGCGGTGATCGTGTCGCATGGCCAGCCCGGCGATCCCGAACCCCAGCAGCAGGCGGTCGAGGATCTTGCCGCCGCCGTCGCCGCCTGCAATCCCGGCCTGCCGGTGCGCGGCGCGACGCTGGCGAAACCCGGCGCGCTGGCGGATGCGGTGACGCCCGACTGCATCGTCTATCCCTTGTTCATGGCCGAGGGGTGGTTCACCGGAACCGAGCTGCCCCGCCGCCTGACCGAGGCCGGCGCCCCCGCCGCGCATATCATGCGCCCCTTCGGCACCGATGCGGGCCTGCCCGACCTGATCGTCGCCAAGGCCCGCGAGGCCGCCGATACCGAAGGCTGGCCCCTGTCCGAGGTCACGCTGCTTCTGTCGGCGCATGGATCGCAGCGCAGCCAGGCCAGCTTCACCATCACGCAGGCATTGGCCGAGACGCTGTCACCGCATTTCGCCCGCGTGGTCACGGGCTTCGTCGAACAGGAACCCTTCATCGCGGATGCGGCGCGTGACCTGCAGCGCGCGATCAGCCTGCCGCTGTTCGCCCTGCGGGCCGAGCATGTCACCGACGACCTGCCCGAGGCGCTGGACGCCGCGGGCTTCGACGGGCCCCGGCTGGACCCGATCGGCCTTGCGCCCGAGGCCCCGGCGATGATCGCGAAGTCGATCGCGGCTCAGCTGTCGCGCCCGTAATAGGCATAGCTGCCAGCAACGGTGAACCCCAGGGCGCCATAGGTCGCGCGGGCGACCTCGTTGGCGCGGCTGACGGCAAGGGCGAGCGTCTCGGCCCCCTGCTCGGCCGCCCAGAAGGCAGCGGTGCGGACCATCCAGGACCCGAGGCCCATGCGCCGGAAGGCGGGCAGGATCTCCAGCCCGTGGATCATCGCGACACCCTCGTGGCAGGCGACGAACCCCGCCCCCGCCGCGCGGTCCTGGATGCGGCCCAGCAGCGCGGCCTTGGGATGGGCCACGCGCTCCATCACGCCCTGCCGCGCGGGATTGATGTTGCCCGCCGACCAGATGTCGCGCTGGATCGCCAGGGGCGGCCAGATCGCGAAGCCCGTCACCGGCGGCACCTCCTGGTCGATCAGCGACGAGACGGGCGCCGACATCACCAGGGTCGGGATCTCGATGGCGCAGTCGCGCTCGATCAGGGCGGTCATCAGGCGGTCGTCGTCGTCCCAGGCACGGAACAGGATGCGCTGGCCCCAGTCGCGGTGCTGGGCCTCGGCGGCGTCCAGATCGTCCACGCTCCACTCGGCCACGGCACGGGCCGAGCTGACGCGCCCGCCCGCCCCCGCGCCGCGCCCCACGGCGATGCCGCCGAAGATGCGGGTCTCGGCGGCGGGCCAGCTGGCCTCGAACGCGGCGGCGATGGCCGGTGCGGGGCGCGTCACAGCGCCAGCCGCGATTTCAGCACGTCCATCGCATGGGCGACGCGATCCGTGTCCAGCCCGCGCACGACAAGGTTCGTCCCCCAGCCGCCATCGTCATGGAACGGATAGGACCCGAGCGACAGGTCCGGGAAGTCCCCCGCGATCGCCTTCAGCTCCTCGGCCACGTCGCTTTCGCCGCGGCGCACCTCGACGCTGAGCGACTGGACCGGGCGGCCCTTGGGCAGGCGCGGGATCAGCCAGTCCACCATGCCGCGGAACACCTCGGGGACGCCCGCCATCACATGCGTCCGCCCGATCGAGAAGCCGGGCGCGGCCGATACCGCGTTGTCGATCAGCGTCGCGCCCACGGGGATGCGGGCCATGCGCAGGCGGTTCTCGGTCAGTTCGGTCCCCATGCGGTCGCAGCGCTCCTGCAGCAGGCGGCGGGCCTCGGGGTCGATGGTGACGGTCGTGCCATGCGCCGCGGCGACCGCGTCGGCGGTGATGTCGTCATGCGTGGGCCCGATCCCGCCCGAGGTGAACAGCAGGTCCCAGGCCCCGCCAAGGCTGCCGTCCAGCGCGCGGATCGCATCGACGATGCGGTCGTGATCGTCGGACACGACGCGGATCTCCTGCAGGTCGAAGCCGGTGGCGGTCAGGACCTGGGCCAGGTGGTGGGCATTACCCTCGCGGGTGCGGCCCGACAGGATCTCGTCCCCGATGACGAGGATCGCGGCGGTGGGGTTGTCCGACTGCATCTTGCTTCGTCCTTCGCTGTGTGGTCGCAACATCTATGCGCGCGGGTGGGGGTGGAACAAGTGCGTCACGCCGTCTATCTAGGGGGGAAGCCCAGATAAGGACCCGCCATGAACGACAGCCGCACGACCAAGGAAGGCATCCGCATCCACATGCCCGGCGATTCCGCCGGAATGCACAAGGCGGGGGCCGTCGCATCGCAGATCCTGGACGAGGTGGGCGCGCTGGTCGAACCGGGCACCACCACCGCCGCGCTGGACGATTTCATCACCCGCCGCATCCAGGAACTGGGCGCGACCTCGGCGACGATCGGCTATCGCGGGTATCAGCACGCAAGCTGCATCAGCGTGAACCACGTCGTCTGCCACGGCATTCCGGGCGACAAGGTGCTGAAGGATGGCGACATCCTGAACATCGACGTGACCGTGATCGTGGACGGCTGGTTCGGCGATACCAGCCGCATGTACGTGGCGGGCCGCGCCCCGATCAAGGCGCAGCGCCTGCTGAAGGTCACGCATGACGCGCTGATGAAGGGCATCGAGGTGGTTCGTCCGGGTGCGACCTTCGGCGATATCGGCGCGGCCATCCAGTCCTATGCCGAGGGGCAGCGCATGTCGGTGGTCCGCGACTTCTGCGGGCACGGGATCGGCAAGGTGTTCCACGCGCCCCCGAACGTCCTGCATTTCGGCCGCGCGGGCAAAGGCCCCGTGCTGGAGGAGGGGATGTTCTTCACCATCGAGCCGATGGTGAACCTGGGCCGCCCGGAAACCAAGGTCCTGGCCGACGACTGGACCGCCGTGACGCGCGACAAGTCGCTGTCGGCGCAGTTCGAGCATTCGATCGGCGTCACCGCCGATGGCTGCGAGATCTTCACCCCCTCGGACAAGTTCTTCCCCGACCTGGGTTGAGGTCGGGATGGCGGGCCGCTCAGGCCCGCCCTGCCGCCGCCGACAGAAGCGACGGGTCGATGCCCTGGGCACGCAGCGCGCGCTGCCATTTCGCATCGTGGTCGGGATCGAAGATCAGGTCGTCCTGCCCCTCGCCCGTCAGCCAGCCATTCGCCAGCATCTCGGATTCCAGCTGCCCCGGCCCCCATCCGGCATAGCCGAGCGCAAGCACCGCCTGTTCCGGACCCTGCCCCATCGCCAGATCCTCGAGGATGTCGCGCGTCGTCGTCATGGCCAGCGCGGGGCTGATGCGCATGCGCCCCTCGGGGTCCTGCCCGTGCTGGGCGACCTTGTGCAGCACGAAGCCGCGCCCCGGCTCGACCGGGCCGCCGAAGCACACCTCGATCCGGCGGATCTCCTCACCCTTCTCGATGCCAAGCTGCTCCAGCAGGTCGCCGAAATGGATCTCGGGCAGGGGCTGGTTCAGGACCAGTCCCATCGCGCCCTCGTCGGAATGGGCGCAGACAAGCACGACCGAGCGTTCGAAGCGGGGGTCCGACATGCCCGGCATCGCGATCAGGATCTTGCCGGTCAGGTTCTCGGGCTGGTCATGCGTCAGGGTATCTGTGGTCATCGCGTCTCCTTTCCGTTCAAGATCGGGTGTCATCGGGCAAATCGCAAGCCATGCGCGCGTTTGTTACTTCCGTTGCGGGTGCGTGGGCGGCTAGGTGGGCCCATGTTGCCAAGTAGCTTTGCCCTTCGCCCGATTCTGCCCGCCATCTGCGCCACGCTGCTGGCCCTGCCCGCATGGGCGGACGACCTGCCGCCGGGCCTGGCATCCGCGCGGCTGCTGCCCGGATGGACCGACGAGGCCGGCCGACGCGTCCTTGCGCTGGAACTGGACCTGGAACCCGGCTGGAAGACCTATTGGCGCAGCCCCGGCGACAGCGGCCTGCCGCCCGATTTCGACTGGACGCGTTCGGCCAACTTGGCCCGGGTGCATCTGCACTGGCCCGCGCCGGACGCGATCGACAGCGGCGACGCGCGGGAAATGGGCTATCGCGACAGGTTGGTCCTGCCCCTCACCGCCGAGGCTGCCGACCCCGCGGACCCCATGCGCATCGCCGTCGATATCGACCTTGGCCTGTGCGAGAACATCTGCGTACCCGCGCATCTGACGCTGGACGCGCCCGCCCCCGGCGCGGCCCCCGACCCCGCGATCCTGACCGCGCTGAAGGCCGAGCCGAAGCGCCTGGACGCCCTGCCCCGTTGCGACGTCACGCCCATCGCTGATGGCGTCCGCGTCGCCATGCACCCCCCCGTGAAGGGCGTGGAGCTGGCCGCCATCGAGCTGACGGGCCGCCCCGAGATCTGGGTGTCGGGTGCCGATCTGAACGACACGCCCGACGGCCCCGAGGCCGTGGTCGAGATGGTCGGCCCCACCGCCGCGCCCTTCGACCTGGACCGCAGCCGGTTGCGGCTGACGATGGTGACGGCGGATGGCGCCGTCGAAACTCAGGGCTGCGCCGCCGACTGACGGCGCAGCGCCCAGACGCCCGTCGCGCAGGCCACGGCCAGCAGCCACAGCGCCAGCACCGCCAGCGCCTGCATCGGGGCCAGCACCGGCCACCATGCGGGCGCGGGCAGCCCCGCGGCGGGCCCGACCAGCGCCAGCATCCCCAGCCCCGCGGCGACGCAGCCCGCGCGCATCGCGCCCGCCAGCGGCCCCGCGCGCAGGGCACGCCCGAAGGCCGCGCGCGCCCGCCCGACATCCGCGCCCACCGCAAGGATCGCGGGCACGACCAGCAGCACCAGCACCATCCCGAAGCCCAGCCCATAGGCCAGCGTCACGACAGTCGGCTTCAGGAACAGCGCCTGCGAGGACCGCTCGTACAGCAGCGGCGCAAGCCCCAGCACCGTCGTCGCGGTGGTCAGCAGCACGGGCCGGAACCGGTCGCCCACCGCCGCGACGATCGCGGGGCGCAGCCCGCGCGTCCGCGCATATTCGTCGATGGTCGAGATCAGGACGATGGAATCGTTGATGATGATCCCCGACATCCCGATCAGCCCCACGATCGAGAACATGCTCATCGGCAGCTGCCAGGACGCATGTCCCCAGACCGCGCCGATCAGGCCGAAGGGAATGACCGACATGACGACCAGCGGACGCGTCCAGCTGGCGAAGATCCAGGCCAGCACCATGTAGATCCCCGTCAGCGCCGCGCCGAAGCCGATCAGCGCCTCGGACAGGAAATCGGATTCCTGTTCCGCCAGCCCCGTCAGCGCATAGCCGACACCGTATTCCCCCGCGATGCGCGGCATCAGGTCGTCCTGCAGATATGCCGTGATCCGGGCGGCGCGGGCGGGGTCGTCATCGGCGATGTCCCCCGTGACCGAGATCATCCTCTCGCCGTTCTCGCGGCGGATGACCGAGAAGCCGGCATCGGAGCTGACGGTGACGATGTCGCCCAAGGGGACCCATTCCCCCGACGAGGCCCGCATCATCATCCGTTCCAGGAAATCGGCCTGCCGGTCGCTCTCGGGCAGTTCGACCCGGATCGCGCCGGTGCGGGTGCCGACCGCGAAGGTCGCGGCCTCGATCCCACCAAGACGGCGGCGCAGGTCGGCGGCCAGCGCATCGGTGGTGAAGCCCAATGCCTCGCCCTGCGCGGTCAGTTGCAGCGCCAGCTCGGTCTTGTCGTAATCCATGCTGTCTTCCAGCGCCGAGACCTCGGGGAATTGCGACAGGTCGGACTTGATCGCCTCGGCCGCATCCTTGAGGCGCTGCGCCCCCGCCCCCGTCATGCGCACGGAGATGGCATCCCCCCCCGGCCCCGAACGGAACCCGCGGAAGCTGATCACCTCCAGCCGGGGGTCGGTGGGCATGGCCGATTGCAGGTCGGACACGAATTCGAAGCTGCTGTAGGGGCGGAAATCGGGGTCGATCAGCTCGATCTGGACGGCGCCCAGAAGGTCGGCATCCTTGGTATCCGCGCCGGGCAGCGGACGGCCCGCATTGTCGCCCACCAGCATCATCATGTGCGTGATGGGATTAGTGCCGTATTCGTCCTCGTATCGCTGGCCGACGCTGCGGGTCGCCTGTTCGACCATGTTCATCACGCGGATCGTGTCCTCGCGCGTGGCGCCCGCCAGCATGGCGAAGTTCCCCTCGACGCTGCCCTGTTCGGGGGCGTCGAAGAACCGCCAGGGCACCTTGCCCGTCATCAGCATCCCCGCCGACAGCGACAGCGCCAGGATCACGCCGGCCATCACCGGATAGCGCGCGACCAGAAGCCCCCGGACCAGCGGGCGCAGAAAGCCCGCGACGAAGCGGTCCAGCCAGCGGTTCACCAGCCTGGACGGGCGGTCGTACCAGCGGTCGCGGGCATGGCCCGCCAGCGCATGCGCCATGTGGTTCGGCAGCACCAGGAAGCATTCCGCCAGCGAGGCGATCAGCACCAGGATCACGGTCATCGGGATCTCTCCGACGATCTGGCCGAAGCGGCCGCCGATCATGGTCAGCCCGGCAAAGGCGATCACCGTGGTCAGGGTGCTGCTGATGACCGGCGCGCCCATGCGCCCCGCGGCGCGTTCGGCCGCCAGCTTGGGGGCCTCGCCCAGCTTGCGGGCGCGGTAATCGGCATGTTCGCCCACCACGATGGCGTCGTCCACGATGATCCCCAATGTCAGGATCAGCGCGAACAGAGAGATCATGTTCAGCGTCATTCCCGCCAGGTGCATCAGCGCGACGGCGGCCAGCAGCGCGGCGGGGATGCCGGCTGCGACCCAGATCGCGGTGCGGGCGTTCAGGAACAGGAACAGCAGCCCCAGGACCAGGGCCAGCCCCAGGATCGCGTTGTCCAGCAGCAGCGCCAGCCGGGCCGAGATCAGCTCGGCCCGCGCGCGGACCAGCTCGACGGTGACGCCCTCGGGCAGGGTCGGGCGCATCTCGGCGGCGATGCCCTCGACCGTCTGCTGCATGCCGATCGCATCGCCAGTCGCGGCGCGCTGGACCTCCATGGTGACGGCGGGATCGCCGCCCACGAAGAAGGCCACGTCGCGGTCGATCCCCTGGGCGGTGACGGTGGCCACGTCGCCCACGGTCAGCTGCGTCCCGTCGGGCAGCGCCTTCAGCGACAGGCCCGCGACCTCGGACGGGGTGCGGGTCTCGGAGCCCGTCCGCACGCGCGATGCGCCCGAACTGATGTCGCCCGCGGGCGTGGGGGCGGCGGCGGCGGCGATCACCTCGGCCACCTGCTGCATGGTCAGATCGTGGCGGATCAGGTCGGCCATGCGCAGCTCGACCATGGTTTCGGGGGCGGCGATCCCGGACACGGTCAGCCGCGTCACCCCCCGACCATAGAGCCGGTTCGTCATGTCGTCCGCGATGCGGCCCAGCTGGTCCAGCCCCACCGGCCCCGAGATGACGATGTCGGCCACCCTGTCGCGCCATGCGCGCCGCTCGATCTCGGGGTCCTCGGCACCCTCGGGCAGGTCGCCTGCACCCGCGACGGCGGTTTCCACATCGGCCACGGCGCGGGACATGTCCCAGCCGGGTTCGAATTCCAGGTTGATGCGGGCCGACCCTTCGGCGGCCTGCGAACTGGTCAGCATCACGCCCTCGACCGACATCAGCGCCGGTTCGAGGACGGCGACCACGGCGCTGTCCACATCCTCGGCCCCGGCGCCGTCCCAGGTCACGCGGACGTCGATCTCCTGGACGACGGTGTCGGGGAAATACTGCGCGCGCAGGCGCGGCGCGGACCACAGCCCCGCGACCACCATCACCGCCAGCAGAAGGTTCGCCAGCGTGGCGTGGCGGACGAACAGCGACAGCAGGCCGCGACTAGCCACGTCCGGCCCCCTGCGCACGCGGGCCGCGCTGCGCCGATCCGCCACCCTCCGGGGCATCCGCCGGGGCGGTGCTGTCCTCGACCCGGATGCCCGCGCCCAGCTGGGCCGAGCGTTCGGCCACGATCCGCGCGCCGTCCAGCGCGTCGGGGACCGCGATGATCACGTCGTCGCCCTGGCGGCGCAGCAATTCGACCGGCAGGGCCGACAGCCGACCGTCCTGCCCCGCGACCAGCACCGTGCCGTCGCTGCCGATGGCGGCGGCGGGCACGGTCGCGACATCCTGCAGGGTGGGTTCCTCGATCATGACCGACAGGAAATCGCCGGGGCGCAGCGCCTCGGCGCCATCGGTCACGCGGGCATAGACCACGCGCCCCGCCGCCCCTTCGGCGACCGAGGCCGCCGCACGGTCGATGCGGGCCGCCGCGCCGATCTGGCCCGCGCTTCCGTCAAGCACCAGCCTCAGGTCCAGCGGCGGCAGCGTGCCGTCATCGTCCAGAAGCCGCGCGAACTGGTCCAGCGACAACGGTATCGCCACCTCCAGCGCGGCGGGATCGATGATGGTCGCAAGCTGTTCGTTCAGGCTGACAAGCCCGCCCTCGACCGCCGTCACGTCGGTCACGCGCCCGTCGAAGCCCGCGCGGATCTCGGTATCGGCAAGGTCGTTGCGGGCCTCGGACAGGGCGATCTCGGCGCGGCGCAGGGCGTTCTCGGCGCTGGTGACGGCGCTTTCGGCATCGGCCAGCGTCGCGCGGCGGGTGATGACGGCCTGTTCCGCGGTCGAGGCCGCAAGCTGCGCAGTCTCGCGGTCGGCACTGGTCCCCAACCCGCGGGCGGCAAGATCGGTCTGGCGCGTCACGGCGGTCTCGCGCAGTTCGGCCTGGCGGATGGCGGCGGCCAGATCCTCGGTCGCGATGGAGACCGCGCGGCGGGCATCGGCCAGCACGCCCTGCGCATCGTCGCGTTCGGCCTGACGGCTTTCCAGCGCCGCCGAGGCCGAAGACGGATCGATCCGCGCCAGAAGCTGCCCCGCCGCGACGCTGCCGCCTTCCTGCAGCGCGTCGGCCAGCATGACGATCCGCCCCGCAGCGCCCGCGCGCAGCTGCAGTTCCCTGCGCGATGCGACCTGCCCGTAGACCTGCATGACCGGCACGCCCGGCCCGGCCTCGACCCGGATCAGGCGCGCGGTATAGACCTGTTCGCGCGCCCCGCGTCCCGGCCCGCCCCCATCGTCGGATGTCGTGGCCGCACGCCAGACGGCGCCCGCCGCCAGCATCAGCAATGCCAGCGTCATGAAGCCGAGAAACAGCCCAAACAGGCTGCGGGAAAGAAAACGCATGTGCCAGGTCCCGGTGATTGTGACGCCCGGTTAGCACATCATGGGGAAACCGAACCTAAACGGAAAGCGATTCCAGCCGCGCCTGCAGCGACAGAAGGTCTGCCCAGGCCTCTCGTTTCGCCTGCGGATTGCGCAGCAGATAGGCGGGGTGCGTCATCGGCAGCGCGGGCTTGCCGAAGGCCTCGGTCCATTGACCGCGCAGGCGCAGGATGCCGCGCCGTTCCAGCGCGGCCTGGCAGGGGATGTTGCCCATCAGCACGATCACGTCGGGATCGGCCAGTTCGACATGCCGCCGCAGGAAGGGCATGCTGACCGCGATCTCGTCGGGGTTGGGATCGCGGTTGCCCGGCGGGCGCCATGTCAGCACGTTCACGATATAGATCGCGGCCTGCGCATCCACCGCGTCGCGTGCCATGCCGATGGCGGCGAACATGCGGTCCAGCAGCTGCCCCGCGCGGCCCACGAAGGGGCGGCCCTGGCGGTCCTCCTCGTCCCCCGGCGCCTCGCCCAGGATCAGGACGCGGGCCTTGGGGTTGCCGTCGGCAAAGCAGAAGTTCCGCGCGCCCTTCTTCAGCTCGATCCCGTCGAAGCCCTGCTGGGCGGATGCCAGCGCCTCGAGCGTGCTGGCCGATGCGGCAAGGGCCTCGGCCTCGGCCAGGCGGGCGGCGCTGTCGTCATCGTCGGCAGGCGGAGGCACGGGGGCTGCGGGGGCCGCGGGCAGCGGCGGCAGTTCGGGGCGGGCCGGCAGGTCGAAGCGGTCGACGGGGGCGTCCATGACCGGCATGTCCGCGCCCATCTCCATCTGCCATTCCAGCAGTGCCAGCGCCGTCTCGGCGTCCAGCTCGATTCCCTGATAAGTCGTGGCATCCATGTCGCGGGCCAAGCTAGGGGCGCGGGCGCCGCTAGTCCACCACCAGCATGTAGCCGGTGCCGCGAACCGTCTGCAGGAAGCGCGGTTCGCGCGGGTCGGGCTCGATCTTGCGGCGCAGGCGGGTGATCTGGACGTCGATGGCACGCTCGCCGCCCTCGGCCTCGTCGCCGCCACGGCCCAGATCCTCGATCAGCTCGGCCCGGCTGACGGGCTGACCCCGGCTGGCGGCCAGCCTGCGCAGCAGCGCCGATTCGGTGCCCGTCAGGCGCAGCGGCGTGTCGCCCTGCCACAGATCGCCCTTGTCCGTGTCGTATCGCAGCTGGCCCAGTGTCAGGAACTTGGGCTGCGCGATTTCCACGGCGGGCACGCGGCGCAGGATGGCCGAGATGCGCAGCAGCAGCTCTCGCGGCTCGAAGGGCTTGGGCAGGTAATCGTCCGCCCCGCTTTCGAGGCCCGCGATCCGGTCCTCGGTCTCGCCCCGCGCGGTCAGCAGCAGGATGGGCGTCTGGATGCGCCTGCGCAGATCGCGCGTCAGTTCCAGCCCGTCCTCGCCCGGCATCATCACGTCCAGCACGATCAGGTCGAATTCGAGACCCGCCAGCAGCCTGCGGGCCTGGGCGGCATCGCGCGCCATGCTGACCATGAAGCCGTTGCGCCGCAGGAACCGACCCAGCAGGGCGCGAATGCGTTCGTCGTCATCGACGATCAGCAGATGGGCGTCGGTCGTCATGGCGTTTCCCCTGGCGGCTCAGCGATCTTCGGGCAGATCCTTCATCGCCTGATACTGCGCCCGCATGTCGGGGTCCATCATCGCTTCCAGCACCTGCCGGAAACCGGCCACCGCCTGCGGCCCCGCCTTGCGATAGGCGCCCCGCATCCGCGCGCGCTGCGCCTCGGACAGGCGGCGTTCCAGCGCGGTGCCCGTCTGGGTCAGGAACAGCTGCCTTTCGCGCCGGTCGCGGCGGCCGACGCGGCTTTCGACCAGGCCGTCCTCGATCAGGGCGCGCAGGACGCGGTTCAGCGACTGCTTGGTCACCCCCAGCACCGCCAGCAGCGACGTGACCGTCAGGCCCGGTTCGCGGTTGATGAAATGCAGCGCGCGGTGATGGGCGCGGCCATAGTCCAGATCCTCGAGGATCATGTCCGGATCGGCGGTGAAGGCCCGGTAGGCGAAGAACATCGCCTCGATCCCGCGACGCAGCTGGTCGTCCGTCAGGAACAGCAGATCCTCGCCGACCATGGTCTGAATACGGGCCTTGTCCTGCATGCGGGGTCCTTCCGGTCTTGTCGTCGCGTTATGGCAGCGTTGTTGACTTTCTATGCGGTGATTGCTAGCCGTCAACCGTCTTGCGTAACAAACATGCCAAATCCGCCCGGAATTGCGCAAGAATCGAACATCGGGTGGTCGACGGAGATGACGATGAACGGGGCTTACGACGATCGCGACGGCAAGATCTGGATGGACGGCGAACTGGTCGACTGGCGCGATGCGAAAGTGCACGTCCTGACCCATGCGCTGCATTATGCAAGCTCGGTCTTCGAGGGCGAGCGCTGCTATGACGGCAAGATCTTCAAGGGACACGAGCATTCGCTGCGGCTGATCGAATCGGGCCGCCTGCTGGACATGCCGCTGCCCTATTCGGCCGAGGAACTGGACGCCGCCAAGGAAGAGGTGCTGAAGGCCAACGGCTTCGAGAACGCCTATATCCGCGTGGTGGCATGGCGCGGGTCGGGGCCCGACATGGGCGTGTCCGCCGCGCGCAACCCCGTCCGCGTCGCCGTCGCCGCCTGGGAATGGGGCAGCTATTACGGCGATGCGAAATGGCAGGGCGCGAAGCTGGACGTCGCCAAGTGGAAGCGTCCCAGCCCCGAGACCATCCCGACCGCGGCCAAGGCCGCAGGCCTTTACATGATCTGCACCATGTCCAAGCACGCCGCCGAGGCCAAGGGCTGCTCGGACGCGCTGTTCATGGACTGGGAGGGCTACGTGGCCGAAGCAACCGGCGCGAACATCTTCTTCGTCAAGGACGGAGAGATCCACACGCCGCTGGCCGACCGTTTCCTGAACGGCATCACGCGCCAGACCGTCATCCAGATGCTGAAGGACAAGGGCTTCGTCGTCCATGAACGCCGCATCCTGCCCGAGGAGCTGGAAGGCTTCAGCGAATGCTGGCTGACCGGCACTGCAGCCGAGGTGACGCCGGTCGGCCAGATCGGCGACTGGATGTTCCAGGTCGGCCAGATCACCCGCAAGGTGGCCGAGGATTACGAGGCGCTGGTCCGCGCCTGATCGCGGCACGCATCGACGTCAAAGGGGGGCCTCGCGCCCCCCTTTCGCATGTTCGGACCGGGTGTCCGTCAGGCCAGCCTGCCCCGTTCGATCCGCGCGAATTCGGCGGATTTGCGCAGCTGCCCGTCGCGCCCCTGCGGACGCGTCTGCAGGCTCAGGCTGCTTTCATGGGGCATCGCATCGCGGTCCTGGCGCAGGAAATGCTGCATCCGGGACTGTCCGCGAAGCCTTGGCTGATCGGCGATATGCTTGGTCATGGGGACCTCCTTCCCGGCCCCAGTATAGGGCCGAATCGGTCCTTCTCCAAATCTCAGGCGGCCTTGATGCCCTGTGCGGCCGACAGGACGGCGTGCAGTGCGACGGCATCGTCATTCGCGCGCAGCTTCTGGCGCAGGTCCTGATCGCGCAGCGTGCGCGACACCAGCGCCAGCGCCTTGAGGTGATCGACACCGCCCGATTCGGGGGCCAGAAGCGCAAAGACCAGATCCACCGGCTGGCGGTCCACGGCGTCGAAATCCAGGGGCTTCTCCAGCCGCAGGAACAGGCCCGCGACCTTTTCCAGCCCGTGAAGCCGCGCATGGGGCAGCGCCACGCCATGGCCCACGCCCGTCGGACCAAGGCTCTCGCGTTCCTGCAGGGCGTCCAGCACCTCGGATGCCGGGACGCCGTACTGGGCCTCGGCCAGCTCGGCCAGTTCCTGGAACAGCCGTTTCTTCGAGGTGACCTGCCCGAGAGAGCGTACCGCCCCCGGCTGAAGGATCTCGCTGATCTGCATCGTCTTCGCGTCTTTCCCAATCCGACCGCCCCCGAAATCCCAACGGGCACGGGGGCGACAGAGTTCAAATTGGCGTCAGTCGCGGCGGCGCTCAGCCGTTTCCGCGCGGGTCGATCCAGCCCACATTGCCGTCGTCGCGGCGGTGGACGACATTGACGCCGCCATGTTTCTCGTTGCGGAACACCAGAAGCGGTGTGCCTGCCAGTTCCATCTGCATCACCGCATCACCGACCGACAGGGTGGGAACGCGGCTCTCCATCTCGGCGATGATGATGGGTTCCAGGCTTCCGCCCTGCGATTCCCATTCGTCCTCGTCGGCGGCCAGCACATAGCTTCCGGCCTCGCCGAAGACAACAGGTGCCGCGCGGTCCTTGTGATGATCCTTGAGGCGGCGCTTGTAGCGGCGAAGCTGCTTGTCCATCTTCTCGCGGCAGGCCTCGAAGGCGGCATAGATCTCGGTCGCCAGGCCCCGCGACTGCACGGTCAGCCCGGTCGACAGATGCACCACAGCGTCGCACAAGTACTGATGCGCGTCCTTCGAGAAGGTCACGGTCGCATCCGTCGGGCGCTGAGAATACTTCTCGATCGTCTCGCCCAGCTCGGATTTGACATGCGTGCTCAACGCATCTCCGACATCGATGTGTTTTCCGCTGATGGTGTAGCGCATCGTTATTCCTCTCCGGTTGCCCGTTTCGTTGCGCAGGCCCGTTCAAAGGCCGGCGACGGCGGAAACGGGGGTCGGCGGGGCGGCACTTCCGCGCCCGCATGAGTCAATTTGGTGACAGCATTCCGGCGTTGTCAACGGTGCGCACGTGGCCGTGAGAGCGATTTGCACGACGCGCATCACGCCATGCGGAAGCCCTCGCCCAGATAGACTTCGCGCACCTTGGGGTCGGCGACGATCTGGTCCGTGGTGCCGGACATCAGGACGTGGCCGTCATGCAGGATATAGGCGCGATCGACGATGCCCAATGTCTCGCGGACGTTGTGATCGGTGATCAGCACACCGATCCCGCGCCCCTTCAGGTCGTGGACAAGGCTGCGGATCTCGCCCACGGCGATGGGGTCCACGCCCGCGAAGGGTTCGTCCAGCAGCAGGAAACCGGGGTTCGAGGCAAGGCAGCGGGCGATCTCGGCCCGCCTGCGTTCGCCGCCCGACAGCGCCAGCGCGGGGGCGCCGCGCAGATGCGTGATCGAGAAGTCGGCCAGCAGCTCCTCCAGCCGGTCGCGGCGGCGATGGGGGTCCGCGACCGAGACCTCCAGCACGGCCATGATGTTCTGTTCGACCGTCAGGCCGCGAAAGATCGACATCTCCTGCGGAAGATAGCCGATGCCCATGCGTGCGCGGCGGAACATGGGCAGGCGCGTCACGTCCCGACCGTCGATCGAGACGCTGCCCGCATCGGGCGTCACCAGCCCCGCGATGCAGTAGAAGGTCGTCGTCTTGCCCGATCCGTTCGGACCCAGAAGGGCCACGACCTCGCCGCGCGACAGGCTGACGGACACCTCGCGGATGACGGGGCGGTTCTTGTAGGACTTGCGCAGTTCGCGGACGATCAGCCCCTCGGTCATTGGCCGCTTCCCTGCTGCAGGATGGTGCGGACGCGGCCCTGCGCCTCGGCGGTGCCGTTGCGGATGTCCACGGTGATGCGGTTGCCCGACAGCACGTTGCGGCCCTGCGTCAGCAGCACGTCGCCGGTCAGCAGCACGGTGCCGGCCTCGACATCGTATCGCGCCTCCTGCGCCTCGGCGGCGTCCTCGCCCGCGACCAGCGTCACGTTGCCCCGCGCCAGCAGCGCGCGGATGCGGTCCTGCCCGCCTTCGGCATATTCGACCGTCACGTCGTCGGCCGAAAGGCGCATCTCGCCCTGGCCGATCACCACGTTGCCGGTAAAGCGCGCGCTGCCGTCGGATTGGTTCACCGACAGGTTGTCGGCCGCCACCTCGACCGGGGCCGAGGGGTCGCTGTCCATGCCGCCGAAGGCGACGCTCTGGGCGATGGCCGCCGCGGGCAGCAGCGCAAGGGTCAGGGCAAGGACGAACTGGCGCGGCATGGCGGATTCCCTCATTCGGTCTGTGGGCGGTATATCAGACGGACCCCGCCCGAGAAATTCAAGATCGCCGGTCCGTCGGATGCTTCCGCATCCTCGGGCTCCAGCCGCATCGATCCGGCCTCGATCTCGCCGAAGGGGGCCTCGGCCTCGACCCGGGTGTCGGCGCGCAGCACCCCCTGCCCCGTCGCGGCCTCGAGGCTGTCGGTCACCAGCCGCCACCCGGTCGAGGTCTGCATCGTCACGCCCCCGCCCAGCCGGATCGCGTCGGCATCCGACCCGCCATTCGGCGCGGTGACGGTGGCGGTCACCCCATCGCTGCGGCGCAGGTCCAGCTGCAACCCCTCGGCGGTGGCGCCGTCGGCGGTCGGGCGCCCGTTCGCGGCACGCAGCGCGATCTGCGACCCGTCGCCCGCGACGGCGGAGTATTCCGGTGCCACCACGCGCCCCTCGCGGGCGGCTTCCTCGGCGTCGACCTCGGCATAGGGGATGCGCGATTCGGTGTCCGACCCGCGAGAGAACAGGAACATCGTCGACAGCATCGCCAGCGCCACCAGGGGCAGCAGGACACGAAGCCAGCGGACGATGCGGGTGCGGTTCATGGCGTCACACGAGCCCTGCGCGAAGACAGTCGTGGATATGCAGGATGCCGCAGGGCCGCCCGTCTTGCACCGCGAACAGGCAGGTGATCTTGCGGTCCTGCATCTCTGCCAGCGCGGCCTCGGCCAGGGCATCGGGCGCGATGACGCGCGGCGCGGCGGTCATGACCTGGTGCGCGCGGTGATCCAGCAGTCCCTGCATGTGGCGGCGAAGGTCGCCATCGGTGATGATGCCCACCAGTTCGCCCTCGGGGCCGGTGACGCCGGTGACGCCGTATCCCTTCTGGCTGATCGTCAGCAGCGCGTCGGACATGGGCGCGTCGCTGTCCACCAGCGGCATGTCGCGATGCATCAGGTCGCCCACCTTGGCCAGCAGCGCGCCCAGCTTGCCGCCGGGATGGAAGACGCGGAAATGTTCGGGGGTGAACTGCCGATGCTCCATCAGGGCGATGGCCAGCGCATCGCCAAGCGCCAGCGTCATGGTGGTCGAGGTCGTGGGCACGATGCCGTTGCCGCAGGCCTCGTCCGCCTGGGGCAGCAGCAGGCCCACGTCGGACTGCCGGATCAGCGTCGATCCGGGGCGCGAGGCGACGCCGATCAGCGGGATGCCGAAGCGGCGCGTATGGGCGATCAGGTCGGCCAGCTCGGGCGTCTCGCCGCTGTTGGACAGGACCAGCGCGACATCCTGCTTCGTGACCATGCCCAGATCGCCGTGGCTGGCCTCGCCCGGATGGACGAACTGCGCCGGCGTGCCGGTGGACGCGAAAGTGGCCGCGATCTTGCGGCCAACATGGCCCGACTTGCCCATGCCGGAAACGATCACCCGCCCCTCGGCGCCCAGGATCGTGCGGACGGCGCGGTCAAATTCCTCGCCCAAAGTGTCGGACAGGGCCTGAAGCCCCGCCATTTCCGTCGCGATGACGCGCCTTGCGGCGGCGATGTAATCGTTCAAACCTTCCTCCTTGGTCGTCGCCCCGTCAATCATCAGTGGCGAAAGATGTCACCCTCGTCGCCCCAGCCCAGAAGGTCCAGATGGGCGCGGGCGGGCAGAAAGTCAAAGCACGCCTGCGCAAGGCCCATGCGGTTCTCGCGCTTCAGGCGGGTTTCCAGCGCCTCTTTCAGCTTGTGCAGGTGCAGCACGTCCGAGGCCGCGTATTCCAGCTGCGCGTCGGTCAGGTCGGCCGCGCCCCAGTCGCTGGTCTGCTGCTGCTTGCTGACATCGACGTTCACCATCTCGTTCAGCAGGTATTTCAGGCCGTGGCGGTCGGTGAAGGTGCGGACCAGCCTCGAGGCGATCTTGGTGCACCAGACGGGCGCGGTCACCACGCCGAAGGCGTTTTCCAGCGCCGCGATGTCGAAGCGCCCGAAATGGAACAGCTTCAGCACCTTCGGATCGGTCAGCAGCTTCGTCAGGTTCGGGGCCTCGGTCTGGCCGCGCTCGATCTGGACCAGGTGGGCATCCCCGTCCCCCGAGGACAGCTGCACCAGGCACAGGCGGTCGCGGCGCGGGTCCAGCCCCATCGTCTCCGTGTCGATGGCCACGACATTGCCGAGGTCCAGATCGTCGGGCAGATCGTTGGGATAAAGATGGATGCTCATCCTGCGGTCCTTTCTGGAGCAGAGGGTCGCGAAGTTTCGTTCCCTGCCTCTCTGACCAGAAACGGGCAATCCGTTCCAGCCAAAAATCCGTGCGCGACCTGCCGCAAGGGACACTTGCATGACCCGGGGGCATGGGCCAACCTGCAGGTCATGCAAACCCTGCCTCAGACAGGGCGCAACTCAACAGGGATGACAGACATGACCATTCGACTGACCTCGCGGGCCGTTCTTCTGGCGTCGGCGCTGGCCTTCGCGCCTGCCGCATTCGCGGAGACGCCCGCCGACACGCTGGTGATCGCGCACACGATCGACGACATCATCAGCCTGGACCCCGCGCAGGCCTTCGAGTTCGCGGGCAACGACGTGAACCGCAACACCTATGACCGGCTGGTCGATTTCGACCCGCTGGACCCCGAGGCAGGCTTCCAGCCCGCCCTGGCCGAAAGCTGGGAGGTGTCCGAGGACGGGACCTCGATCACCTTCACCATGCGCGAGGGCGTGACCTTCCATTCCGGCAACCCCGTCCGCGCCGAGGATGCGGCCTTCTCGCTGCAGCGCGCGGTCAAGCTGGACAAGACCCCCGCCTTCATCCTGACGCAGTTCGGCTTCACCGCCGACAATGTCGAGGAGATGATCACCTTCGACGACACCACCCTGACCCTGCAGCTGGACCAGCCCTATGCGCAGTCCTTCGTGCTGAACTGCCTGACGGCCATGATCGCCAGCGTCGTCGACAAGGAGACGGTCCTGGCCAACGAACAGGACGGCGACCTGGGCAATGCCTTCCTGACCTCGTCCGAGGCAGGTTCGGGTGCCTATGAACTGGCCGCATGGCGCCCCAACGAGGCCGTGCAGCTGACGGCGTTCGAGGATTACTGGCAGGGCGCGGCGGACATGAAGCGCGTGATCGTGCGCAACGTCGCCGAATCCAGCGCGCAGCGCCTGCTGCTGGAACAGGGCGACATCGATGTCGCGCGCAACCTGACCCCCACCGACGTGGACAGCATCGCCTCGGTCGAAGGGGTGACGATTCAGGACGAGCCGCGCGGGCGCATCCTCTACATGGGTCTGAACCAGAAGGACGAGCTGCTGTCGAACCCCGCCGTGATCGAGGCGATGAAGCATCTCGTGAACTACGAGGGCATCACCTCGAGCTTCCTCAAGGGGCAGTTCATCACGCATCAGGCCTTCCTGCCCAAGGGCTATCTTGGCGCGCTGGAAGACCAGGCCTGGACCTATGACGTGGAGAAGGCCCGCCAGCTGCTGGCGGATGCGGGCATCGAGGGCGGCACCATCACCACCCGCGTGCGCGACCTGCGCGAATACGTGGACGTGGCGCAGACCCTGCAGGCATCCATGGCCGAGGTCGGCCTGACGCTGGAGATCGAGCAGATGACCGGCGCGCAGGTGCTGGACGCCTATCGCGCCCGCGAGGTGCCGATCTTCCTGGGCGAATGGGGCCCGGATTATTCCGACCCGAACACCAATGCCGCGACCTTCGCCTTCAACCCCGACAATAGCGACGAGGCGAATGCCGTGGGCCTTCTGGCATGGCGCAACGCCTACGAGGTTCCCGCCGAGATGAACGAGGCCACCGTGGCCGCCACGCTGGAGCAGGACACCGAGAAGCGCGCCGCCATGTACGAGGACATCCAGCGCCAGTACCAGGCCGAGGCCCCCATCGTGCCGCTGTTCCAGCGCATCGAGCAGGTCGGCCTGCGCGACGGCGTCCAGAACTGGTGGAGCGGCGGCGCCGTGACCTCGGTCGTCTATCACCAGGTGTCGAAGGGCGAATAAGACTTGGCTTCGGACACGACCGCGGCCGCCGGGGGCACGTCCCCCGGCAACGGCCGCCCCGACCCGTCGGCGCGCACGGCCCTGCGCCGCAGGCGTGCGCGCGGCATCGCGGGCACCGCCCTTTCGCTGGCGCTGACCCTGCTGGGCCTGCTGCTGGTGACCTTCATCATCGGGCGCGTCATGCCCATCGACCCCGTCCTGAAGGTCGTGGGCGATCGCGCGACGCAGGCGCAATACGACGCGGCCTATCAGGCGATGGGCCTCGACAAGCCGCTGGCCATCCAGTTCCTCAACTATATCGGCGATGTCGTGACCGGCGATTTCGGGCGGTCCATCTCGACCGGACAGCTGGTCTGGGACGACATCCGCCGCGTCTTTCCCGCCACCTTCGAGCTGGCGACCCTGGGCACGCTGATCGGCGTGCTGGCGGGCGTGCCGCTTGGGGTGATCGCCGCCGCACGGCGCGGCGGCATCGTGGACCAGGTCGCCCGCGTGGTGGCGCTGGTCGGGTATTCCATGCCCATCTTCTGGCTGGGCCTGATGGGGCTTCTGATCTTCTACGGCATCCTCGGCTGGGTCGGCGGGCCGGGACGGCAGGGCATCATCTATGACGGCATGGTGCCAAGCGTGACCGGCATGATCCTTGTCGACAGCGCCCTTGCGCGCGACTGGGCCGCGTTCCGCGACGCCTTCAGCCACATCATCCTGCCGGCCAGCCTGCTGGGATATTACAGTCTTGCCTATATCAGCCGGATGACGCGCAGCTTCATGCTGGAACAGCTGTCGGCCGAATATGTCACCACCGCCCGCGTGAAGGGCCTGTCCGAACGCGCGGTGATCTGGGGGCATGCCTTCCGCAACATCTCGATCCCGCTGGTGACGGTCATCGCGCTGTCCTTCGGGTCGCTGCTGGAGGGATCGGTCCTGACCGAGATCATCTTCAGCTGGCCGGGGCTGGGGCAATACATCACCCGCTCGCTTCTGTCGGGGGACATGAACGCGGTGCTGGGCGGCACGGTCGTCGTCGGCGTCTGCTTCGTGGTCCTGAACCTGTTCAGCGACATCCTCTATCGCGTGCTGGATCCGAGGGCGAAATGACGAACACCATGACACGCCGCGAATGGCTGCTGTCGGATGCGCCGCAGACCCGCCGCCAGGCACGGCTGGGCGCGTTCTACCAGGGCTGGCTGACCTTCCGCGCGAACAAGCTGGCGATGCTGGGGCTGATCATCCTGATCCTGCTTCTGGGCATGGCCGCCTTCGCCCCGCTTCTGGCACCCAAAAGCCCCTTCGCGCAGGATCTGGCCAGCCGCCTGCAACCGCCGTCGGCGGAACACTGGCTGGGGACCGACGCGCTTGGGCGGGACATCCTGTCGCGCCTGATCCACGGGTCGCGCATCACCCTGTTCATCGTGGGCACCGTGGCGCTGATCGCGCCGGTGATCGGGCTGTTCATCGGCACGGTCGCGGGCTTTGCCGGGGGCTGGGTCGACCAGGTCCTTATGCGGATCACCGACATCTTCCTGGCCTTCCCCAAGCTGATCCTGGCGCTGGCCTTCGTCGCGGCACTGGGCCCCAGCATCGGCAACGCGGTCCTTGCGCTGGCGCTGACCGCCTGGCCGCCCTATGCCCGCCTTGCCCGGGCCGAAACGCTGACCATCCGCAATGCCGACTTCATCGCCGCAGCAAGGCTGCAGGGCGCGGGGCGGGCACGCCTGCTGTTCCGCCATATCTGGCCGCTTTGTGTCAGCTCGCTGATCGTGCGGGTCGCGCTGGACATGGCGGGGATCATCCTGTCCGCGGCGGGCCTCGGATTCCTCGGCCTGGGGGCGCAGCCGCCCATGCCCGAATGGGGGGCGATGATCTCGGACGGGCGGACCTACATCCTGGACTTCTGGTGGGTCGCCGCCATGCCGGGGCTTGCGATCTTCACCGTCTCGATGGCCTTCAACCTGCTGGGTGACGGGCTGCGCGACGTGCTGGACCCGAAAGGAGGCGCGAAGTGACCGACGCCCCGCTTCTGTCAGTGCGCAACCTGCGCGTGACCTTCCCGACCCGCCAGGGCCTGTTCCAGGCGGTGCGCGGGATCAATTTCGACCTTGGCCGCGAAAGGCTGGGCGTCGTCGGCGAATCCGGCAGCGGCAAGTCCATGACGGGCCGTTCGGTGCTGGGCCTGATCCGGCCGCCGGGCCGGGTCGAGGCCGACCGGATGGAGTTCCAGGGCCAGTCGATCCTGAACCTGCCCGAACGCCGGATGCGGAAGATCCGCGGCCAGCGGATCAGCATGGTCATGCAGGACCCCAAGTTCAGCCTGAACCCCGTGATGACCGTCGGCCGCCAGATCACCGAGGCGTATCGCCTGCATCGCCGCGTCAGCCGTGCCGATGCCCATGCCAAGGCGCTGGAGATGCTGCGCGCCGTCCAGATCCGCGATCCCGAACGGGTCATGGACAGCTATCCCCACGAGGTGTCGGGCGGCATGGGCCAGCGCATCATGATCGCCATGATGCTGGCCCCCGACCCCGAGATCCTGATCGCGGACGAGCCGACCTCGGCGCTGGACGTGTCGGTCCGCAACGAGGTCCTGTCGATCATGGACAACCTCGTGCGCGATCGCGGGATGGGGCTGATCTTCATCAGCCACGACCTGAACATGGTCGCGCAGTTCTGCGACCGGGTGCTGATCATGTATGCCGGCCGCATCGTCGAGACCCTGCCCGCGCGCGAGCTGCACAAGGCCCGCCACCCCTATACCCAGGGGCTTCTGGCCAGCCTGCCGCGTCTTGACGCGCCGCAGGACCGCCTGCCGGTGCTGACCCGGCAGGACAGCTGGCGCGACGGCGACCCGATCGCCCCCCATGCCGATACCGATCTTCCCGGAGGGCTGCGATGACCAAGCCGCCGATGCTGTCCATCCACGACCTGAACGTCTGGTTCGGCGATCCGCCCGACCGCGTGGACGCGGTAAAGCACGCCTCGATCGCCGTGGCCGAGGGCGCAAGCTTCGGGCTGGTGGGCGAATCCGGTTCGGGCAAGTCCACCATCCTGCGCGCCGTCGCGGGGCTGATCGACAGCTGGTCCGGCAATCTCGAGGTGGCGGGCCGCACGATCCACGGCGCAAGGCGCGACCGGCAATTCTTCAAGACCGTGCAGATGGTCTTCCAGGACCCCTATGCCAGCCTGCACCCGCGCCATTCCGTCGATGCCGTCCTGTCCGAGACCCTGCGCCTTCAGGGGATCGGGGATGTCGACCGGCGCATCAACAGGCTGCTGGACGATGTGGGTCTGGGGCGCAGCTTCCGCTTCCGCTATCCGCACCAGCTGTCGGGCGGGCAGCGGCAGCGCGTGGCGATCGCCCGCGCGCTGGCCGCCGAACCACGCCTGCTGCTGCTGGACGAACCGACCAGCGCGCTGGATGTCAGCGTCCAGGCCGAGATCCTGAACCTGCTGTCGGACCTGCGGGCGGAACACGGCCTGACCTATCTGATGGTCACGCACGACCTGGCGGTGGTCGGGCATATGTGCGACCGCATCGCGGTCATGCAGCACGGGCGCCTGGTCGAGGAACTGCAAGTCGAGGACCTGCGCCGGGGTGCGGCGCAGGCCGATTACACGCGCGGCCTGATCGCGGCCTCGGGCAGCTATCGCGCCGGGGGCTGATCGGGCAGGCGCAGCACGCGGTCGCAGGATGCCCGCAGCAGGGACGCGTCATGGCTGACGATCATCATGGCCATGTCGCGTTCCCGCGCGATGCCCGTCAGCAGGTCGAACGTCTCGGCCTGGGTGACGGGGTCCAGCCGCGAGGTCGGCTCGTCCGCGAACAGGAAGGCGGGCTTCAGCAGCAGCGCGCGCAGCAGGGCAAGGCGCTGTAGCTCTCCTCCGGAAACCTCGGCGGGCAGGCGGTCCAGCAGTTCGGAACGCAGCGCAAGGCGGGCCATCAGGGGCGCGACCTCGGATGCGTCAAGCCGGTGCAGCGCGACCAGATCGTCGATGCCCTGCCCCAGCCGCAAGCGGCGCGGAAAGGCCGCGACCGGATCCTGCCACAGCTTCTGGAAGGCGACCTTCGGCAGCGACGGATCGCGCCAGACGCTGCCCGCGACGGGCAGCAGGCCCAGAAGCGCATTCCCCAGGCTGGACTTGCCGCAGCCCGAAGGACCCTGAATGCCCATCACCTCGCCCCGGTGCAGGTCGATATCCTGCGGACCTGTCAGCGCGCGCCCGCCGCGGCTGACGACCAGATCGCGCGCGCGCAGCAGGGCCGCCCCCGGCACCGACGGCTTGCGCGGGGGCCAGCGGGCGGGGTCGGCCTCGATCAGGCGGCGGGTATAGGGGTGGGACGGGTCGGCAAGGACCTTCGCGGCCTCGCCCTGTTCGATCGCGCAGCCGTCCCGGATGACGATGATGTCGCCGCCCAGCCCGCGCGCGAGGTCGAGGTCGTGGGTGATCGTCAGCAGCCCGCCCCCGTCGCGCAACCCGCGTTGCAGCAGGGCCAGCACGTCGTCGCGCCGGTCCGCGTCCAGCCCCTTGGTCGGCTCGTCCGCCACGGTGATCGGCGCCCCGCCCGCGCGGGCCGCCGCGAAGGCCAGGCGCTGCGCCATGCCGCCCGACAGCTGCCAGGGCCATCGCGCACCCGCGCCCGACAGGCCCAGCTCGGACAGGTCGCGCGCGGTGGCGGCGCGGGCATCGGCGCTGCCCGCGACCATGCGGTGCGTTTCCTCGACCTGGCGCCCCGCCCGCATCAGCGGGTCCAATGCCAGCCAGGGCTCCTGCGGCAGAACGGCGATCAGCCGCCCCCACAGCGCACGGTTGCCACGCGGCCGCGCGGGGTCCAGCGCGACATCGTCCACATGCAGTTCCCCCGAGGCATGCAGCCCCTTGGGCAGCGTCCCCAGGATGGCCTGCGCCAGCAGGCTCTTGCCCGAGCCGCTCTCGCCCAGGATGGTCAGGGCGCGTCCGGGCCGAAGGGTCAGCGACAACGGCTGGACCAGCCTGTCGCGACCGTCGGTGACGGAGATATCGCGGGCCTTCAGAAGGGTCATGCGCGACCTCCGGCGATCAGGTTCAGGGACAGAAGCAGCACGAAGCAGGCCGCGACGGGCTGGGCGACTGCCACGGGCGCCTCGCGCCAGCTGGGCAGCAGCTCGACCATCATCTGGCCCAGCTCGGGCGTGGGCGCGGGCACGCCCACGCTGACGAAGCCGAGCGCCGCGATGGCCGCGATGGCACCGGCCACGCCGAAGGCCATCGCGGTGCGCAGGACGGGGCCGATCTCGGGCCAGAGGATGCGGCGGAAGATCCATGCCGGACCGAAGCCCTGGATGCGCGCGGCCTCGACCGCGGGGCCGTCCATGACGGCGCGGCAGGCGCGGCGGGTCAGGCGGAAGAACTCGATCCACTGGACGGCGGCGATGCCGGCCCAGAAGGCCGCGCCCATGCCGGGCAGGATGACGCCCATCATCAGCACCATCAGCAGCGCCGGCAGCGCCAGCACGCTGTCGGCGACAAGACCCAGGGCGCGGTCGATCCAGCCCCCGCGCCATGCGGCCAGGACGCCCAGCCCGATGCCCACCACCGCCGCCGTCGCGGTCGCGGCAAAGGCGATCGTCAGCGACAGCCGCAGCGCATGCGCCAGCCGAGAGAAAAGCGACCGGCCCAGGTGGTCATAGCCGAAGGGCGCCGCGGCGTCGGGCCCGGCCAGCGCCTTCAGCAGCGACTGCTTCAGCGGGCCGGTCTGGTCGAAGGCCGGGGCCAGCAGCGCGAAGCCGATGACGGCCAGCAGCAGGGCCCAGCCGATACGGTCGGAACGCAGGCTCATGCGGTCACCCCCCGCGGGTCGATCCGGCCCGCCGCAAGGTCGATCAGCGCGTTCAGCACGACGAAGCCCAGCCCCATGACCAGCGCGGTGCCCTGCACCATCGGCACGTCACGGTGGAACACAGCGTGGATCAGCGCATGACCGATGCCGGGCCAGCCGAAGATCGTCTCGACCACGACGACGCCCTCGGCCAGGAAGACGAATTGCAGGCCCAGATAGGTCAGCAGCGGTGCCGCGATGTTGCGCAGCCCGTGATGGCGCAGGACCTGGCCGTCGGACAGGCCCTTCATGCGGGCGAAGGCATAGTGCTGGCTGGCGGCGATACCCGCCATCAGGTCTCGCGCGATCCGCGCCGAGCCTGCGGCCAGCCCCAGGGCCAGGGTCAGCGCCGGCAGCACGACATGCGCCGCGCGACCGTGACCGGCCGAGGGCAGCAGCCCCGCCTCGACCGCCAGGGCCACGATCAGCACCAGTCCCAGCAGGAATTGCGGCATGGCGCGCAGTCCCGCCGCGGCGACCAGCAGCACGCGATCCAGCAGGCCGCCCGCGCGCAGCCCCGCCAGCACCCCGAGGGGCGGCCCGATCAGAAGCGCGATCAGCAGCGCCACGACCGACAGGTGCAGCGTCGCGCCCAGCTGGTGCGCGATCTCGTGGGCGACGGGTTCGCCCGACACGACCGAGCGCCCAAGGTCGAAGCGCAGCAGGTCCGCGATCCAGCCGCCGAACTGGGCAAGCGCGCCCGCATCCAGGTTCAGCTCGGCCCGGACGGCATCCGCCGCCTGCGACGACACCATGTCGTAGCCGTATCGCGCCGCGGCGATGCGATAGGCCGCATCGCCGGGCATGGCCTGTATCATCAGGAAGGACATGACCCCCACGACAAGCGCCACCCCCGCCGCCTGCGCAAGGCGGAAGGCCAGGATACCGGTCAGCCCCCTCATTCGACGAAGCCCGCGCGGGCCAGCCCGAAGCCGCGCTCATAGGGGTCCAGCGTGATCCCCTCGACCCGGTCCGAGATGGCGGCGGTCTGCTGGTACCAGGCGATCGGGATGACCGGCAGGTCCTGCCGGAAGATCGCGGCGATACGGGCGCGGTCGCCCGGCGTCGCGCCCTCGGAGGCCATGCGCCGGATCAGCTGCGCGGCCTCGGGGTTGTCCCAGCCCATCGCGCCCCAGTCCCCGCCGGGGGCGTAATCCTGCAGCAGCGTGCCGGTCGGATCGGGCACCAGCGCGAAGTTGCGCGCCATCAGCCCCATCTGCAGCGTGCCCGCCGCGTGGCGCGCGGGGATCTCGGACGAGTTCGACGAGACGATGCGGATGTCCACCCCGATATCGTGGAACAGCTGCTGCAGGACCGTCGCGGTCAGCGGCAGTTCGGGCCGGTCGGGATAGGTCACCAGCTCGACCGCGAAGCGCTGCCCGTCCTTCTGCATGATGCCGTCATCGCCGGGCGTCCAGCCCGCCTGTTCCAGCAGCGCGCGGGCAGCTTCGGGATCGTAGGACAGCGGCGGCAGCGCGGCATCGTGCCAGCCGTCCATGTTGGGCGGGAACATCTGGTCGGCCGAGGCGTCATAGCGCAGCACCACCTGCGCAAGGCCCGCGCGGTCGATGGCCATGGACAGCGCCTCGCGTTCGGCGGCGCTGTCGAAGAACGGCGATGCGGCGTCCACCTTCAGCATCAGGACCCGCGGCAGGGGGGCGCTGACCACCTCCAGGTCCTCCAGCTCCGAAAGGCGGGTGACGGATGCCGGGTCCAGCGTGACGACCAGCTCGGCATCGCCGCTCTCGGCCATCAGGGCGCGGGTTTCCGACCGCGTCACGGCGGTATAGCGCAGCGCCGGAATGCGCGCCGCGCCGTCCCAGTAATCCTCGAACCGCTCGGCTGCGAGGGTCTGGGGCGGCGAGACCTCGGTCGTGCGGAAGGCGCCGGTCCCGATCAGCGCGACCACCTCGCCATCCGGGCCGTAGGATGCGGGCGCCAGGATCTGGCTGCGATATTCCGCAAGGAAGGCGGGCAGGATCGCGAAGGGTTCGGACAGGGCGACGACCAGATCGGCCCCGTCGGCGCGGATATCGGTGATGGGCGCGCGGGACAGCAGCCCCTCGTGGCTGCGGGCATGGTTCAACGAGATCGCGGCGGCGGCGGCGTCCAGCATGGTGCCGTCGTGGAAGGCCACCCCCTCGCGGATGCGGAAGCGCCATTCCAGCCCGTCCTCCGAGGTCGTCCATTCCGTCGCAAGGCCGGGGCGCAGACGGCCCTTCGCATCGCTGTCCACTAGCGTCTCGGCAATCTCGAGCCGCAGGAAGATGTCGCCGGACAGTGCCGGATCGAGGCCCTTCAGCTCGAAGGGGGCGGCGATGTCCAGGGTCTGGTCATCGGCAAGCGCGGTCAGCGGGCACAGCGCCGCCGTGACCGCCAGAAGGGCGGAACGGATCATTCCTGATCTCCGGTTATGAAATGTAATATTATGCCATTTGCCGGATGCGCGGTTGCGGCGCAAGCCCCGAAATCAGCCGGGCGCCGGCGCGATGTCGGACCCGTGAACCGCCACGGATTTCAGGATCGCGTGGCAGTCCTGACCGACCGCAAGCCCCATCGCATGGGCAGAACGGCGGGTGATGCGGGCGATCAGCGCATCCTGTCCCAGGTCCAGCCTGACCATGACCGAACCGTCCGGCGCATCGCGCATCCCGGCGATGCGCCCCGGCATGATGTTCAGTGCCGACAGCCCCGTCGGGCGATCGCGCGACAGGACGACATCGCGCGCGCCGACGCGCAGGCGCAGCGCTGTGCCGGGGGCGGCGGCCACGCGCGGCACCCACAGGGGCACGTCGCCCGCGACCAGCTCGGTCAGGCCGTCATCGTGGTGGCGCCGGACACGGGCGTCGATGATCGCGCCCGCATCGCCGCCAAGCGCGCCCTGGCCCAGTACCTCGGACGGGGTGCCCTGCGCGATCACGCGGCCCGCCCGCAACGCCACGACCGTGGTCGCAAGGCGCGTCACCTCGGGGATGGAGTGCGAGACATAGAGGATCGGCACCCGCGCCTCGTCGCGCAGACGCTCGAAATAGGGCAGGATCTCGGCCTTGCGGGCGTCGTCCAGCGCGGCAAGGGGTTCGTCCGCCAGCATCAGCAGCGGCTGCGCCAGCAATGCGCGGCCGATCGCCACGCGGCTGCGTTCGCCCCCCGACAGCGCGGCGGGCGCGCGGTCCAGCAGGTGCCCGATGCCCAGCATCCCGACCACCTGCGCGAAATCCGCGCCCCCCTTGCGGCTGCCATAGGTCAGGTTCCGCCGCACGCTGAGATGCGGGAAAAGCCGCCCCTGCTGGAACACGTATCCGGCACGGCGGCGATGCGGCGGCACGAAGATGTGCGCGTCGGTATCGGTCAGCACGCGGCCATCGGCGCGGATCAGCGCGTGATCGGGACGAAAGAGGCCCGCCACCGCATCGACGATCGTGCTTTTTCCGGAACCCGAGGGGCCGAACAGCACCGTCAGTCCGGGCTGCGCGGTGAACTCCGCCTCCAGCGCGAAGCCCGCGAAGCGGTGGCGTATGCGGACCTCCAGGCTCATGCGCCGGCGACCTTGCGGGCGACGCGCCGCGCGATCAGTTCGGACAGCATCAGCGCGGCCATGGCGATGAGGATGGCGATGACGACAAGGCGGCCTGCCGCAGCCTCGCCACCCGGTACCTGCAGCAGGGCATGGATCGCGGAAGGCAGGGTCTGGGTCTGGCCGGGAATGTTCGACACGAAGGTGATCGTCGCGCCGAATTCGCCGATGGCCTTGGCAAAGGACAGGATCGCGCCCGCGACCACACCCGGCGCGGCCAGCGGCAGCGTCACCGTCGCGAAGACCCGGACCGGCCCCGCCCCCAGCGTGGCCGCCGCGGATTCGAGGCCGGGGTCCACGGCCTCGATCGCAAGGCGGATCGCGCGGACCATCAGCGGAAAGCCCATGATCGCCGCCGCAAGCGCCGCACCCGTCCAGCGGAAGGCCAGCGTGATGCCGAACGCCTCGTGCAGCCAGGCACCGACCGCGCCCTGCCGTCCGAAGACCAGCAGCAGAAGATAGCCCGTCACGACAGGCGGCAGGATCAGCGGCAGGTGGACCAGCCCGTTCAGCAGCCCGCGCCCCGGGAACCGCCAGCGGGCCAGCGCATGCGCGACAAGGATGCCAAAGGGCAGCGACAGGGCCGTGGCCCAGAACGCGACCTTGAGCGACAGCACCACCGCCTGCCAGCCCTCGGGGCCCAGCCAGTCCGCCATCACGGATCGCCGAAGCCGTATTCGCGCCACAGCTCGCGCGCCGCGTCCGATGTCAGGAAGTCGAGGAAACCGCCATCCTGTGCCCCCGCGACCCGCGCGGCGGGATAGAGGATGGGCGCGTGGCTGCCTTCGGGGAACCGGCCGATCACGGTCACGTCGGGTTCGACCAGCGCATCGGTCGCATAGGTGATGCCGAGCGGCGCCTCGCCCCGCGCGACGAAGGCCAGTGCCGTGCGGACATTGTCGGATTGCGCGACGCTTGCCTCGACCCCCTGCCACAGCCCAAGCGATTCCAGCGCCTGCCGCCCATAGATGCCCGCGGGCACGCTGGCGGTCATGGCCATGGACAGGCGCCCCCCCTTCAGCATCGCGGGCAGGTCCAGCGCGGCGTCGATGGTCACCGGGGGCGCGTCGCCATGCGCGATCAGCACCAGCGCGTTTCCGGCCACGTCGCGACGGCTGGCGGCATCGACATCGCCCGAACGCTGCAGGGCGTCCATCCATTCCTGGTTGGCGGACACGAAGATGTCGGCGGGCGCACCCTGCTGGATCTGCCGCGCAAGCGCCGAGGAACCGGCATAGGATATGGTGACGGGCTCGTTCCCGCCCGCCTCCCACAGGGCGGCGATGCGGTCCAGCGCGTCGGTCAGGCTGGAGGCCGCGAAGACCAGCACCTCGGCCCCTGCGCGCAAGGGCGGGGTCGCAAGGACGGCGGCGATCAGAAGGGCGCGGAACATGGCCGCGATTGCAGCCCGCGCGGGCCGCGGATGCAAGCGCTATTTTCCGCCGGACATAACGGATCAGCGATCCAGGTGGCCCAGGTCGCGTTCGGGGTCGATCGCGTCGCGCAGGCGCTGCTTGATCTCCTTGGGGCCGGGAAAGCCGCCATCGGCCTTGCGGTCCCAGATCAGCCGGTCGTCCACCGCGATCTGGAAGATGCCGCCGGTGCCGGGAACGATCGCGACCTCGGCAAGGTCCTCGCCGAAGGTCTGCAGCAATTCCTGCGCCATCCACCCGGCCCGAAGAAGCCAGTTGCAGCCGGTGCAGTAACGGATCGTGATGCGGGGTCTGGTCATGGCGGCGACGATATCCACGCGCCCCCGCCCGCACAAGCGGCGCTGTTGCCGGCCTGCAACAATGCGGCCCCTTCACGGAAACACACGCTTCAATCCCGTTTGCGTGAGGATTATCGCCGCAATCAGCCAGTGTCCGCACCAGCCATTCCCGTGAACCCATTTCCCGGAGTGGCCCATGTCACCGACCTTCCGCACCATCCTGACCACCACCGCGCTGGTCCTGCTGCCCGCCCTGCCCGCATCCGCGCAGGATGCCGAACCCGTCATGCTCGAGGGCATCGTCCTCTCGGCCGAGGAACAGGCGCTGCAATCGCTCGGGGTGTCCAACATCTCGCAGGACGAACTGGAGCGCAGCCCCGTCGTCAACGACATCTCGGAGATCGTGCGCAAGCAGCCGGGCGTGAACCTGACGGGCGCGACGGCCACCGGTCAGCGCGGCAACCAGCGCCAGATCGACATCCGCGGCATGGGCCCCGAGAACACGCTGATCCTGATCGACGGCAAGCCGGTCCTGTCGCGCAATTCCGTCAAGCAGAGCCGTGGCGGCGAACGCGACACGCGCGGCGATGCGAACTGGGTGCCTGCCGAACTGATCGAGAGCATCGAGGTCATCCGCGGCCCCGCCGCCGCGCGCTATGGCTCGGGGGCCTCGGGCGGGGTGGTGAACATCATCACCAAGCGCCCCGACAGCTTCATGGCCGAGCTGGGCCTGCACTGGAACCAGCCCGAGAGCGGTGACGAAGGCGCGACCAAACGCATGAACCTGCTGCTGGCGGGGCCGATCTCGGAGCGGCTGGGCCTGCGCCTGTGGGGCAACTTCAACAAGAGCGATGCCGACGACGCCGACATCAACCCGATCATCGGCGAGGGTGACGACACCCAGATCCTGGCCGGGACCGAGGGCGTGGTGAACAAGGATGTCGGCGCCAGCCTCAGCTGGGACGCGGCACCGGGGCACCGGCTGGACCTGGACGCGACCTTCTCGCGGCAGGGCAACATCTATGCCGGCGACACGCTGCGGGGCGCGGTGCTGACCGACGCGGCCGATATCGACGACCTGATCGGGATGGAGACGAACCGCGTCTATCGCCGCACCTTCGCGCTGACCCACGAGGGGGAATACGATTTCGGCAGCTCGACCAGCTTCATCCAGTGGGAGAACACCCGCAACACGCGCTTCTGCGAAGGGCTTGCGGGCGGCGGCGAGGGCCGCATCACGGGCTGCGTGGACACGGATGGCGATGACAGCGGCGACACGGTCACGGACCAGACGATCGAGCTGGACACCGTCTCGGCCAAGACCGAATGGGTCCTGCCCACCACCATCGCGAACCGCAATGCCAGCGTGACCCTGGGCGCCGATTACCGCGGCGAATGGATGGACGACCCCGCATCCATCGGCCAGGGGCTGGACGATTCGCTGGTGGATGTCACGGGCGTTCCCGCCGACGGCGACGCGCGCGACACCGAAAGCGACCAGCACACCATCGGCCTCTATGCCGAGGCGAATGTCGAATGGTCGCCCGCGCTGACGCTGACCCCCTCGATCCGCTATGACTGGAACGACAATTTCGGGGGCAATGTCTCGCCCGGGATCATCGCCGATTACGCGGTGAACGACAGCTGGACCGTCAAGGCGGGGATCGCGCGCGCCTACAAGACGCCGACCCTGTTCCAGCTGAACCCGAACTATGTCTATACCACGCGCGGCAACGGCTGCCCGGTGATCGACGGCACGAAGGTCGAGGGCCCCTGCTATGTGCTGGGCAATCCCGACCTCGACCCCGAGATCAGCCTGAACAAGGAACTGGGCGTCGCCTATGCGGGCGCGGACGGGCTGGAGGGCAGCCTGACCTTCTTCCACAACGATTACGAAAACCGCATCGCCTCGGGCTTCCGGCAGTACAATCCCGAAGCGACCTCGGACCGCCTGTTCCGGTGGGAGAACGAGGGCAAGGCCGTCATCTCGGGGATCGAGGGCAATTTCGCCACGCCGATCGGCACCGATTTCGCCTTCAACGCGAACTTCACCCACATGATCAAGTCCGAGAAGGACAATGGCGACCCGCTGAGCCTGGTGCCGGACTATACGGTCAACGCTTCGCTGGACTGGTACGCACGGCCCGATGTCACGCTGCGCCTGTCGGCCACCCATTACGGCAACATCGAGGCCCCCGACCTGAACCCCGTCACCAACGAACCCTACGAGGAGACCCGTTCGCGCGGCAGCTATACGCTGGTCGATCTTGGCGCGACCTGGGACGTGAACGACCGCGTCCGGCTGTCGGGCGGCGTGACCAACCTGTTCGACAAGCAGATCCTGCGCACCGGGTCGGGCGGCACGTCCGAGACCTACAACGAGCCCGGCCGCGCCTATTACCTGTCGCTGAACAAGCGTTTCTGATCGCGACGCGCGCCCCCCTCACGGGGGCGCGCGGCATCAGTTCTGGCGGAACAGGTCGCGGGTGAAGGTCTTGTCCGCGATATCCGCGATCTCGTCGGTGACGCGGTTGGCGACGACCACGTCGCAGATCGCCTTGAAGCGGGCCAGGTCGCGTTCGTTGCGCGAGTTCTTGTAGTGATCCTCGGCCAGGCTCGGCTCGTAGATGACGACCTCGATCCCCTCGCCCTTGATGCGCTTCATCAGGTCCTGGACCGAGCTGTCGCGGAAATTGTCCGAACCCGCCTTCATCACCAGCCGGTAGATGCCCACCCGCTGCGGATTGCGCGCGATGATCCGCGCCGCAAGGAAGTCCTTGCGCGTCTGGTTGGCCTCGACGATGGCGCGGATCAGGTTCTGGGGCACGTTGTTGTAATTCGCCAGAAGCTGCTTGCTGTCCTTGGGCAGGCAATAGCCGCCATAGCCGAACGAGGGGTTGTTGTAATGCGACCCGATCCGCGGATCGAGGCTGACCCCCTCGATGATCTGGCGCGCCTCCAGCCCGTGACTGAGGGCATAGCTGTCCAGCTCGTTGAAATAGGCGACGCGCATCGCAAGATAGGTGTTGGCGAACAGCTTGATCGCCTCGGCCTCGTCGGCATCGGTCAGCAGGATCGACACGTCGGTCTTGATCGCGGCATCGCGCAGCAGCTCGGCAAAGACCTGCGCGCGGTCCGACCGTTCGCCGACCACGATGCGCGACGGATAGAGGTTGTCGTGCAGCGCCTGCCCCTCGCGCAGGAATTCCGGCGAGAACATGATCTGGCGCGACCCGGTGCGGGCGATCAGGCCGCGGGTATAGCCCACGGGAATCGTCGACTTGATGACCATGACCGCGTCGGGATTGATGCGCGACACCTGCTCGACCACCGATTCGATGCTCTCGGTGTTGAAGGCGTTGGTTTCGGGGTCGTAATTGGTCGGCGTGGCGATGATGACGAAATCCGCATCGGCATAGGCCTCGGCGGGGTCCATCGTGGCCTTCAGGCGCAGCTTGCCCTCGGCCAGGAACTTCTCGCATTCGTCATCCGCGATCGGAGAGATGCCCGAATTCACCATCCGGATCTTGTCCTGCACGACATCGACCGCGACGACATCGTGCTGGCGTGCCAGCAGAATGGCATTGGACAGCCCGACATAGCCCAGTCCAGCGACCGCAATCTTCATGGTGACCCCCTTCGATCGGACCGGTCCGTCCGGCCCCTTGTCAGAAGGTGATAGAGAAGCGGCCGCCCCGCGTCCAGAATGGCAGACCTTACCTGCGCCGGACAGAAGAAAGCCCCGCAACTCGTTGAGCTGCGGGGCTTTTTTTATGGTGCCCAGGAGAGGACTCGAACCTCCACGTCTTGCGACACACGGACCTGAACCGTGCGCGTCTACCAATTCCGCCACCTGGGCAGGTGGTATGAGCGGCTATCTACGGGCAGTCGCAGGGGGCGTCAATGGCCCTTTGCAACTTTTCTGACATGTTTTCGATTTTTCTTTCGCGACCCCCTGCGACGCATCGCCGAAGGGGCCTGCCGCCGCTTGCCGCATGGCATCCCCGCGGGTAAGCATCGCAGGACAATTCGGCACGAAGGAGGCGAGACGCCCATGGCGAAACTGGTCACGATCTTTGGCGGGTCGGGCTTTGTCGGCCGGCAGGTGGCACGGCTGATGGCCAAGGAGGGCTGGCGCGTGCGCATCGCGGTGCGTCGCCCCGACGAGGCCCTGTTCACCCGCACATATGGCGCCGTGGGCCAGGTCGTCCCCGTCATGTGCAACATCCGCGACGAGGCATCGGTCCGCGCGGCGCTGACGGACGCGGATGCGGCGGTCAACTGCGTCAACATCCTGTCCCCCGAAGGCAAGAGCAACTTCACCAACGTCTTCGAGGATGGCGCCGAATTCATCGCGCGCATCTCGGCCGAGATGGGCGTCGCGCGGCTGGTCCACATCTCGGGGCTGGGGATCGATCCCGACAACCCCAGCAGCTATGTCGCCGCCAAGTCGCGGGGCGAGGCCGCCGTGATCGCGGCGCGCCCCGATGCGGTGGTGCTGCGCCCCTCGGTGATCTTCGGGCCGGGCGACAACTTCTACAACCGGCTGGCGGGGCTGACCCGCATGGGCCCGTTCATGCCCGTCATCTCTCCCTCGACGCGGCTGCAGCCGGTCTATGTGGACGACGTGGCGCGCGCGGCCATGATGGGCGCGACCGGCGCGGCGCAGCCCGGCATCTACGAGCTGGGCGGCCCCGAGGTGATGACCATGGCCGAGATCTCTCGCCAGGTGATCGAGGCCGTGGACCGCAAGCGCATTCCGCTGACCGTGCCCATGCCCTTCGCACGGCTGGGCGCGATGGCGGGCGGGCTGGTCCAGACGCTGACCGGCGGCCTGATCGCGGCGCCGCTGAACCGCGACCAGCTGCACTTGCTGACCCAGGACAATGTCGTCTCCGAAGGCGCGCAGGGCTTTGGGCAGCTGGGCATCTCGCCCACCTCGCCCAGTGCGGTGATCGAGGACTACCTGTGGCGCTTCAGCCCCTCGGGGCAATATGACGCGATCAAACGCTCGGCCAAGAACCTGCGCAGGGACTGATGGAACAGAACACGATCGTCGCCGCCGCCCTCGGGGTTCTCGAGGGCCTGACCGAGTTCATCCCCGTCTCGTCCACCGGCCACATCCTGCTGGCGGGGCATTTCCTCGGCTTCGAATCGCCCGGCCGCGCCTTCGAGGTGCTGATCCAGCTGGGCGCGCTCGGGGCGATCCTCGGGGTCTATGCGGGGCGGATCTGGCAGACCTTCCGCGCCGCGCCGCACGACCCCGCCGCCCGCCGCTTCATCGCGGCGGTGCTGCTGGCATTCTTCCCTGCGGTCGTCATCGGGGTGCTGTCGCACGACTTCATCAAGACGGTCCTGTTCGAGACCCCGATGCTGATCGCGGTGATGCTGATCCTTGGCGGATTCGTTCTGCTGTGGGTCGATCGCCGGACCACGCAGCCGAAATACCACCGGGCCGAGGATTTCCCCCTGCCCGTCGCGCTCGGGATCGGGTTCTTCCAGTGCCTCGCGATGATCCCCGGCACCTCGCGGTCGGGATCGACCATCGTGGGCGCGCTGCTGATGGGCGCGGACAAGCGGTCGGCGGCGGAATTCTCGTTTTTCCTGGCGATGCCGACCATGGCCGGTGCCTTCGCCTACGACTTCTGGAAGAACCGCGACATCCTGGACGCCGCCGCGCTTGGAAATATCGCAGTCGGCTTCGTGACTGCCTTCCTTGCGGGCGTCGTCGTGGTGCGCTGGCTGCTGGGATATGTCTCGGCCCATGGTTACGGCCTGTTCGCCTGGTGGCGAATCATCGTGGGCGTCCTTGCCATGCTGGCGCTGTCGCTTGGTATGTAAGCAATGCTGACCTAATTTTGGCGGGTTCGGGCGGATTAATTTTGCCTGCCCGCCATAAAAGCAGCATTTAGGTCAGCACTGCTGACTTTTAATGCCGGCGACCATGGGTTACCGAAAGCTTCCTGAAGTTTCTGCCTTGGGGGAGCGCAGCCATGGCCACGCAAAAGATGCTCACATTCGTCTCGACCCCGCGCGAGATGCCCGAGAAACGCTCGGCAGCCGAGCGGAGCGAGGACTTCCACGAAATCTATCGCGAGTTCGCGAACCAGAAGGCGGCCGAACAGGCCAGCCGTTGCAGCCAGTGCGGCGTGCCCTACTGCCAGTCGCACTGCCCGCTGCACAACAACATTCCCGACTGGCTGCGCCTGACCGCCGAAGGCCGCCTCGAGGAGGCGTATCGCGTCAGCCAGGCCACCAACACCTTCCCCGAGATCTGCGGCCGCATCTGCCCGCAGGACCGCCTGTGCGAAGGCAATTGCGTGATCGAGCAGTCGGGCCACGGTACCGTCACCATCGGCGCGGTCGAGAAATACATCACCGACACCGCCTGGGACAAAGGCTGGGTGCTGCCCACGAAACCCGCGCAGGAACGCGCCGAATCGGTCGGCATCATCGGCGCGGGTCCGGGCGGCCTGGCGGCGGCGGACATGCTGCGCCAGAAGGGCTTCCAGGTCACCGTCTACGACCGCTACGACCGTGCGGGCGGGCTGCTGACCTATGGCATCCCCGGCTTCAAGCTGGAGAAAGACGTCGTCCTGCGCCGCAACAAGCTGCTCGAGGACAGCGGCGTCGAGTTCGTGCTGAACTGCAACGTGGGCGAGGATATCAGCTTCGACGCGATCCGCGGCAAGCATGACGCGGTGCTGATCGCGACCGGCGTCTACAAGACCCGCGACCTGGATCTGGACAATGCCGATGCCGGCGGCGTCGTGCGCGCCATCGATTACCTGACCGCCAGCAACAAGGTCGAGTTCGGCGACGACGTGCCCGATTTCGACGATGGCGAGCTGAACGCAAACGGCAAGCGCGTGATCGTCATCGGCGGCGGCGACACCGCGATGGACTGCGTGCGCACCGCGATCCGCCAGGGCGCGCAATCGGTCAAGTGCCTCTATCGTCGCGACCGCGCCAACATGCCGGGCTCGCAGCGCGAGGTGCAGAACGCCGAGGAAGAGGGCGTCGAGTTCGTCTGGCTGTCCGCCCCCGGCGCCTTCACCGGCCACGTGACCGGCGATGCCGCCGTCGCGCAGGAACGCGATGTCGCGGGCCTTCCCCAGATCGGCAGCGTCCGCATCCAGAAGATGCGCCTGGGCGCCCCCGATGTCAGCGGCCGCCAGTCGCCCGAACTGATCGACGGCGCGGATTACGACGAACCGGCCGACCTGGTCATCAAGGCGCTCGGGTTCGAGCCCGAGGAACTGCCCCGCCTCTGGGGTGTCGAGGGCCTCGAGGTCACGCGTTGGGGCACGGTCAAGGCGAACTTCCAGTCGCACCAGACCTCGATCCCCGGCGTCTTCGCCGTGGGCGACATCGTGCGGGGCGCCAGCCTCGTGGTCTGGGCGATCCGGGACGGTCGCGAAGCTGCCGACAGCATCGAGAGCTTCCTGACCGGCGAAGCCCGGATCGCGGCGGAATAAGGCGCGTGCCATGACGCTTCTGCCCCTTCTTCGGGCGGCGACGGGCGCGGCATTCCTTGCCGCCCTGTCCGCGACGCCCCCCGCCATGGCCGCGAACTTCACCCCGCCCGCGGGCTGCAGCCTGGACCTGACGGTCCAGAACCGCGGCTGCACCGTGGCGCAGGTCTATCGCTGCGATGCCGACCCGCAGGGCTGGCAGCGCACCGCGCTGTTCGACCGCGACGGTCTCTACTATCTGTCCGCGATCGACGCCGAGACCCGCTGGATGGAGAGCCAGAGCACCCGCACCGGCATCCTGGACCGGCTGGTCGAGAACGCGCCCGACGATGCCAGCTTCTCGGGGCTGGTCGCCACGGGCGAGGACAGCTTCGACTTCTGGACGCAGTCCACCTCGGGCGAGCTGCTGCACCATGTGGGCGGCGACCGCCTGACGGGCGAGACCGTCACCATCGACGGCCAGCCGCTCGAACGGACCGAGTTCGAACTGACGACGACCGACGGATCGGGCAAGGTCCTGATCCGCCGCCACGGCAGCCAGTATATCAGCCGCGAGTTCGGCCGCTTCTTCGGCGGCCTGGAAACGGCCCGCGACTGGTCCGGCAAGACCGAGAAATCCGACGACAGCCCCGCCGCCTTCGCCCTCCCGGGCGAGGCCGGGTTCGGCGACACCACCCCACAATTCGACTGCGACCAGCTTCTGTCGCAGATCCCGCAGGAAAGGGCCGCATCATGAGCATGGATTGGCAGACCGAGGAACAGGCCCGCCGCGACTGGATGGCCGAGAACAGCCTCTATCGCCACGAGGACGAGCATTCCTCCTGCGGCGTGGGCTTCGTCGTCGACCTCGACGGCAAGCCCAGCCGCCAGGTCGTCCAGAACGGCATCGACGCGCTGAAGGCCATCTGGCACCGCGGCGCGGTCGATGCGGACGGCAAGACCGGCGACGGCGCGGGCATCCACGTCCAGATCCCGGTGCCCTTCTTCCACGACCAGATCCGCCGCACCGGCCATGAACCCGACCATGACAAGCTGATCGCGGTCGGCCAGGTCTTCCTGCCGCGCACGAATTTCGCCGCCCAGGAAGCCTGCCGCACGATCGTGGAATCCGAAGTCCTGCGGATGGGTCACTACATCTATGGCTGGCGCCACGTTCCGGTGAACACCGCCGTGCTGGGCGACAAGGCCAATGCCACCCGCCCCGAGATCGAGCAGATCCTGATCCGCTGCGAGAAGGACATCGACCACGTCCAGTTCGAGCGCGAGCTGTACATCATACGCCGCCGGATCGAGAAGGCCGCCGTCGCCGCGCAGGTGGGCGATCTGTACTTCGCCTCGCTGTCCTGCCGGTCGATCATCTACAAGGGCATGATGCTGGCCGAGCAGGTCGCGGAATTCTATCCCGACCTCAAGGACGAGCGCTTCGAATCCTCCTTCGCGATCTATCACCAGCGCTATTCCACCAACACCTTCCCGCAATGGTGGCTGGCCCAGCCCTTCCGCATGCTGGCCCATAACGGCGAGATCAACACGCTGAAGGGCAACCTGAACTGGCTGCGCAGCCACGAGATCCGCATGGCCTCCAGCGCCTTCGGCGAGATGGCCGAGGACATCAAGCCGATCGTGCCCGCCGGGTCGTCCGACAGCGCCGCGCTGGATTCCGTCTTCGAGGTGCTGGTCCGTTCGG
The DNA here is from genome assembly GCF_000420145.1 of Paracoccus zeaxanthinifaciens ATCC 21588. Lineage (GTDB taxonomy): Bacteria > Pseudomonadota > Alphaproteobacteria > Rhodobacterales > Rhodobacteraceae > Paracoccus > Paracoccus zeaxanthinifaciens. Next base: position 104,507 of record NZ_ATUJ01000005.1, read on the forward strand.
GTCGCAGCGCGCCGATGACCAAGACCATGCTGGTTCCCGAAAGCTGGTCCAAGGCCACGACCGACATGCCGCAGGCATGGGCCGACATGTACGCGTACTGCAACGCCGTGATGGAGCCCTGGGACGGTCCTGCCGCCCTTGCGATGACCGACGGGCGTTGGGTCTGCGGCGGTCTCGACCGGAACGGCCTGCGCCCGATGCGCTTCGTCGTCACGGGCGACAACCTGCTGATCGCGGGTTCCGAGGTCGGCATGGTTCCGATCAACGAATCCAATGTCCGCGAGAAGGGCGCGCTTGGCCCGGGCCAGATGATCGCCGTCGACATGTGGGAGGGCAAGCTCTACCACGACACGGAAATCAAGGACCGCCTGGCCAACAGCCAGCCCTTCGGCGAATGGATCGAGAAGGTCACCGAGCTGAACGACGGCATGCGCGACCTGCCCGAGCCCGTCACCTACGAGGGCGAGGCCCTGCGCCGGCGCCAGACCGCGGCGGGCTTCACCGTCGAGGAACTGGAGCACATCCTTGCGCCCATGGCCGAGGACGGCAAGGAATCCATCGCCTCGATGGGCGACGACACGCCGCCCGCGGTCCTGTCGAACCAGTACCGCCCCATGAGCCACTTCTTCCGGCAGAACTTCAGCCAGGTCACCAATCCGCCGATCGACAGCCTGCGCGAGACCCGCGTGATGTCGCTCAAGACGCGGTTCGGCAACCTCAAGAACGTGCTGGACGAAAGCAGCGCCCAGACCGAGATCCTGCTGCTGGAAAGCCCCTTCGTCGCGAATGGCGAATTCGCGGAAATGCAGAGGATGTTCGGCGAGACGGTGACCCGAATCGACTGCACCTTCCCGGCGGGCAGCGACCAGGACGCCCTGGGCGAGGGCCTTGCCCGCATCCGCGCCGAGGCCGAGGACGCCGTGCGTTCGGGCGCGGGCCATATCGTGCTGACCGACGAGGGCCAGGACGAGAACCGCGTCGCCATGCCGATGATCCTTGCGACCAGCGCTGTCCACAGCTGGCTGACCCGCAAGGGCCTGCGGACCTTCTGTTCGCTGAACGTGCGGTCGGCCGAATGCATCGACCCGCATTACTTCGCGGTCCTGATCGGCTGCGGCGCGACGACGGTGAACCCCTATCTTGCGCAGGACAGCATCGCCGACCGCATCGCGCGCGGGCTGCTGACCGGATCGCTCGTGGACAACATGCGCCGCTACCGCGCGGCCATCGATGCGGGCCTGCTCAAGATCATGGCCAAGATGGGCATCTCGGTCCTGTCCTCCTATCGCGGGGGTCTGAACTTCGAGGCCGTGGGCCTGTCGCGTGCGATGGTGGCAGAGTATTTCCCCGGCATGCAGTCGCGCATCTCGGGGATCGGCCTGCACGGTCTTCAGGCCAAGCTGGAGGGGCTGCACGCCAAGGCGCATTCGGCCACCGGCGCCGACCTGCTGCCGATGGGCGGCTTCTACAAGCTGCGCCGTTCCGGCGAGAAGCACGCATGGGAAGCCAACACCATGCGCCTGCTGCAGATCGCCTGCGAGAAGGCCAGCTATGACGTGTGGAAGCAGTTCAGCTCGGCCCTGCGGGCGAACCCGCCGATCCATATCCGCGACCTGCTGGACATCAAGCCGATCGGCAAGCCCGTGCCCATCGAGGAGGTGGAGAGCATCACCTCGATCCGCAAGCGCTTCGTGACGCCGGGCATGTCGCTTGGGGCGCTGTCGCCCGAAGCGCACATGACGCTGAACATCGCCATGAACCGCATCGGCGCGAAATCCGACAGCGGCGAGGGCGGCGAGGATCCGGCGCACAGCCACCCGCTGCCCAACGGCGACAACCCCTGCGCCAAGATCAAGCAGGTCGCCTCGGGCCGCTTCGGCGTCACCGCCGAATACCTGAACGCCTGCGAGGAACTGGAGATCAAGGTCGCCCAGGGCGCCAAGCCCGGCGAGGGCGGCCAGCTGCCCGGCATGAAGGTCACCGACCTGATCGCGCGGCTTCGCCATTCGACCAAGGGCGTCACGCTGATCAGCCCGCCGCCGCATCACGACATCTACTCGATCGAGGATCTGGCGCAGCTGATCTACGACCTCAAGCAGATCAACCCGCGCGCCAAGATCACCGTCAAGCTGGTGGCATCGTCGGGCGTCGGCACGATCGCGGCAGGCGTGGCCAAGGCCAAGGCCGACGTGATCCTGATCAGCGGCCACAATGGCGGTACCGGCGCGTCTCCCGCGACGTCCATCAAGTTCGCGGGCCTGCCCTGGGAAATGGGCCTGACCGAGGCGCATCAGGTCCTGGCGATGAACCGCCTGCGCGAGCGTGTCACCCTGCGCACCGATGGCGGTCTGCGCACGGGCCGCGACATCGTCATGGCCGCGATGATGGGTGCCGAGGAATACGGCATCGGCACCGCCGCCCTGATCGCGATGGGCTGCATCATGGTCCGCCAGTGCCAGTCGAACACCTGCCCGGTGGGCGTCTGCACCCAGGACGAGAAGCTGCGCGCCATGTTCACCGGCAGCGCCGACAAGGTCGTGAACCTGATCACCTTCTATGCCCAGGAAGTGCGCGAGATCCTGGCCTCGATCGGGGCGCGGTCCCTGGACGAGGTGATCGGCCGCGCCGACCTGCTGACCCAGGTCAGCCGGGGCGCCGCGAACCTGGACGACCTGGACCTGAACCCGCTGCTGATCACCGTCGATGGCTGGGACAAGATCGTCTATGACCGTTCCAAGCCGCGCAACGCGGTGATGGACACGCTGGACGCGGAAATCATCCGCGACGCCGAGCGGTTCTTCAGCGACGGCGAGAAGATGCAGCTGTCCTATGCCGTGCGGAACACCCTGCGGACCATCGGCACGCGCACCTCGTCGATGATCGTCCAGAAGTTCGGGATGCGGAACAACCTGCAGCCCGATCACCTGACGATCCGCCTGACGGGCAGCGCGGGCCAGTCGCTCGGGGCCTTCGCGGCGCCGGGGCTGAAGCTGGAAGTGTCGGGCGATGCCAACGACTATGTCGGCAAGGGCCTGTCGGGCGGCACGATCGTCGTGCGTCCCGCCATGGCCAGCCCGCTGGTCGCGGCCGAGAACACCATCATCGGCAACACGGTCCTGTATGGCGCGACGAACGGCTACCTGTTCGCGGCAGGCCGCGCGGGCGAACGCTTCGCGGTCCGCAACAGCGGCGCATCCGTCGTGATCGAGGGTTGCGGCAGCAACGGCTGCGAATACATGACCGGCGGCGTGGCCGTGATCCTGGGTCGCATCGGCGCCAACTTCGGCGCGGGCATGACCGGCGGGATGGCCTATCTCTATGATCCCGAGGGCGTGGCGCGCGACTATATCAACGCCGAGACGCTGGTGACCTGCCCGGTCACGCAGGATCACTGGGAAGACCAGCTGAAATCCCTGATCGAGCGTCACCTGAAGGAGACCGGATCGCGGCGTGCCGACGACATCCTGTCGAACTGGGACCGCGAGAAGGGCAACTTCCTGCAGGTCTGCCCCAAGGAGATGCTGGCCCACCTGCCCCATCCCATCGCCGAGGACACGGTGACCAGCGCCGTCCCCGCCGAGTAAGGCAGCCACCCACGCCAAGCGGCCCCCGGTCAACTCCGGGGGCCGTTTCCATTCGCGGGCGGGTTCTTGACGCAGCCGCATCCGGCATGAGACATGCGCCAATGCCCCCGCGCCAGAAAACCGACGATCCGACACGCCCCCCCGCGCGCCCCTGGCGTCCGGGCTTCTGGCTGCGCTTCGTGCTGATCCGCATGGCGCTGGTGCTGACGGGATCGGTCGCGGTCTATTCGGTGATCGACCCGCCCTACAGCTGGACGATGCATGCCGATGCGCGGCAGCACGAGCTTGCCCCGCGCGGCTGGACCGACCTGGGCGACATCGCGCCCGTGATGCTGCGGTCGGTCGTCGCCGCCGAGGATGCGAATTTCTGCCGCCACTGGGGCTTCGACATGGACGAGATCCGCAAGGTCGTGGCCTCGGGGTCCAGTCGCGGGGCCTCGACGCTGACGCAGCAGACCGCCAAGAACGCCTTTCTGTGGCAGGGGCGTAGCTGGCTGCGCAAATCGACCGAGGCCGTCCTCACCCCCCTGGTCGAGGCGATGTGGTCCAAGCGCCGCATCCTCGAGGTCTACATGAACCTGGCCGAGTTCGGGCCGGGCATCTTCGGCATCCGCGCCGCCGCCCGCGAACATTTCGGCACGACGCCCGACCGCCTGACCCCCGTGCAAGCCGCAAGGCTGGCCGCGATCCTGCCCGCCCCCAAGCGGCGCAGCCCCCATGCGGCGTCGTCCCGGTCCCGCGCGATCCTGGACGGGGCCGCCACCATCGCCCGCGACGGGCGGGCCGACTGCTTCACCACGCGCCGCGACGGTTGAAAGGGCACCCCTCGGGGCGTATCAACATCGGCGTTGCGACAAGAAAACAAGGTCTCGAGCAGTCAATGAACACGAATACGCAGACCACGCGACTCTACCACAGCCCGCTGTCGCCCTTCTGCCGGAAGGTGCGCCTGGTCCTGGCCGAGAAGAAGATCGAGGTCGAACTGGTCGAGGAGCGTTACTGGGAAAGCCCCCCCGATCTGAAGCGCCGCAATCCGGCGGGCAAGCTGCCCGTGCTGCGCTGGCGCGGGAACATGCTGGCCGAGAGCCAGGCCATCGTCGAATACCTGGACGAGGCCATGCCCAGCCCCGCCCTGATGCCCCAGACCCCGATGGAACGTCACGAGGTGCGGCGCCTGTGCGCCTGGTTCGACGACAAGTTCAACGCCGAGGTGACCCAGCCCATCCTGACCGAGCGCGTCTGGAAGAAAATCACCCGCCAGGGCTATCCCGACAGCCGCGTGGTCAAGGAAGGGCTGCGCAACATCAAGGAGCATATCGACTATCTCACCTCGCTGCTCGAGGCGCGGCGCTGGCTGGCGGGCAATGCGCTCAGCCTGGCCGATTTCGCGGCGGCGGCGCATTTCTCCTGCCTCGACTACATCTCGGACGTGGATTGGGACCGGTCCGAGACGCTGAAGGACTGGTATGCGACGATCAAGTCGCGCCCCGCCTTCCGTTCCGTGCTGGCCGATCAGGTTCCGGGCATCCACCCGGCCCCGCATTATGCCGAGCTGGACTTCGGCTGAGGCCGACAAGGCGGCCCTGTCGGCGCAGGCCGACAAGGTGACGCTGTCGGCGCAGGCCGACAAGGCGGCGCTGGACGCCTTCGCGCGTGAGGCGGGCTTCGCCAAGATGCGCGTGACCACGCCCGGCGCCGTGCCGGGCCTGCCCGAACGGCTGCGCGAATTCCTGGACCAGGGGCGGCACGGCCAGATGGCCTGGATGGCGGAACGCACGCATTGGCGCGCGGACCCCGCCGCCCTCTGGCCCGAGGCCAAATCGGTCGTCATGCTGGCCGAGCTGTACACCCCCGAGGGCGACCCGCTGGCCGCGCTGGAACGGCGCGACCACGCCGCCGTCAGCGTCTATGCGCAGGGGCGCGATTATCACGACCTGGTCAAGAAGCGCCTGAAACGCGTGGGCCGCTGGCTGCTGGAACAGCATCCCGACCACCAGATCAAGGTCTTCGTCGACACGGCCCCGGTGATGGAGAAACCCCTGGCCGAGGCCGCGGGCCTCGGCTGGCAGGGCAAGCATACCAACCTGCTGTCGCGCGACCTCGGCAGCTGGTTCTTCCTGGGCGCGATCTTCACGACCGTGCCGCTGCCGCCCGACGCGCCCGATGTCAGCCATTGCGGATCCTGCCGCGCCTGCCTCGACATCTGCCCGACCGGCGCCTTTCCCGCGCCCTACCAGCTGGATGCGCGGCGCTGCATATCCTACCTGACGATCGAGCATCACGGGCCCGTCGATCCCGACCTGCGCGCGCTGATGGGCAACCGCATCTATGGCTGCGACGACTGCCTTGCGGTCTGCCCCTGGAACAAGTTCGCGCAGGCCGGGACCGAGATGCGCTATCGCGGGATCATCGACGCGCCGCCGCTGGCGGAACTGGCGGTGCTGGACGATGCGGGCTTCCGGGCGCGGTTCTCGGGCAGTCCGATCAAGCGGATCGGGCGCAACCGCTTCGTGCGCAACGTGCTGTATGCGATCGGGAACTCGGACGATCCCTCGCTGCGGGCGGTGGCGCAGGGCCTGGCCGAGGACGAGGATCCGACCGTGGCCGATGCCGCGCGATGGGCCGCGATGCGGCTGGATCACAGCAGGAAGTCGTCGCCGTCCAGCGACAGCTGACCCGACAGGCGGATCGTCATCTCGGCCCGCCCGTCGCCATCCAGATCGGCAAGGACATGCGTCTCGCGGCCGACATGGCGCCAGATCAGCGAATCCTCGCCCGAGAAGCGGTTGCCGTCGTAATCGAGGTCCAGCGCCCGCAGGTCGATCCGGTCCGTTCCGGGCGTGAAATCCGTGATCAGGTCGGCCGCGCCCGTGCGGCTGTCGGCTGCCAGGAAGAAGCGGAACTCGTCCCGCCCGGCACCGCCGGTCATCACGTCCGCCCCAAGGTTGCCCGCCAGCGTGTCGTGGCCCGCCTGCCCCCACAGTGTGTCGGCACGAACATTGGCTAGAAGCGTGTCTTGCCCCCGTCCCCCGCCGATATCGTGTCGTTGCCCCCGGCGCCCACGATCCGCTCGGGGCCCGAGGCCCCCAGCAGCGTATCGTTCCCCTCCGTTCCGAAGACCCATGTGGCGACATCCGACGGGGTGTCGTCGGGGCCGACATCCTCGGGGTCGATCTCGGGCAGCGAATAATGGGCCAGCGGGAACATCGCGTTGGTGAAGTCGCTTGCCTGCAGCGACCGCCCGTCCCATGACCGTACGTCCAGGATCGTCTGCCCCCAGATGATCAGGATCCCCGTCGAGGTCGGCACGAAGCTCAGCTGCCAGACGCTGCGGACAGTCCCCAGCAACGAGAAGTCGATCGCATCGACGCCGCGCCGGAAGTCGAGGATCGTGATCCGCCCGCTGATGCTGGTCGGCATGAAGATGTCCGCCCCGTCCCCCCCATGCATCAGCAGCGGGCGGCCCGCAGCGATCAGGATGTCGTCGCCGCCTCCGCCGTTCAGCCGAAGGGTGGCCGCCCCCGCCTGCAGCAGGTCGTTTCCCGCCCCGCCGCCCTGCGTTCCCGCCCCGGCGATGCGCGTGACGCCCAGATCGCCGGGGTCGAACAGGAACTGCGTCACGCCGGTCTCGGTGCCCGAGGCGACGAAGACCGCGATGCGGCCGTCGATCTCGACCGCGGTGATGTCCGAGACATCGGCCAGCGTGGTCGCCGCCTCGTCCGCGATGGTCGCAAGATGCACCAGCCGGCCGTCGGGCGTCATGGTCATCACGCTGATCCCGTCATCCGCGCCGCCCGCGAAGACGAAGGCTCGCCCGTCGACCACGACCACCTCGAGCGCGGTGACGGATGCGAAGCGGGTCCCCCCCTCGTCCAGAACGTGATCCGCGCGGGTCAACGAACCGTCCTGCCCGATGCGGAACACGCTGAGCGAATTCGACCCCGCCGCGCCGAGGATCGCGAAGCTTGCGCCCCCGAACTCGGCCAGGGCCAGCGCCGAGGGCAGGTCGAACCCCGCCCCGCTGGCCGCGCTATGGACATGGCCCGCACCCAGCCGCCCATCCGCGCCCATCGGATGCGTGGACAGGAAATTCCCGTTCCCGGAGGCGGTGACCAGCACGACCTGACCGCCGACATTCGCCGCGACGACATGATCCAGGTTGGCGTCGGTCACCCCCTGCGGCAGGGGCAGCGTCACGCTGCCGGCCTGGCTCAGCCGTCCCGCCGCGTCCATCATGTGGGTGCGCAGCACCAGCCCCTCGGCCGCCGAGAAGACGACCTGCCCGCGCGTCGTCGCCACCTGCCCCAGTGCCGTCAGCCGCGCCCCCAGATCGGTGCCGAACAGCTGAGAGAACGACGTCAGCGCCCCGTTATGCGATTGCAGGTCGACCGACAGGTCCGACAGCCCCCCAAGCCCGCCCAGATGCACATGCGCCTGCCCGCCGATATCCAGCAGATGCAGTTCGGGCGCCCCCTGATAGGTCGCCCCGCCCGGATAGTCGCGATTGCGCAGGCCCGCGATCGGCGCGTCGCCCGCCCCGATGCGATAGCTGCTGACCCCCCCGCCGATCTGCGTGGCGGCCAGCAGAATCCGCTCTCCTCCGATCTCGGCCACGAGCAGATCGGAAATCGAGGACAGCCAGCGTTGTTGCGTGACACCGAAGGTGGTCACGTGGCGATAGGCGATCATGGGATTTCAGCTGGGTTCGGAAAGGCGGATTCGGTTGCGGAACTATCCTAAGGAATAGGGCCGTCAGGCTTTCTGAACAAAGGATGGATGGCTTGCATTTTATGCAAGCCGGGCGCGGAGCCTCAGATCGGCGTCGCGTCCGGGGTGTCCGCCAGCGGACCGTAGAGGATCAGCCCCGGCTGGACCGCAGGCCCCTCGGCCAGCATCCGGGCCAGCCCCTCGACCGTGCTGCGCAGAAGCCGCTGGCCGGGATGGCCGACGGCCTCGGCGAACAGGGCGGGGGTGTCGGCGGGCAGGCCGTGGGCGATCAGCCCCTCGGACAGGCGGGGCCAACTGCGCTGCCCCATGAAGACCGCCGTGATGACGCCGGGATCGGCCAACGCGGCCCAGTTGATGTCCTCGGGCAGCTGGCCCGTGATGTCCGCCCCGGTGACGAACTGCACCCGCCGCGCGGTCAGGCGGCGCGTCAGCGGCATCCCCGCCGCCGCAGCCGCCGCCGAGGCCGAGGTCACCCCCGGCACGATCTGGAACGGGATGCCCGCCTGCGCCAGGGCCACGATCTCTTCCTCGAGCCGGCCGAAGATGCCGCTGTCGCCGGATTTCAGGCGCACCACGCGACGGCCCGCGCGGGCATGATCGACCAGAAGCGCGTTCACGGCCTCCTGCTTGGCCGAGGGGCGGCCCGCACGCTTGCCGACCGCGATCAGGTCCGCATCGGGATGGGCATGGTCCAGCACCGGCCCCGAGGCCAGGTCGTCGAACAGCACGACCTCGGCCTCGGCCAGAAGGCGGGCGGCCTTCAGGGTCAGCAGCTCGGGGTCACCCGGTCCCGCCGACACGAGCGAGACGAAGCCGGATTGTTCAGCGATGTCGGACATGTCGGAAAATGCCTTGCGGAACAGCGTTTCATCCCAGCTATACCACGATGACAGGTGTGACAATGCCGCGCATTTGCATGGCATCCATGCCGCGCGATGAAACCTTTCGGCCCCCATGCGTTGGGTGGGCAGAGGAGTTCGGAGGAACGGAATGACGGTGATCTGCTGGTTTCGGCGCATGTTGCGGCTGGACGACCATCCTGCGCTGGTCGCGGCGGCACGCGAAGGCGCGGTGATCCCGCTGGTCATCCTCGACCCCCAGGAGGCACGCCTGCGCCCCGCCAGCGCGCAGCGGCAGGCCATGTCGCTGCCCCGGCTGGAGGCATCGCTGAAATCGCGCCACAGCCGCCTGATTGTGAGGCGCGGCGACCCCGCCGAGGTGCTGGAGGCCATCGCCCGAGAGACCGGCGCCGACACGGTGCACACCACCACCGGCTTTCCCTTCTACAGCGATCACGGGCTGAAGGCCGCCGTCGAACGCGGCGGCGCGACCCTGTGCCTGCATCACCCCGCCGACCTGATCCCGCGCGGATCGGTCACGACCAAGACCGGCGATCCCTACAAGGTCTTCACCCCGTTCTGGAAATCCATGCGCCAATGCGACATCGCGCAGCCGCTGGATGCGCCCTCGCTGTCTTCGCCCGACAGCTGGCCCGACAGCGACGGGCTGGACTGGCCCGAGGCCCGCAATGCGATGCGCCGTGGCTGGGATGTCATGGCCGATCACATCCGCGCGGGCGAGGACGAGGCCCTGGACCGGCTGGACGCGTTCATGTCCGACGACATGGCCGACTACAAGGCGAACCGCGACTTGCCCTGGCGCGAGCACGGCACGTCGGAACTGTCCGACAGCCTTGCCGTGGGCGAGATCAGCGCCCGCCGCATCTGGCATCGCTGCCTGCCCGCGCTGCACGATGGCCGCAAGGGCGCCGAGACCTTCATGTCCGAACTGGCCTGGCGCGAATTCGGGCGCGAGCTGATGCATCAGAGCCCGAAGATGGACAGCGACAACTGGCGCGACGAATGGGCCGATTTCCCGTGGAAGCGCGACAACAACGATGCCGAGGCATGGAAGCGCGGCCAGACCGGCATCGCCATGGTCGATGCGGGCATGAGAGAGCTGTATGTGACGGGTCGCATGCACAACCGCGTGCGGATGATCACCGGCAGCTATCTGACCAAGAACCTGCTGACGGATTGGCGCGTGGGGCTGGAATGGTTCGAACATGCGCTGATCGACTGGGACGCGGCCTCGAACGCGATGAACTGGCAATGGGTCGCGGGCAGCGGGGCGGATGCCGCGCCCTTCTTCCGCATCTTCAACCCCGACACCCAGGCCGAGAAGTTCGACGCCAAGGGCAGGTATCGCGACTTCTGGCTGAACCCCGAATCCCAGGGCGCCAGAAGCTTTGCCGAGGCCGCGCCCGAATCCTGGAAGATCGACCTGAAGAAGAAGCACTATCCCGCCATGTCCCTGGGCGAGAGCCGCAAGCGCGCGCTCAGCGCCTACCAGGACCTGAAGGGCTGAACGGGCATGAGGGACGCGCTGATCATCGGGGCCTCGGGGGGGATCGGACAGGCGATGACGCGGCTGCTGGAATCGCGCGGCGTCGCGGTGACCGGACTGTCGCGCAGCCGTGACGGGCTGGATCTGACCGATGCCGCATCGGTCGAACGCCACGCCGGGGCGTTGCAGGGTCGCAGCTTCGATCTGGTGATGAACACGACCGGCGCGCTGGTGATCGACGGGCAGCAGCCCGAAAAGACCACCGCCGCCATCGACGCCGATGCCATGGCCGCGCAGTTCGCGCTGAACGCCACGGGGGTCGCACTGGCCGTTCGGCATTTCGCACCCCTGATGCGGCGCGACGCGCGGGCGGTCTTTGCCACGCTGTCGGCGCGTGTCGGCTCGATCGGGGACAACCGGCTGGGGGGCTGGGTCGCCTATCGCGCCGCCAAGGCCGCGCAGAACCAGATCCTGCGCACGGCGGCGATCGAATGGTCGCGCCGCAACCGGCATTCGGTCTTTCTGGCGCTGCATCCCGGCACGGTCGAAACGCCCCTGACCGAGAAATACGCGGCCCGCCACCCGACCATCACGCCCGAACGCAGCGCCGAAGCGCTGCTGGGGGTGATCGAACGCGTCCCCCCCGAGGACAGCGGCAGCTTCTGGGACTGGAAGGGTCAGCGCGTCCCCTGGTAGGCCAGCGCGCGCCAGCCGATCACCAGCGCGGCCACCGATGCCACGACCACCGGCAGCCATGCCCCTCGACCCGCATTTGCCGCGACGATCCCCACCAGCGCCCAGATCACGGCCAGGGAAAAGGCGGGCTCGTCCCGGCGCAGCGACTGGACGGCCAGCGCGATGGCCGTCACGGCAATCAGGCAAAGGATCGCCGCCACCATCGCGGGCAGCACCCCGTGCCCCGCCAGCCAGATCCCGACCGACACGCCCGACGCCGCCGTCAGCCAGCCCGCAAGGACCGCGACGGGGCGCCCCTCGAACCAGGGGTCGCGGCGACCGGCGCAGATCATCGCAAGGCACGAGGCCGCCCACATGATCAGGATCAGGATCGTCGCCAACCCCGGCAGCACCTGCGCCACGGGGATCCACAGGAACCCGACCACAAGCGCCACCAGAAGCGGCGCGCGCATGGGCAGCCAGTCCTCGTCCCCCGCGCGCCGCCACAGCCCGAAGCCCGCGCCGACGATCAGCCACAGATAGATCGGCCCCCAGATCGCGAAGGCCCAGCCCGAGGGCTGGATCGGCGGATCGTCCTGCGGGATCGGGAACAGATCGGCAGAGTAGCCCGCGAAGCCGGGAAAGATCACCGGCGACAGGGCAAAGGCGATGGCCGCGACCAGCACCGCGGCGGCAAGGGTGCGATTGGACATGTCCTTGGTCCTTCGGGTCGTTCTCAGGGCCAACCCCGGCGCGGCGGCGAATGTTCCCCCGGCCTTGACCCCGCAAGGGCCCGCGTGAATGAATGTCAGCCCGCACCCAAGGCCAGCCGCACGAAGATCGACGCACCGCATGAAGCTCAAGGAATTCGCCAAGCTGGTCGGCATGTCGCCCACCACCGTCAGCCGCGCCCTGAACGGCCACCCCGAGGTCAGCGACCGGACGCGCCTGCGCATCGTCGAGGCCGCCCGCGAGCACGGATATTCGGCCAACGCGCATGCCAGCTTCCTGGCCAAGGGGCATGGCAATATCATCGGCTGCGTCATCCCGATCACCGGCCGGAACGAGATCGTGAACCCGATCTATGCCGATTTCCTTGCGGGCGTGGGCGAGGAATGCGCCGCCCGCCGGTTCGAGATCAACCTGTCGGTCGTGCCCGACGACGACCAATCCGACGCCTACCGCGCGCTGCATTCGCGCGGGCTGATCGGTGGCGTGATCGTGCAGTTCCCGCGCCACGACGATGCGCGCCCGGCGCTTCTGGATGCGCTCGGGCTGCCATATGTCGTGCATGGGCGGGTCAGCGCGCATCGCGCGGATTACGGCTGGGTGGACGTGAACAACCAGCGGGCCTTCGAACGCGCGGCGGGGTTCCTGATCCAGCTGGGGCACCGCCGCATCGCCCTGCTGAACGGGGACGAGCGGCTGGACTTCGCCTTCCGCCGCCGCGAGGGGTATCTGAAGGCCCTGCGCGACGGCGGCATCGCGCCCGATCCCGCGCTGATGACCGCGGACGAGATGACCTCGGCCCAAGGATATGCCAACGCGCTGCGGCTGCTGGACGCGCCGAACCCGCCGACCGCGATCCTGTGCTCGGCCACCATGATCGCCATCGGCGTCCGGCAGGCGCTGGAGGAACGCGGCCTGCAGCTGGGCCGCGACCTGTCGGTCGTGACCTTCGACGACGACCTGTCCTATTACGCCAATCGCGACGGCGTGCCCGTCTTCACGGCCATGCGATCCTCGGTGCGCGAGGCGGGCAACCGCTGCGCGGGCCTGCTGATCGACCGGATCGAGAATGGCGGCGCACCGCGCCAGGACCTGCTCGAGGCCGAGCTGGTCGTCGGTCAGTCCACCGCCCCGCCCCCGGCCTGAGAAACCGCACGACGCGCCGCGCGCAGGTCGTCGGGCGTGTTCACGTTGCGGAACGGGTCCTGCGGCAGGGCGGGCCATTCCACCAGCACCGCGCCATGCGCACGGGTCAGGTCGCGCACGCGCCGGTTCCCCGCCATCAGCCGCGCCCGCAGATCGTCCCGCAACCCGACCGGCCACAGCCCGATCACCGGGTGTTCGTGCAATCCCGCCTCGTCGCGGCTGGCGGCCAGCGCCAGCCCGCCATCGCCCGCCGCCCCGGCCAGCCGTTGCACCAGGTCGGGCGGCAAGAACGGCGTGTCGCCCGCCACCGTGACGACCTGGGACGCACCGCCTGCGGCCGCCCATTCCATCGCCGCAAGAATGCCCGCCAGGGGGCCATGACTGCCCGCGATATCATCCGGGATCACCGGCAGGCCGTGATCCGCGAAACGCGCGGGATCGCCGTTCGCGTTGATCGCAAGCGGCCCCGCCTGCGGTGACAACCGCCCGACGATCATCGACAGCATCGAGGTTTTCCCCAGCATCAGCAGGGGCTTGTCGCCGCCGCCCATGCGGGTCGCGCGGCCTCCGGCAAGGATCACGGCGGGTGTCTTCATCCCGCGATCAGTGACCGCAACCGGCATCGCTGGCAAGAGGCGCGATTCTTGACTTCTTTCGTCGGAATCGTTACCCGCCGGAAACAGTCAAGTAATCCCATGCCGACGGAGATCGAAGATGACCGGACTTGGAGCAACCCTGACGGCCCTGCCGCTGTTCGGCATGATTCGCGACGGCGGCTGGACGATGTGGCTGATCGCCGCGCTGTCGGTCGTGACCGTGGCGGTGATCCTGTGGAAGATCTTCGCGCTGTGGCGCATGGGCGTCTGGGGCGGCTCGCATTCGCGCCGCGCCGTGACGCTGTGGTCGCAGGGCCGTGGCCGCGATGCGCTGATGGCCGTGCGTGGCCGCCCCTCGGCGCGGGCGCGCGTGGCGCAGGCCGCCATCGGCACCTCGCTCGATCCGCGCTTCGACGACCGCGCCGCCCGCGAGGAGACCACCCGCGTCGCGCGCCAGACCCTCTATCGTTCGCGCGAAGGGCTGCGCGCGTTGGAGCTGATCGCCACCATCGCGCCGCTTCTGGGCCTGCTGGGCACGGTTCTGGGCATGATCAGCGCGTTCCAGGTCCTGCAGAGCAGCGGCAACCAGGCCGACCCCTCGGACCTCGCCGGCGGCATCTGGGAGGCGCTGCTGACCACCGCCGCGGGCATGGCCGTCGCCATCCCGGCAGGGGTCGCGCTGTCCTGGTTCGAAAGCATCGCCGACCGCCTTCAATCCGACCTGGAAGATCTGGCCAGCCGCGTCTTCGTCAAGCGTGACGCCCCCGACACCGCCCCCATGCTGCAGGCCGCGGAATGAGCCATTCGCCCGAGGACACGGCGATCGACCTGGGCCCGCGTCGGCATCCCCGCCGGATGTCGCTGACGCCCATGATCGACGTTGTCTTCCTGCTGCTGATCTTCTTCATGCTGGCCTCGCGCTTCGGCATGGACGCGGTGCTGCCCATCGCGGGCGGGTCCGAGGGGGCCGCCAGCGAATGGCAAGGCGCGCCGAGGCTGGTCGATATCCGCCCCGACGGGCTGGCGCTGAACGGCACGCCGGTCGATCCCGCCGACCTGCCCGATGCGCTGGCGCGGATCATGCCGGACCCGACCGCGGGGGTCATCCTGCGCGCGCAGGATGACGCGCAGCTGCAGCGGCTGGTCGATGTCATGGACCTGCTGAACGGCGCGGGTCTGAACAACCTCATCCTGATCGAGTGATCCCATGCGCATCGACATGCCCCCAAGGCGCCCGCGCGGCGAATCGATCATCCCGATGATCAACGTGGTGTTCCTGCTGCTGATCTTCTTCCTGCTGACGGCGCAGATCGCCCCCTCGACGCCGTTCCCGCTGACGCCCCCCGACAGTTCCTCGGATATCGAGGCCGAGGCCCGCGACGTGCTGTTCCTGTCGGCGGATGGCGAACTGGCCTGGAACGACGCGCGGGACGAGGCCGTCTGGCCCGCCATCGCCGCGCGCGAAGCCGATGGCCCGATCGAGATCCGCGCCGATGCCGCCACCCCCGCCGCCACGCTTGCGGCGCATCTGAAGACGCTGCGCGAACTGTCGGATGGCGGCGCGCGCCTTGTCGTCAGCGGAGGTTGACCCCATGCCCACGCGCCGCCTTGCCGAAACCGCCGGGTTCTTCGTGATCGCAGCCTCGTTGCATGTCGCGGCCTTCGCGGCGTTCCTGCCCGATGACGGCCCGCAGAAGGGGGTCGCCGCCGATGCGCCCCCCGCCCAGCTGGCCGCGGGCGGCGCCGAGGTTCAGGCCATGGTCGCCGAATGGGAGGCCCCGCCCGAGATCGCCGAACCGGCGCCCGCACCGCAGCCCCAGCCGGAACCCGTGGCCGAACCCGCACCGCAGCAGCCCGAGCCTGCACCCGAACCCGTCCGCACGGCGGCCCTGCCGCAGCCCATGCCGGCCCAGCCCTCGATGTCGCAGCCGAACCTGCCCGAGCCGCCCGAAGCGCCCGAGATCGAGGCCCCCTCGGAACTGGCGCTCAGCAGCTCGCCCCGGCCGGATGCCCGCCCCGAGCGTCCCGCGCCGCGCCGTCAGCCCGAGCCGGAACCGGAACTGGACCCCCAGCCGCGCCGCGAGCCGCAGCGCCAGGCCCAGCCCGCGCAGCAGCCCCAGCAGCGCCAGGCGGCCCCCGCCCCGCAGCGCGCGGGCCAGGGCGGCGCGTCGCAATCCTCGCGGTCGGGCGGCGGTGGCGGCGTCAGCGCCGCACAACGCCAAAGCGCGATGAGCCGTTGGGGCGGGCAGGTTCAGTCCTGCATCGCACGTCGGGCGCAGCGTCCGCGCGGCATCCGGGAATCGGGCACGACGCTGCTGTCGATCAATATCGGCCGCGACGGCACGATCCGCGGCATCGGCGTCGCGCGGTCGTCGGGCAGCGCCGCGCTGGATCAGGCGGCGGCGCAGGCCGCGCAGCGCGCACGCCGCTGCCCCGCCGCCCCGCCCGAGCTGACGGATGCAAGCTATGCCTTCACGCTTCCGGTGACGCTGAACTGATCCGTCAGACGTGATGCAGGACCAGCGGTCGCCCCTGGTGGCTGGCGACCGCGATGGGCGCATCGTACAGATCGGACAGCACGTCCTCGGTCAGCACCTCGTTGGCACTGCCCTCGGCCACGATGCGGCCGTCCTTCATGGCGATGACGTGGTCGGCCCATGCGGCGGCATAGTTGATCTCGTGCACCACCAGGCCGACGCTGCGGCCCTGCCGGTCGACCAGGTCGCGCAGCCGGCCCATCAGGGCGCGGGCATGCGCCATGTCCAGGTTGTTCAACGGCTCGTCCAGCAGCAGCCAGTCGGTATCCTGCGCGAAGGCCATCGCGATATGGGCGCGCTGCGCCTGCCCACCCGACACCTCGTCCAGGAAACGGTCGGCCATGGGGGTCAGCGCGAAGGCCTCCAGCGCCTCGGCGACGCGGGCGTGGTCATGGGCCGTGGGGCGGCCCCGGTGATGCGGCCAGCGCCCGAAGCCCACCAGCTCGGACAGGCGCAGGCGGCTGGCGATGCTGGTCTGCTGCCCCAGGATCGCCATGACGCGGGCCAGGTCCTCGGTCGGGGTGGCGGCGATGTCGCGCCCCGCGACCGACACGCGCCCCTGCTGCAGCGGCTCGAGCCGCCCGATCAGCCGCAGCAGCGTGGACTTCCCCGCCCCGTTCGGGCCGATCAGCGCGGTCAGCCGCCCTTCGGGCAGATGCGTGGTGATGTCGTGCAGGATGGGCGCCTTGCCGATGCGGTGGCTGACCCCGTCGATACGGATCATCGGATATGCCCCCTGAGCAGCAGGTAGAGGAAGAACAGCCCGCCCGCGAACTCGACCACGACGGACAGGGTCGCGCCCTGGTCCAGCACGCGTTCGAACAGCCACTGGCCGCCGACCAGCAGGATGGCGCCCGACAGGGCGGCGGCGGGCAGCAGCGCGGCATGGCGAGTGGACCGCATCAGCCCATGCGCCAGCCCCGCGACGATCAGCCCGAAGAAGGACACCGGCCCGACCAGCGCCGTGGAAACCGAGACCAGCACCGCGATCAGCGCCAGCACCTGCAGCACGGTGCCGCGATGGCGCAGCCCAAGCGATACCGCCGGATCGCGCCCCAGTGCCAGCACGTCCAGCCGCGGGGCCAGCCGCCAGGCCGCAAGGCAGGCCAGCGCCGTGATCGCCGCCGCGAAGGGCAGCAGCCCCGGCTGAACCTTGTTGAAGCTGGCGAAGCTGACCGATTGCACCACCGCATAGGCATTGGGATCGAGGATGCGCCCGACGAAGCTGGACAGCGCCCGGAACAGCACCCCCAGGATCACGCCCGTCAGGATCATGCGCGGCAGGTCGCGCGACCCCTTCAGCAGCAGGACGCCGAACAGAAGCGATGCCATCGCCGTCATCAGCGCGATCTCGGCCATGAATTTCGGCCCCGGCGGCAGGCTTGCGAAGCCCGCCGTCCCGAGGGACGCGACCAGCAGCGTCTGCAGCAGCACGTAAAGCGCGTCGAAGCCCATGATCGACGGCGTCAGCACGCGGTTCGCGGCGACCGTCTGGAACAGCACCGTGGACACGCCGATCGCGAAGGCCACGACCACCAGCGCCGCCAGCTTGGACGCCCGCAGCGACAGGATGAAGCCGCGATTGCCGCCGCCGAGGCCCTGGAACATCCACAGCCCCGCGCACAGCAAAAGGCAGGCCGCAAGCGCCAGCAGGATCGACAGGCCGCGCTTATCCATGGCGGGGCCTGCGATAGAGCAGCCACAGGAACAGGACCGAGCCGACGCCCCCCAGGATCAGGCCCGCCGGAACCTCGTAGGGGTGGATCACCAGCCGCCCCGCAAGGTCGCAGGCCATGACCAGCACCGCGCCCGACAGCGCGACCACCGGAAGGGTGCGCCGCAGGTTGTCGCCCATGATCCGCGCGACGATGTTCGGCACGACCAGCCCGACAAAGGGGATCATCCCCACCGTCGTCACGACCATCGCCGTCACGACCGCCACCACCGCAAGGCCCAGCCGCAGCACGGCCCGCGTGCCCAGCCCCAGCCCGGTCGCGACCTGGTCGCCCAGCCCGATGATGGCAAAGCGGTCCGCCGCGAACCAGGCCAGCACGGCCGCGCCCCCCGCGATCCACAGCAGCTCGTACCGCCCCGAGATCACCCCCGAGAACTCGCCGCTGAACAGCCAGGTGCCGATATATTGCATCAGGTCCGTCTGCCAGCCGATGAAGGTCACGACCGAACCCAGCACCCCCGACAGCACGAGACCCGCGATGGGGACCAGCATCACCTCTCGGACGGGCAGGCGGCGGATGATCGCGATGAACAGCGCGGTCGTCGCCATGGCCGAGACGCTGGCCGCGACCATGCGCAGCCATAGCGGGCTGGCGGGCCACAGGATGGTGATGGCCAGCAGGCCCAGTGCCGCGCCCTCGGCGGTGCCGGCGGTGTCGGGACCGACGAAGCGGTTGCGCACCAGCGCCTGGATCAGCACGCCCGCCACCGCAAGCGCCGCGCCGGTCAATGCCACTGCCAGCGTGCGCGGCAGTCGCGATTCCAGCAGGACAAGCATGGTCCGCGGATCGCCGAAGGCATGGACCAGGTCGACGCTGGCGGCGCCGATGGTCATGCTGACCAGCATCATCGCGGCCAGCGCCACGGCAAGGGCGGGCGTGGGACGCATCACTCGGCGGCCGCGAAGGCCTCGGTCAGGCGGTCCAGCGTGCCGGTCAGCGCCCGGAAGCCCCCGGCCGAGATATAGGCCGCTGCCGGGTCCAGATAGATGACCTGCCCCTTGGACCAGGCCTTGGTGCCCGCGACCAGATCCGAGGACAGCGTCTGTTCCGCACCCTGCGATTCCTCGCCGATGGCGGCGCTGCGGTCGATCACGACCAGCCAGTCGGGATCGGCCTCGGCGATGAATTCATGGCTGATGCCCTGCCCGTGATCGGCGCGATCCACGCCCTCGACGGCCTCGGGCAGGCCGGTCGCCTCGTGGATCCAGCCGAAGCGCGAATCCGCGCCATAGGCGGCCATCTTGGGCCCGTTCGTCATGACGACCAGCAGATCGCCCTTGCCTGCGGAAGCGGATTTCGCGGCCTCGATGCCGGCGTCGATCTGGGCGATCATCTCGGCGGCGCGATCCTGACGCTCGAACAGGGTGCCATAGGCCGCGATGCGCTCCTCGGCCGAGGCCAGCAGGTCGTCGCCGAAGGTCATGTCGATGGCGGTGCCCACCTGCGACACGGCATCCAGCTGGGTCGAGGACCGCCCGCCCACGATGGTCAGGTCGGGGCCGACCCCGGCCAGCGCCTCGAGGTCGGGTTCGAACAGCGTGCCGACGCGCGCCGCATCGGCCACGCCGTCGCGCAGTTCCGGGACCAGGATCTGGTCGATGGTGGCCGTGGGCACGACGCCCAGGGCGGTCAGCGAATCCAGCGCCGCCATGTCGTAGACGGCAACGGTTTCGGGGTTCGCGGGCAGGGTGACATCCCCCCGCGCGGTGGTGATCGAGACGTCCTCGGCGAAGGCGGCGGTGCTCATGGCGACGGCCATCAGGCCGGACAGCGCGGCTTGGCGCATGGCAGATCCTTTCATGGTTTCCCCGCGTGTGGCTGGACGTCTGGCTTCACGCTTGCTGGCGGATTAGCGCGGCGGCACAGGGACGTAAAGCAAGCGGGGGCCGTTCCGGGGCCGGTTTGCACAAATTGTTGACGAAAATGCTTGGGAGACCTAGCTCCTGTGGCAGGAAGGTCGCGAAACGCGCCTTCGACACATATGCGAAAGGAAGACATGATGCAGATGGATGCCGCCTTTGCCTCGGATCGGGCACCCTCGCTCATGGCCACGATGGCCAAGCATTTCGGCCACAAGATCGAGGTCGAGCACACCGACACCGGCGCGATCCTGCATTTCGAGATGGGCGACGCCACGCTTGGCTGCGACGACAAGGTGCTGCACCTGTCGCTTCAGGCCCCGGACGAGGACCGGCTGGAAACCATGCGCCAGGTCGTCGAGAGCCACCTGATGCGCTTTGCCCACCGCGAGAACCCGCGCGCGCTGGACTGGAACCGCGTCAGCGGATGAACACCGGATCGCCGCCCCGTTGCGGCATCCAGCGCAGCCGCCATTCGCCGGTCGGTCCGCGCTTGTTCTTGACCGTCGCCCAATGATGCGCCCAGCCCTTGGGGTGGACGATCGGGCGGCAGTCCCACCGCGTCTCGGTCGCGTTAGATCCGTGCCCCGGCGCGATCAGCATCAGCCCGGTCGTGCCGCCCTGCTCGGCCGCCAGCTGCAGCCTGCGCCCCGCGGTCAGCGACAGGGGGCGCTGCGGTTCGGACACGACAAGCCCGGTGACGCTGGCGCGCAGCGCCTCTTCGGTGGCCCATAGCAGGTCCACCTCGGACCGGGCGCGCATCAGGTAGATGCGGCCGCCCAGCCCCTCGGGCATGCCGGGGGGATAGAGCATGGCGCGCTGGTTGATCGGGCATGCCCAGAAGACCGGCCCCGGATGACGTGCCGCCTGGAAGATCGTGAAGGCGTCGCGGCCCGTGCCCTGCACCTCGTGGATGCGGGCGTGGCGCAGTCGAAGGGGGTCGGGGTCGGCTGATTCCATACATGAACAATACCAGAACATTCATCCGCCGACAGCCCGCCCCGCACGAAACAGGGGCTTTTCATTTCCGCGCCGCTGGCGTTCCCTGTGGGCCAAAGACGGGGGCGACATGGTTCTGTATCTGGGCATAGACGGCGGCGGCACTGGCTGCCGGGCGGCGATCGCCGACGCGCGCGGGCGCATCCTGGGCCAGGGCACCGGCGGGCCCGCGAACATCAACTCGGACCCCGAGGGCGCGGTGGTCAGCATCCTTGCCGCGGCCACCGGCGCGATGGTGCAGGCCGATGCCACGCCCGCGCAGGTCATCGCCGTGCTGGGCCTTGCCGGCGGCAACATGACCGAGGCCGCCCGCCGGACCGAGGCCAGCCTGCCCTTCGCCCGCTGCCGCGTCCTGAACGATGCCGTCATCGCCGCGCGTGGCGCGATCGGGGAAGGCGACGGGATCCTGGTCGCGATCGGCACCGGCTCGATCTTCGCGGTCCAGCAGGGCGGCGCGCTGCGCCTGCACGGCGGGCGCGGATTTCTTCTGGGGGACGAGGGCAGCGGCGCGGTCCTGGGCCGCACCCTTCTGTCCGAGGCGATGCGCGCGGGCGACGGGTTCGCCCCCGACAGCCCCCTGCTGCGCGACCTGCGCGACAGGATGGGCGGGTTCGAGGGGATCATCGCCTTCGGCAACCGCGCCGCCCCCGCCGAATTCGCCCAGCTTGCCCGTCGGCTGGTCGAGGATCGCGACGACCCCGCCGCGATGCGCATCATGGAGGCCGCCGCCGCGCAGGTGTCCCACGCGGTCGAGGTGCTGCAGGGCACGGGCGATCTGCCCGTCACCTGCACGGGCGGCCTGGGGCCCTTCTATGCGCAGGTGCTGGAGCGGCGCTGGACCGTCGCGCCCGCTCAGGGCAGCGCGACGGACGGCGCAATCGCCATCGCGCGCGAGTTGGGCGTTCCGGCATGACCCGCTGGTACACCGCCGACCTGATCTTCGACGGCCATGAACTGCGCCGCGATCTTGCCATCGGGATCGAGGATGGCCGCATCGCGGGGCTGAAGCCCGCCGACCGTCTTCCGCTTGCGCCCGCGCCGCGCGCGGACGGGTCGCCCGGTTCGGACCACCTGCGCGGCATCGTCGCGCCGGGCTTCGTCGACCTGCAGGTGAATGGCGGCGACGGCGTCATGGTCGGGCCGGAAACCGATGCCGACGCGCTGCGCCGGATCTGCGCCGCGCATCGCGGGCTTGGCTGCGCGGGCGTCCTGCCTACGCTGATCACCGACCGCCCCGAGACCACGGCCCGCGTCATCGACGCCGCGATCCGCGCCCAGGGCACGCCGGGCCTTCTGGGACTGCATCTCGAGGGGCCGCACCTGGATCCGCGCCGCGCGGGCGCGCATGACCCCGCACTGATCCGTCCCATGACCCCCGAGGATCTTGCCGTCCTGTCCGAGGCCGCCCGCGCCCTGCCCGCGCTGATGGTGACGGTCGCGCCCGAATCGGTGACGCCCGACCAGGTGGCGACGCTGACCCGCGCGGGGGCGGTGGTCAGCCTGGGGCACAGCGACTGCGACCTGGCCGACGCGATGCAGGCCATCGCGGCGGGCGCGGGATGCGCGACGCATCTGTTCAACGCCATGAGCCAGCTGGGCCATCGCCAGCCCGGGCTGGTGGGCGCGGTGCTGTCGTCGGACCTCCATGCGGGTCTGATCGCGGACGGTGTGCATGTATCGCTGCCCGCGCTGCGCATCGCGCTGGCCGCAAGGCCCGAGGGGCTGTTCCTCGTCAGCGACTGCATGGCCGTGGCGGGCACCGACGCGGACGAGTTCACGCTGCAATCGCGGCGCATCCTGCGGCGGGACGGGCGGCTGACGCTGGCGGACGGCACGCTGGCGGGGGCCGACCTGCGGCTGGACCGCGCGATGCAGGTCGCGGTGCAGGCGGGGGCAAGCCGCGAACGGGCGCTTGCGATGGCCTCGCGCATTCCGGCGGACCTGATCGGCGCACCCCTGGGGCGCATCGCGCAGGACCGGGCCGCCGACCTGGTCCTGCTGGATCACGACCTGTCCCTGACCGCCATCTTCGACGGCCGGGACTGGGTCGCGCCGCGCTAGGCGTCGCGGGCGATGATCGCCTCGACCTCGGGGGCGGGGACGAAGCGCCAGTTGCGGCGCGGGCCCGCCATGACGTTCAGGTAATACAGCTCGAAACCGTAGGGCGCGCCGCAGGGGTGATGCCCGCGCGGCACCAGCGTCACGTCGTGATCGCGCACGGCCATCACCTCGTCCAGGCTGCCATCGTCGGTATAGACGCGCTGCACCGCCCAGCCATCCGCCGGGTTCAGACGGTGATAATACGTCTCCTCGAGATAGGTGATCCGGGGGAAGTCGTCCTCGTCGTGGCGATGGCTGGGAAAGGACGACCAATGGCCCGCCGGGGTGAAGACCTCGGTCACCAGCAGGCTGTCGCAGTAATCCTCGTTCTCCATGGCGATGTTGTTGATGTGGCGGGTGTTCGTGCCCTTGCCGCGTTCCGTCAGGCTGATGCCGTCAGGACCGATGCGCCGCGCCTGATGGCCGCCGCGACCGGGGGCCGAACAGACCGCGATGGTGCAGTCGGTCACCGCCGTCGCCTGCCATTCCTGCCCGTTCGGGACATAGAGGCAGTGCGGCGGCGTCTTCTCGAACACGTCCATCCGGTCGCCAAGCGTGCCCCAGTCGCGGCCCGCGGCGGTCATGTCGGCCTTGCCCTCGACTATGACCAGGACGACCTCGCGGTCGCCGGTGACATCGACTGCGGTTTCGCCGGGGCGCAGGCGGTGCAGCGCGAAACCGACATATCGCCAGCCCGCGTCCTCGGGGGTGATGCGGTGGGTTTCGCCATGGGTGCCGAAGGGACGGCGCAGCAGATCGGGCATCTTCTCCTCCTCGTGGTTCGGGTCAGGCCGGGACGGTCTGGTCCAGGCCGGCCTCGCGGGCCGCGGCCTTCAGCGCCTTCAGGCCCATCGTCTGGTATTCCAGCGGGTTGCGGATCTCGGGGTCCTGCTCGGCCTCGATCACCAGCCAGCCATCATAGCCCGCATCGGCAAGGATGCGCATCAGCGGCACGAAGTCGATCTCTCCCTCGGGGTCGCCCGGAACGGTGAAGGCACCGGCCAGCACGCCCTGGATGAAGGACATCCCTTCGGCGCGGACGCGTTCGGTGACGGGGCGGCGGATGTTCTTGGCGTGGAAATGCGCCACGCGACCCACATGGCGCGCCAGGACCTCCGCGGGATCGCCGCCGCCGAAGGTGCAGTGCCCGGCATCGAACAGCAGATGCGTCGCAGGCCCGGTCGCGGCCATGAAGGCTTCGATCTCGTCCGGGGTCTCGACCACGGTGCCCATGTGGTGGTGATAGGCCAGCGTGATCCCCTGCTTCGCCAGGTAGGCGGCGAACTGCTCCATCCGGGCGCCGAACTCGGCCATCTCGTTGGCGGTCAGGCGGGGACGGTCGTTCACGGCGACATCGGGGCTGCCATGGACCGTGTTGGAACATTCGCAGACGATGCAGACCTTGCAGCCATTGGCCTTCAGCCGCGCCAGGTGGCCCTGGACGGACGCGATCTCGTCCTCGACCGAGCGGGTCAGCAGGTGGGTCGAATACCACCCCGAGACGAAGCGCAGGCCGTAGCCCGCCAGCAGGGATTTCAGCTCGGACGGATCCTCGGGCCAGCGATGCCCGTTCTCGATGCCGTCGAAGCCGATCAGGCGGCCGGCCTCGTGCAGGATCTGTTCCGTCGGGATATGGGCGCCGATGGACTGGTCGTCGTCATTGGCCCACGCGATGGGGTTGGTGCCGTAAAGGATCATGGCTGCCTCAATTCGCCAGGGATTGCCGCGCCGCGCCGTCGAGATAGCGGGCATAGGCCTGTTTCAGCTTGTCGGTATGGGTCGTCTCGGGGACGGCGACGTCCCACCAGTTGCCCGCCTCGCCGAAGCCGGGGCCGGGAACTGCGGTGGTGTCGATGACGATCACCGTCGGGATGTCGCGCCCGCGGGCGGCGGCGATCTGCGCCTGAAGATCGGGGATGTCCTTCGCCTTGACGGCATGGGCACCCATCGCGCCCGCATGGGCGACGAAGTCGATCTGCGGCTGCGCCTCGATGTTGCAATCCTTGTAGAGGTTGTTGAACTCCTCTCCTCCGCAGCCCTGCTGCAGGCGGTTGATGCAGCCATATCCGCGGTTGTCGGTCAGGATCACGGTGAAGGGCACGCGGCGCATGACCGCCGTCGCCAGTTCGCTGTTGGCCATCATGTAGCTGCCGTCGCCCACGAAGCACAGCACCTCGCGGTCGGGGCGGGCCAGCTTCAGCCCCATCGCGCCGGCCAGCTCGTAGCCCATGCAGCTGAAGCCGTATTCCATGTGATAGCCGCCCTGGGCGGGCTGCCACAGCAGCTTCAGCGCGCCGGGCATGGTGCCCGCGGCGCACATGGCGATGCTGGCGGGCGTCGAGGCCCGCTGCACCGCGCCGATCACCTGCGCATCGGTCGGCAAGCCGTCGCCCGATGGCGCTGCGCAATGCGCGTCCACGGCGGCCAGCCATTCCGCGCGCGAGGCGACGTCCACCTCGGGCAGGCGATGATCCCCGAGCGCGCCGCCCAGGGCCTCGATCGCGACGCGCGCATCGGCGACCAGGCTGGTGCCGCCATGCTTGAACGCGTCATAGGGCTGCACGTTGATCCCGACCAGGCGGGCATCGCCGAACAGCGTCCGCGACCCGGTGGTGAAATCCTGCATCCGCGTGCCGATGCCCAGGATCAGGTCGGCCTTGCGCGCCGCGGCATTCGCCGCAGCCGAGCCGTCCACACCCGCCGCGCCAAAATTCATCGGGTGGCTCTGGGACAGGGCGGACTTGCCGGCCTGGGTCTCGATCACCGGGATGTTGTGGCGCGTGGCGAAATCGGCCAGCGCCTTCTCGGCCCCGGAATAGATCACGCCACCGCCCGCGACGATCACCGGCGCATGGGCCGCGCGGATCAGGTCCACGACCTCGGCCAGTTCGCGGGCATCGGGCTCGGGGCGGCGAATATGCCAGACGCGCGGCTCGAAGAAGGCCACGGGCCAGTCCCACGCCTCGGCCTGGACATCCTGGCAGAAGGACAGCGTGACGGGACCGCAATTGGCGGGGTCCGTCATCACGCGCATCGCGCGCGGCAGCGCGGTCAGCAGCTGTTCGGGGCGGGTGATGCGGTCGAAATAGCGGCTGACGGGGCGGAAGCAGTCATTCGCGCTGACGGTGCCGTCGTCGAAATCCTCGATCTGCTGCAGCACGGGGTCGGGGCGGCGATTGGCGAAGACGTCGCCGGGGATCAGCAGCAGCGGCAGCCGGTTCACATGCGCAAGCGCGGCGGCGGTGACCATGTTCGTGGCCCCCGGCCCGATCGAGCTGGTGACCGCCTGCGCGCGACGCCGGGCATGGCCCTTGGCAAAGGCGATGGCGGAATGCGCCATGGTCTGTTCGTTCTGGCCGCGCCATGTGGGCAGGGCATCGCCGATGCCGTGCAGCGCCTCGCCCAGGCCCGCGACATTGCCATGCCCGAAGATGGCCCAGACGCCCTCGATGAAGCGTTCGCCGGTCTCGGTCATCTGGACGGACAGCCAGCGCGTCATGGCCTGCGCGGCGGTCAGGCGGATGGTCATGCCGCTCATGCGTGCTCCTCCTGCTTGCGGGTATTGGTGTTCGCGCGCGCACGGTCCCACAGGGCCGACAGGCGGGCATAGCGTTCGGCCATCTGTTCGACGGCGGCGGCATCGTCCATCGCGCCCTGCATCCACGCGCGGGCGGCGTCGCCGAAGATGGTGCGCCCGACGGCAAAGCCGCGCACCAGGTCGAAACCGGCGGCGACCTCGAAGCTGGCCTGCAGTTCGGCCTCGGGGGCATCGAGGCCCAGCACCACGATGCCGCGCGTGTGGCGGTCGTGATCCTCGATGGCGGCGATGGCGTTCTGCCAGCCCGCGCGGGTCTTCATCGGCTCCAGCTTCCACCAGTCGGGATAGACGCCCGCGGCATAGAACTGGCGGATCAGCGTGGCGGTGGTGGTGTCGTCCACCGGACCGACCTTCGAGGGGATCACTTCCAGCAGGAATTCCAGCTGGTTGCGGCGACCGGCCTCGAACAGGCGCCTGACCGTGGCCTCTTGCGCGGCGCGAGTCTCGGCATCGTCGTCGGGATGGCAGAAGCACAGGACCTTGATGACGTTCTCGCGGGCCCATTCGACCAGCGTGCCGCAATCGCTGCCCAGTTCGGGTTCCAGCTGCAAGGGACGCGATCCCGGCCATTCGCAGGGGCGCCCGATCCACAGCCCGCTGCCGCTGGCACGGTGCAGGGCGCTGCGGCCGATGCGGTTGTCGCACAGGATCCCGTATCCCGAACCGCCATCCGCGACGCGCAGCGCCGCATCCAGGCACAGCTCCTTGAACCGCGCACCCTTGGCTTGGTCGTAACCGGGCATCTCTTCCAGTTGCAGGCGGTGGTCGAAGGCGAAGACGCGCATCTCGGACCAGTCGCCCGCGTTGCGGCTGGCGCGGGTCGTGGACCAGTGGATCTGTTCCAGTTCGGGATCGTTGCGCAGATCGGGGCGGACAACGCCGCGCTGCAGGAAGAAGTCCAGTTCGGCAAGGCTGGGATAGGCCGGGGTGCAGCCGTGGCGGCTGACGGCGAAGGCCCCGCAGGCATTGGCGTATTTCAGCGCGGTCGGCCAGTCGGCATCCTCCAGCCAGCCCTTCATCAGCCCGGAAAAGAACCCGTCGCCCGCGCCCAGCACGTTGAACACCTCGATCGGGAAGCCGGGACCGGCCTCGCCGTCGTCCAGGCTGTCGGGGATGTCGCCGGTAAAGGCCACGGCCCCCTTCGCGCCGCGCTTGCAGACCAGCGTCGCCCTGGACACCGCGCGGACCGCGCGCAGTGCCGCGACCGTGTCGGTGGTGCCGCCCGCGATGTGGAATTCCTCTTCGGTGCCGACGATCAGGTCGAACAGATGCAGCGTGCCCTGCAGCTTGGCGGTGACGGCGGCGCTTTCGACAAAGCGGCTCTCGCCGTCGCCATGACCCGCGACGCCCCACAGGTTCGGGCGATAGTCGATGTCCAGCGCGGTGCGCGCGCCATGCTTGCGCGCCAGTTCCAGCGCCTTCAGCACGGCGGCCTCGGTCTGCGGATGGCTCAGATGGGTGCCGGTCGCCAGAACGCTGCGGGCCCGGGCGATGAAGCCCTCGTCGATATCCTCGGGCGACAGGGCCATGTCGGCACAGTTCTCGCGGTAGAAGATCAGCGGAAACTGATCCTCGTCGCGGATGCCCAGCAGGACCAGCGCGGTCAGGCGTTCGGGATCGGTCGCGACGCCCGCGGTCTCGACCCCCTCGCGGGCCAGCTGCTCGCGGATGAAGCGGCCCATATGTTCGTCGCCGACCCGCGTGATCACGGCCGAACGCAGCCCCAGCCGCGCCGTCCCGCAGGCGATGTTCGTCGGGCTGCCGCCGATATATTTCGCGAACGAGCCCATGTCCTCGAGGCGGCCACCCACCTGCTGGCCATAGAGATCGACCGACGAACGGCCGATCGTGATCACGTCGAGCGTCTTCATTGCAAACTTCCTTCCGGGCAGAGGGCACGCCCGCCGGGCGCCGCGCCTTCGCAAGAGATGATTTCGGTCGGGCCCCACCCGCCGCAGGTTCGTGACACTCACGGGGTGGCGGTCGCGGATGATGGGCATCCATCGACCGCCGACCCCGTGGGTCATCCGCCGGAACCAGGGGAGGTGCTGGCCCGCGGAATTGCCGGACCCGGCCCCGGGCGGGGCCGGGCACCGATCAGATGGTGCCGCCCAAGCTGCCTTCCAGGGTCGCAAGCTCCTGCCCGCCGGCCATCAGGTCCTGCAGCTCGGCGGCGTCGATCTCGCCCTTCATGGCCGTGCCCAGGGTCTGGCCGCGGTTCAGCACCGTGAAGCGGTCGCCCACCGCCAGCGCGTGGCGGACGTTGTGGCTGATGAAGACCACGCCGACCCCCTGGCTGCGGACCCGCGCGATGGTCGCCAGCACGTTCGAGGTCTGGCGCACGCCAAGCGCGCTGGTCGGCTCGTCCAGGATCAGCACCTTGGCCCCGAAATAGACCGCCCGCGCGATGGCGACCGTCTGGCGTTCGCCGCCCGAAAGGGTGCCGACCGCCTGGTCCGGTGCACGCAGGTTGATGCCCATCTTGCGCATCTCCTCCATGCAGATCGCGTTCGCGGCATCCAGGTCGAAGCGCTTGACGAAGCGGCCCTTCTTCGGCTCTCGGCCCATGAAGAAGTTGCGGGTGACCGACATCAGCGGGATCATCGCAAGGTCCTGGAAGACGGTTGCGATGCCCGCCTCCATCGCGTCGCGGGGGCTGTCGAAGGACATCGGCCTGCCCTCGAAGCTGATGCTGCCCGCCGTCGGCTTGTGGACGCCCGACATGGTCTTGATGAAGGTCGACTTGCCCGCACCGTTGTCGCCCAGCAGGCAGTGACATTCGCCGGGGCGCACGTCGAAGGTGACGCCGTTCAGGGCGATGACGTTGCCGAAGTGCTTCTTGATGCCTTCCATGTGGATGATGGGATCGGTCATGTCAGCGCTCCCCCGTCACGCGCTTGCGGATCGCGTTGTTGAAGACCACGGCCAGAAGCAGCATCGCCCCCAGGAAGACCTGGAACCAGTCCTGGTCGAAGCCGGTATAGGTTAGCCCGATGGTGACCATGCCGAAGATGATCGCCCCGAAGAAGGCACCGATGGCCGACCCGTAGCCGCCGGTCAGCAGGCAGCCCCCGATGACGGCCGCGATGATGGCCTCGAATTCCTTCATGAAGCCGCGGCGGGCATCGGTCGATCCGGTGTCGATCACGGTGATGATGGCGACCAGGGCGGCCGCGCAGGCGGTCAGCATGAACAGCGAGATCTTGACCCGCCGGACCGGCACGCCCGAATTGCTGGCCGCGTTCTTGTCGCCGCCGGTGGCGAAGATCCAGTTGCCGGCAGGCGTGCGCAGCAGGATGAAGGTCGCGATCAGGGCCATGGCGATGAACCACAGGATCTCGACCGGGATGCCGGGGATGCTGGGGGCGCCGTTGCGCAGCGTGGGCACGATGCCCGCATCCGCCAGCCACACGAACAGCCAGCCGAACGCATCCCCCGAGAACAGCGGCGTCAGCCAGTCGCCCTCGACCGCGTCGCGCACGCCGCGCAGCTGGGTCGAGCCGCCGGTGAACAGCTTCAGCCCGACCAGCGAGGCACCGCGCAGGATGAACAGGAAGGCCAGCGTCACGATGAAGCTGGGCAGGCCCGTCTTCAGCACGATGGCGCCGTTGACCGCGCCCATCGCGGCGGCAAAGCCCAGGGTCAGCGGGATCGCGAAGATCAGCGGCAGGCCCATGTTGACCACCAGCACCCCGAAGATCATGCCCGCGAAGGCCACCATCGAGCCGATGGACAGGTCGAACTCTCCGCCGATCATCAGCATGGCGGCGGCGATGCCCAGGATGCCCAGCTGCGCGGCGGGCGTCAGGAAGTTCATGACCCCGGCCAGCGTGAACATGGAACCGCTGGCGGTCACCATGAAGAAGATCGTCACAAGGATCACGCCGCCGATCGCGCCCAGCTCGGGCCGCTTCATCATGCGGGTCGTGAATGATTCGGACTTGATGCGCTCGTCCGTCTGCGCGGTGGCATCCACTGCCATGGGTTCTCCCCTCCCCTGCCCTTGGATCGTGGAGCGGGCGCGCCGGAACGCGCCCGCGGCTGTCACGTGATCAGCGAATGCCCTGTGCGGACAGTTCGATGACCTGTTCGGCGGCCTCCTGGGTGACCAGGTTCGGACCCGAAGGCACGTCGCCGCCCGGCACCAGGCCGTATTCGGCGTTCAGCGCCAGGAACGTCACCGGCAGGTAGCCCTGCAGGAACTGCTGCTGGTCGATGGCGAAGGCGGCCTTGCCGTCCACGATCGCCTGCAGGAAGCCCGCCGACAGATCGAAGCTGGCAACCAGCACGTCGTCGCGGCCCAGCATGTCGACGGCGGCCACCGCGGGCTCGCCCACCAGGCTGGCGCCGAGGCCCAGCACGGTGTCCACCTCGGGATCGGATTCAAGCGCGGCACGGACCTTGGACTGGACCTCGGTCGGGTCGGCCATGGTCGGGATCACCTCGACCGGGTTGCCGAAACCCTCCGCGAAACCCTCGCAGCGCATGTCCAGCGCGACGTTGCCGACCTCCTGGTTGATGCAGACGCCCTTGGTGCCGCCCATCTCGGCCAGCTTCTCGCCCGCGGCCTTGCCGGCATCGAATTCCGACTGGCCGACATGCAGCAGCGCGCCCAGTTCCTCGGCCACGTCCGAACCCGAATTCATCGAGATAACCGGAATGCCCGCATCGACCGCACGCTGGATCGACGGCCCGAGCGCGTCCGCATCCGGGATCGAGACGACCAGCCCGTCGGGCTGCTGGTTCACGGCGGCGTCGATCAGCTGGCTCATGGCCACCATGTCGAACACCTCGGGCGAGCGGAAATCGACGGTCGCGCCGGTATCCTCGCCCGCCTTGGCGGCACCGTTCTTGACAACCGACCAGAAGGGGTCGTTCGCCTGGCCGTGCGCCACGACGATGATGTTCTGCGCCATTGCCGGGGCGGCGATGGTCATCAGTGCTGCAACGGCGGCTGCGGTCTTCAGTTTCTTCATTCTTTCCTCCCTGGTTTCAGACTGCGCGAAGGGGACTCCTCAAACCCCTCCGGCGGGTTCAACCGCGCCCTGATGCGGGCGCGGATCTCAGCTGCCCATGGCCCTGATCGCCCGGACCGACCGGGCAAGCATGTCCTCGAGCGTATCACGGAAACCCTCGCCCTTGTCCGTGTTGAACGGATCGGGGCCGGGGGCCGCGGGTTCGATGATGACCGGGCCGGCATAACCGATGGCATCCAGCGCGGCGAATTGCGCGGCGAAGTCGGTATGACCGTCGCCCAGCCCGCCCCGGTTGGAATCGGCCGCATGGTACAGCCCGATCCGGTCGCCCCCGGCACGCAGCGCGGCGGCGGGATCGGCCTCTTCGATGTTCATGTGATAGGCGTCGGGCAGAAGCGTCAGGTTTTCCGCGCCGACACGGTCCAGCAGCGCCAGACCTTCGGCGACGGTGCGGACCTGGTGGCTTTCATAGCGGTTCAGGATCTCGAAGACGACGGGCAGGCCCGCATCCGCGGCCCAGCCGCAGATCTTGCGGACGCTGTCGTCCAGCAGCGCATCCTCGGTCGCCTGGTCGGCGACGGGGCGGATGCGCTGGACCAGGCCGTGGCAGCTGATGCGCGGCTGGTGGCCAAGCGCGACCGCCCAGTCCATCAGCTTGCGATAATAGTCCAGCGCCTCGGCGCGGACGGCCTCGTCGGGATGGCTGATATCGGCGTCGCCCGGCGTGATCGAGAAGATCCGAAGCCCCGCGTCCCGGAAGATCCGGCCCGCCTCGGCAGGGTCCAGCGACAGGTCGCCATGCAGCTCGACCCCGTCCATGCCCGCGCGACTGACGCGGGCGGCGATGCCGGCGAGGTCCTCGTTGCCGAAGATCCAGGTGCAGCAGCCGGTATCACGCATTGCCGCCACCCAGCATCTCGGGGGTGATCTCGACCGGCTGACCGGTGGCCTGCGACCGGGTCGCGGCCTCGGCGCAGGCAAGGGCCGCGACGCCGTCGCGCAGGGTCGCGGGCATCTCGGTGCCGTTCTCCAGCGCCTCGACGAAGGCGTTCCACTCGATCTCGTAGGCGCGCATGTAGCGTTCGAGGAAGAAGTAGACCGGCTTGGCCGATGCCGCGCCCTCGGTCGTGATCTTCTCGACCGTGTTCTCCAGCACGTTGCGCGCCGACAGCAGCCCGTCCGAGCCCAGAAGCTCGATCCGCTGGTCGTAGCCGTAGCCCGCGCGGCGCGAGTTCTTGATGACGGCGATGCGCCCATCGTCCCAGGTCATGGTGACGGCGGCGGTATCGACATCGCCCGCGGCGCCGATCTCGGGATCGACGATCGACGACCCGACGGCGGTGACGCGGCGCGGCGCGCCCCCGAACAGCCAGCAGGCGATGTCGAAATCGTGGATCATCATGTCGCGGAACAGGCCGCCCGACACCTTGATGTAGCTGACCGGCGGCGGGGCCGGATCGAACGAGGTGATGGACAGCAGTTCGCCCTTGCCGATCTCGCCCGCGGCGAAGGCGGCCTTGAGCGCGGCGAAGTTCGGATCGAAGCGGCGGTTGAAGCCGATCATCACCGGCTTGCCCGTCGCCTCGGCGCGGTCCAGCGCCTGCAACGCGCGCTCCAGCGACAGGTCGACCGGCTTCTCGCACAGGACGGCCTTGCCGGCGGCGGTCGCACGCTCGATCAGGTCGGAATGCGTGTCGGTCGAGGTCGCGACCAGCACCGCGTCGATCGACGGATCGGCGATGATGTCATCGACGCTCCGGGCCTCGGCACCGATCTGGGCCGCAAGGGCCTCGGCCGCGGCATGGTTCACGTCGGCGATGGCCACGACCTTGCTGGCCTTGGTCGCCGTCATGGATTTGGCATGGACCTGGCCGATACGGCCAGCCCCAAGAAGCGCCACCTTCAGCATCCTGCACTCCCCCCTCGAATCACTTGCAGAACTATCTCCTGACGCAACGTCGCACGTCTTTGCACGCGCGTGCAATCATTTTCTGCACGCGCGTGCAAATCGCTTTGCCAGAAGCCCTCGGCAGGATAAGGTCGGCACATGGAAGACATTCGGGACAATGACGGCGCGGTCACCGCGGACGATGTCGCGGCGGCGGCAGGCGTGTCGCGCTGGACGGTGGCGCGCGCGTTCAAGA
Source organism: Paracoccus zeaxanthinifaciens ATCC 21588 (assembly GCF_000420145.1). Taxonomy (GTDB): domain Bacteria; phylum Pseudomonadota; class Alphaproteobacteria; order Rhodobacterales; family Rhodobacteraceae; genus Paracoccus; species Paracoccus zeaxanthinifaciens. The sequence goes on from NZ_ATUJ01000005.1 coordinate 138,260, forward strand.
AGGACGCATCCATCTCTCGCAAGACGCGGGACAGGGTGCTGGCGGCGGCGGATACGCTTGGCTACGTGCCGGACCTGTCGGCGGCATCGCTGGCATCGGACCGGTCGAACCTGGTGGCGCTGCTGACCAACGATTTCAACAACCCCCACAAGCTGGTCCTGCTGGAACGCCTGACGCGCATGCTGTGGGGGCGCGGCTGGGGCACGCTGCTGGTGCACATGTCAGAAAGCGAGGATGCGTCGGCCGCGCTGATGGCGGCCAGCCAGCGCCGCGTGGATGCCGCCGTGGTGATCGGCACGCGATACGACGACACGCTGCTGGAAACCGCCCTTGGCGCGCGGCGCGTGAAGAAGCTGGTGATCTTCGCCCGCTACAGCCAGAATCCGAACACGCTGACCCTTGCCTGCGACGACGAACTGGCGATGCGCGACATCGCGGACCACCTGCTGGACAAGGGGTATCGCAGGCCGGTCTTCCTGGCCGGTCCCGACACGCAATCGGCCAAGCTGCTGCGCAAGCCGACCTTCACCTCGTACTGGCAACAGCGGACCGGGACCGAGGTTCCCGCCATCCATGCCGACGCCTATGCCTTCGATCCCGCGATCGACCGCGTCTGCGCCATGCTGTCCGAGGCCCCTGCCGAAACCCGCCCCGATGTCCTGGTCTGCGAGAACGACATCCTGGCCATCGGCGCGATGGACGCGATCAGGTACCGGCTGGGCCTGCGGGTTCCGCAGGACATCGCGGTGACGGGGTTCGACGACATCCCGCTCTGTGCCTCGCCGGCCTACGGGCTGACGACCTATCGCCAGCCGATCACGCAACTGGCCGAGAAGCTGCTGGACGTGCTGGAGGGCACCCAGACCGAGAACGTGTTCCTGCCGGGCCGCTTCGTCGCACGCGAATCGACCTGAATGCTCTGGCCCTCGGGGCGGGCGGCGCTTATGTCTTGGCCATGCAAAAGCTTGACCTGCCCGAACGCCCCGACCTTGCACGCATCGCCGACGAGGCGGGCTTCACCTTCGCCAGCATGCATGGCGAACCCTATTGGGACGAGACCAGCGCCTATCGCCTGACGCTGGCCCAGGTCGAGAACGACATCGAGGACCCCGCGACCGAGCTGCACGCCATGACGCGAGAGGCCGTGGCCCGCATCGTGACCGACCACAAGCTGATGGCGCAGATGGGCATCCCCGAGAACCGGATGGACCTGGTCTCCGACAGCTGGAACCGCTCCGAGCCCGAGCTCTATGGCCGGATGGACCTGGCCTATGACGGGACCGGGCCTGCCAAGCTGCTGGAATACAACGCCGACACGCCGACCTCGCTGTACGAAAGCGCGGCGTTCCAGTGGCAATGGCTGGAAGATCAGCTGGCGGCGGGGCACCTGCCGCAGGGCGCCGACCAGTTCAACGGCATCCACGAGGCGCTGGTCGAACGGCTGCGCGACCTGTTCCCCGAAGGCACCGACCTGCATTTCACCGGCGCCCCCGACAACCCCGAGGATTACGCCACGGTCGAACAGATGGGCTGGGCCGCGCGCGAGGCGGGCCTGGGTGCGCATTACCTCGACCTGGACAAGGTCGGCGTCAGCAAGGGCGGGCAGTTCGTGGACGACCAGGACCGCGTGATCGGCACGCTGTTCAAGCTGTATCCTTGGGAAGACCTGCTGCGCGACGATTATGCCCGCCACATCAAGGGCGCGGGCTGCCTGTTCATCGAACCCGCGTGGAAGGCGGTCGTGTCGAACAAGGGACTGCTGCCGGTCCTGTGGCAGATGTTCCCCGGCCATCCGAACCTGCTGCCCGCCTTCTTCGCCGATGACGTGGCCGATGCGCTGGTCGCGGGCGGACGCCCGGCCCCGCATGTCGGCCGCGCCTTCGACGCGGTGGCGGGCGATTTCGCACGCGCCCACGTGGTCAAGCCGATCTTCTCCCGCGAGGGGGCGGGCGTCGGCATCGTCGAGAACGGCACCGTGACCGAAGCCTCGCAGAACCGCGACTACGACGATCATCCCCGCATCGTGCAGGGCTATGCCCCCCTGCCCGAATTCGGCGGCTTCCGGCCCGTGATCGGTGCCTGGATCGTGGGCGAGACCTGCGTGGGCATGGGCATCCGCGAGGATGCCAGCCGCATCACCCAGGACCTGTCGCGCTTCAAGCCGCATTTCATCGCCGACCCCGCGGCATAGGGCGGCAAAGGAGGAGAGCATGAGAAAACGTTCGAGAACCGTCGCGCTGACCATCCTCGGCGCAGCAGCCTTCACCGTCGCGGGCTGCCGCGACGAACAGGTCGAGGCCCAGGCCTATCCCGATCTTGCCAGCTGCCAGCAGGCCGCCGCGAATGGCGGGCTGTTCACCGCTGACCAATGCGACCAGGCCTTCGCCGAGGCCGAGGAGCTGCATGTCGAATCCGCCCCCCGCTATGACAGCCTTGCCGTGTGCGAGGAACAGCATGGCGAAGGCAATTGCGGGTCCGAGGCGCAGCAGAACGCGGGCGGCGGGGGCAGCATCTTCATGCCGCTTCTGGCAGGCTATCTGATCGGGAACATGCTGGGTGGCGCGGGTCGCGGGATGGCGGCGTCGCAGCCCATGTACAACAACGGCCAGGGCGGATTCACCAACGCCTCGCGGACGACGAATTTCGGATCGAACGCGGGCCGCGCCACGATGGCCAGCCAGCAGTTCACCCGCCCCGCCGCGACCGCCGGCAAGGCGCCGATGACGCGGGCGACGGCCACGTCGCGCGGCGGTTTCGGCAGCGGCACGCGCAGCTTCGGCGGCTGATCAGCCCCCGCGGCGCGTGCTGTCGCGGGTCATCAACCTGAACCCCAGGTCCAGCGCATAGCCGCGCGGCTGGCCGCGACCCTCCAGCCGGTCGCGGATCAGCCCGATCGCATCGCGCCCCATGCGCAGCCGGTCCACCGCGACCGAGGTGACCGACGGCTCGGCCGCGGACATCATCTCGAGGTCGTTGAAGCCGCAGATGCCCAGGTCCTGCGGCACGCGGATGTTGCGGCGGCGCGCCTCGAACAGCACGCCAAGCGCGATGTCGTCATTGTTGCACAGCACCGCATCCGTGCGCGGGCTGCGCGACAGCAGGTCCGCGAACAGCCGGCACCCAAGGCTGACCGAGGACGGCTCGGGCGTGGTCACGACCGGATCGTCGGTGCCGATCCCGGCCTGGGCCAGGCAGTCGCGGAACGCCTGCAGGCGCTGCTGGCTGCGCGGGTCCATCTGCGCGCCCAGGAAGGCCGGCGCACGGTAGCCCTGCGCCAGCAGATGCGCCGCCCCCGCGCGCGATGCCTCGTAGTGGGACAGGCCCACGGCCATGTCGATCGGCGCAGGCCCGACCTCCATCAACTGCACGACGGGACATTCCGCGGCGATCAGCGCCGCGCGGGCGGCGGGCGACTGGTCGTGACCGGCCACGATCAGGCCAGCAGGCCGCTGCGACAGGAAGACCCGAATCAGCTCCTCCTCGGTCAGGGGGGAATACCGGGTGTTGCCCATCTGGACGCTCAGCGCGCTGCCTTCCAGCGCGTCATAGATCCCGCGCGTCACATCCGCGAACACATTGTTGCTGACCGACGGGATGATCACCCCGACGACATCCGTCCGCCCGGACGCCAGCGCCCGCGCGGCAGGGTTCGGGACATAGCCCAGTTCGCGAATCGCCTGGTCGATCCGGGCGCGGGCCTCGGGGGACACCTTGGCCGGATCGCGCAGCGCACGCGACACTGTGATAGGGCTAACACGGGCCTGGGCGGCAACCTCTGACAGCGTGATCTTGCGCGATTTTTCCATGATTTGGCAAACTAGCGCCAGTTGCGGGAAAGGAAAGCCTCTTGACGGATGACAGCGCTGTCATCAGTATCGCAAGTCAATTCGAAGGGGGGAGGGATACCGGCATGAGCGCACGGCCCGTTCTGGTCATGGGCATCTGCGGCGTCGGCAAGACGACCGTGGCGCAAGGCATCGCGGACCGCATCGGCGGCACCTATGTCGAGGCCGACCTGTTCCATGACGATACCAGCGTCGCCCATATGCGGGCGGGCAAGCCCCTGACCGACGACATGCGGTGGGGCTGGCTGGACCGGCTGGGCGCGGCCATCGCGGCCGAACCGGGCCGTGCCGTGCTGGCATGTTCGGCCCTTGGCCGCGCACATCGCGACCGGCTGCGCGCCGGGGCGGGCCCCCTCGACATCGTGTTCCTGCATGGCGACCGCGCCCTGATCGAGGCGCGGATGTCGGCGCGGCAGGGGCATTACATGCCCACCAGCCTGATCGACAGCCAGCTTGCCGCATTGCAGCCCCCCTCGCCCGAGGACGAGGGCGCGCTGTGGATCGACGTCGCGCTGACGCCCGACGCGATCATCGACACCGCCGCCAAGGCGCTTGGCGCGGACAAGGTTTCAACCGGAGGAGAACCGAAATGACCAACATGACCCGTGGCCTTCTGGCCGCCACCGCGGCCATCGCGCTGGCAGCCCCCGCCTTCGCGGCGGATTACACCTTCCGCTTCCAGTCCTCGGACCCGGCGGGCAACCCGAACTTCGTCCTACACCAGAGCTGGGCCGAAGAGGTGACCGAGCTGACCGACGGCCGCGTCGAGATCGAGCTGCTGCCCGTCGAATCCATCGTCGCCCATAACGAGACGCAGGACGCGGTCGCGACCGGCATCCTGGACGGCCACATCACCGACCTGTCCTATTTCTCGGGCAAGGACCCGGCATTCGGCCTGATGGGCAACCCCGTCGGCGCATGGTCCGACCCCGAGCAGATGCTGGACTTCATCGAGAACGGCGGCGGCGGCGAGCTGCTGAACGAGATCATGAACCCCTATGGCCTGCATTTCGTGGGCGCCATCACGCCGGGCCTCGAGGCGCTGGTCAGCGCGGTTCCGATGGACGGCGTGGACGACCTCAAGGGCGTCAAGATCCGCGCCCCCGAGGGGCTGGTCCAGAACGTCTTCGCCGCCGCGGGCGCGTCGCCCGTGAACCTGCCCGGCTCCGAGGTCTTCACCTCGCTGGACAAGAAGGTGATCGAGGCCGCGGATTATACCGTCTTCTCGACCAACCAGGCGCAGGGCCTGAACGACATCGCGCCGCATCCGGTCTATCCGGGCTTCCACTCGATGCCGCTGGTCGAGATCTCGATGAACAAGGCCAAGTGGGACGCCATGCCCGCCGATCTGCAGGACATCCTGACCCAGTCGGTGCAGGACTATGCCCGCCGCCTGATCCAGTCGCTGGCAGAAGCCGACGAGGCCGCCGTGGCCGAGGCCGAGGCAAGCGGCGAGATCACCATCCACGACTGGTCGGACGAGGAACGCGCCAAGTTCCGCGGCATCGCGCAGGGCGAATGGGAAAAGGTCGCAAGCCAGTCCCCCGCCGCGCAGCGCGTCTATGACACGCTGACCACCTATCTGAACGACAAGGGTCTGATTCAGTAACAACCCGAAGCGGGCCGGAACGATGTCCGGCCCCTTCCCTCCGGGAGGATTCTTCTGATGGCCGAACATGACACCGTGCCCGACGCGGCACCGGTCGAGGAACATGTGGCAATTCCGCAGGCGGGCCGTCTGGGCCGCTGGATCGACCGGCTGGCGCTGCTGCCCGCGATGGGCCTGGTGGTGGCCATGCTGATCCTGATCCAGGAGGTCGTGCTGCGCTACGTCTTCGGGCGCCCGACGATCTGGGCCCACGAGACGACCGTGTTCCTCTGCGCGATCTCCTTCGTCTATGGCGGCATCCTGTGCACGGCACGCGACCGCCACATCCGCGTGGTGCTGGTCTACGACCTGCTGCCGCCCGCCGCCCGCCGCGTGGCGGACATCCTGATCTCGGCCGTCTGCGCGGTCGCATCCGCAGCCTTCGCATGGGCCGCCTGGCAGATGGTCCAGCGCGCCGCATGGCGCCCCGATGGCAGCTTCCATCTGGAAACCTCGGGCAGCGCGTGGAACCCGGCATTTCCGGGCATGCTCAAGGTGCTGCTGATGCTGGCGCTTGGCGTGATGGCCGTCCAATTCCTGATCCTGACCGTGAACTATGCGCGCGGCACCAAGGGGGCCCGCTGATGGAGTTCTTCGGTTCGCTTTCATCCATGGGCATCGAGACGGGGACGCTGGTCCTGTTCGCGATGCTGCTGGGTCTTCTGGTCACGGGCATCCCGCTGGCCTTCGTCACGCTGCTGGTCACGCTGGTCTTCGCCCTGGGCTGGTTCGGGCCGATGGTGGTCCCGCTGATCACCAGCCGCGTCTATTCCTTCGTCAGCAGCTTCGTCTTCGTGTCGGTGCCGATGTTCGTGCTGATGGCCGCGATCCTGGATCGCAGCGGCATCGCGCGCGACCTGTTCGAGGCCATGCGCCTGATCGGCGGCCGCATCCGCGGCGGCGTGGCCGTCCAGACGATCTTCGTGGCCGTGATCCTGGCCGCCATGTCCGGCATCATCGGCGGAGAGGTCGTGCTGCTTGGCCTGATCGCGCTGCCGCAGATGCTGGCGCAGGGCTATGACCGCAAGCTGGCCATCGGCGTCGTCTGCGCGGGCGGCAGCCTGGGGACCATGGTGCCGCCCTCGATCGTGCTGATCATCTATGGCCTGACGGCCAACGTCTCGATCGGCGAGCTGTTCACGGCGGCCTTCGTGCCGGGCTTCATGCTGGCGCTGCTGTATGTGGGCTATGTGCTGGCGCGGGCCTTCCTGACGCCGGGCGCCGTGCCCCCCGCCGTCACCGACCCCGTCCCCACGTCCGAGAAGATCCGCCTGCTCAAGGGCCTGTTCCTGCCGATCCTGGTGGTCGTGATGGTGCTGGGCTCGATCTATGGCGGGATCGCATCGGTGACCGAGGCCAGCGCAGTCGGCGTGGCGGGCGTGCTGCTGTCCACCATCCTGCGCGGCGAATTCAGCTGGGGCCTGCTGAGGGGCGCGGCCATGCAGACGCTGCAGACCGTCGGCATGATCGTGTGGATCGGCATCGGGGCATCCGCGCTGGTCGGCGTCTTCAACCTGATGGGCGGGATCAACTTCGTGTCGGACCTGATCACCGGGATCAGCGACAACCCCACGATCATCATCCTGTTCATGATGGCGATCCTGTTCGTGCTGGGCATGTTCCTCGACTGGGTGGGGATCGCGCTGCTGACCATGCCGATCTTCGTGCCCATCGTGGTCGAGCTGGGCTACGACCCCGTCTGGTTCGGGGTGCTGTTCGCGATGAACATGCAGGTCAGCTTCCTGTCGCCGCCCTTCGGGCCCGCCGCGTTCTACCTGAAATCGGTCACGCCGCCCGACATCTCGTTGGGAGAGATCTTCCGCGCGCTGCTGCCCTTCATCGGGCTTCAGATCATCGCGGTCGCGCTGCTGATCCTCTTCCCGCAGATCGCGGTCTACTGAGCCTTCGGGGCCGGGGTGCAACACCCCGGCCCTTTTTCGTTGCGCCCGGGGGAACCCGCGACGACGGTCGGGGCTTGGAACATGAATTCACCCCCGGACCCACGCGCGACAAGGACCACCCCCATGCCCGCACGCACGACCGCATTCGCCGCCGCCCTCATGATGCTTGCAGGCGCCTCTGCCGCGCAGGACATCCGCGTCTCGTCCAAGATCGACACCGAAGGGGGGCTTCTGGGCAACATGATCCTGCTGGCCCTGTCCGAGGCGGGCATGCCCGTGCAGGACCGCCTGCAGCTGGGCGGCACGCCCATCCTGCGCGACGCGATCACCTCGGGGCAGGTGGACATCTACCCGGAATACACCGCGAACGGCGCCTTCTTCTTCAATGAGGCCGACAGCGAGGTCTGGAAGGACGCGCAGGCGGGCTATGACCGCGTGGCCCAGCTGGACCTGGAACAGAACGACATCACCTGGCTGACCCCCTCGCCCGCGAACAACACCTGGGCCATCGCCCTGCGGCAGGACGTGGCGGATGAAAACGACCTGACCACCATGAGCGGCTTCGGCGAATGGATCGCGGCGGGCGGCAACGTCAAGCTGGCCGCCTCGACCGAGTTCGTGACCTCGGCCGCGGCGCTGCCCGCCTTCCAGACGACCTATGACTTCCAGATGCGCCCCGACCAACTGGTGCAGCTGTCGGGCGGCGACACCGCCGCCACCATCGCCGCCGCAGCACAGCAGACATCGGGGGTGAACGCGGCCATGGTCTATGGCACCGATGGCGGGATCGCCCCGGCAGGGCTGGTCGTTATGGAGGACGACAAGGGCGTGCAGCCCGTCTATCAGCCCGCCCCCATCGTCCGCACCGAGGTCCTGACCGCCTATCCCGAGATCGGGACCGTGCTCGAGCCGATCTTCCGCTCGCTCGATCTGGAAACCCTGCAGGAGCTGAACGGCCGCATCCAGATCGGAGGAGAGCCGGCAGCCACGGTCGCGCGCGACTATCTGACGGCGCAGGGCTTCATCGCGGGATGATCCCGCGGATCGACCGACCGGGCATCCTGTTCGCTGTGATCGGCGGGGCCGGGCTGGCCCTGCCGCTGGTGCAGTTCAAGGCCAACCGCATCGTCGCGGGCGAGGGGCTGGCCCTGCCTGCCGCCCTGCCCCTTGGCTGGGTCGCGACGGTCGTGATCGCGGCGGCGCTGGCGGCGGGGCTGATCCTGCGAGCGCCCTGGCTGCGGCTGGGCGCAGCCGTCTTGGGGCTGGGCGCGACCGTGTCGGCGCTTGGCGGGGCCGCGACCGCGCTGACGCCGCCCGACGACACGCTGGCGCGGGTCGCCCCCGCTTCGGGCTTCTGGCTGATGATGCTGGCCCTGTCGCTGATGACGGCGGATGCGCTGACGCGCCTGCGCCCGCCGCTGGCGCTGCGTTGGCTGCTGCTGGGCGCGGCCATCGCCGCCGTCGCGGGGGTGCTGTCCTCGGGGATGCTGGACGGGATCTCGGTCATGCGCGAATACGCCGCGCGGCAGGACATGTTCCTGCGAGAGGCGTCTTCGCACCTGGTCCTGGCCTTCGGATCGCTGGCGCTGGCCCTGCTGGCCGGGCTGCCCGTGGGCGTCGCGATCCACCAGCGCGCGGCATGGCGCGGGCCGGTCCTGTCGGCGCTGAACGTGATGCAGACCATCCCGTCGCTGGCGCTGTTCGGCATCATGATCCCGATCTTCGGCTGGATCGCCGCCACATGGCCCGCCGCCGCCGCAGCGGGCGTATCGGGGATCGGCATCTTTCCGGCGCTGGTCGCGCTGTTTCTCTATTCGTTGCTGCCTGTCGTGGCGAACACCCTGACCGGGCTGAGCGCGGTCGACCCCGCCGCGACCGAGGCCGCGCGCGGGCTGGGCATGACCCGCCCGCAGGTGATGACCCGCGTGCTGGTCCCGCTGGCCCTGCCCGTGCTGCTGGCCGCCATCCGCATCGTGCTGGTCCAGAATATCGGCCTTGCGGTGATCGCGGGGCTGATCGGCGGGGGCGGCTTCGGCACCTTCGTCTTCCAGGGGCTGAACCAGACCGCGATGGACCTCGTGCTGCTGGGCGCGCTGCCCACCATCTCGCTGGCACTGGTCGCGGGCATCGCGATGGACCTGACCGTCGAGGCAAGCCACAAGGGGGCCGCATGATCCGAATCGAGAACCTTTCGCGCAGCTTCGACGGCAAGCCCGCGGTGCAGGACGTGTCCCTGACCGTGGAACGCAACCAGATCGCGGCGCTTGTCGGCACCTCGGGGTCGGGCAAGACCACGCTGCTGCGCATGATCAACCGCCTGGTCGAGCCGAGCGCGGGTCGCGTGCTGATCGACGGGCAGGACAGCCGCGACATGCCCGCCCACCTGCTGCGCCGCCGCATCGGCTATGCCATCCAGGGGCACGGCCTGTTCCCGCATCGCAGCGTGGCGCAGAACATCGCCACCGTGCCGCGCCTGCTGGGATGGGACAAGGCCCGCATCCGCGTCCGCGTGGACGAGTTGCTGGGCCTGTTCGGGATGGAGCCCGCCGATTTCCGCGACCGCATGCCGTCGCAGCTGTCGGGCGGCCAGCAGCAGCGCGTGGGCGTGGCCCGCGCCCTTGCCGCCAAGCCCGACCTGCTGCTGATGGACGAACCCTTCGGCGCGCTGGATCCGGTGATCCGCGCCAAGGCGCAGGCGGATCTGCGCCAGATCCAGCGCCGCTTGGGCACGACGCTGGTCCTGGTCACCCATGACATGGACGAGGCGATCACCCTCGGCGACCGCATCGCCGTGATGGATGCGGGACGGCTGGTCCAGTACGACACGCCCGCGCAGATCCTGACCGCCCCCGCGACGCCTTTCGTGCGCGACCTGACCGGCAGCGGCCAGCGCGCCTTCCAGCTGCTGTCGCTGACCCCCGTGGCCGATCTGCGCCGCCCGGGCGAGGCTTCGGGCACCCCCATCGCCACCGACGCCACCCTGCGCGATGCGCTGTCGGAATGCCTGACCTCGGGGCGCGAGGCCCTGCCCGTCGCGGGCGGCGGCATCGTCACGCTGGACGCGATCCGCGGGGCGGCGGCGGAATGACGGGCCGCGCGATCCTTGCGGTGGCGACTGCGGCGCTGCTGGCCTTCCTGGCCAGCCCCGCCAGCTTCGCGCCGGTCTTCGCGCCCTTCACCCGCAACGGCGCGCCCGCGATCTATACCCAGACGCCGATCCTGTCGCTGACGCTATCGCACCTGGCGCTGGTGGCCGCTGCCGTCGCGGTCTCGACCGTGGTGGCGCTGGCGCTGGCCATCGCCGTCACCCGCCCCGCGGGCCGCGAGTTCCTGCCGCTGGCCCGCACGATCACGGCGGTCGGCCAGACCTTTCCGCCCGTCGCGGTGCTGGCGCTTGCCGTGCCGATCATGGGCTTCGGCGCGGGTCCGACGCTGATCGCGCTGTTCCTCTACGGGTTGCTGCCCGTGTTCGAGAACGCGCTGGCGGGCCTGACCGGCCTGCCCCGCAGCGTGACCGAAGCCGCGCGCGGCATGGGCCTGACCCCGCGCCAGCGCCTGTGGCAGGTCGAGCTGCCGCTGGCCCTGCCCGTCATCCTGACCGGCATGCGGCTGACGGCGGTCATTTCGCTTGGCACCGCGACGATCGGATCGACCGTCGCCGCCCGCACTCTGGGCGAGGTGATCATCGCGGGCCTGCTGTCCTCGAACACAGCCTTCGTGCTGCAGGGCGGCGCGGTGGTGGGCGTCATGGCGGTCCTGATCCATGCGGGCTTCCAGGCGGTCGAACGGCTTGCCGCCAGCCGCGCGGGCCGCGCCTAGTCCCGGGGCTGGAGGGTGAAGGCCACGATGCTTTCGGCGGCGATCACCTCCAGGTCCGAGGCGGGCCGGTCGATGTCGTGGATGGCCGCGCTGTCCAGCTGCCGCCGCCACGCGCCGCGCCGCGCGGTCACCGGCAGGCGGACGCGGGCCTCGGGGCCGTTGTTGAACACCAGGAAGACCGCGCCCGGCAGCGCCGCGTAACCGGGCGTCCCCGAGGCCATGCGCATCTCGGCGGTCAGCAGGCGCAGATCGGGGTCGGACCAGTCGTCATGCGTCATCGGATGCCCGTCGGCACGACGCCAGAACAGGTCGGGCAGCCCGTCCTGTTCGCGCGGCCGGCTGTGCAGGAACCGCTTCTGCCGCAGGATCGGATGCGCCCGCCGGAAGGCCGCGACGCGCTGCACGAAGGCCAGGAACACCGGGTCCGCACCCTCCCAGTCGATCCAGCCGATGGGGTTGTCCTGCGCATAGGCGTTGTTGTTGCCGCCCTGCGAATTGCCCAGCTCGTCCCCGCCCAGGATCATCGGCGTTCCTTGGGACAGCAGCAGCGTCGCGATCAGGTTGCGCCGCCTGCGGTCGCGCCGCGCGCGGATCTCGGGGTCGTCCGTCGGCCCCTCGACCCCCATGTTGTCCGAGATGTTGTGATTGTGCCCGTCGCGATTATCCTCGCCATTGGCATCGTTGTGCTTCTGGTCGTAGCTGACGGTGTCCATCAGCGTGAAGCCGTCATGCGCCGACACGAAGTTGATCGAGGAGGTCGCGGGCCGCCCGTCATGGTCGAAGCGCACCGCCGATCCCGCGATCCGCTTGGCCAGCTTGCCGATCATGCCCTGATCGCCCCGCCAGAAGGCGCGGATCTGGTCGCGATACCTGTCGTTCCATTCCGTGAACGGCGCGGGATAGGCCCCCAGCTGATAGCCCCCCGGCCCCACGTCCCACGGCTCGGCGATCAGCTTGACGCGGTTCAGGACCGGATCCTGACGGATCGCGCGGAAGAACGGCCCGTCGCGGTCGAAGGCGCCGCGCGTGCGGCCCAGCACGCTGCACAGATCGAAGCGGAACCCGTCCACATGCATGACCTCGACCCAGTATCGCAGGCTGTCCATGACCAGCCGCAGCGCAAAGGGATTGTCCAGGTCCAGCACGTTGCCCGTGCCCGCATCGTCCACATAGTAACGCGGATCCTCGGCCAGCCGGTAATAGGACGCGTTGTCCAGCCCGCGGAAGGACAGGGTCGGCCCCATCTGGTTCCCCTCGGCGGTGTGGTTGTAGACCACGTCCAGGATCACCTCGATGCCCGCCTTGTGGAACCGCGCGACCATCTGCTGGAACTCCGCAATGTCGTTCGACTGCATGTAGCGCGGCTCCGGGGCGAAGAAGCCGTGGGACATGTAGCCCCAGTAGTTCCGTAGCCCCTTTTCCAGAAGGAAACGGTCGTCGTTGAAGGCATGGACGGGCAGCAGCTCGATCGCGGTGACACCCAGGCGGTTCAGATGCTCCAGCACCGGGTCCGAGGCCATCGCCAGGTAGGTGCCGCGCAGGGGCACATCCTCGCGTGCGGCGGTCAGGCCCTTCACATGGGCCTCGTAGATCAGGGTATCGGACCAGCTGTGACCGGGCGCGCAGTCCTCGCCCCAGGCGAAGCTGGGATCGACCACGACAGATTTCGGCATGTATTGCGCGCTGTCGCGCCGGTCGAAGGACAGGTCCGCGTCGCGATGCCCCACGCGATAGGCGCAGAGCGCGTCATGCGGGCGCGGGCTGCCCGTCAGCTGCTTGGCATAGGGGTCGATCAGCAGCTTGTTGGCGTTGAAGCGGTGGCCATCCTGCGGGCGCCAGGGGCCGTGGACACGGAAGCCGTATCGCTGCCCGGGCCGCAGCCCGGGGATGTAGCCGTGCCAGACATGGCCCTCCCGCTCGGGCAGGTCGATGCGGGTCTCGCGGCCGCGCTTGTCGAAAAGGCACAGCGCCACGCGTTCGCCATGCTGGCTGAAGACGGCGAAATTGACCCCCGCCCCGTCGAATGTGGCCCCCAGGGGCGTCGGACGCCCGGCGGTGATCGTCGCGTAATCCCTGCTCATCCGGTCGTGGCACCCAGTTCTGCATAGAGCGCGGCATAGGCGCGCGCGGATTCCTCCCAGCCGACGGGCTGGGCCATAGCATTGCGCTGGATGCGGGCCCAGACCTTCTTCTGCCGCCACAACGCGCCCAGCCGCATCAGCGCCCCCGACAGCGCATCCGCCGTGACCGGCGCGAACTGGATCCCCGTCGCCGCCCGGACCGCCAGCGCGGCGGGCGACGCGTTGATGACCGTATCGGCCAGCCCGCCGGTCAGCGCCACCACGGGCACCGTGCCGTATCGCAGGGCATACATCTGGGTCAGGCCGCAGGGCTCGAACCGCGACGGCACGAGGATCGCGTCGCCCCCCGCCATCATCCGGTGCGACAGCGCCTCGTCATAGCCGATGCGGATCGCCACGTCGGGATCATGCGCCGCCAGGTCGCGGAACGCGGATTCCAGCGCGGGATCGCCCGATCCCAGCAGGGCCAGCTGCCCCCCGATGGCCCGCAGCGCCGGCAGGGCCTCGAGCACCAGGTCCAGCCCCTTCTGGTCGGTCATGCGGGACACGATGACGCAAAGCGGGCCGTCGGAGTCCGGCAGGCCCATCTCGGCGCGCAGGGCTGTGCGGTTCGCGGGCTTGCCCGTAGCCGTCGAATAGGGCGCGATGGCCGGATCGGTCGCGGGGTTCCAGGCGTTGGTGTCGATGCCGTTCAGGATGCCCCGCAGATCGGCCCGGCGGTGGCGGATCAGCCCGTCCATGCCCATGCCGAATTCGGGCGTCGTCAGCTCTTCGGCATAGGTCGGGGACACGGTCGTCAGCACGTCCGCCCCGATCAGCCCGGCCTTCAGCGCCGAGATCCGGCCCCAGTACTCGTACCCCTCGCTGTGGAAACGCGCGGGGTCCAGGCGCAGCGAATCCAGCCGCATCGGGTCGGCGGGCCCGCTGAAGGCGATGTTGTGGATCGTCATGACCGTGCGGACCTGCGGCGCGTCCATCCGGCGCAGGTATTCGACCATGAAGCCCGCCTGCCAGTCGTGCCCGTGCAGCACCTGCGGGTGCCAGCCCTCGGCCCCGTCGGCCGCGATCTGCGCCGCGACCCATGACAGCGCGGCAAAGCGTTCGGGATTGTCCGGCCAGTCGCGCCCGTCCGGCCCCAGATAGGGGCTGCCCGGACGCTGGAACAGGTGGGGCGCATCGACGACCAGCAGGTCCAGCCCCGCGGCCATGCCCGCCAGCACCCGCGCGGGACCGCCGAACAGGTCGTCGATCGACAGCACCGCCCGCGCATCGGCCAGCGCGCCCGTCACTGCCGGATAGCCCGGCAGCAGCACCCGCATCTGCACCCCCTGCCCCGCCAGCGCGGCAGGCAGCGCGCCCACCACGTCGGCAAGCCCGCCCGTCTTGACCAGCGGCGCGCATTCCGAGGCGACCGACAGGACGCGCATCACAGCGATGCCGCCCGCTTGTCCAGCATCTCCTGCGTGATCAAGGTCACGCCCTTCTCGCTGACGCGGAACCATTCGGCGTCGTCCTTCGGATCCTCGCCCACGACCAGCCCCTCGGGGATGACGACGCCGCGGTCGATCACCACGTTGCGCAGGCGCGCGCTGCGATGCACCGTGACCGAGGGCAGCACGACCGCGTTCTCCAGGATGGCATAGCTGTTGGTCCTGACCCCCGTGAACAGGACCGAGTTGCGGATCTCGGTCCCGGAAATGATGCAGCCGCCCGACACCATCGACGACACCGCGATGCCGCGACGGTCCTTCTCGTCATGGATGAACTTGGCGGGGGGCACGACCTCGGAATAGGTCCAGATCGGCCACTCGTTGTCCCAGAGGTTCAGCTCGGGCGTGAAGTCGGTCAGGTCGATATTCGCGCGCCAGAAGGCGTCCACGGTGCCCACGTCCTTCCAATAGGCGGGCGCGTCCGCATCCCTGACGCAGGACGTGTCGAAGCGATGCGCCATCGCTTTGCCGTTGCGCACGAGGTCGGGGATCAGGTCATGGCCGAAATCATGGCTGGACGACGTGTCCTCGGCGTCCTTCAGCAGCAGGTCGCGCAGGAATTTCCAGTTGAAGACATAGATCCCCATCGAGGCCAGCGACTTGGTCGGATCGTCGGGCATCCCGGGCGGATCGGCTGGCTTTTCCAGAAAGGACACGATGCGCCCCGTCGCATCGACATCCATGACGCCGAAGGCGCTCGCCTCCTCTCTCGGGACGGTCAGGCAGCCGACGGTGACGTCTGCGCCGCTGTCCACATGCTCTCGCAGCATGATCTCGTAATCCATCTTGTAGATGTGGTCGCCCGCAAGGATCACGATGTAGTCGACGCCGTAATCGTCCACGATGTCGATGTTCTGGGTCACCGCGTCGGCGGTGCCGCGATACCAGTGCTGTTCGGACATGCGCTGGCTGGCGGGCAGGATGTCTAGGAACTCGTTCCGTTCGGCGCGGAAGAAGTTCCAGCCCCGCTGGCAGTGGCGGATCAGGCTGTGGGCCTTGTACTGGGTGGCGACCGCGATCTTGCGGATGCCGCTGTTCATCGCGTTCGACAGGGCGAAGTCGATGATGCGCGCCTTGCCCCCGAAATAGACGGCGGGCTTCACGCGCCTGTCCGTCAGTTCCTTCAGCCGGCTGCCCCGTCCCCCCGCCAGGACGAATGCCATCGATCTGCGTGCAAGTCTCTGGTTCTCGGCCATGTCGTTCCTCCCCCAATGTCGCCCGGACGGGCGACGGTCAATCGCCCGCCACGAAGAAGATCGTGGCAAGCGGCGGCAGCGTGATCGAGATCGACGCATCCATGCCGTGGCACGGAATGTCGTCTGCCCCGGTCCCGCCCATGTTGCCGGCACCGCTGCCGCCATAGGCGGCGGCGTCGGTATTCAGAACCTCGTGCCAGCGGCCCCCGCGGGGCACCCCGATGCGGAAATCGTGGCGCGGCACGGGCGTCATGTTGGACACGACCACCACCGGCGGATCGCCCGCATCGCCGAAGCGCGCCCATGCCATCACCGATTGCGCGGGATCGTTGGCGATCCAGCGGAACCCCTCCGGGACGGCGTCGGCCACGTGCAGCGACGGCTGTGCGCGATAGAGCGCGTTCAGATCCCGCACCAGCGCCTGCACGCCCCGGTGCATCGGCTGTTCGGCGGCGTGCCAGTTCAGCTCGCCATCGTGGTTCCATTCCTCGGGCTGGCCCCATTCGCAGCCCATGAACAGCAGCTTCTTGCCCGGATGGCCCCACATGAAGCCGTAATAGGCGCGCAGGTTCGCGAATTGCTGCCATTCGTCGCCCGGCATCTTGCGCAGCATGCTGCCCTTGCCGTGGACCACCTCGTCATGGCTGATCGGCAGGATGAAGTTCTCCGAGAAGGCATAATGCAGCCCGAAGGTCATCAGGTGGTGGTGATGGCTGCGATGGACCGGATCATGCGCCATGTAGCGCAGCGTGTCGTTCATCCAGCCCATGTTCCACTTGAACCCGAAGCCCAGGCCCCCCGCATCGACCGGCGCCGAGACCTGCGGGAAGGACGTGCTTTCCTCGGCCACGGTCATGATGCCGGGATGTTCGCCATAGGCGGCGACGTTCATGTTCTTCAGGAAGTCGATCGCCTCGTAATTCTCGCGGCCGCCGTCGCGGTTGGGCACCCATTCCCCGTCCCGGCGCGAATAGTCGCGATAGAGCATCGAGGCGACCGCATCCACGCGCAGCCCGTCCACGTGGTATTCGTCCAGCCAGTAGATCGCGTTGGCGATCAGGAAGTTCTGCACCTCGGTCCGGCCATAGTTGTAGATCAGCGTGTTCCAGTCCTGGTGGAACCCCTCGCGCGGGTCGGCATGTTCATAGAGCGCGGTGCCGTCGAACTGCGCCAGCCCGTGCGCGTCGGTCGGGAAATGCCCCGGCACCCAGTCGAGGATGACCCCCAGCCCCGCCTGGTGCGCGGCCTCGACCAGGTCGCGGAATTCATGCGGCGGCCCGAAGCGGATCGTCGGCGCATAGAGGCCCACGGGCTGATAGCCCCAGGACCCGTCGAAGGGAAACTCGCTGACGGGCAGCAGCTCCAGGTGGGTGAAGCCCATGTCCCTGGCATATCCGACCAGGTCGCGGGCCAGCTCCTTGTAGGACAGCGGCCTGCCGTGATCGTCCCACCGCCTGCGCCAGCTGCCCAGGTGCACCTCGTAGATGCTGACGGGGGCGCGGCGGTCATGGGCTGCCGCGCGGTCGCGCATCCAGTCGCCGTCCTTCCAGCCGAAGCCCGACAGGTCGCGGACGATGCTGGCTTTCTCGGGCGGGTGCTGGCTGCCGAAGCCCACGGGGTCGGCCTTCTGGCGCACGGCGCCGCGCGCGTCCAGGATCTCATACTTGTACAGCTCTCCCTCGGTCAGGTCGGGCAGGAAGATCTCCCATATGCCCTGGCCCAGGCGGCGCATGGGATGGCGGCGCCCGTCCCACCGGTTGAACTGCCCCACGACCGAGACCCGGCGCGCATTGGGCGCCCAGACCGCAAAGCGCGTGCCGCGCACGCCTTCATGCGTGACCACATGCGCGCCCAGGGCGTGCCACAGCCGCCGATGCGTCCCCTCGGCCAGCAGGTGCAGGTCCAGATCGCCCAGCATCGGCCCGAAGCGATAGGGGTCCTCGAACTCCCATTCGACGCCGCCCCCGCTGGTGGCCCGCAGCCGATAGGGGCCGTCGGGGACCGGACCCGCGAAGACATCGCCCGCGACGCGCGGCAGATCGACCGCGCCGCCATCGGCCATCACCGCGCGCAGCGATGCAAGATCGGGATGGAAAACGGCCAGCATCCGGCCCGCCTGCGTCATATGCGGACCCAGCACGTCGAAGGGGCGATCGCAGCATGCGGCGGCAAGGGCATCGATATCGGCCATGCTCGGCCATTCGGTCGCTGCCATCGGATCTGCCATCGCTGCCCGTCCTTTCGCTGTCCGGTGCGGATTCGCCGCCCGGCCTTTCACCCAACGCTAATGTGTCCTTTTCGATCCTGCCAGAGTCATGCATGACTTCGGGGGAATCCCAGACACCAGAGAGGTGACGACGATGACGGAATGGTGGCGCGACGCGGTGATCTACCAGATCTATCCCCGCAGCTTTCAGGACGGAAACGG
Organism: Paracoccus zeaxanthinifaciens ATCC 21588; assembly: GCF_000420145.1. Lineage (GTDB taxonomy): Bacteria > Pseudomonadota > Alphaproteobacteria > Rhodobacterales > Rhodobacteraceae > Paracoccus > Paracoccus zeaxanthinifaciens. Next base: position 156,668 of record NZ_ATUJ01000005.1, read on the forward strand.
CGATGGCATCGGCGATCTTGCGGGCATCACCCGCAGGCTGGACCACGTGGCATCGCTTGGGGTGGACGCGATCTGGCTGTCGCCGATCTTCACCTCGCCGCAGAAGGACATGGGCTACGACGTCTCGGACTATACCGATATCGACCCGCTGTTCGGGGACCTGGCCGATTTCGACGCGATGGTCGCCCGCGCGCATGACCTCGGGCTGAAGGTCATCATCGACCAGGTCATCAGCCATTCCAGCGACAAGCACCCCTGGTTCGCCGAAAGCCGCCGGTCCCGCAGCGGACCCAAGGCCGACTGGTATGTCTGGGCCGACCCGAACCCGGACGGCACGCCCCCGAACAACTGGCCCTCGGTCTTCGGTGGCCCCGCGTGGGAGTGGGAGCCGCAGCGGCGGCAGTACTACCTGCACAACTTCCTGGCCGAACAGCCCGATCTGAACATGTGGAACCCCGCCGTGCAGGACGCGTTGCTGGACACGATGCGCTTCTGGCTGGAACGCGGCGTGGACGGGTTCCGGCTGGACACGGTCAACTACTATTTCCACGACGCGCAGCTTCGCGACAACCCGCCCAATCCCGATTACGACGGGCCGGAAACCTATCCGCGCCAGCTGCATGTCCATTCCAAGAACCAGCCGCAGAACATCCCCTTCCTGAAACGGATGCGCGCGCTGACGGACGAATATCCCGACCGCATGATGGTGGGCGAGGTCGGCGACGGCGGCGAGACCTCGATCCGGATCATGTCGGAATACACCGCGGGCAGCGACCGGCTGCACATGTGCTACAGCTTCGAGATGCTCAGCCCCGAATTCACCGCGGCGCATTTCCGCAACGTGATCGAGGGGGTCCAGCAGGGCGCGCCCGACGGCCACAGCTGCTGGAGCTTCTCGAACCACGATGTCGTGCGCCACGTCACGCGTTGGGCGGGTCACGCCGTCGACCAGGACCGCATGGCCGCGCTGTCGGCCGCGATGCTGATGTCCTTCCCCGGCACGATCTGCATCTATCAGGGCGAGGAACTGGGCCAGTCCGAGACCACGCTGGTCTACGAGGAACTGACCGATCCCCCCGCCCTGCGCTTCTGGCCCGAGGTAAAGGGCCGCGACGGCTGCCGCACCCCCATGACATGGGAGGCCGGGGCCGCGAATGCGGGCTTCTCGGAGGTGGCGCCCTGGCTGCCGGTCAAGGACGCGCAGGCCGCGCGGGCGGTGGATGCGCAGGGCAACGACGGCCCGCTGGCGGCCTATCGCGCGATCATCGGCCATCGCAAGGCGCAGGATGCGCTGCGCTTCGGGGCGACGCGGTTCCTCGACCTGCCCGAGCCGATCCTGGCCTTCGCCCGCGGCGAGGGCGATGACGCGCTGACCTGCGTGTTCAACCTGTCGCCCGAACCCGCGATCCTGCGCGGCGCGGTCTCGGACCCGGTCGGCCCCTCGGATGCCAGCCGCAAGGGCGACGAGCTGCACCTGCCGGGCAACGGCTTTGCCTGGCTGCCCGGTCAGGTCGCGCTGCGCGCCTGATCCCCGGCCAGCCCCGGCAGCGCAAGATCGCGCTGCCAGGGCGGGTCCTCGGCAAAGGCGCGGGCGATGTGGTCGATGAAGGCCCGCGTCTTGCGCGGCATCGGGCGGACCGGCGGCCAGACCACGCTGATCGGCAGCGGGTCCTGTTCCAGCTGCGCCAGCACCGGCACCAGCCGCCCGTCGCGCACCGCGTCGTGGCAGATGAACAGCGGCAGCAGCGCAAGACCCAGCCCGCCGATCGCCATGTCGCGCATCGCCTCGCCGTTATTGGCGGTGATGCGACCGTGGGCGGGGGCGGGCACGCCCGCGAAGGGCCAGATGTCCCCCAGCCGCGCGTTGAGATAGCTGATGACCCCGTGCCCCGACAGATCCTCGGGGTGGGTGACGGGGCCGTATTGCGCAAGATAATCGGGGCTGGCGACCAGAAGGCGCGGATCGTGGCACAGCCTGCGCGCCATCAGGCTGCTGTCCTTCAGATGCCCGATCCGCAGCCCCAGGTCGAAGCCCGCGCCGCGCAGGTCCACGTGGCGGTCGTCGTAATCCAGCACGATCTCCAGCCCCGGATGGGCACGGGCGAAGCCCGCGATCACCGGGCCCAGATGGCGGATGCCGAAGCTCATGGGGGCGGCGATGGCCAGGCGGCCGCGCAGCTCGGTCTCGGGGGCGGCGATGCTTTCGGTCGCGGCCACCAGTTCGGCCAGCGCGGGGCGCAACCGCTCGGACAGGTCCAGCGCGGCATCGGTCGGCGTGATCCGGCCCGCATGGCGCGTGAACAGCGCGGCACCGATGGCCGTTTCGAAATCGCTGATCCGCTTGCTGACGACGGATTTCGACAGGTCGGCACGCGCCGCCGCCCCCGAGATGGTGCCCGCATCCATCACGGCCAGGAAGGTGCGTATGTCCGACAGGTCCCAATCCATCGTCCGACCATGCACCCGGGCGGTGCCGTTCGGCAACGGCGAACGCGGCGTTTCCTGCGCGACGCCTGCCGGGAACGGACGAAAGCGTGCATATTGCACCGCAACGCATTCGGACAATGGGATCACGCATCATGCAGCTGACCGGCATCCACCACCTGACGGCGATCACCGCCGACGCCCCCGGCAACAACCGCTTCTATACCCAGACGCTCGGGTTGCGGCGGGTCAAGAAGACGGTGAACCAGGACGACACCTCGGCCTATCACCTGTTCTTCGCGGACGGGGCGGGCAGCCCCGGTACCGACATCACCTTCTTCGACTGGCCCGCCCCGCCCGAACGGCGCGGCACCAACGCGATCACCCGCACCGGGATGCGCGTCGCCGAATCCAGCCTGGATTACTGGGCCGACCGGCTGGGCGGCAGCATCGTCACGCTGGACGGTCGCCCCACGCTGGACACCGAGGACCCCGAGGGTCAGCGCCTGCGCCTGGTCGCGGCACCCCACCCCGCGGGCCAGCCCTGGGACCGCAGCCCGGTTCCGGCGGAACACCAGATCCACGGGCTGGGGCCGATCACCATCTCGGTCCACGACCTTGGCCCGACCGAGGCGGTGCTGACGCAGGTGATGAACATGCGCAAGGTGCGCGACTATGCCAGCCCCGACGGCAGCGGCCATGTCCATGTCTTCGAGATGGGCGAGGGCGGCGCCGCGTCCGAACTGCATGTCGCGGTCCAGCCCGAACTGCCGCAGGCGCGCCAGGGCGCGGGCGGTGTCCACCACGTCGCCTTCCGCGTGCCCGACCAGGCCGCGCTGACCGAGTGGACGCAGCGCGTCGGCCGCTTCCGCGTCCCCAATTCCGGCGAGGTCGAGCGCTTCTACTTCCGCTCGCTCTATTTCCGTGAACCGGGCGGCAACCTGTTCGAGCTGGCGACCGACGGCCCGGGCTTCGACGTGGACGAACCCCACGAGACGATGGGCGAGGCCCTGTCGCTGCCGCCCTTCCTGGAAGGCAAGCGCGACCGGATCGAGGCCGGGCTGAAGCCCCTTGCCTGACCTGCACGCCCCCCGGGGACGGCCATGGACCGGCTGAGCGCCGACCGCATGTTCGTCGAGGTCGCGCGCCGCGGCAGCTTCTCGGCTGCCGCGGCGCGTCTCGGCTGTTCGGCGGGGCAGGCATCGAAGCTGGTCTCGGCGCTCGAGGCGCGGCTGGGCGTGCGCCTGCTGATCCGCACCACCCGCGCCGTCAGCCTGACCCCCGAGGGCGAGGAATACCTGCCGCGCATCGCCGCCATCCTCGACCAGATGACCGAGCTGGACGACCGGCTGCGCAGCAATGACGGCCAGCCGCGCGGCCTGTTGCGGCTGACCGCGCCCCTGACCTTCGGCACCGTGCAGCTGATGCCCGCGCTGGCCGATTTCGCGCGCGCCCATCCCGCGATCCGCCTGGACGTGGATTTCACCGACAGCATCGTCAGCCTGGCCGAGGGCGGCTTCGACGCGGCGATCCGCGTGGGCCAGCCACGCGACAGTGCGATGGTCGCCCACCCCCTGGGCGTGATGACCGTCGGCGCCGTCGCCTCGCCCGCCTATCTGGACGCGCGCGGGACGCCCCGCACGCCCGACGCGCTGGAGGGGCACGACTTCATCACCGACATGAACTTCGTCCGCCCCGACGACTGGACCTTCGGCGAGGGGGGCGATGCGGTCACCATCCGCGCGACGGGCCGGCTGCGGTTCTCGAATGCCGAGGCCTGCGTCACGGCGGCGATCGCAGGGCTGGGCATCACCCGCGTGCCGGATTTCATCGCGGCGCCGCATCTTCGGGACGGCAGGCTGGTGCAGGTGCTGGGCGATTTCCATCAGGGGCAGTCGCCGGTCATGGCGCTGGCGGCGCAGGGGCGGCACATCCCGTCGCGGCTGCGCCTGCTGATCCGGTTCCTTCAGGACCGGTGGGGGCCGGGTCACGGCTGGGCCGATTGATTCCGAAACGGAAGCAATCATCTTCCAAAAGACCGGATTATCGCCGCCGCCGCAACATGCGATCTTCGCCTCGATGATGACCACCCGCACGAGGTTTATGATGCTTGCGACCCTGAATTCCCGCCTTCACGCCCCCGAAACAGCCGCGCTGATCCTGCGCGTGGCGATGGGCATCCTGTTCTTCGCCCATGGCTGGGTGAAGCTGACCGTCTTCACGCCCGCGGGCACGGCGGGCTATTTCGCCTCGCTCGGGCTGCCGGGGGGGCTGGCCTATCTGACCATCGCCGCCGAGCTGCTGGGCGGGATCGCCCTGATCGTCGGCTGGCAGGTGCGGCTGGTGTCGCTGGCGCTGGTGCCCGTGATGCTGGGCGCGCTGTTCTTCGGCCATGCGCATGCGGGCTTCATGTTCAGCAACGAGGGCGGCGGCTGGGAATACCCCGCCTTCTGGACCGTCGCGCTACTGGTCCAGGCCATGATCGGCGCGGGCAAGCCCGCCATCGGCCATGACTGATCGGCGCGGCATCGCCCGCGTCGTCCTGCGGGTGCGCGATGCCGGAACGGTCGGCGCGTTCTATCGCGATGCGATCGGCCTGCACCCTATGGGGGCGGGCCGGTTCGGGGATGGCAGCAGCGTCCTGGTCGAGCTGATCGACGACCCCGCGGCCACCCCGCGCGATCCGCAGGCGGCGGGCCTGTTCCACACCGCGATCCTGCTGCCGGACCGGGCCGATCTGGGCGCATGGGGGACCCATGCCGCGCGGTCGGGGCTGCAGCTGACGGGGGCATCTGATCATGGCGTCTCCGAGGCGATCTATCTGAACGACCCCGAGGGCAACGGGATCGAGATCTATCGCGACAGGCCGGCTGCCGAGTGGATCCGCGATGGCGACCGGGTCGAGATGTTCACCCGCAGGCTGGACCTGACCGATCTTGCACGCGCGGCCCATGGCGACTGGGTCGGCGTCCCGCGCGGCACGGTCGTGGGCCATGTGCACCTGCAGGTCGGCGATCTTCCGGCGGCGGCGGGGTTCATGACCGGCGACCTGGGCCTGACACGGACCTTCGCGGCGGGTGGCGGCGAATGGTTCGGCTGGGACGGCTATCACCACCACCTGGCCGTCAATACCTGGAACAGCGCCGGGGCCGGTCCGCGCGATGCGCGGATGGCGGGGCTGGAAAGGATCGTACTGAATGGCGTCGCCATCGATGCGCAGGACCCCTGGGGCACGCGCTTCAGCGGCGAATGAAGACGGGCCCCGGCAGCGATGCCGGGGCCCTTTGCGTCAACCGGGCAGCCAATCGGTCGCAAGATCCAGGTCCGCCTGCGTGATCTCGTGGCCCGCATCCAGAACCTCGGCCCGAAGGTCGGCACCGTTGGCGGCCAGCCATTCGTTCAGCGCGGACGCGTGGGTGCCATAGGGGTCGCGCGCCCCCTGCAGGGTCAGGACGCGGCTGCCCGACAGGTCGGTCGCGGGCGGATCCTCCAGCGCCAGCATGGGACGGATCAGCACGGCCCGGTGGATCAGCCCCGGATGCAACGCCATCACCGCGCCCGCGAAATTCGCGCCGTTGCTGTAGCCCAGCACCGTCATGCGCGCCGGATCCAGGTCATAGGCCCGGATCGCGCCATCCCAGAATGCGGCGAAGGCGCGGGCCTCGGCGCGGATGTCGTCCTGGTCGAACCGCGCCATCGACAGGCGGCGAAAGAACCGGGTCACGCCCTCGTCGGTGGAACGCCCGCGCAGGCCCAGCAGCGTTGCGCGGGGGGCGATGCGATGGGCCAGCGGCATCAGGTCGGTCTCGGACCCGCCGGTGCCGTGCAGCAGGACGATGGTGCTGCCATCGGGATCGTCGGGCCGATGGATGCGGTGGACGAAGGGCAGGTCGCGCATGGGAATCCTCCTGTCGCCCGGGCGGGCGAATTGCGGCAGTTGCAGCCGAAGCTGCAGGTCGTCGGTGACATGCGGCGGGACCATCAGGGTCCGGCCAAGCGCGTCGGCAGGCTCGTCCACGGTCATGCCGGGACCGTCGGTCGCGAACTCGATCAGCGCGCCCCCCGGTTCGCGGACATAGGCCGAACTGAAATAGCGCCGGTCGTGCATCGTGGTCCCGCCCAGCCTTGCGGCATGGGCGTCCAGCGCCGCCGCGTCGGGCACGCGCAGGGCGACGTGGTCGATGACGCCCGTACCGGGAATACCCGCCACGAAGCCCCGCGTATCGCGGATGTCCAGGACCCCCGCATCGGCGGCAAGGCGCGTCACGGCGCCTTCGCGACCGACGGGGCGGAACCCGGCGGGGGCCAGCCAGTCGATGGTGGCATCGGCATCCTCGGACCAGATCGTCGCGCCGAAGATGCGCGCGGGCGGCGCGGGCCAGCCCGCATCGGGCGCATCCGTGCCCACCAGCCTGACCGTGATCCCGTCGGGATCGCGCAGCCGCAGGACGGGGTCGCCGAACTCGTGCAGCGGCCCCTCGATGCGGATGCCGCGCTGCATGGCGCGGGTCAGCCAGTCGCCGATGCGCCGGCGCGGGATGGCCAGCGCGATCTCGGTCGGCTGGCCATGGCCCACGCGCCCCGCCGACCCGTCCTGCCAGACGAGGAAGCTGACAAGCGTGCCGGGCGATCCCGCCGCGTCGCCATAGAACAGGTGCAGCTGGCGGGCATCCTCGAAGCCAGCGGTCTGCTTGACCAGCGCCAGCCCCAGAAAGCCCATCCAGAAATCGACATTCGCCTGCACGTCGCGCGTGATGGCGGTGATGTGGTGAAGTCCTGTCGTCATCGCGGACCTCCTTTCCCCGCGAATGTGCCAGCGCGGGTCGTTCCCCGCCACTGAACGCATACGCAACCCGGCGTTCGCGCAGGCCGAACGCCCTGGCGCTTGTCCCGCATGCGATTCGCGCCCACCCTTGCTGCAACACAACGGAGGAACGCAGATGAGCTGGAACCCCGCACTGACCCCCGGCTGCCCCGACATGGTCGGTCCCGACGCCATCGAGACGCTGATCATCCCCCGCGCCCGCGACCTTGGCGGCTTCGAGGTGCGCCGCGCCCTGCCCGCCCCTCGCCGGCAGATGGTCGGGCCCTTCATCTTCTTCGACCAGATGGGCCCGGCCGAGTTCCTGACCGGCCACGGCATCGACGTGCGCCCGCATCCCCATATCGGGCTGGGCACGGTGACATATCTCTATCGCGGGGATTTCCACCACCGCGACAGCGTGGGCTCGGACCAGGTGATCACCCCCGGCGCGGTCAACTGGATGGTGGCCGGGCGCGGCGTGACGCATTCCGAACGCAGCAGCAGCGCGACGCGCGACGGGCCCAGCAGCCTGTTCGGCATCCAGACCTGGATCGCCCTGCCCGAATCCCACGAGGACATGGCCCCCAGCTTCGAGCATCACGGCAAGGACAGCCTGCCCGTCATCCGCGACCAGGGCATCGAGGCCCGCCTGATCCTCGGCCGCGCCTATGGCGAGACGGCGCCGGTGACGATGTATTCCGACACCTTCTACCTGGACGTTGTGCTGGGCGCGCGGGCACGGTTCCCCCTGCCCCGCGACCACGAGGATCGCGGCATCTACGTCACCGAAGGCTCGATCACGGTCGCCGGGCAGGAATTCGAGGCGGGCCGGATGATGGTCTTCCGCCCCGGCGACGAGATCACCGTGGCCGCAGGCGATCGCGGCGCGCGGCTGATGGCCCTGGGCGGCGAGACGCTGAACGGTCCGCGCCACATCTGGTGGAACTTCGTCGCATCCTCGCGCGAGAGGATCGAGGAGGCGAAACGCGAATGGGCCGCCGGACGTTGGGGAGAGGGGCTGTTCGACCTGCCCACCGGCGACCGCGACGAATTCATCCCCCTGCCCTGACACGGGCGCGACCCGATGCGACAAGGAACGGCGACATGACCAAGACCCCGCAGGATGTTCTGGATTTCTGGTTCGACCCGGCCATGTGGCCGTGGTGGTTCAAGAAATCCGACCAGGTCGATGCCCGTATCGCCGACCTGTTCGGCCCCACCTACGAGGCCGCCCATGCGGGCCAGCTGGACCACTGGCGCGACGACCCCCAGGGCGCGCTGGCGCTGGCCATCGTGCTGGACCAGTTCCCGCGCAACATGTTCCGGGGCAGCGGGCGCGCCTTCGAATCGAACGACCATGCGCTGGCGGTGGCCCGCCACGCGCTGGACCGGGGCCATGACGCGCAGACCGACCCCGACGCGCGGCAGTTCTTCTACCTGCCCTTCATGCATTCCGAGGACCTGGCGGACCAGACCCGCTCGGTCGCGCTGTACGAGGACCTGGGCAACGCCCATTCGCTGCATTTCGCCCGAGAGCATCGTGACATCGTTGCCCGGTTCGGTCGCTTTCCGCATCGCAACGCGGCACTGGGACGACAGACCACCGAGGAAGAGGCCGAGTTCCTGAAGCACCATTCGGGGTTCTGACTTGCGGGGCCGCGCGCCCCGCCCTAGCCTGCCCGACATGAGCGATCTTCCCTGCTTCTACGCCCCCGAGACCGCCGACCACGACCCGCAGTTCTGGATGCTGCGCGGCGTGCCTTCGCGCAACAAGGAAACCGCCGAGCGCGCCGAGCGCCTGCTGGCCGGGATCGCCGATGCGGGGCTGACCGTGCATCCCGTGCCCCCGACCGACCGCGCCGCGATGCACGAGGTCCATACCGCGCGCTATCTGGAATTCCTGCGCGACGGCTGGGCGGAATGGCAGAAGGCCCCCGGCGCGGGCCCCGAGGTCGTCGCGAACCTGCATCCGCAGAAGGTCGGCCAGACTTATCCCGAAGGGATCACCGGGCGCGCGGGCTGGCACATGGCCGATACGGGCTGCCCCCTGGGTCAGCACACATATGCCGCCGCGCTGCGCGGGGTCGATACCGCGCTGGCCGCGACCGAGGCCGTGCGCAAGGGCGCCCGCGCCGCCTATGCGCTGTGCCGTCCGCCGGGGCATCACGCAGATGCCGATACCGCCGCGGGGCACTGCTTCCTGAACAATTCGGCCATCGCGGCGCAGACGCTGCGCGGCGATCACGACCGGGTTGCGATCCTCGATATCGACGTGCATCACGGCAATGGAACGCAGGCGATCTTCCACGACCGGGCCGATGTGTTCACCGTCTCGATCCATGCCGATCCGTCGAACTTCTATCCCTTCTACCTGGGCCACGCGCACGAGGTCGGGCAGGGCGCGGGCAAGGGCGCGAACCTGAACCTGCCGCTGCCGATCGGATCGGGCGACGAGGACTGGCTGGCCGCGCTGGACCGGGCCCTCGCGCGCATCCGCGACCATGCGCCCGGCGCGCTGGTCGTGGCGCTTGGACTGGATGCCCATGAGAACGACCCCTTCAAGGGCCTGGCCGTCACCACCCCCGGCTTTGCCGAGGCCGCCCGCCGCATCGCCGCGCTGAACCTGCCCTCGGTCATCGTGCAGGAGGGCGGCTATGTGTCGGAGGACCTGACGCGCAACCTGTCATCCTTCCTTCGGGGCTGGATCGGCGTCCGTCAGCCCGTATAAGGGCCTGCGACAGGACGGGGGCATCGCATGCGCATCTGCATCATCAATACCGGCGGAACGATCACCAGCCTGGGGCAGCCGCTGGCCCCCATGCACCCGGCCGATTTCGCCGACGCGATGCGCCGGCTGGTCGAACCGGCGATCCGCGCCACCATTCCCGGCGTCACCCTGCACGTGGACGACACGCTGCGCTTTCCGGGCAGCGGGAACGGCACGCTGGACAGTTCGGGCCTCGTGCCGCGCGACTGGTGCCGGATGGCCGCGCATCTGCTGTCGCTGCATGACGATTACGACGGCTTCGTCATCCTGCACGGCACCGACACGATGGATTATTCGGGCGCGGCGCTGTCGATGCTGCTGGGCGAATGGGACGCGGACGGGATCGCGGTGCAGGCGCTGTCCAAGCCGGTGATCCTCACCGGATCGCAGGTCCCGATCTTCGTCGACTCGGCCGGGGGGGTGGTGCTGAACGCGCTGTCGGACGCGCTTGGCAACGTGGCGGGCGCGATCCGGGCCGCCACCCTGCGCATCCCCGAGGTGGGGCTGTTCTTCGACGGCAGCCTGCTGCGCGGCAATCGCGCGCTCAAGGTCTCGAGCACGGATTTCGCGGCCTTCGACAGCCCGCATCTGCCCCCGCTGGCCCGTGGCGGCATCGGCATCCGCCGCATGGCCGCCGCCCTGCCCGAACCGGCCACGCCCGCACGCGCGCTGGACCCCGCCCGCGCCCTTGCGCGGCTGGACGACACCGCCTGTCGGATCGAGGCGCAGCAGGTCGTCATCCTGCCCGCCATTCCCGCCGGCACGCCCGTCCTTGCCCGCATGATCGACGACGCGCTGGAACGCGGCGCGACGGGCCTGATCGTCGAGGCCTTCGGCGAGGGGAACCTGCCCGAGGGCGACGGCAGCCTGCAACGCGCCCTGTCGCGCGCCGCGCAGACGGGGGTGCCGGTCGTGCTGACCAGCCGCGCCATCGGCGGCGCCGTGGGCGCGCTGCATTACGCCGCGGGCACCTGGATCACCGCGACGGGGGTGATCATGGGCGGCGACATCACCGCCGTCGCGGCGCTGGCCAAGCTGACGGTCCTGCAGGCGCAAGGGCTGCGCGGCGATGCGCTGGCCACGGCCATGCGCCGCGCGCTGGCGGGCGAATGCCACGCGACCGACCGCATGACGGATGCGCTGCATCCCGGCCAGGCGCTGCAGGCCGCCGATTGCGACGCGGAACTGGTGAACGACCCCCGGACCGGCCCCGCCCTGCATCGCGGCGGGCGGGTCGCCTGGCAGGCGCCCGGTCCCGGCACGCTGCGGCTGGCGGGCAGGCTGCTGGTCGTCGGGCATGACGGTCAGGTGCTGTGGTCCGGCCCCGAGACGCCTGCGGGCCACCTTGCGCTGCTGGATGCGCGGGGGCTGGTGCAGATCGATCCGGCGGGCGGGTCCGCGGACCATGTGCTGCTGCCCTGCTGACAGCGGCCGCGCCGCAGGCTAGGCATGAACGAAACGCACGAGGTCCCGATGTCGCAGATTTACGTCCTGAACGGTCCGAACCTGAACCTGCTGGGCCAGCGCCAGCCCGAAATCTATGGCCACGAGACGCTGGCCGATATCGAGGCCCTGTGCCGCGAGGCCGCAGGCCCGCACGAGATCCGGTTCCTGCAGACGAACTGGGAAGGCCAGCTGATCGACTGGATCCACGAGGCCCGCCTGCAGGCCGCGGCCATCGTGATCAACCCCGCCGCGCTGACCCATACCTCGGTCGCGGTGCTGGATGCGCTGAACGCCTTCGACGGCCCCGTGATCGAGGTGCATATCAGCCAGGTCCACAAGCGCGAGGCGTTCCGGCACCATTCCTATGTCTCGCATCGCGCGGATGCGGTGATCGCGGGGATGGGTGTCCACGGCTATGGCGCGGGCGTCGCCCATGCGGTGCGGCTGATCGGCTGATCGGCTGAGGAACGATCGGCCGCCGGTCTGTCCGCAGGGAGGAGGGGTGCGTCAGATCCGGCGGCCTACTTCGCTGGTCCAATCCAGAAGGCCAGGAGGCCCGGAACCGGTGGGTTGAACACTCGAGGTGGCGCGACCTCGTAACCCAAGGTTGCGCCCGTTTTCCCGCCTCGTCACGCATCACCGCATCCTGTCGGGGGCACGGGCGCGATCTGCCGCGCGGGGCGGCAGAAACGCGGCGCGCTGCCTATTCGGTCAGCGCGTCCTGCGCGGCTTCCTGGTCCAGCGCCTTCAGATAGGCCGCCGACCACCAAGCGACGTCCTTCTCCAGCACCACCGACAGCAGCTCCTGATGGCGGGACTTGCGCTCGGCCTTGGACATTCGCATGGCCGAGGCCATCGCGGCGGCGGTCTCGTGGGCGTCATGGGGGTTGATGACCAGCGCCGCGGGCATCTGCTCGACCGCGCCGGCAAAGCGCGACAGGATCAGCACGCCCGGATCCTCGGGGTCCTGGGCCGCGACGAATTCCTTGGCCACCAGGTTCATGCCGTCGGCCAGCGGCGTCACCAGCCCGATGCGCGCCTGCCGGTACAGCCCCGCCAGAACCTGCCGCGGATAGGGGCGGTTGATGAAACGGATCGGCGTCCAGTTCAGCGTGGCGAACTGCCCGTTGATGCGGCCCGCGAGATGCTCGGTCTCCTCGCGGATGTCGTCATAGGCCTGCACGCCGCTGCGCGTGGGCGGGGCGATCTGCAGGAACGAGATCTGCTCGTGCAGGTCCGGGATCTTGTCCAGAAGCTGCTGGAATGCGCGGAAACGCTGCGGGATGCCCTTGGAGTAATCCAGCCGGTCCACGCCGATCATCAGCCGGGCATTGGTCAGGAAGCGGACGCGGTCGGCATCCGGCGCATCGCGCGCCTCCTCGACGAAGGATCGCGCGTCGATGCCGATGGGGAACACCTCGGCGCGCAGGGTCCGTCCGCCAAGGGCGAAGCGGTTCTCGTCCGTCTGCTCCATTCCGGTCATGTGGTGGCCGCTGGCCGCGAAATTGTCCAGGTCGCGGCGCGCCTGGAACCCCACGAGGTCATAGGCCATCATCCAGTCGAACAGCTCGGCCGGGTTGGGCAGGGTCGCGCATTCGGCGGGCGCCGGGAAGGGGATGTGCAGGAAATGCCCGATGGCGTTCCGCACCCCCAGCTTGCGCAGCTCGGCCCCAAGGGCGAACAGCTGGTAATCCTGCACCCAGATGCGGTCGTCGGGGCGCAGATGCGGCACCATCAGCCGCGCGATGCGGGCGCTGACCTTGCGGTATCCGTCCAGATAGACCGGATCCAGATGCGCGAGATCCGCCCGCCCGTGGCAGATGGGCCAGAGGACCGAGTTCGAGAACCCCAGATAGTAGTTGTGGTGATCCTCGGGGGACAGGTCGAAGGACAGGCGGTCGAAGGCCGCGCCGGGATGGTCGATCAGCGCATCGGCGGGATCGTCGACCGGCTCGCCGGAAAAGCCGATCCACAACCCGCCGGAGCTGCGCAGCGCATCGTCCAGCGCCACCACGAGTCCCCCCGACGGATTGTCACCAAGGGGAAGACGGTTCGAGACGACGACAAGCCGGGACATGATGTTCTCTCAGTTCTTCTGCAATGCTTCGTCCAACCAGCCGGCCAGCGCCGAGGGGTCGGGAAGACGGTGGCGGGCGGCGGTCATGCCGTCCCCGATCTTGATGGCAAAACCGCCGCGCGACTGGGCCTCGGCCATGGCGGGTTCGTCGGTCGTGTCGTCGCCCGCGAAGACGGGCATGCGCCCCGCGAAGGGCGGATGCTGCATCAGGCGGGCCATCGCGGTATCCTTGCCCACCCCGCCCGGACGCAGCTCCAGCGCCATCTTGGCAGGTTGCAGCTGCAGGTGGGGATGCTCGGAGGCCAGTGCGGCCATCGCATCCTCGACGAAGCCGCGCAGCGCGGGGTCGGCGCGGTAATGCATGGCGACGCCGTGGGTTTTTTCCTCGACCAGGATGGCGGGATGGGGGGCCGCCAGTTCGCGGGTGCGGGCATGCAGCGCGGGCGCGTCGAAGGGATGTTCGTGCAGCGGCTCCACGTGGCCCGGCCCGGTGGACAGCTCGGACCCGTGGCTGCCCGCGATCCAGCCGTCGAACTCGGGCAGCATCCGGCGCAGGTCGCCCACGTCCCGCCCCGAGATCAGCGCGACCGCGCCCCCCTGTCGGTCGTGCAGCAGCGCAAGCCTGCGCCGCAGCGCGTCGGTGATCACCACCGCATCGGGTCGCGGCGCGATATCCACGAGACAGCCGTCGAAATCGAGGAACAGGGCGGCATCCGCAGGAAGGACTGGGGGCGTCATGTCTGGCCTTTCGTTTCTTGCGAAAGATGAACACGCAGCCCCGGCCTTGGGTTCACCCTGTCGTGACCACAATGCCGCATTGCGGCACCGCGGTCAAAGAAAGGCCGCGGGGATCAGAACTCGACCCCGGCCTGCGCCTTGATCCCGGCCCGGAACGGATGCTTCACCTGGCCCATCTCGGTCACCAGGTCGGCGGCCTCGACCAGGGCCTCGGGGGCGCCGCGCCCGGTCAGCACGACATGGGTCATGGGCGGCTTCTCGGCCGCAAGGAAATCCAGCACCTGCTGCACGTCCAGATAGCCGTAGCGGAAGGCGATGTTGATCTCGTCCAGCAGGACCATGCGGATCTCTGGGTCGCGGATCAGCTCCTGCGCCTTCTGCCAGCCGGCCTCGGCCATGGCGATGTCGCGGGCGCGGTCCTGGGTTTCCCAGGTGAAGCCCTCGCCCATGGCGTGGAACTGGCAGAGATCCGCGAAATGCGTGGTCAGCAGCGTGCGCTCGCCCGTGTCCCACGCACCCTTGATGAACTGCACCACCGCGCAGGGCATTTCATGGGCGATGCAGCGCATGATCATGCCGAAGCCGCTGCTGGACTTGCCCTTGCCGGGGCCGGTATGGACGATGATCAGCCCCTTCTCGCCGGTCTTCGTCTCCATCATGCGGTCGCGGGCGGCCTTCTTCTTGGCCATCTTGGCGCTGTGGCGGGCCTCGGTTTCATCGCTCTGTTCCGTCACGGCCTTGGTCCTTTCGGTTGACATTCGGGGGCGGTCCGGACTTTGGTAAACCCGCGCTGGTTCCCGCCGCAAGGCGGGCGAAGAGGGAATGCGAAGGGCCACCGCCCGAACGCAGCCGCCCCCGCGACCGTGACCGGAGAGGTCGCCCGTTCCACTGGCCCCGTGCCGGGAAGGTGGGCCGACCGTTTGATCCGCAAGCCGGGAGACCTGCCAGCGCCGAACGATCACGGGCGGACGGGGTGTTTTCCGCAACCGGCAGCCGACGGCCATGGGGGCCGTCCTGTTGGCCATGCCCTGCCGCCGCAGCGAAAGGACGGGCCCGCGATGCGCGCCATTCTGCATGTCTGCACCACCTGCCGGGGCACCGACCCGGCGGCAGACCCCGAAGCGCCCCGCCCCGGCGCGACCCTGCACGCCGCCCTGTCCGAGGCACCGCCCGAAGGGGTCGAGGTGCGCGCCGTCGAATGCCTGTCGGCCTGTTCGCAGGGCTGCTCCGTCGCGCTGAATGCCCCGGGCAAGTGGTCCTATGTCTATGGCCGCCTGGGCCCCGAGGATGCCGCCGACATCCGCGAGGGTGCCTCGGCCTATGCCGCGACGCCGGACGGGCTGGTCCCGTGGCGGCAGCGCCCCGTCATCTTCCGCAAGCAGAGCCTTGCCCGCATCCCCCCGCAGGAGTGATCCATGACCGACCTCACCAAGACCCCCGTCACCGTCATCACGGGCTTTCTGGGCGCAGGCAAGACGACCCTGATCCGTCACCTGATGCAGAACCCGCAGGGCAAGCGGCTGGCCGTTCTGGTCAACGAATTCGGCACGATGGGCGTCGATGGCGACATCCTGAAGGGCTGCGCCGACGACAACTGCCCCGCCGATGCCATCATGGAGCTGTCGAACGGCTGCATCTGCTGCACCGTGGCCGACGATTTCATCCCCACGCTGGAACGGCTGATGGCCCTGCCGCAGAAGCCCGACCACATCCTGATCGAGACCTCGGGGCTTGCCCTGCCGAAGCCCCTTCTGAAGGCGTTCGACTGGCCCGCGATCCGCTCGCGCATCACCGTGGACGGGGTGATCGCCCTGGCCGATGCCGAGGCCGTGGCCGCGGGCCGCTTCGCCCCCGACGAGGATGCCGTGCAGGCGCAGCGCCTGGCCGATGAGGGGCTGGATCACGACACCCCCCTGGCCGAGGTCTTCGAGGACCAGATCGCCTGCGCCGACGTAGTCCTGCTGACCAAGGCGGACCTTGCGGGCGAGGACGGCCTCGCCGCTGCCCGCGCCGTGATCGAGGCCGAGGCCCCGCGCAAGCTGCCCATGCTGGCCGTGACCGAAGGGGCGATCGACCCGCGACTGATCCTGGGCCTGAACGCGGCGGCCGAGGATGACATCGACGCCCGCCCCAGCCACCATGACGGTGCCGACGACCACGAACACGAGGATTTCGACACCATCGTCGTGGACCTGCCCGAGATCGACGATCCGCAGGCGCTGTCGGACCGCATCGCGGATCTGGCGCGGACGCATGACATCCTGCGCGTCAAGGGTCACGTCGCCGTTCAGGGCAAGCCGATGCGCCTGCTGGTGCAGGCCGTCGGCGCGCGGGTCCGCCACCAGTACGACCGCCCCTGGGGCGACGCGCCCCGCACCTCGCGGCTGGTGGTGATCGCCGAACACGACCGCATCGACGCGCCCGCGATCCGCGCGATGCTGCAGGCCGTGCCCGCCTGATGCATGTGGTCTTCCGCGAACGCGTGGGGCTCGAGGAAACGGACGCCCCCTATGATCCCGGCCAGACGCCGGGGGACCTGGTGGCGCTGTCCTTCTCCGACAGCGACCTGGGCGCGTTCGCGGCGGGCTGGCACCGGGCGGATGGCGGGCTGCCGTCGCTGCGGCTGTGCAACCTCGTGGCGCTGCGGCACCCGGTCTCGGTCGATACCTATGTCGATCAGACGCTGTCGGGGGCCAGGGGCATCCTGATCCGCCTGATCGGCGGCGAGGCCTATTGGCCCTATGGCCTTGCATCCGTCCAGGATCTGGCGCGGCGCAAGGGGATCGCCCTGGCAATCCTGCCTGCCGACGGGCGCGACGATCCCCGGCTGGAGGAGATGTCCACCGTTCCCGCATCGGTGCTGCGCGTGCTGCGCCGCCATTGCGACCAGGGCGGCGCGGTGGCAGCGCAGGCGGCGCTGGCGCAGATGGCCATCGCGGCGGGGCTGCACGCGGCACCGGTCGCGGGCCGCACCGCCCTGCCGCAGATGGGGTTCCACGACCCCGATCTGGGCGTCGTTCCGGCACCGCCGCAGGGGGCCGTGCTTGTCACCTTCTATCGCAGCTGGCTGGCCGCCGCCGATACCGCCGCCATCGACGCGGTGATCCGCGCGCTGCGCGACCGCGGCATCCCGGCAATCGGCGTCTTTACCCCCTCGCTCAAGTCCGAGGGCTTTGCCGATTTCCTGCGCGGGGCCGACCTGCGCCCGCGCGCCATCGTCAACGCCACGGGCTTTTCCGCCGCGCCCTTCGGCGGGCTGACCTGCCCCGTCTTCCAGATCGCGCTGTCCACCAATCGCCGCCGCGAATGGGCCGAGGCCGAGCGTGGGCTGTCGCCATCCGATCTTGCGATGAACGTCGTCCTGCCCGAGGTGGACGGGCGCGTCTTCGCGGGCGTCGTCAGCTTCAAGTCCCCCGCACCGCGCGATCCCCTGCTGCAATATTCGCGCTTCGCCCATCGGCCCGACCCCGCCATGGTGGACGCCGCCTGCGACCGGATCGCGGCATGGCTGCGCCTGTCGGAACGCGAGGGGCCGCGCGTGGCGATGGTTCTGTCCACCTATCCGGGGCGGGACTGGCAGATGGCCCATGCGGTGGGGCTGGATTCGCTGGCATCAGCGGATGCCGTGGCGGGGATGCTGGGGCACGCCCCCCTTGCGGCGGATCTGGCCGAGGCCGCGATCCGCTGGCCGCTGGACGATTACCGCGCGGCGCTTGGGACGCTGCCGCAGGTGCTGCGGGACCGGCTGCGGGCCGAATGGGGCGATGCGGCGGACGACCCCGATTGCCGCGACGACGCGTTCCACCTGCGCGCGCTGGTCCGCGACGACCTGATCCTGGCGCTGCAACCCGAGCGCAGCCACCGAAAGGGGCGCGAGGACGAATACCACGACCTGACCCGCGTGCCCCGCCACGCCTATGTCGCCTTCTACCTGTGGCTGCGGGCGCAGGCACCCGATGCGCTGATCCACATGGGCGCTCATGGCACGCTGGAATGGCTGCCGGGCAAATCGGTCGCGCTGTCGGGCGAATGCTGGCCGCAGGCGCTGACCGGGGCGCTGCCCGTCATCTATCCCTTCATCGTCAACGACCCGGGCGAGGCCGCGCAGGCCAAGCGCCGCCTGGGCGCGGTCACGTTGGGGCACATGCCCCCGCCGATGCGTGCCGCCAGCCTGCCTGCCGGCATGACCGCGCTGGAACGCCTGCTGGACGAATATTCCACCGCCGACGGGCTGGACCCCGCCCGCCGCGACCGCCTGATCGCGGATATCCGCGACGAGGCCCGCGCATCGGGCGTGGAAACCGACTTGGGCATTCCCGCCGATGCCTCGGCCGCCGAGGCGATCACCCGGATCGACCGCTTCGTCTGCGACATCAAGGAAAGCCAGTACGGCGAGGGGCTGCATGTCTGGGGCAGCGGCCCCTGCGGCGATGCCGAGCGTCGGGGCCTTGCGACCGCGCTGGCGGGGCGCTTCGTGGCGCCCGGGCCGTCCGGCTCGCCCGCACGGGGCCGGTCCGACGTGATGCCCACGGGGCGGAACCTGTTTTCCACCGATCCGCGCGCGGTCCCGACGCCCGCCGCCCATGCGCAGGGCGTGAAACTGGCCGAGGAACTGCTGCGCCGCCACCTGCAGGACCACGGCGACTGGCCGCGCGGGCTGGTCGTCGATCTGTGGGGCAGCGCCACGATGCGCACCGCGGGCGAGGAATTCGCCATGGCCCTGCACCTCGCCGGTCTGCGCCCCGCCTGGGACGAAGGCTCGGGCCGCGTAAGCGGGGTCGAGGTCGTGCCCCTTGCGCTGCTGGGCCGCCCGCGCATCGACGTGACGCTGCGGGTCTCGGGGCTGTTCCGCGACGTGTTCCCGGTGCTGGCGCAGATGTTCCAGACCGGCATCCGCGCCTTGGCCGAACGCGACGAGGCCGCGGACCAGAACCCCTATGCCACCGATGCGCCGCGCGTCTTCGGACCCGCGCCCGGCAGCTATGGACTGGGGATGGGGACCGCGCCCGACAGCTTTACCGATGCCGCGCGCGCCGCCGCGGGCGAGGCGTGGCTGGCCGCGTCCGAATGGGCCATCGGCGCGGACGGGCAATCGCACCGCGACCGCGAGGCGCTGGACCTGCGCATGGCCGGTGCCGACAGCTTCGTCCACGCGCAGGACCTGCCGGAATCGGACCTGCTGCTGGCCGCCGACTATGCCGCGCACGAGGCCGGTTTTGCCGCCGCCGTCGCGCGGATCGGGGGCGCTGCGCCCGCGCTCTATCACCTGGACGCGACGCAGCCCGACCGCCCCCGCGCCCGCACCCTGACCGAGGAGATCGCCCGCACCGTCCGCGCCCGCGCCGCCGATCCCGCATGGGCCGACGCGATGACCCGCCACGGTTTCCGCGGCGCGGCCGAGATCGCGGCGACGCTGGACCACATGGCGGCCTTCGCGCATCTGGCGGGCGCGGTGCCGCCGCATCTGTTCGACCTCTATCACGACGCGACGCTTGGCCGCCCCGAGATCGAGCGTTTCATGGCCGAGGCCAACCCCGCGGCCCTTCAGACGATGCGCGACCTGTTCCGCCGCCTGCACGATGCGGGCCTGTGGGTGACGCGCCGCAACTCCATCGCCGCAACCCTGGGGGCCGCCGAATGAGCGGGATCCGGGGATGGTGTCCCGGCGCCCTGCGCCCGATGGAATCCGGCGACGGGCTGGTCGTCCGCATCCGCCCGCGCGGCGGCAGGCTGACCCGCGCGCAGGCCGAAACCATCGCCGACGCCGCCGAGGCATGGGGCAACGGCACGATCGAGCTGACGGGACGCGCGAACCTGCAGCTGCGCGGCGTCACGCAGGCCACCCACGCCCCCCTGCTGGACGCGCTGAGCCAGGCGGACCTGCTGGACCCCGACCCCGCGACCGAGCAGCTGCGCAACATCGTCGTCACGCCCTTCGCCACGCCCGCGACCGACCGGCTGGCCGCCGATGTCGCCCGCGCCCTGACAGACAGCCGCCTGCCCCTGCCCGCCAAGTTCGGCATCGCCATCGACGACGCCCAGCCTGTCCTGACCGACGCCCCCGCCGACATCCGGGTCGAGGGCGACCTGATCCGCGCCGACGGCATGCCGCTTGCCGCCCCCCTGCGCGGGCCGGACGACGTGGTCGCGATGGCCCGCTGGTTCCTGGACCAGGGCGGCGCGCCGGGCGGTCGGGGCCGCATGGCCGCGCTGATCGCCGCGGGCATCCGCCCTGCCGCCGACACTCCCGCGCGCCCCCCCGTCGCGCGCCCCGCCCCCGGCGCGACGCCTGCCGGGATGCTGGCGGGGTTCGAGTTCGGCCAGATCCCACCCGAGACGCTGCGCAGGCTGTCGCGCCTTGCCCCCCTGCGGATGACACCCTGGCGCATGATCATGGTCTGCGCGGCCCGCAGCCTGCCCCCGATGCCGGGGCTGATCCTGCGGCCCGACGACCCGCTGCTGCGCACCCATGCCTGCCCCGGCGCCCCCGCCTGCGCCTCCGCCCATGCACCCGTCCGCCAGCTGGCCCGCGACCTTGCGCCCCTGATGCCGCAGGGCGCGGTGCTGCATGTCTCGGGCTGCGCCAAGGGATGCGCCTGCCCGCGTCCCGCCGACCTGACCCTGACCGCGACGCCGCAGGGCTTCGACGTGATCCGCCACGGACGCGCCTCGGACCCAGCCGGGCTGCGCGGGCTTCACCCCGACCAACTGACCAAGGTGCCCTGATGCCCCACCACTATGAAACCGACGGGGCCGCGATCTATCGCCAGTCCTTCGCCACGATCCGGGCCGAGGCCGACCTGGCCCGCTTCGACGCGGACGAGGAACCGGTCGCCGTGCGGATGATCCACGCCGCGGGGCTGGTCGGGCTGGAACGCGACATCCGCTTCACCCCCGGCATGGCCGCCACGGCGCGGCAGGCGCTGGCGGATGGCGCGCCGATCCTCTGCGATGCGCGCATGGTCAGCGAGGGGATCACCCGCCCCCGCCTGCCCGCGCAGAACCCCGTCATCTGCACGCTGAACGATCCGCGCACGCCCGAACTGGCGCAGCGGATGGGCAACACCCGCAGCGCCGCCGCGCTGGAGCTGTGGCGCCCCCATCTGGCGGGCGCGATCGTCGCCATCGGGAACGCGCCCACCGCGCTGTTCCACCTGCTGAACATGCTGGAAGATCCCGACTGCCCGCGCCCCGCCGCCATTATCGGCTGCCCCGTGGGCTTCGTCGGCGCGATGGAATCGAAGGACGCGCTGATGGCCGCGCCGCCCGTGCCCTCGCTGATCGTGCAGGGGCGGCTGGGCGGATCGGCCATCACCGTCGCCGCCGTCAACGCGCTGGCCAGCCGGAAGGAGTGATCGGATGGGACGCATCATCTGCGCGGGGCTGGGGCCGGGCGATCCGGACCTGATATCCGTCCGCGCCGACCGCGCGCTGCGCGGCGCAAGGCAGGTGGCCTTCTTCCGCAAGCCGGGGCGTCAGGGGCAGGCCCGCCGCATCGTCGAGGGCATCCTGCCCGCGGGCATCCCCGAACACGCGATGGAATACCCCATCACGACCGAGATTCCCTTCGACAGCCCCGCCTATAACGACGCGCTGGCGCGGTTCTACGACGATTGGGCCGATCGGCTGGCGGCGCTGGCCGCGACCGACGATCTTGTCGTCCTGTGCGAGGGGGATCCGTTCTTCTACGGATCGTTCATGCATCTCTATGTCCGCCTTCAGGGCCGCGTCGAAACCCAGGTGATCCCAGGCATCACCGGCATGTCGGGCTGCTGGACCGCGACCGGATCGCCCATCACCTGGGGCGACGACGTGCTGACGGTGCTGGCCGGGACGCTGCCGCAGGCCGAGCTGGAACGGCGCATGGCCATGTCGGATGCCATCGTGGTGATGAAGACGGGCCGCAACCTGCCCCGCATCCGCGCCGCGCTGCAGGCGACAGGCCGCCTGGACGACGCCTGGCTGATCGAGCGTGGCACCATGCCCGACCAGCGGCTGGCGCGGCTGCGCGACGTGGACGCGGCCGACTGCCCCTATTTCGCGATCGTCATGGTCCACGGCCATGGGCGCCGCCCCGAGATCCGGTGCCCCGAGATCAGGTGCCCGGAATGAGCGGTCGGATCACTGTCGCGGGCCTGGGCCCCGGTGCGGATGCGCTGGTCACCCCCGAGGTGACGCAGGCCCTGGCGGAGGCGACCGATGTCATCGGCTATATCCCCTATGTCGCGCGGGTGGCGCCGCGTGCGGACCTGCGGCTGCACCCGTCGGACAACCGGGTCGAGCTGGACCGCGCCCGCCACGCGCTGGACCTGGCCGAGGGCGGCGCGCGGGTGGTCATCGTGTCCTCGGGCGATCCGGGGGTCTTCGCCATGGCCGCCGCCCTGTTCGAGGCGCTGGAGGAGCGCGACACAGATCCCGACATCCGCATCCTGCCGGGGATCACGGCCATGCTGGCCGCCGCCGCCCGCGCGGGGGCGCCCCTGGGCCATGATTTCTGCGCGATCAACCTGTCGGACAACCTCAAGCCCTTCGCGCTGATCGAGAAGCGCCTGCGCCACGCCGCAATGGGCGATTTCGCGATGGCCTTCTACAACCCGCGTTCGAAATCGCGCCCCGAGGGGTTCGCCCGCGTGCTGCAGATCCTGCGCGAGGAATGCGAACCCGAACGCCTGCTGATCTTCGCCCGCGCGGTCTCGACCCTGGACGAGGAACTGCGCATCACCACGCTGGCCCGGGCCACCCCCGAGATGGCCGACATGCGCACGGTGGTGATCGTCGGCAATTCCGCGACGCGCCGTGTGGGGCGGTGGGTCTATGCGCCCAGATCGGCGGGGGCGTGATGCAGCCAGTCCAGCACCTCTGCCGGATGGGCCGCCTGCGGGCGCGGCGGCAGGACGGGGCGGTCGATCATCACGACCTGCACGCCCAAGGCGCGCGCGGCATGCAGCTTGGCCTCGGCCCCCGCGCCACCGCTGTTCTTGGCCACCAGATGCGTCATGCCGTGGCGGCGCATCAGATCCAGGTCGCCATCGACGGTAAAGGGGCCGCGGTCGATCACCAAGTTTGCGCGGGGCAGCGGCGGGGCGGCGGGCGCATCGACCAGCCGCAGCAGCCAGCGATGCGGCAGATGCGCGAATTCCGACAGGTGCATCCGTCCGATCGCCAAGAAGACCCGCGCCGGATCGCGCGGCAGCGCCGCGGCGGCGGCGGCCATGTCGGGCACGTGCAGCCACCCCTCTCCGCGCCATGGCGGGCGGATCAGCCGGATCAGCGGCAGGTCCAGCGCATCGCAGGCCGCATGGGCATTGGCGCTGATCCGCGCGGCAAAGGGATGGGTCGCGTCGATCACATGGGTGATGCCCTCGCGGCGCAGGTAATCCGCCAGCCCCTCGGGACCGCCGAAGCCGCCGATGCGCATGGGGATGGGCATGGACAATGGCTGCGCCGTCCGGCCCGCAAGGCTGTAGATCGCATCCATACCCGCCAGCGCATCCGCCATGCGGCGGGCCTCGGTCGTGCCGCCCAGAAGAAGGATGCGCGTCATGTCTGAACCCTGGCTGTCGATCATCGGTCTGAACGAGGATGGCCTGCCGGGCCTTGGTGCCGCAAGCCGGAAGGCGCTGGAGGACGCGCGCATCGTCTTCGGCGGGCCGCGTCACCTGGCGCTGGCGAAGGTCGGCGCGCGGGGCCGCGAATGGCCCGTGCCCTTCGATCTGGCCCCGATCCTTGCGCTGCGGGGGGAACGGGTGGCGATGCTGACCTCGGGCGATCCGTTCTGGTTCGGCGCGGGCGGCAGCATCGCGGCGCATCTGGACCCGTCGGAATGGCGGGCCTTTCCGGTCGCGGGGGTCTTCTCGCTGGCCGCCGCGCGCATGGGCTGGCGGTTGGAACATTGCGCGACGCTTGGCCTTCATGCCGCGCCCTTCGCGCAGCTTCGCCCGCATCTGCATCGCGGCTGCCGCATCATCGCGACCCTGCGGGACGGCAACGCGCCTGCCGCGCTGGCCGAATGGTTGCGCGACATGGGCGCGAATGCGGCGCGGCTGACGGTGCTGGAACGCCTGAGCGGCCCGCGCGAACGCGTCGGCCCGCTGCGGGATGGGCACGAGGCCCCCGTGGCCGTCGCCATCGACGGCGACGACCTGCCTGCGGGCTTCGGACTGCCCATGGCGGCGGGGCGGGCGGACGAGTTGTTCGACCATCGCGGGCAGATCACGAAATCGCCCGTCCGCGCGATGACGCTGGCGGCGCTTGCCCCCCGCCCGGGGGAGCTGCTGTGGGATATCGGCGGCGGGTCGGGGTCGATCTCGGTCGAATGGGCACTGGCGGGGGGACGCGCCATCTGCATCGAACCGCGCGAGGATCGGCTGGACCTGATCCGCAGCAACCGCGACCGCTTCGGCGTGGCGCAGCGCATTGAGGTGGTGCAGGGCGCCGCGCCCGATGCGCTGCGCGATCTGCCCGCACCCGACGCGATCTTCGTGGGCGGGGGCGGCAGTGCGGGTCTGTTCGACGCCATCCTGCCCCTGCCCGCCCGCATCGTCGCCAATGCCGTGACGTTGGAGACCGAGTCCCTGCTGGCCACTTTGCACGCCCGCCATGGCGGAAGCCTGACCCGCATCGCCCTCAGCGAGGCCGCGCCCCTTGGCGGCATGCGCGGCTGGCAGCCCGCCCGCCCCGTCACCCAGTGGAGCCGCCCCGCATGAGGATCGCGGGCATCGGATGCAGGCCGGGCACGCCGCCCGCAGCCATCGCCACCGCGCTGACCCGCGCGGGCGGGGCCGACCTGCTGGCGGGCATCGCGGAACGCGCGCCCGAATTGCGGGCCGCCGCGCAGGCGCTGGCCCTGCCCCTGCGGCTGGTCGATGTCGCGGGCATCGCAACCCCCACGCAATCGCCCCGCATCCTGGACCTCTTCGCCACCGGATCGGTGGCCGAGGCCGCAGCCATCGCCGCAGGGGGCCGCCTTCTGGGGCCGCGCACCGCCTGCGGCCCCGTCACCATCGCCATAGCCGAGGTTCCATGACCGTCCACTTCATCGGCGCCGGACCGGGCGCCGCCGACCTGCTGACCATTCGCGGGCGCGACCTGATCGCCGCCTGCCCCGTCTGCCTCTATGCCGGCAGCCTGATCCCGCCCGCGCTGCTGGATCACTGCCCCGAGGGCGCGCGGATCGTGAACACCGCCCCCCTCAGCCTCGACCAGATCATCGACGAGATCGCATCCGCCCATGCGGAGGGACATGACGTCGCGCGGCTGCATTCGGGCGATCTGTCGGTCTGGTCGGCGATGGGCGAGCAGCTGCGCCGCCTGCGGGCGCTGGACATCCCCGTGCAGGTCACGCCCGGCGTGCCCAGCTTTGCCGCTGCCGCCGCGGCGCTGCAATCCGAACTGACCCTGCCCGGCCTTGCGCAATCGGTCGTCCTGACCCGCACCCCCGGCCGCGCATCCGCCATGCCCGAGGGCGAGAGCCTGAGCGCCTTCGCCGCCACCGGCGCCACGCTGGCGATCCACCTGTCGATCCATGCGCTGGACCGCGTGGTGGCCGATCTGTCCCCCCATTACGGGCCGGATTGCCCGGTGGCGGTCGTCTGGCGCGCAAGCTGGCCCGACCAGCGCGTCATCCGCGCGACCCTTGCCACCATCGCGCAGGCGGCGCAGGGCATCGACCGCACCGCGCTGATCCTTGTCGGCCCCGCACTTGGCGCCGAGGGGTTCCAGGAAAGCCGCCTCTATGCCGCCGATTACGACCGCCGGTACCGCCCGACCGGCCCCAACCCCAGGTTCCCCGAATGACCCCCGGACTGATGATCTCTGCCCCCGCATCGGGCACCGGCAAGACGGTGCTGATGCTGGGCCTTTTGAACGCGCTGCGCCGCCGCGGCATGGATGTGCAGCCCTTCAAGTCGGGGCCGGACTATATCGATCCCGGCTTCCACCGCGCGGCCTCGGGGCGGCCCTCGTTCAACCTGGATGCCTGGGCGATGGAGCGGGGGCGCATCCTGACCCATGTCACCGCCCAGCCGGATGCCGACCTGGTGCTGGCCGAAGGGTCGATGGGCCTGTTCGACGGCGTTGCGCATCGGGGCGAATCCGGCATCGGCGCCAGCGCCGAGATCGCCACGCTGATGGGCTGGCCGGTGGTCCTGATCATCGACGTGTCGGGGCAGGCGCAATCGGCGGCGGCGGTCGCGCGGGGCTTCGCCACGCTGCAGCCCGACCTGCCCTTTGCGGGGGTGGTGCTGAACCGCGTGGCCTCGGCCCGGCATGAAACCCTGATCCGCGAGGGGATGGAGCGTGGGGGCATCCGCGTGCTGGGCGCGCTGCCGCGACAGGGCAACATCACCCTGCCCGAACGCCACCTGGGTCTTGTGCAGGCCGAAGAGACCGAGGGCCTTCAGGCGATCCTGGACCATGCGGGCGATTTCATCGGCGCGCATTGCGATCTGGACGCGATGCTGGGCGCGGCGGCGGCCCGCCCCCTGCCGCCCGCCGATCCGCCCACCGCGATGACGCCCCCCGGCGGACGGATCGCGCTGGCGCGGGATGCCGCGTTCTCCTTCACCTATCCGCATGTGATCGACGCGTGGCGGCGGGCGGGCGCGACGATCCTGCCGTTCTCGCCGCTGGCCGACGAGGGGCCGGACGACAGCGCGGATTGCTGCTGGCTGCCGGGCGGATACCCGGAACTGCACGCCGGACGGCTGGCCGCAGCGGACGGGTTCCGGCAGGCCATGCACCGCTTTGCCCGCACGCGGCCCGTGCATGGCGAATGCGGCGGCTACATGGCGCTTGGCGCGGGGCTGGTCGATGCCGATGGGCAGCGTCACGCGATGCTGGGGCTGCTGGGGCTGGAGACCAGCTACCACAAGCGGCGGATGCACCTGGGATACCGCCGCGCGACGCCGCTGGCGCCGCTGCCGGGCCTGGGACGCGCCGCACTGCGGGGGCACGAGTTCCACTATGCCTCGATCCTGTCCGAACCCGATGCGCCCCTGGCCCATGTCACCGACGCAAATGGCCGCGAGGTCGCGGAAACCGGCAGCCACCGCACGACCGATGGCGGCGGGCAGGTCAGCGGGACGTTCTTCCACCTGATCGCGCCCGCCGCGACTTGACGGAAGCGTGATCGTCGTGTCTGGCTGAGGACGCATGGTGCCCGGATGACGCGATACGCGTCGGGCTTCATCGGGAATGGGGAAGGGCGGACCAAATCGCGGCGCCCGAAGCCCCAGCCGCCCCCGCGACTGTATGCGGAGAGCGGGCGTCACGCGCGCCACTGGATCCGTCCGGGAAGGCCGACGCCCCGCCACGACCCGCAAGCCAGGAGACCGGCCATGCATCGCAAATGCCACGGCCGTCGGGTGTGACGGCGACAGGAGAACGACAATGCATATCGAACCGGGCGTCGTGAACGGCGCGAAGATCATCCTCAGCTATGCCACCGCGGCGACCGCGGGCCTCTATGCGCTGCGGCTGGCGGCAAAGGACCACGGGCTGCGCGGGCTGCCCTCGCTTGCGGCGCGGGCGGCGATCGCCACGGCGCTGACCTTCGTCTTCTTCCAGGTCCTGCCGAAATTCCCCGTGGGCGTCTCCGAGGTTCACCTGATCCTGGGTTCCACCCTGTTCCTGCTGCTGGGCGCCGCCCCCGCCGCAATGGGCCTTGCCGCGGGCCTTGCGCTGCAGGGGCTGTTCTTCGCCCCCGCCGACCTGCCGCAATACGGCATGAACGTCACCACGCTGCTGGTGCCCCTGTTCCTGCTGCGCGAGATCGCGGGCCGGATCATCGCGCCCGGCACCGCCTATGTCGATCTGCGCTATGGCCAGGCGCTGGCGCTGTCGACGGCCTACCAAGGTGGAATCGTCGCCTGGGTCGCCTTCTGGGCGTTCTGGGGTCAGGGCATGGCCGCGATCGACGGCGTGATGGCCTTCGGCGCGGCCTACATGCTGGTCATCGCGCTCGAACCGCTGGTCGATCTGGCCGTGCTGGCCGGCGCGAAGTCGCTGCGCGGCCTGCGCGGCAGCCCGCTGGTGACGGACCGCCTGTTCGCGTGACCGAGCTTTCGCTGATCGGGATCGGGGCCGGAAACCCCGATCACCTGACCTTCCAGGCGGCCCGGGCATTGTCCCGGGCCGATCTGATCCTGATCCCCCTCAAGGGCGAGGAGAAGGCCGACCTTGCGGGCCTGCGCGCGCAGATCGTGGCCACCCATGCGCCGCAGGGCCGCGTGGTGCGCTTCGACCTGCCACAGCGGGCATCGGGCGGCAATTACCTGTCCCATGTGAACGACTGGCACGATGCGATCGCGGACGCGTGGCGGGCGCAGATCGACGCGCATCTGCCGGGCGGCGGCACGGTCGCGGTGCTGGTCTGGGGGGACCCGTCGCTTTACGACAGCAGCCTGCGGATCGCGGAACGGCTGGGCCTGCCGGTGCGCGTCGTGCCGGGGATCACCGCGATCCAGGCGCTGTGCGCGGCCCATGCGATCCCGCTGAACGATCTTGCCGCCCCCGTGCAGATCACCACCGGACGCCGGTTGCGCGACGAGGGCTGGCCCCCCGGCGCGGACCGCGTCGTCGTCATGCTGGACGGTCATTGCGCCTTTGCCGACCTGCCGCCCCACGGCCTGCACATCTGGTGGGGCGCCTATCTGGGGATGGAGCGCGAGATCATCGCGGAAGGCCCGCTGGCCGAGGCCGCCCCGCGCATCAGGACGATGCGCGCCGAGGCCCGCGCGCGGCATGGCTGGATCATGGACTGCTATCTTCTGGCGCGCGGCTGAGAAATCGCGGGCCTAAAAACGAAGGCGGCCCCGAAACCGGGGCCGCCTTTGATCGTCTACAGAAGGCTCAGGCCTGAAGCGAGCGGACGCCGACCTCGCCCTCGCCCCGCGACTTGATCGCCGCCACCGCCGCGATGCTGCCCGCGGCCGTGGTGAAATACGGGATCTTGTCATACAGCGCGACGGCGCGGATCTCGCGGCTGTCGGCGATGGCCTGCGCGCCCTCGGTCGTGTTCAGCACCATCGTGATCTCGCCGTTCTTCAGGCGGTCCACGATGTTCGGGCGACCTTCATAGACCTTGTTGACGCGCTGCGTCTCGACCCCGTGGCCCGCCAGGAAGTCCGCCGTCCCCGAGGTCGAGACCAGCGTGAAGCCCATCTGCGTCAGGTCGCGCGCGGCCTGCGCCAGGGCTTCGCTCTTGTCGGAATCCTTGACCGAGACGAAGACGCGCCCCTCGTGCGGCAGGTGCGTGCCCGCACCCACCTGCGCCTTCAGGAAGGCGCGCGGGAAGTTGCGGTCCCAGCCCATCACCTCGCCGGTGGAACGCATCTCCGGCCCCAGCAGCGTGTCGACGCCCGGGAAGCGGGCGAAGGGCAGCACGGCCTCCTTGACCGAGAACCAGGGCGTGATCGGATCGGCCAGGGTCATCGGGTCGGCGAAGGGCAGGTCGTCCTCGGGGCCGACGCCCTCGGGATAGGGCGCGCGGGCGGGGAAGTTCGACATCGGCTCGCCCGCCATCAGGCGCGCGGCGATCGAGGCGATGGCGCTGTCGGTGGCCTTCGCGACGAAGGGCACCGTGCGGCTGGCGCGCGGGTTCACCTCCAGCACGTAGATCTCGTCGCCCTTCAGCGCGAACTGCACGTTCATCAGGCCGACGACCTTCAGCGCGCGCGCCATCTCGACGGTCTGGCGCTTCAGCTCCTCGATGGTGGGGGCGTCCAGCGTGTGCGGCGGCAGCGAGCAGGCGCTGTCGCCCGAATGGACGCCGGCTTCCTCGATATGCTCCATGATGCCCGCGACATGGACGGTCTTGCCGTCCGACAGCGCGTCCACATCGACCTCGATCGCGCCGGCCAGATAGCTGTCCAGCAGGACCGGGTTCTTGCCCGACACCGTCACCGCCTCGCGGATATAGCGCTTGAGGTGGTCCATGTCGCGCACGATCTCCATCGCGCGGCCGCCAAGGACATAGGACGGGCGGATCACCAGCGGGAAGCCGATGCGGCCCGCGATCTCGATCGCCTGCTCGTCGGTGCTGGCGATGCCGTTGATCGGCTGCTTGAGGCCCAGGTCGTTCAGCAGCTTCTGGAACCGCTCGCGGTCCTCGGCAAGGTCGATCGCGTCGGGGGTGGTGCCCAGGATCGGGATGCCCTCGGCCTCGAGATCGTTTGCCAGCTTCAGCGGCGTCTGGCCGCCGAACTGGACGATGACGCCGTGCAGGGTGCCGTTCTCCTGCTCGGTGCGCAGGATCTCCAGCACATGCTCCAGGGTCAGCGGCTCGAAATACAGGCGGTCGCTGGTGTCATAGTCGGTGCTGACCGTCTCGGGGTTGCAGTTGACCATGATGGTCTCGTAGCCCGCGCCGGTCAGCGCGAAGCAGGCGTGACAGCAGCAATAGTCGAACTCGATCCCCTGGCCGATCCGGTTCGGACCGCCGCCCAGGATGACGACCTTCTTGGCGTCCGAGGGGCGCGATTCGCATTCCACCTCGCCCATCGCGGGGGCTTCGTAGGTCGAATACATGTAGGGGGTCTGGGCCTCGAACTCGGCGGCGCAGGTATCGATGCGCTTGAAGACGGGCTTGATGTCCAGCGCGCGGCGGGCGCGGCGGATCTCGGCCTCGTCCCGGCCGGTCAGATGCGCAAGGCGGGCATCGGTGAAGCCCATCATCTTGGTCGCGCGCAGGTCGTCGGCATCCTCGGGCAGGCCGCCCTCGCGGATGCGATGCTCGGCGTCCACGATTTCGCGGATGCGGGCCAGGAACCAGGGGTCGAAACTGGTGACGCGCTGGATCTCGTCATTGGTCATGCCGAAGCGCATCGCCTCGGCGATGATGCGGATGCGGTCGGGCGTCTGCTTGGACAGCGCCGCGATCACGGCGGGCTTGCCCTGCTCGGCGGCGCCCTCGATCACGATCTCGTCCAGGCCGGTCAGCCCGTTCTCCATCGAGGTCAGCGCCTTCTGCAGCGATTCGTGGAAGCTGCGGCCGATGGCCATGACCTCGCCCACCGACTTCATCGCGGTGGTCAGTTCGGGCTTGCTGCCGGGAAACTTCTCGAAGGCGAAGCGCGGGATCTTGGTGACGACATAGTCGATGCTGGGCTCGAAGCTGGCGGGCGTCACCTTGGTGATGTCGTTGTCCAGCTCGTCCAAGGTATAGCCGACGGCCAGCTTGGCGGCGATCTTGGCGATGGGGAAACCGGTGGCCTTCGACGCCAGCGCCGAGCTGCGCGAGACGCGCGGGTTCATCTCGATCACGACCATGCGGCCGTCCTCGGGGTTGATGGCCCATTGCACGTTCGAACCGCCGGTCTCGACGCCGATCTCGCGCAGGACCGCGATCGATCCGTTGCGCATGCGCTGGTATTCGCGGTCGGTCAGGGTCAGCGCGGGGGCGACGGTGATCGAATCGCCCGTGTGGACGCCCATCGGATCGACGTTCTCGATGGCGCAGACGATGATGGCGTTGTCGGCGCGGTCGCGCACGACTTCCATCTCGTATTCCTTCCAGCCCAGCAGGCTTTCGTCGACTAGCACCTGCGCCATGGGCGATGCGTCCAGCCCCGAGCGCACGATGCGTTCATAATCGTCGCGGTTGTAGGCCACGCCGCCGCCGGTGCCGCCCAGCGTGAAGGCGGGGCGGATGATCGCGGGCAGGCCGATATCCTCCAGCGCCTCCATGGCCTCGGCGACGCCCGCATTGATGTCGTACTTGCCGTTGGCCAGCTTGGGCGCCGCGACGATGGTGGCGCGCGGGTTCTCGATGCCGATGCGGTCCATCGCCTCGCGGAACAGCTTGCGGTCCTCGGCCATCTCGATGGCGCTGCGCTGCGCGCCGATCAGTTCCACGCCATAGCGGTTCAGCGCGCCGTTATCCGCCAGCGCCAGGGCGGTGTTCAGGCCGGTCTGACCGCCCATGGTCGGCAGCAGCGCGTCGGGGCGTTCCTTGGCGATGATCTTCTCGACCATCTCGGGGGTGATCGGTTCGATATAGGTCGCGTCGGCCATTTCCGGATCGGTCATGATCGTGGCCGGGTTCGAGTTGACCAGGATGACGCGATAGCCTTCCTCGCGCAGGGCCTTGCATGCCTGTGCGCCCGAGTAGTCGAATTCGCAGGCCTGCCCGATGACGATGGGGCCGGCGCCGATGATCAGGATGGATTTGATATCGGTTCTTTTCGGCATCATGGCCTCCGCGGCTGGCTGAGATTGGCGCAAATCGTCCGGGGTTATAGCCAAGACAGGTCAGGACGCAAGGTGCCGCGGACCCTGCACGACCCTATTTCGCGGGCCTCAGCCGCCCGACAGCAGGGCCAGCGCGGTGCTGTAGCGGTTCTGCACCTCGCCAGTCTGGATCTGGCTGCGCGCCAGGAAGTTGACGATCAGCTTGTCGATGGTGCCCGCCTCGGTCAGATCCGCGAAGCTGGAGCTGCCGAGATACCGCTCGGATGCGTTCATGAACTCCTCCAGCTGCCGGTCGACGTCCAGCTGGCCATAGCTGTCGCCGAAACCGAACGCGCCTTCGAAGACCTCGCGCAGGGGGGCGTTGCCCATGACCTCGTACCACAGGGTCTTGTCGGTCGAACTTCGCCCGGCCATGTCCTCCAGCTCTCGCCGCGCATTCAGGGCAAGGCGCAGGTTCTCGTCCCCCTCGCCGATGCGGCGTTCGAATTCGCGCTGGACGAAGGCCTTGCCGATGGTCTGCCCCAGATCGGCGGGCTGCGTGGCGGACCCGAAGCCGAACGCCTCGGCCATGCGCTTGTAGCGCTTGTCCGACAGGCGGTTCACGAGCGAGTTGGCGTCGGACACGTCCGATTCCAGAACCTTGCGAATGAAGGCCTTGTTGGCGATGTCATCTTCCAGCCCGAAGGCGGACAAAGCGGTGCTGAGAAGGCGATAATCGTCGACCAGATCGGCGGCACCCGTGACGCCGCCGATCTTGTCCTGGAAATACGCGGTCGAGCGCTGGACGATGGGGTCGGCCTCGACCGCCATGATCTGCCGTTCCTCGCTGCGCTGGACGATCTTCCAGCCGGCGATCCCGCTGCTTCCGATGAAGATCGCCGTCATGCCGGTCGGGGCGTGGCCGCGCGTGCGAACAGGCGCGTTTCCCGCGGCAGCAATTCGCGCAGCCTGCGCATCGCATGATAGGGGTTGTCCTCGACCGCGGCCTCGGTCGCCTGGCCGAGGATGATGCGGCTGTCGCGGTCGTCGAAGACCTGGCTCAGCTGTTCGATCGCCAGAAGCAGCTGTCGCTTGCCCTCGGTGGGTTCGGCATCGCCCGACAGGATCAGCTGCGCGATATAGCAGGCGCGCGCGACCGGGGTTCCGGCATCGTCGGGATGGATCGCGTCGCGCAGGCGCAGGACGTTCACGTTCGGCGTCTTGATCGCGATCTTGCTGCGCCGGTCGCCATTCTCGATGACCGCGCCATTGATCAGGACACGCTCGTTCGGGGCGAGTTTCAGGACCAGGCCGCTCATGCGCCCACCTCTCCGCGAAGACCGCGCATGACGGTCATGTTGATGTCGATCAGCGGCTGGGTGACTGCCTCGCCCGCCATGACCGATTGCCCGTGGCGGATCTGGAAACCGGCCAACGAGATCAGCCCGGCCTTGGCATCATCGGGCAGCCCGTTGCCGGGTTCGGCCAGATCGAAGGCAAGCAAGGTCCAAAGTTCGGTGTTCTTTGCGACGGCGGCGATGATGTCGCGCCTGTCCTTGCGATCGGATGCCTGTCGCAGCATGCGCGTGACGCGGGCAAAGACGTCGTATTCCGCATCGCGCGTGCTGCGCATCCCGGGGTTCCTGTAGCCGTGTTCGGCCAGTGGCGTTACCGCGTTCAAGATCGTGCATCCCGTTCTGGAGAAGTGTTGGGGTGGCGGGCGCCGTCATGGCGCCCGCCCTGTTCATCAGCGGAACAGCGACATGACGGCCGACGGCGACTGGTTCGCGATCGACAGCGCCTGGATGCCCAGCTGCTGCTGGGTCTGCAGCGCCTGCAGGCGGGCAGAGGCTTCTTCCATGTCGGCATCGACCAGCGAGCCCATGCCGGTGCTGAGCGAGTCCGCCAGCTTGCCGACGAAGCTCGACTGGTCGGTGATGCGCTTGCCCGCCGAACCCAGGTCGGCGGCGCCCTGCACCGCGACGTCGATCAGGGCTTCGATCTCGCCGATGGCGGTCTGGGCCGAGGCACGGTCGGTGATCGCGGTCAGGCCCGCAACGTTCAGCCCGGCCTCGAAATCGACCGAGTCGACCGAGATGTTGTTGGCCGAGGTCGCCGCAGCGCCGTTGGTCCGATCCAGCGAGCCCAGCACGGTGAAGCTGGTATTGCCCGCGGTCGGGTTGGTCTTCAGCAGGTTCACGCCGTTCATCTGCGTGCCGCCGATGATCGAGGTGATCTGTTCGACCTTCTTCGAGATATCCGTCTGGATCTTGGCGTGATCGGCCGCGTCGTTCGCGCCGCCGATGGCCAGTTCCTTCATCTCGTTCAGCAGGTTGGTGATTTCTTCGGCCCCGCTGCGGGCGGTCGAGACGACGGCATCCGCGACGTTCAGGTTCGACTGGATGGTCTTGAAGCCCGTCTGGTCCGTTTCCATGACCTTCGAGATCGCCCAGACGGCCGCGTTGTCCTTGGCCGTCGCGACCGATTTGCCGGTCGAGATGTCGGACTGGGTCTTGCCCAGTTGCGAGTTGATGCTCTTCAGGGTCTGAAGGGCCACCATCGCGCTGTTGTTGGTCAGAATGCTGGACATGTTATCCTCCGGTAAACGGTGCTTTGCACCAGGGTTTGCATGAGCGGCCTTCTGACCTGGCGGGGTCCTGCCCCGTGCCGTGATCGGCATGTCACCGTTCTAGCTGCCGGTGATTGACAACTAGTGAACGGCGCCGATTCCACGAAGCGCCATTCACTGCGCATTTTACTAAAACCGCTGCGGGGCGGTCGCGACGACGGCGGTCACGTTGCGGCGCCCGACCTCGTCATAGGTCTGCAGGCTGCGCGCGGCGCGGATGATCGCGCGCACCTCCTCGGCGGCCTGGCGCGCACCGGCAAGCGACGCCTCGGCCAGGCTGCGGATCTGCATCACCTGCGGCTCGATCGCGGCGCGGTCCGCCTCGGACAGGCCCTGCCGGGCGGCAAGGCGGCCGAATTCCTCGATCGCGCGTAATGCGGCGGGCGCGTTTCCGGACAGGATCGCCGCGCGAATCGCGGCCAGCTGTCGGCCGGTCCCGCGGTTCATGCGCCACCCCCGACGATCCCGTCGAAGCCGAGGTCCAGGCGGTCAGCCAGCACCGCGGCATGTTCGCGGGTCAGGAAGCTTGCGAAATGATCCTCGCCCGCGCCGCCGGAAAAGGGGCCCTCCATCGGGGCGGGGCCTGCATGTTTCAACATCTCCTCGAGGAAGGCCCGTTCGAGGTTCTGCACCGCGACCGCGCGGTCGGGCGCGGTTGCGGCAAGGGTCGGGGAAGTGATCTGCACGCGACTCTCCTTTTCACGTCATGCCCCATGCCTAGGCCTTGCGCGGTAAATAATTGGTAAGGAGTTCAGGATATTCCGGTCGGGACGCGGGAGGATGCAGATGACCGAGATACCGATGATCATGCTTCCGGGGCAACCGGACCCGACACTGATCCTGTCGCCCAGGCTGGCGCTGCCGGTCGCGGACGCACCCGCGATCAAGATGGGCGAGGGCTTCGAGTTCTCGCTGCCCGAGGATCCCGCCTTGCCGTCCGGGCCGGGCACGATCTCCCTGCCCCAGACCGAGGATCCGTTGATCCGGTTGCTTGCAGGCTGGTCGGGGATCAGCGCCGACTATGCCCCGCCCCGGACGTCGGGGGACAGCGTGCCCGAAGCGCCGCTGTTGGCCGAGGCCCTGCCGTTGGACCCGACCCCGCAAGTGGCCGACGCCGAGAATGCCGTCCCGCTGCAAGATGATGTGCCGACGGACGAACAGGCCGAATCGCCACCCGCCCCCGACGAGCCGTCGGCTCCGGGGCCGGATCCCGTCGTCGCCCTGCCCACACAGGAAGCCATGCCAAAGCCCCCGGCGATTATGAAAGCCGAAGCTTCGCGGCCCTCGAACACCGCGCGAACGGAACCGGCGGTCGCGCTTGCGCAGCCCTCGGTCGAGCAGGCACCTGCGGACCGCATGTCACCGCCGGTCGGAACGGCAACGCATATCGCGCCCGAACCGCTCGGCGATACGCGGCAGACCCCCGCCCCCCTGGCAGCGGAAACCGAACGCCCGATCAATCCCGAGCCGCTCGAACAGCTGGAAGCGCGCCCAGCCCTTGCCGCGCGTGCCGATGCCCCGCAGCCCGAAGCCCCCCGCACCGAGACCGTGCAGCAGCCGCGCAGCGCACCGCAGCACGACCCCAGACCCGTGGCGCGCCAGATCGCCGATGCCGTCGTGACGACCCGGGAGGGCGAGACCGAGATCGCCCTCGCCCCCGAGGAGCTGGGCCGCCTTCGTCTGGTCATGACCGGGGCCGATCGGGGGCATGTCACGATCTTTGCCGAACGCCCCGAGACGCTGGACCTGATCCGCCGCAACGCGGACCTTCTGACCCAGACGCTGGCGGATGCGGGGATCGAACAGGGATCGCTCGATTTCCGCGAAGAACGTCGGGATTCCGCGCCCGCCCCGCATGACGACGCCCCCGAGGGCTCGCCCGCCGCCACGGTCGAGCATGTGGCCACGCGGCCACGACCGCTCAGCGATCGCCGGCTCGACATCAGGATATAGGAGATACACATATGGTCGATGCCATCGGCGCGACGACGACACAGACGGCAACGGCCTCGACCAGCCTTGGAAGCGCAGGCACCGGGGCCGATTTCGAGACGTTCCTGACCATGCTGACCGCGCAGCTGCAGAATCAGGATCCGCTGAACCCGATGGAGAGCACGGACTTCGCGGTGCAGCTTGCGACCTTCGCGGGGGTCGAACAGCAGGCCCTGGGCAACCAGCTGCTGGGCCAGCTGGTCGCGCAATCGGGCGCGGGCGGCATCGGCGGCGCTGCGGACTGGATCGGCAAGGAGGCCCGCACCACCGCCCCGGTGCATTTCGGCGACACCCCCCTGACGCTGGAGGTCGCGCCCCACGCGCTTGCCGACAGCGTGACGCTGATCACCACCACCGCCTCGGGGCAGGAGATCATGCGCGAGGAGATCGGCCCCGGCCAGGGGCAGATCGACTGGTACGGGCGCGACGACATGGGAAACAAGCTGCCGGACGGGCTCTATGGTTTCCGGATCGAGAGCAGCCGCGACGGGCAGACGATCGGCACCGGCGCGGTCGAGACCTATGCCCGCGTCACCGAGGCGCAGGTCGGGGCGCAGGGGACGATCATCGTGCTGGAAGGCGGGGCGACGGCCTCGGTCGATCAGGTGACGGGCCTGCGAGAGGCCCCGGACGCTTGACCGGATGCGCATTGCGGGCATAAGCCCCGGCTGACCGAACACCCGGAGGGAGCCCCGCAATGTCCAAGATCCTGATCGCCCCGTCGATCCTGTCCGCCGATTTCGCCGATTTCGGCAACGAGATCCGCGCAATCGAGGCGCAGGGCGCCGACTGGGTCCATGTCGACGTGATGGACGGCCATTTCGTGCCGAACCTGACCTTCGGCCCCCCCGCGGTGAAGGCCTTCCGCCCGCATGTGAAGACCTTCATGGACGTGCACCTGATGATCGCGCCGGTCGATCCCTTCATCGAGGCCTATGCCGAGGCGGGCGCGGACATGATCACCGCCCATGTCGAGGCAGGCCCCCACCCGCACCGCACCCTGCAGGCGATCCACGCGACGGGCGCCAAGGCGGGCATCGCGCTGAACCCCGGCACCCCCGCCGAAGCGGTCGAGCATCTGCTGGACCTGTGCGACATGGTGCTGGTGATGACCGTGAACCCCGGCTTTGGCGGGCAGAAGTTCATCCACAGCCAGATCGCCAAGATCGAGCGGATCCGCGCCATGATCGGCGACCGCCCGATCCACATCCAGGTCGATGGCGGCGTCGATACCGAGACCGCACCCCTGGTCGCGCGGGCCGGGGCCGATGTGCTGGTCGCGGGGTCGGCGGTGTTCCGCGGCGGCTCGGTCGACCGGGCCGACATCTATGGCGCGAATATCGACGCCATCCGCAAGGCGGCCGAAGCAGTTTGACAAAGCCTGCCCGCGCGCGTTTGCTGCGCGGGCAATTCAGCGAACCGGGGGGCGGAATGGATCTGGGCATCAAGGGCAAGCGCGCATTGGTCTGCGCGGCATCGAAGGGGTTGGGCCGCGGCTGCGCCGAGGCGCTGGCCGAGGCGGGCGTGGACCTGGTGATCAACAGCCGCACCGAATCCGAGATCACGAAGACCGCGTCCGAGATCGCCGCGAAATACGGCGTCAGCGTCACGCCCGTCGCCGCCGACATCACCACCGAGGAGGGGCGCGCCAAGGTGCTGGCCGCGCTTGGCGATGCTGACATCCTGGTGACCAATGCGGGCGGCCCTCCGCCGGGCGACTGGCGCGACTGGGACCGCGACGACTTCATCCGCGCGCTGGACGCCAACATGCTGTCGGCCGTGGCGCTGATGCAGGCGCTGGTGCCGGGCATGATGGATCGCGGCTGGGGCCGGGTCGTGAACATCACCTCGCAGTCGGTCCGCTCGCCCATCCCGGCGCTTGGGCTGTCGAACAGCGCGCGTGCGGGGCTGACCGGCTTCGTCGCGGGCATGTCGCGCCAGGTCGCGGGCAGCGGCGTCTGCGTGAACAACATCCTGCCGGGCATCCACGCCACCGATCGCGCCAACAGCCTGGACGACGGCGTGGCCGGTCGCCAGGGCATCACCCGCGACGAGGCCCGCAAGCAGCGCGAGGCGGG
Organism: Paracoccus zeaxanthinifaciens ATCC 21588; assembly: GCF_000420145.1. Lineage (GTDB taxonomy): Bacteria > Pseudomonadota > Alphaproteobacteria > Rhodobacterales > Rhodobacteraceae > Paracoccus > Paracoccus zeaxanthinifaciens. The sequence goes on from NZ_ATUJ01000005.1 coordinate 195,791, forward strand.
CATCCCCGCAGGCACCTATGGCACCGCCGAGGATTTCGGCGCCACCTGCGCCTTCCTCTGCAGCCAGCAGGCGCGGTTCATCGTCGGGCAGAACATCCTGCTGGACGGTGGGGCGCTGAACGTCACCGTCTGAGGAACGAACGGAAGCCCCCTTGCCCGATGCGCCCAGACTGGAGGTCAGGAACCTGACCCGCCGCTTCGACGGCTGTGCCGTCGTCGACGATGTCGACTTCGCCGTCGAGGCAGGCCAGGTCGCCTGCCTTCTGGGCCCGTCGGGCTGCGGAAAATCGACCACGCTGCGCATCGTCGCAGGCGTGGACATGCAGGATCAGGGGCGGATCTTCGTCGATGGCAACCTGATCTGCGACACCGATTTCCGCGTGCCGCCGGAACGCCGCGCCATCGGTCTGATGTTCCAGGACTTCGCCCTGTTCCCTCACCTGCCCGTGCGCGAGAACGTGGCCTTCGGGCTGAAGGGCGGTTTCGCGGCCAATCGCGACCGCGTGCTGGACCTGCTGGCGCGCGTGCAGATGGGCGCGCATCTCGACAGCTTTCCGCACGAGCTGTCGGGCGGCGAACAGCAGCGGGTCGCGCTGGCCCGTGCGCTGGCCCCGCGCCCGCGCGTCCTGCTGATGGACGAACCCTTCAGTGGCCTGGACGAACGTCTGCGCGACGGCATCCGCGACGAGACGCTGGCCCTGCTGAAGGAAGAGGGTACCGCCGTCCTGCTGGTCACGCACGAACCGCACGAGGCCATGCGCATGGCCGACCAGATCCTGCTGATGCGCGACGGGCGGATCGTGCAGCAGGGCGCGCCCTACAATCTCTACAATGCGCCGGTGGACCGGCAGGCCGCCGCGTTCTTCAGCGACATCAACCTGCTGACCGGCCGCGTGTCCGGCGCGCTGACCCGCACGCCCTTCGGCGAATTCCTGACCCCCGGCCTGCCCGACGGGTCCGAGGTGGACATCGTCATCCGCCCCCAGCACCTGAAGATCGACTTCGACCGCGCGGGCCAGGGCCCCTCGCCCACGGTCGAGAACGGCACCGCCGCCCGCGCGCGGGTCCGCAGGGCGCGTTACCTGGGCCGCGAATCGCTGGTCGAATTCGCCACGGACGAGGGCGGGATCCTGCTGAACGCCACCGTTCCCGGTGTCTTCCTGCCCCCCGAGGGCACGCCCATGTGGCTGATGCTGCGCCGCGACCGGGTCTTCGTCTTCCCGCGCAAGCCCCGGACCTGAGCTGCCCGTTCCGAAGGCGGAAAACGCCGCTTCGGGGTCCGGATGCGACAAAATCCTTGCCTTGCGCCCGCACCGCCGCTAGCAGCGGGAACAGGAATTCGGGAGACACCGGCCATGCGCCGGGGCCGAAGGAGCAGCCGCCCCGGCGAACTCTCAGGCAAAAGGACCGTCTTCCACCAGAACTCTGGAGAGTGGCCGCAAGGCCCGCCGAAGGGATAACGATCTCAGGCGTCCGCAAGGACAGGGACAGAGGGGGCATCGACACGCGGGGGCGACCCCGCAGGACCGATGCCGGCTGACCGGCAGCAAGCGATGACAGGGGAGGGCCGCGCATGGCCGACACGCGTCGAACCGGACTGAACGAACTGCACAGGGAACTGGGCGCCCGCATGGTGTCCTTCGCGGGATGGGACATGCCCGTCCAGTTCCCGATGGGCGTCATGGCCGAACATCTGCACACGCGCGAAAAGGCGGGCCTGTTCGACGTGGGCCATATGGGCCAGGTGCTGATCCGCCCGCAGGACGGCGACATCGCCAGCGCGGCGCTTGCGCTGGAAACGGTGATCGCGGCCGACGTGCTGTCCCTGCCCGAGGGGCGGCAGCGCTACGGACTGTTCACCAACGACACGGGCGGCATCCTGGACGACCTGATGTTCGCCAATCGCGGCGATCACTTTCTGCTGGTCGTCAACGCCGCCTGCGCCCAGCAGGACATCGCCATCCTGAAGGGCCTGGCCGGCGTCACCGTCACCCCCGTCACCGATCGCGGCCTTCTGGCGCTGCAGGGTCCGCAGGCCGCCGAGGTGCTGGCGCGGATCGTCCCGCAGGCTGCCGACATGCGCTTCATGGACAGCGTGACGCTGGACTGGCAGGGGCACGCGCTCTGGGTCTCGCGCTCGGGCTATACGGGCGAGGACGGCTACGAGATATCGGTCCCCGAGGCGCAGGTCGAGGCCTTCGCCCGCGCGCTTCTGGAGCACCCAGAGGTCGCGCCGATCGGCCTCGGGGCCCGCGACAGCCTGCGGCTGGAGGCGGGGATGCCGCTTTACGGCCACGACATGGATGCGGGCGTCACGCCCGGCGCGGCGGGGCTGGGCTGGGCCGTGTCCAAGGCCCGCAGGCAGGGCGGCGCGCGCGAGGGGGGCTTTCCCGGCGCCGGCGTGATCCTGCCCGAACTGGCGCGGGGCGCCACCTCCGTGCGCCGGGGCCTGCGCCCCGAGGGCCGCGCGCCCATCCGCGAGGGCGTCGTGATCTTTGCCGCGAACGAGGGCGGAGAGCCCTTGGGCCAGGTCAGCTCGGGCGGGTTCGGCCCCTCGGTCGGCGGACCGGTCGCCATGGCGCGCATCCCCGCCGACATCCCCGAGGGCACGACCGTCTTCGCCGAACTGCGCGGCAAGCGCATTCCCGCGACGGTCGCGGCCCTTCCCTTCATCACCCCAAGCTACAAGCGCTGAGGAGCTTCCCCATGCTGAAATACACCGAAGATCACGAATGGCTGCGCAGCGACGGCGACGAGGTCACCGTCGGCATCACCAAGCATGCCAGCGAGCAGCTGGGTGACGTCGTTTTCATCGAGCTGCCCGAAGAGGGCCGCGAGGTCGAGGCCGGCGAGGAGATCGTCGTGATCGAATCGGTCAAGGCCGCGTCTGACATCACCGCCCCCGTCGCGGGCGTCATCACCGCCGTGAACGCCGATCTGGCCGACGCGCCCGCCACCGTGAACGAGGACCCGATGGGCACCTGGTTCTTCCGCATCAAGCCCGCCGATGCCTCGGCCGTCGAGGGCTTCATGGACGAAGCCGCCTACCAGGCGCTGATCGGCTGACATGATCCTGCGGGGGCCCATCCGGCCCCCGTTCCCACACCAAGGCAAGGGGCAACCGCCCCGGATGGATGCGCGCATGACCCGCTGGAACCCCACCGACTACAACCCCGACGATTTCGCGAACCGCCGCCATATCGGCCCCTCGCCCGCCGAGATGGCGCAGATGCTGTTCGCCGTCGGCGCCGACAGCCTGGACGCGCTGATCGACCAGACCGTGCCCAGGGCGATCCGCCAGTCGGACAGCCTCGACTGGCCCGCCCTGTCCGAGGCCGCTCTTCTGGCCCGGATGGAGGAGGTCGCGAAGAAGAACCGCGTCATGACCAGCCTGATCGGGCAGGGTTACTACGGCACCGTCACGCCGCCCGCGATCCAGCGCAACATCCTGGAAAACCCCGCCTGGTACACGGCCTATACCCCCTATCAGCCCGAGATCGCGCAGGGCCGGCTGGAAGCGCTGCTGAACTTCCAGACGATGGTCGCGGATCTGACCGGCCTGCCCGTCGCCAATGCCAGCCTGCTGGACGAGGCCACGGCGGCGGCCGAGGCGATGGCCATGGCGCGGCGTCAGTCGAAATCCAAGGCCGATGCCTTCTTCGTGGCCCATGACCTGCATCCCCAGACGATTTCCGTGATCGAGACGCGCGCCGCCCCCCTGGGCATCCGCATCGTCACCGGCTCGATCGACGATCTGCAGGCCGATCAGGTCTTTGGCGCGATCTTCCAGTATCCGGGCACCTATGGTCATATCCGCGACCTGACCCCCGAAATCGAGGCGCTGCACGACGCCAAGGCGCTGGCCATCGTGGCGACCGATCTGCTGGCGCTGTGCCTGCTGAAGGAACCGGGCGCGATGGGCGCCGACATCGCGGTGGGCAGCGCGCAGCGCTTCGGCGTGCCGATGGGCTATGGCGGACCGCACGCCGCCTTCATGTCCTGCCGGGACGAACTGAAGCGCGCCATGCCCGGCCGCATCGTGGGCGTCAGCGTCGATGCGGCCGGGAACCAGGCCTATCGCCTGTCGCTGCAGACCCGCGAGCAGCATATCCGCCGTGAAAAGGCCACGTCGAATGTCTGCACGGCGCAGGCGCTGCTGGCGGTCATGGCCAGCTTCTATGCGGTGTTCCACGGCCCCGTGGGCCTGCGCGCCATCGCGCAGCGCGTGCATCTGAACGCGGTCGCCATCGCCGATGCGCTGCGCGCCGCCGGGGCCGAGGTCGCGCCCGATGCCTTCTTCGACACCGTAACCGTCAAGGTCGGCGTCGGCCAGCAGGGCATCATGGCCGCCGCCCGCCATCGCGGCATTAACCTGCGCCGCGTGGGCCGCGACCGCGTGGGCATCAGCGTCGACGAGACGACCGATGCCGGCGTCATCGCCCGCCTGCTGGACGCCTTCGGGATCGAGGATCAGGCCGCCCGCGCAGACCACCCCGCCATCCCCGAGGCGCTGCTGCGCGACAGCGACTACCTGACCCATCCGGTCTTCCACATGAACCGCGCCGAATCCGAGATGATGCGCTATATGCGCCGCCTGTCGGATCGCGACCTGGCGCTGGACCGCGCGATGATCCCGCTTGGCAGCTGCACCATGAAGCTGAACGCCGCGGCCGAGATGATGCCCATCACCTGGCCCGAATTCGGCGCGCTGCATCCCTTCGCCCCCGCCGATCAGGCCGCCGGTTACCACGAGGCGATCACCGACCTGACCGAGAAGCTGTGCCGCATCACCGGCTATGACGCGTTTTCCATGCAGCCCAACAGCGGTGCGCAGGGCGAATATGCGGGGCTGCTGACGATCCAGGCCTATCACCGCGCCAACGGCGACGATCAGCGCGACATCTGCCTGATCCCGATGTCGGCGCATGGCACGAACCCCGCATCCGCGCAGATGTGCGGGATGAAGGTCGTGGTCGTGAAATCGGCCCCGAACGGCGATATCGACGTTCAGGATTTCGCCGATAAGGCAGCCAAGGCGGGCAACAAGCTGGCCGCCGTCATGATCACCTATCCCAGCACGCATGGCGTCTTCGAGGATACGGTGCGCGAGGTCTGCGACATCACGCATGAACATGGCGGGCAGGTCTATATTGACGGGGCCAACATGAACGCGCTGGTCGGCTTGGTGAAACCCGGCGAGATCGGCGGCGATGTCAGCCACCTGAACCTGCACAAGACCTTTGCGATCCCGCATGGCGGCGGCGGTCCCGGCATGGGCCCCATCGGCGTGAAATCGCATTTGGCGCCCTTCCTGCCCGGCGATCCGCGCACGGGCGACGGCGCGGTCAGCGCGGCACCCTATGGCAGCGCCTCGATCCTGCTGATCAGCTGGGCCTATTGCCTGATGATGGGCGGCGAGGGGCTGACCCAGGCGACCCGCGTGGCGATCCTGAACGCGAACTATATCGCGTCGCGGCTGGCCGGGGCCTATCCGATCCTGTTCATGGGCAATCGCGGGCGCGTGGCGCATGAATGCATCATCGACACCCGCCCCTTCGCGGATCACGGCGTGACGGTCGATGACATCGCCAAGCGCCTGATCGACAACGGCTTCCACGCGCCGACCATGTCCTGGCCCGTCGCCGGAACGCTGATGGTCGAACCCACGGAATCCGAGACCAAGGCCGAGATCGACCGCTTCGTCTCCGCCATGCTGTCGATCCGGGACGAGATCACCGACGTGGCCGAGGAGCGCATCGCGGTGGAACACAGCCCCCTGCGCCATGCCCCCCACACGGTCGAGGATCTGGTCAAGGACTGGGACCGCCCCTATTCGCGCGAACAGGGCTGCTTCCCCGCCGGATCGTTCCGCGTGGACAAGTACTGGCCGCCCGTCGGGCGCGTGGACAACGCCTATGGCGACCGCAACCTGATCTGCACCTGCCCGCCGCTGGAAACCTATGCCGAGGCGGCCGAGTGACATGACGAGGGGGGCGGCATTCGGGCCGTCCCTGCACATGCGCGGGGCAGCGGGCCGCCAAACGCATGAAATCTTGGAACGATCGCGGCGCTCACGCGCTATTGATGGGTAAGACCGCAGGCTTCACGCCGCCGTGACCCCCAGTTCCACGAGGTTCCCATGCCCCAAAGCGCCCTTGCCCCCGACGACAACGCCCGGGAAGAGCTTGCCGCAAGGCTCATGGCCATCCCGGCCCTTCTTGCCCTGATCGCCGCCCTGACCGAGCTGCTGTGGCGCGGGTCCGGCATCGCGCATACGCCCGGCGCGTGGCTGGCCGTGGCCGCGACCGCCGCGCTGTTCCTGGGGGCGCTGCTGACCGGCGCGCTGCGCCCCGGCGGGTTTCGCACCTTCCTGACCGTGATGCTGCTGGTGGGCGGCCTGCTGACCATCCTGTGTGCGTGGTTCCTGGAATCCGGGCTGGTCATGGCCGCCGTCGCCGTCATGCTGGTGGCATGGCTGATCTTCATCCTGATCGCGAGGTAACGGCCATGAAACTGCGCATAGCCCTTCTGACGATGACCGCCCTGCCCGCTGCCGCCCTGTCCCCTGCCGCCATGGCCCAGCAGACCGAATGGACCGCCTTCCACGGCAACGGGATGGCGCAGAAATACAGCGCCTCGACCCAGATCACCCCCGAGAACGTGGGCCAGCTGGAAAAGGTGTGGGAGGTGCATACCGGCGACGTTTCCGACGGATCGGGCGATCTGCCTGGCACCGTCTGGTCCGCGACGCCGATCCTGGCGAACGACCTTCTGTATATCGGGACGCCCTTCTATCGCATCCTCGCCGTCGAGCCCGACACCGGCGAGATCGTCTGGACCTACGAGCCCGACAGCACCGTCCTTGAACCCCTGACCCAGCCCGAGCTGAAGAACCGCGGCGTCACCTATTGGCAGGACCCCGAGGGCGGCGACGGCCCCTGCACGCGGCGCGTCATCATCGGGACGATGGACGCGCATCTGCATGCGGTCGATGCCGATGACGGCCAGCTGTGCGAGGGCTTCGGCGAAAGCGGGATCCTGGACGTGAACCAGTGGAACACGCCGGACGCGAACTTTCCGTTGTCCCAGCTGCAACCGCCCACCGTGTTTCGCGACAAGCTGATCGTCGGCTGGGCGGGCAAGGACTGGCACGATGCGGACAATCCGCTCGGCTCGGTCTTCGGGGTCGATGCGCGGACCGGCGAACGCGTCTGGACCTTCCATTCCATCCCCGAGGATTACGAGGGTCTGACTGGCACCTCGAATGTCTGGACCGCCATGTCGGTCGACGAGGAGAACGGCCTCGTCTACCTGCCCGTCTCCAGCCCCAGCCCGGATTTCTATGGCGGCACGCGCCTGGACGAGATCCCGCTGGCGACCTCGGTCACGGCGGTGAACGGCGATACCGGCCAGGTGGAATGGTCGCGCCAGCTGGTCCATCACGACATCTGGGATTACGATACCGTGTCGGCCCCCACGCTGGTGGACATCCCCGGCGAAGGCGGCAGCACGCCCGCGCTGGTGCAGCCCACCAAGATGGGGCTGGCCTATGTCCTGAACCGCCTGACCGGAGAGCCGATCTTCCCCATCGAGGAACGCGAGGTTCCCCAGACCGATGTCGAGGGCGAGGTGTCCTCGGCCACCCAGCCCTATCCCACCCTGCCGAAATCGCCCATCGGCGACGATTGGGGCGGGGTCTTCGGCCTGGCCGATATCGCCTCCTTCGGCTACTGCTCTCGCAAGTTCGAGGATCTGCGCTACGAAGGGCGCTTCACCCCGCCCTCGACCGAAGGGTCGCTGGCCTTTCCGGCCACGGCGGGCGGGATGCAATGGGGCGGCGGCGCGGTCGATCCCGAAAACGGCATCCTCTACATCAACAGCTCTCGCGTGGCGCAGATCTATCAGTTGATCGAGCGCGAGGAGTATTCCGAGCTGACCTCGGGCGGGTCCGAGGCGACGGGCGGGCTGTTCCCGCAGAACGGCGCGCCCTACGGGTTCCGGCTGACGAATTTCCTGAACCCGATGGGCATGCCCTGCTGGAAGCCCCCCTTCGGCATCATGAGCGCGATCGACCTGAAATCGGGCGAGACGCTGTGGGAACGCCCCTTCGGACAGGTCCAGAAATGGGGCTTCTACATGCCCGAAAGCTGGGGCTCGCCCACCATAGGGGGACCGGTGGCCACGGCCTCGGGGCTGATCTTCATCGGGGCCTCGATGGATGCGCGGGTCCGTGCGCTGGATGCGGCGACGGGCGACACGCTGTGGAAGGCGCAGGTGGACGCGCCCGCGGTGTCGATCCCGGCGGTCTACGATTACGACGACCGGCAATATGTCGTCTTCGCGGTGGGCGGAAACTCGATCATCAAGCCGCAGGTCTCGGACCAGCTGGTGGCCTTTGCCCTGCCCGAGGATTGAACGCGCAAGGCCCCCTTCCGGGGGCCTTGACAAGCTTCGGACCCCGCGCAACAAATCATGCCGATGGGGCCGTAGCTCAGTTGGTAGAGCGCGTCGTTCGCAATGACGAGGTCAGGGGTTCGATTCCCCTCGGCTCCACCATCCCTCCGCATTTTGCCGGTTTCATGGGCGCCCCCGCCTTGGTCGCTGCTGATGTGCTTTGCGCAACACCTGCCACGACAAATGATCGCACACGATAATATCCCTACAGCTTGACCGATGTTCGGGTAAACGCGAAGCGAACAGCCCGAAGCAGATTGCCGACGGCGATTGAACCCATGCAGGAGACTTGCCGTGGCAAGCTTTTCGACCATCGTGCCGCTTTTCTCGTTCGGGCAATGGACCGGCGCATCGACCGTCAGCACGGTCGGCTATCCTGCCGGGACCCGGTTCACGCTGAACGAACCCGCATCGCTGTCGCTTCTGGTCGTGAACGACGATGACGGGCTTCCGGCGGATTCTCCGGACAACCTGTTCTCGGACGGCTTCCTCGACACGCCGGCCGACGGGTCCGCACCTTCGACCGCGAACAACGACCAGCTGCTCGGCTCGCCGGTCACGCTGGACGGCATCACCTATCCGGCAGGCAGCCAGGTCGAGCTGGAATTCGGCTTCACCACCGTTTCGGGCGATCTGTTCTGGGTGATCCGCATCAACGGCACCAATGTGGGCATCAGCGGACCGGAGCTGCCGATCCCCGGCACGACCTATACGGTCGCCTCCAGCCTTGATTCGCAGCAGACCCCCTATTCGGCGATCCCCTGCTTCGTGACCGGCACCTTGATCGCGACCCCCCGCGGGCAGGTCGCCGTCGAGGATCTGGCGGTGGGCGACCACGTGCTGAACCGCGACGGGGCCGCCTGCCCGATCCGCTGGATCGGCCGCCGCGATCTGACCGAGGCCGAGATCGCCGCGCAGCCCAACCTGCGCCCGATCCGCATCGCGCGCGGCGCGCTTGGGCAGGGGCTGCCGTCGCAGGATCTGATGGTATCGCCGCAGCACCGCGTCCTGGTGCGGTCGGGCATCGCACGGCGGATGTTCGGGACCGACGAGGTGCTGGTCGCGGCCAAGTCGCTGGTCGGCCTGGAGGGCGTCGAGATCTGCGCCGACGGCCCCGCCCCATCCTATGTCCACATCCTGTTCGACGATCACCAGATCATCCTGTCGAACGGCGCACCGACCGAAAGCCTATTCACCGGCACCGAGGCATTGAAGGCGGTCGGCGCCGCCGCCCGGGCCGAAATCCTGGCCCTGTTCCCGCAGCTTGCCGAAACCGGCTTCCAGCCGCTGCCCGCAGCGCCGATCCCCTCGGGCAGCCGCCAACGAGGGCTGATCGCGCGCCATATCCGGAACGGTCGCCCCCTGCTGGGGTGATGTCGCAGGACGGGGGCCGGTCGCCGGACCGGCCCCCGAACGATCAGAGGCCCAGCCCCTCGGGCAGGCCCAGCATGATGTTCATGTTCTGCACGGCCGCACCCGACGCGCCCTTGCCCAGGTTGTCGAGAACCGCCACGATCAGCGCGCAGCCGCCATCCTCGTCGCCATGGACGCTGATGCGCATGCGGTTGGTGCCGTTCATGTCCTGCGGGTCGATGCGCGCGCCCAGGGTGTCGGCGCGCACGACCTGCACGAATTCCTGCCCGGCATAGTGATCGGCCAGCGCCTGGTGCAGCGCGCCGATGCTGCGGTCGTCGTCCAGATGCAGCGGCAGCTGCACCGCCATGCCCTGCGCGAAGCTGCCGACCGAAGGTGCGAAGACTGACTGCATCAGCAGCCCGCCATGCGTCATGATCTCGGGGATGTGCTTGTGGCGCTGTCCTGACCCTAGACGGCGGATATTCATCCAGTCGACAGAAAACGGTCGTTCTTGTCGCCTTCACCGCGCCTGCAGCAGGCTCCGCGAATTTGCGGCGTGACGCCGCGCAAGGTTCCTGCCGACACGCCCTCCGATCAAGGGCCTTGCCGGTACCGGGCGATATGCACGATCCCGCAACTCGGGGAAGATCGCGAAAATCTCGTCCCGGGCCGCGGGCCCGACCGACCTGAGCGCTTCAGCCCCGGTATGCAGCGATTCCGACGCAGCTGATTCGGCAAAGACCACCTCGTGGCGGTCCATCAGGAAATGCACGTAGACGGGCGCGGCGACATCCTCAGCAACAGCGATCCCCGGCATGCCGCACAGATGCTTGGCCGCGACCAGAACCTCGGGGACGCCCGCCATGCGCTGCGCGATCTTCGAACGAACAAGGATCCGGTGCTGCGGAGAAACCACGAGGTCTCTTGCCGGCAGACCGTCCCCCAGCGCCCCAGCGCTGATCCGTATCGGACGCAAGGCGGGTTTGGCCGCAACCTCTTGCCATGACAGATGGCGCGTGCCGATCCAGCGGATCGGTTGCAGGCAGTGATCGGCCGTACGGATTAGGGAACCGACGTCAAGCCGCTCGACCGGCACTTCGCCGCTGTCCGTCATGATCATGGTACCCGCATGGAAGCAGGGAACGATGTCGGCATAAGCCTCGACCCCGGTGAAGCTGAAGCCCGATATCGTGAAGCTGTCGCCCGGGCGCAGCGGGATCGTCGTTGCGTAGCTGACGAAATCCGTGACCGCGGTCCCGCCCACGGTGACATACAGCAACCGTCCCGTTTCGCCGGTGGTGTCGTTCACCACGGTCGCCTCGGCGGCGTTGTAGATGATCTGTCCGGTCGTGCCTTCCACGACGCCGTCGATCACCAGATCCTCGGTCAGGTATTGCAGCGCGCCGGGTTCGTCCGGGCTGTCGGGATCCGCGGTCGCATCGTTGAACAGCGGATCGTCGTCGCTGAACCGCGCCACGTCGCCGGTCGAGACGACCGTATAGGTGCCGACCGCGGCCGGCGCGGCCTGCCCGAAATCGGCAGGCGAGAAGAGGTAGATGCTGGGCATTCCGGGGCTCTCCCTGATCAGTGGCCGACTGCCCGTTACCCTCGAACGGGGCATCGGGCACACGACCTTGGATCAGGATGCACCTATTATGTACGCTTGGAAGCTGTCCAAGGGTACAGGTTTTCGGGTCAGCCCCTGTGGATTAGAGGCCCAGACCCTCGGGCAGGCCCAGCATGATGTTCATGTTCTGCACGGCCGCACCCGACGCGCCCTTGCCCAGGTTGTCGAGAACCGCCACGATCAGCGCGCAGCCGCCATCCTCGTCGCCATGGACGCTGATGCGCATGCGGTTGGTGCCGTTCATGTCCTGCGGGTCGATGCGCGCGCCCAGGGTGTCGGCGCGCACGACCTGCACGAATTCCTGCCCGGCATAGTGATCGGCCAGCGCCTGGTGCAGCGCACCGATGCTGCGGTCGTCGTCCAGATGCAGCGGCAGCTGCACCGCCATGCCCTGCGCGAAGCTGCCGACCGAGGGCGCGAAGACCGGCTGCATCAGCAGCCCGCCATGCGTCATGATCTCGGGGATGTGCTTGTGGCGCTGGTTGAGGCCATAGACGAAATGGGCGGGCGCGGTGCCGGCATCGTATTCGGCGACCAGCGCCTTGCCGCCGCCGGTATAGCCGCTGACGGCATGGACGGACAGCGCCTCGGTTTCCTCGATCAGGCCAGCCGCGACCAGCGGCGCGATCATGGCGATGGCGCCGGTACTGTAGCAGCCCGGGTTGCTGACGTGACGCGCCGCGGCGATCCGCTCGCGCATCTCGGGGGCCAGTTCCGCGAAGCCGAAGACCCAGTCGGGGTCGATCCGATGCGCGGTCGAGGCGTCGATCAGGCGCACATCCATGTCGCGCGTCAGCTCGACCGCCTCGCGGGCGGCATCGTCGGGCAGGCACAGGATGGCGATGTCGGCCCGGGCGAATGCCTCGGCGCGGGCGGCGGTTTCCTTGCGTCGTGCAGGATCGACCTGAACCAGGCGGATGTCGTCGCGGCGCTCCAGCCGCTCGCGGATCTGCAGGCCGGTGGTGCCGGCTTCGCCATCGATGAACACACTGTAGGTCATGGGCAATCCCTTCGGTCGAACCGCCACAGCCTTAGACGATCCGGCGCCGCGCGACAACGTCTGGCCCTGGTTCAGGTCGCACAGATGTCCGAGCGTGTCAGGAACCGCCTCTCGCGGCCGTTATCCAGGCTGAACATCCCCCCGCGCCCCGGCACCACATCGATGATCAGGTCGGTATGCTTCCACGTCTCGTACTGGCTGCCCGAGATGTAGAAGGGCGCATCGCCCACATGGCCCAGCTGCACGTCGCGCTCGCCCACCCGGAATTCCCCCTGGGCATAGCACATCGGCGACGAGCCGTCGCAGCACCCGCCCGACTGATGGAACAGGACGGGGCCGTGATCGGCCTCGATCTCGGCCAGAAGGGCCAGTGCCTCGGGGGTCGCGGTGACCTTGCTCATGACTTCAGCCTCCTCCTCAGAAATGCTAGGACCCTGCGTTCGTCCGGGTCGAGCCCCGTCCCCGCAAGGTCGCGGTCGATGCGGTCGCGGATGTCCAGGACCAGCTCGTCCGCCAGCCATGCCTCGATCACCTCGGGGTGGACATAGCATTTGCGGCAGATCGCGGGCGTGTTGCCCAGCCGCGCGGCGACCGATCCGATGACCTCGCGCAGGGTGCGGTCGCATCCGGTCCGCGATCCTTCGCGTTCGCATTCCGCAAGGGCCAGCGCGGCCAGGACGGTACCGGTCCATGTGCGGAAATCCTTGGCCGAAACGTCCCGCCCCGAGATCCGGCGCAGATAGTCGTTCACCTCGCCCGAGGTGATGGGACGGCGCTTGCCGTCATCGTCCAGGTACTGGAACAGGTGCTGGCCGGGGATGTCCTGCAGGTTGCGGATGACGCGGGCGACGCGGCGGTCGGTCAGGCGCAGGTCCCATTCCTTGCCCGACTTGCCGGTAAACCGGAACCGGATACGGCTGCCCGACAGGTCCACGTGGCGTTCCCGCAGCGTCGTCAGCCCGTGGGACCGGTTCGTCCGGGCATAGCGCGCATTGCCCACGCGGATCAGGCTGTGTTCCAGCAGGTGCACGATGGTCGCCGCGACCTTGTCGAAGCCCAGCCCCCGCTTGCGCATGTCGGCATCGACATGGTCGCGGATGGCCGGAAGGGCTGCGGCGAATTCCATCATGTGGTCGTATTTCGCGGATTCGCGCAGGGCGCGGAAATCGGGGTGATAGATATACTGTTTGCGCCCCTTGGCATCGCGGCCCGTGGCCTGGATATGGCCGCGCGGATCGGGGCAGATCCACACCTCTCGCCAGGCGGGCGGAATGGCCAGCGCATCTAGACGCCTGCGCAGCGCCTTGTCGCGGATGACGGACCCGTCCGCCGCAAGATAGCTGAATCCCTTGCCGCGACCGCGCCTGCCCAGGCCCTCCATGTCGGGGCCGACATGGAACAGCCCGATCGAGCGGGCGGCATCTTCGGGATCGACGATATCGGCGTCCCGGCTGGCCGTATCCTTGGGCATGGGGTCGTCCGCGAACAGGGAAACTGGTCCGGCCCAACGTCGCCATCCCCCCGGCGGTTGCGACGGAAAGGCGGCCCACGCAAGGGCCGCCCCGGTCCGCATCAGAAGAAGCCCAGCTTCTTCGGGCTGTAGCTGACCAGCATGTTCTTGGTCTGCTGGTAATGGTCCAGCATCATGCGGTGATTTTCCCGCCCGATGCCCGACTGCTTGTAGCCGCCGAAAGCCGCATGGGCCGGATAGGCGTGATAGCAGTTCGTCCAGACGCGCCCGGCCTGGATCGCCCGCCCGAAGCGGTAGCAGGTATTGGCATCTCGCGACCACACGCCCGCCCCCAGGCCATAGAGCGTGTCATTCGCGATCGACAGCGCCTCGGCATCGTCCTTGAAGGTGGCCACCGACACGACGGGGCCGAAGATCTCCTCCTGGAAGACGCGCATGCGGTTGTGCCCCTTGAGGACCGTAGGCTTGACATAGAAGCCGCTCGACAGCTCTCCTCCGTGGTCGGCGGCGGCACCGCCCGTCAGCACCTCGGCGCCTTCCTTCCGGCCGATGTCGAAATAGGAGAGGATCTTCTCCTGCTGCTCGCTGCTGGCCTGCGCGCCGATCATCGTGCCCTCGTTGCGCGGATCGCCCTGCACGATGGCCTCGACCCGCTTCAGCGCGCGGTCCATGAAGCGGTCGTAGATCTTCTCGTGGATCAGCGCGCGCGACGGGCAGGTGCAGACCTCGCCCTGGTTCAGCGCGAACATCACGAAGCCCTCGATCGCCTTGTCGAGGAAATCGTCATCCTCGCGGCAGACATCCTCGAAGAAGACGTTGGGGGACTTGCCGCCCAGTTCCAGCGTGACGGGGATCAGGTTCTCGGACGCGTATTGCATGATCATGCGGCCGGTCGTCGTCTCGCCGGTGAAGGCGATCTTGGCGATGCGCGGGTTGCTGGCCAGCGGCTTGCCGGCCTCCAGCCCGAAGCCGTTCACGATGTTCAGCACCCCCGGCGGCAAGAGGTCCGCGATCAGTTCGGCAAAGATCATCACCGTGGCCGGGGTCTGTTCGGCCGGTTTCAGGACGACGCAGTTCCCTGCCGCCAGCGCGGGCGCCAGCTTCCAGCAGGCCATCAGCAGCGGGAAGTTCCACGGGATGATCTGCCCCACCACGCCAAGCGGTTCGTGGAAATGATACGCGATGGTGTCGTGGTCGATCTCACTGATGCCACCCTCCTGCGCACGCAGGACACCGGCGAAATAGCGGAAGTGATCGACCGCCAGCGGCAGGTCGGCGGCCATCGTCTCGCGGATGGGCTTGCCGTTGTCCCATGTCTCGGCGGTGGCAAGCAGCTGCAGGTTCTGCTCCATCCGGTCGGCGATCCTCAGCAGGATGACCGACCGTTCGGTGGCGGACATCCGGCCCCAGCCGTCCTTGGCGGCATGGGCGGCATCCAGCGCGGCCTCGATGTCGTCGGCGTTCGAGCGGGCGATCTCGCCTATGGCGGCGCCGGTGATGGGGGTGACGTTGGTGAAGTACTTGCCCGAACGCGGGGCGACGAACTTGCCCCCGATGAAGTTGTCATAGCGGCTGGCAAAGGGCATCACGCCCACGCCCTTGAATTCATGCGTCTGGTCGTTCGGCATCCTATCCTCCCTTGGATGTGCGTGCCCGGATCTCCCGTTCCGGGTGTGGTCCAAGGGTTGCGGCGGGCGCGATTCGGGGCAATCGCCCGGACATGCCGCGCCGCAGAAGATGTCTCAGGGGTGGGACAGTCAGCCCTCCTGATGCCCGATGCCCAGCCGTGCCATGCGCCGGTACATGGTCGCGCGCCCGATCCCCAGGGCCCGGGCGGCGCGCGACACGTTGCCGTCGGCCCGCGCAAGCGCGCGCATCAGCGCCGCGCGTTCGGCCCGGTCCAGCGCCGGCAGGTCGGCCTGCCCGCCCAGAAGATCGGCGGCGGGACGGGGCCTGATCGTGCCCTCGCGTTCCAGGCCCAGCATCCGCCGCGCCGCGCGCGTGGCCCCCACCGCCAGATCGTCGCGATCCACCGCCAGCAACGCCGAGGCGTCGCCTGCCACGTCCGATGCCATGACGATCCGCGCGCCCGCAAAGCTCATGCGGAAGAACACGGCCTCGATCGCGCGGGCGGTCTGCTGCACCTGCGCCGAGATCAGGCGGTTGTAGCGCTCCGTCTGGTCGGCCCGCGCGCTGCTGACATCCAGCGCGGCCAGAAGCCGCCCGTCCGGCCCCCAGATCGGCGCGTCCATGCAGGACATGCCGGTATTGCGGGTGTGGAAATGTTCGTCGCGATGGATGGTGACCTGCCGCCCCTCGGCCAGGCAGGTGCCGATGCCGTTGGTGCCCTGCGCCGCCTCGGACCAGTCGGCGCCGACCCACAGGCCCCAGTCGCGGAACTGCGGCGCATCCCCGTCCGAGACCCGCTGATCCAGCACGATCCCCTGCGCATCGGTCAGCATGACGTTGCAGCCCGACAGGCCGACCAGGTTGTACAGCTGGTCCAGCTGCGGCGAGGCGACATCCAGGAACCCCGCCATCGCCCGTCGCCGGTCGGCCAGCGCGGCCTCGGTCAGGCGGTCGGGGGCGCGGCGGTCGGCCGGGTCCAGCCCGTGTTTCAGAAGGGACCGGCGCCATGACGCCGCAAGGGCCGAGGTCGCGGAATTGGACCGCGACCGCGCGGCGACAAGCTCCGCGTGGTTTCGTTCGCTCATGTGATCCTCCCACCGGGGATCATAGCACGGCATGGGCGTCGCGGGCTGCAGCTTTTGCCGCAGCCCGCGAATGGGCGGATATCAGCGGACGGGACCTTCGGGCTTGATGGTCCCGCCCTGTTCCGAAACGTCCTGCGCAGGGGCCGCCGCACCGCCCGGCGCACCCGAGGGCGCGACGCGCGGGCTGTAGGGGGGCAGCCCTTCGGGACCGTCGCGATAGAGCAGCGATTCCCCCTTGTGGAACAGGTGCAGCGCCTGCGGATCGGCGGTCAGCCGGACCGTGCGCCCGTTCAGCCCCGGATGGATGCCCGGCAGCTTGGCGATGATCGGGACCACCTCGGCATCGCCCGTCCCGAAATAGAGAAGCGTGACCTCGCCCAGGGCCTCGGTCAGATCGACCTTGCCCTCGAACAGCGCGGGGCCGTCGGTCTCTCTCATGTCCTCGGGGCGGACGCCCAGGTTGACGGGCATCCCCTCGTCGCCCGCGCGCGTGGGGATCGCCACCTGGGCGGTCAGCCCGCCATCCAGCTCGACCGTGGTGACCGGCCCGACGGACGTCACGCGGCCGGGCAGCAGGTTCATGGCGGGGCTGCCGATGAACTGCGCCACGAACTCGTTGACCGGACGCTCGTACAGCTCCAGCGGCGCGCCGACCTGCGCGATGCCGCCGCCCGCCAGGACCACGATCCGGTCGGCAAGGGTCATCGCCTCGGTCTGGTCATGGGTGACATAGATCATCGTGCGGTCGGGCATCGAGGCCTTCAGCTGCGCGATCTCGATCCGGGTGGCGACGCGCAGCGCCGCGTCCAGGTTGGAAAGCGGCTCGTCGAACAGATAGACCTTGGGGTCGCGCACGATGGCCCGCCCGATGGCCACCCGCTGACGCTGCCCGCCCGACAGCGCCTTGGGCAGGCGGTCCAGATAGGGCGTCAGCTGCAGCATCTTGCCCGCGCGGTCGGTCGCCTCGCGGATCTGGTCCTTGGACTGGCCCGCGA
This sequence comes from Paracoccus zeaxanthinifaciens ATCC 21588, assembly GCF_000420145.1. Lineage (GTDB taxonomy): Bacteria > Pseudomonadota > Alphaproteobacteria > Rhodobacterales > Rhodobacteraceae > Paracoccus > Paracoccus zeaxanthinifaciens. The sequence continues at coordinate 213,408 of NZ_ATUJ01000005.1, forward strand.
TCTTCAGCGCGAAGGCCATGTTGTCGCGCACCGTCATGTGCGGGTACAGCGCATAGGACTGGAACACCATCGCGATGCCGCGCTGGCTGGGCGGGATGTCGTTCATCCGCTGCCCGTCGATGTCCAGCGTCCCGCCGCTGATCCGTTCCAGCCCCGCGATCATGCGCAGAAGCGTGGACTTGCCGCAGCCCGAGGGCCCGACGAAGACGATGAACTCGCCCGAACGGATGTCGAGGTCGATATCGCTGAGGACCTGCACGTCGCCATAGGACTTGGCGACGCCGGTCAGCTTCAGATCGGCCATCTTCGGTTCCTCCCCTAACCTTCGATGATCTGGACCTGCCAGGGCCGCAGCCCGCCTGCCTCGTCGTCGGACAGGTTGGCGCGGACCAGCAGGCTCTGCTCGGCATCGCTGCGGCGGAAGGACAGGATCGGCCCTTCGGATGCCATCTCGGTCATGTCGCCGTGGCGCAGCGCGCTGTGCTTGCGGCGCAGGCCGATGGCCCAGCGATAATGATGCAGGACCGACTGGGCGTCGGCCTCTTGCGCGACGGCGGTGCGCTGCAGATGGGTATGCGGCACCGGCAGCCACGGCTTCGAGGTCGAGAAGCCGCCGTTCACGCCCATGTCCCAGACCATCGGGGTGCGGCAGCCGTCGCGGCCCTTGAACTCGGGCCAGAACTCGATGCCATAGGGATCGCACAGATCCTCGAAGGCGATGTCGGCCTCGGGCAGGCCCAGTTCCTCGCCCTGGTACAGGCAGACCGAGCCGCGCAGGCACATCAGCACCGTGCAATAGGCCTTGGCGGCCTGGTCGGTCAGGTTCCAGCGGCTGATATGGCGCACCACGTCGTGGTTCGACATGGCCCAGCAGGCCCAGCTGTTCGGCGCGACCTCGAGCATGCGCTCGAAGACCTGCACGATGCGGTCGGCGGGCAGATCGTCGCCCGACAGGAAGTCGAAGACATAGGACATCTGCACGCGACCCGGCACGCCGGTATATTCCTCGAGCAGTTCCAGCCCGCGTTCGCTGTCGCCGATCTCGCCGACGACGACGGCACCCCAGGGGGCGATCGTCTCGCGGAAGCGTTCAAGGAAGGCCAGGTTCTCGGGCTGGGACTTCGAGAACCGGTGGCTCTGGTGGTTGTAGGGGTTCACGGCGGGCGCGGTATCGGCCTTGCGCAGTTCGGGCGCCAGCGGCGGGTTGTCGCGCAGCTGGGCGTCGTGGAAGTAGAAGTTGATCGTGTCCAGACGGAAGCCGTCCACGCCGCGATCCAGCCAGAACTTCGCCATGTCCAGCAGGGCGTCCTGCACTGCGGGGTTGTGGAAGTTCAGGTCGGGCTGCGACGACAGGAAGTTGTGCAGGAAATACTGCTCTCGCCGCGCATCCCACTGCCAGGCGCTGCCGCCGAAGATCGACAGCCAGTTGTTCGGCGCGGTCCCGTCGGGCTTCGGATCGGCCCAGACATACCAGTCGGACTTGGGGTTGTCGCGGCTGGAGCGGCTTTCCTTGAACCATTCGTGCTGGTCCGAGGTATGCGACATCACCAGGTCGATCATCACCTTCAGGCCCAGTTCATGGGCGCGTTCGATCAGCCAGTCGAAATCGTCCATCGACCCGAACAGCGGGTCGATGCCGCGGTAATCGCTGACATCGTATCCGAAATCCTTCATCGGGGACGTGAAGAAGGGAGAGATCCAGACCGCGTCCACGCCCAGCGAGGCGACATAGGGAAGGCGCTGCGCGATCCCCGCAAGGTCGCCCACGCCGTCGCCGGTCGTGTCCTGGAAACTGCGCGGGTAGATCTGATAGATGATCCCGCCCTTCCACCAATCCGTCGTCTGTTCCGTCAAGTCATCCACCTTTCACGGAGCCGGCCAGCAATCCGCGGACCAGGTATTTCTGCATTGCGAAGAAGACCGCCAGCGGCACCGCGATCGAGATGAACGCGGATGTCGCCAGGATCTCCCATTCCCCCCCGCGAGAGCCCATCAGCTCTCGAAGAAGGCCGGTCATCACCAGCTGTTCGCGGGTGTTGCCCAGGAAGACGGTGGCCACCAGAAGATCGTTCCAGACCCACAGGAACTGGAAGATCGCGAAGCTGGCCAGTGCCGGGAACGACAGGGGCAGGATGATGCGGCGGAAGATCTGGAAATCCGTCGCCCCGTCCACGCGCGCGGATTCGATGATCTCGCGCGGCAGGCCCACCATGTAGTTGCGAAGAAGATAGACCGCCAGCGGCAGGCCGAAGCCGGTATGCGCCAGCCAGATCCCAAGGTATCCCTTGCCGATGCCCATCTCGTTGTGCATCCGCAGAAGCGGGATCAGCGCGACCTGCAGCGGCACGACCAGAAGGCCGACCACCGCCGCCGTCAGCAGCGCGCGGCCCGGAAACTGCATCCATGCCAGCGCATAGGCCGCGAAGGCCGCGATCATGATCGGGATCACCGTCGCCGGGATCGTGACCGTCATGGTGTTCATGAAGGCCCGCCCCAGTCCCGTGGCCGACAGCACGCGGGAATAGTTGTCGGTCGTGAAGCTGGGCGGCGAGGAGGTGGTGACGAAGATCCGCTCTCCTCGGCGCATGTCGAACTCCGTGTCCGACACCATGCGATAGCTGCCGTCATCGGCCACGGTGATGTCGATACCTTCGTCGATCTCGACCGTGTCGCCGGGCGCATGGGCACCCGGTTCGCGGGCGCTGGTGCCCCAGGCGACCAGTTGTTCGCCATCCGCGGTGACGCTGCCCTCGATCACCCAGACGCCGTCCTGCAGGGCACCCTCGGTGCCCGAGCGCACGAAGCCGGTCTGCTCGGATCCCGAGAAGCTCTGCCACCAGCCCGATTGCGCGATCTGGTCGCGGTCGCGGAACGAGGACACGAACAGGCCGAGCGTCGGGATCGTCCACAGCAGCACCAGGAGGAACGCCGCGATGTTCACCGCCCAGCCGAGCGAGGATTTCTGTCCGGCCATCCCCTCCATCAGCGGACCTCCTTGCGGGCGTTCCAGATGTTCCAGACCATGATCGGCGTCACGAGGATCATCAGCACGATGGCGATGGCCGAGCCGCGCCCGTAATCGGGCGTGCCGCGGAACATCCAGTCATACATCAGGTTGGCCAGCACCTGCGTGCCCCATTGCCCGTTGGTCATCACGAAGACGATGTCGAAGACCTTCAGCACGACGATGGTGATGGTGGTCCAGACCACCGCGATGGTGCCCATGATCTGCGGCACCTTGATCTTGAAGAACACCTGCAGGGGCGATGCGCCGTCCAGGATGGCGGCCTCGACGGTTTCCTCGGGGATGCCGCGCAGGGCGGCCGACAGGATGACCATGGCAAAGCCGGTCTGGATCCAGACCAGCACGATCATCAGGAAGAAGTTGTTCCAGAAGGGCAGGCTCAGCCAGATCTGCGGCTCGGCGCCCATCTGCGTGACGATCCAGTTCAGAAGGCCGATCTGGGCCTCGCCCGAGGCGCGGTATTCGTAGATGAACTTCCAGATGACGCCCGCGCCGACGAAGCTGATCGCCATGGGCATGAAGATCAGCGACTTGCCGATATTGCCCCAGCGGATGCGGTCGGTCAGCTGCGCCGCCAGCAGGCCGAACGCCGTGGAGGCCGCGGGCACGAACAGCAGCCACAGCATGTTGTTCAGCATGGATTCGCGGAACTTGCCGTCGCTGAGCAGCCAGGCATAGTTGTCGGCCCCCACGAAGCGCGTGCCGTTGGAATTGAACAGCGACCGCCACAGGCTGTCGAAGACCGGATAGACCAGGTACATCCCCAGAAAGACGATCGCGGGCCCCAGGAACAGCCATGGCCTGATCTGGTTGGCGCGGCGGATGTTGTCCCCCGCATTCGGCCCCTTGGCCGGAAGGATCCTGTCGAGGACCCAGTTCGAGCCCCAGAACCACGCCACGCATCCGAAGACGCCGATGGCGATGGTGCTGATGGCCAGCCAGAACAGTTCCATGTCGTCCTACCCCCTGCGGTATCGCGTCGGGCATGGCGCGATCGCCATGCCCCGTTTCAAGGCCGGATCAGTCCAGCGAGGCCCAGGTCTCCTGGATGCGGTCGGCAACGTCCTGCGCGGAATCGCCGCCGACGAAATCGACCATGCCGGTCCAGAAGGCTCCCGCGCCGATGGCGCCCGGCATCAGGTCCGACCCGTCGAAGCGGAAGACCGTCGCATCCAGCAGGATCTGGCCCATGCGCTTCAGCGTCTCGTCGCCATAGGCGTCGGGATTGGCGCCCGAATGCGGCGTGACGAAGCCCTTCTGCGCCATCCAGATCTCGTGTGCGGCGGGGGTCTTCAGGAACTCGACGAAGGCCATGGCGGCGGGGTTGTCGCTCATGACGGCGAACATGGTGCCGCCGCCCAGCACGGGCTGGCCGAACTCGCCCGATTCGGGGGCGGGCATGTAGAAGAAGTCCGCATCCTCGCCGATCATCGTGCCCTCGGGGAAGAAGGTCGGGATGAAGCTGGCCTGGCGGTGCATGTAGCAGCCCGGAGGGCTGTCGAAGAGACCGGCGGGGCTCTCGCGGAAATCGGTCACCGGAACGGCACCCACGCCGCCCGCGACGAAGTCCTCGTTCTTGGCGAACCAGCCGAATTCCTCGATGGCGGCGACGACCTTGGGATCGTTGAACGGCATCCCGTTCGTGGTCCAGGCGTCGTAATCCTCGGGGGTGGCGGTGCGCAGCATCAGGTCCTCGACCCAGTCGGTCGCGGGCCAGCCGGTCGCGCCGCCCGATCCCAGGCCGATGCACCACGGCGTCTCGCCATCCTCGACCATCTGCTCGGTCAGGGCCTTCAGATCCTCGTAGGTCTCGGGCACGTCATAGCCGAAATCCTCGAAATTCTCGGGGACGTACCAGACCAGCGACTTCACGTCGGCCTTGTAGGGGAAGGCGAACAGCTGCTCGGTCCCGTCCTGCCCGGCATAGGTGCCAAGCTTCGCCCAGCTTTCGCCGGCGGCATAATTGTCGACCAGCCACTGGCGGGTCTCGTCGCCCAGCGGCTGGAGATAGCCGCGCTTGGCCAGGTCCGACGCAAGCCCCGGCTGCGGGAAGACGGCGACATCGGGCGGCGAGCCTGCCTCGCTGTCGATCACGATCTGCTGCTCGAAGCTGTCGGACCCGGAATAGCTGGCATTCGCGCCGGTGGCCTCGTTGAAATAGGCGATGACCGAGCTGAACAGCTCCTGGTCGCCGCCCAGCCAGGGGCCGAGGATGTCGAAGCTTTCCCCCTCGAGGCCGGTATGCGCGGCCTTGAACTCCTCGAGGCTGGCCCAGTCGATGCGGTCGTCGCTGCCCGGCTCGATCACCAGCTGCGCCTGCGCGGTTCCCGCCAGCAGCGCCATGGCTGCCGCGGTCGTCATGATCTTCTGTTTCAACTCGTCCTCCCTGACTGTCGATGCCGCCCCTTGCCGGGCGGGTATTGGGGCGAAGCTTCGGGCAGAACAGGTCGGAATGTCAAACGCTTCCGGAAGCTGCCGGACCCGTGCAGCGCGGGCGATTCCTGCACCCGTTCCGGCGATTCCAGCGATTTCCGGATCGTCCTGCCAGAAGCATGCTGCAGGCTGCGGGCGGCGACGTTGCGGCATTCCGCCCAAGCGTTTCGAAACCGCTTTCGATACGGTTCCCCGAAGGCCATGCCGGTTCGTCCATCGCGCACCCCCTGCCATCGCGGGACCACCGGCCCCAGGCCTTCATTCAGCCCGCGCACATGCCTCGCGTCAAGCGTGCATCGCGGCGCGCTTCACGGGATTTTGTACGACCCTCTTGATTTTGGATTTCAGGTGCCTAAGCTGGCCTTCCATCGACGCCCCCAAGGGGGATGCACGATGACGGAACACCGCCCGGGGGCGATGGAGGGCGCCCACGGACGGTTCACGCGCAGGCCGATCGCATCGGCATGACCGATCCGCTGAGCGGCCTGCGCGCTTATTCCACAAGCTTGTTACATCGGTAAGACGAGAGACGGTTTCAGCCGGCCAGGGCCAGCCCGATTCCCGTGCCCGCGGCCAGGGCCAGCACGGTCACCAGCCAGATCGGCAGCGCCGGGCGGGGCGCCACGACCGTCAGGCGGGCCTCTTCGGGGTGGGCGCGTTCCCACAGGGCCTGTTCGACCATGCGCGGCAACAGCGGGCCGAAGCGGGCGACGGTCTGCGCGACCTCGCCCAAATCATGGGCCACGGCCTTGGGACCGATGCTTTTCTTGATGTAATCCGACACGACCGGCTTGGCGGCATCCCAGATGTTCAGCTGCGGGTCCAGCGACCGGGCGACACCCTCGACCACGACCATGGTGCGCTGCAGCAGGATCAGCTCGGTCCGGGTGGGCATGCCGAAACGCTCGGTCACCTCGAACAGATAGGACAGCAGATTCGCCATGCTGATGCGGCTGGCATCGGCGCCGAAGATCGGCTCTCCCACGGCGCGAAGGGCGCGGGCGAATGCGGCCTCGTCGCGGTCGCGGGGGACGTAACCGGCTTCGAAATGCACGCGCGCCACGCGGCGATAGTCGCGCTGGATGAAGCCGTAGAGGATCTGGGCATAGACGCGGCGGGTATATTCGTCGATCTCGCCCATGATCCCGAAGTCATAGGCGATCACGTCGCCATTCGCCGCAACCTTGAGGTTGCCGTGATGCATGTCGGCATGGAAGAAACCGTCGCGCAGGGCGTGGGACAGGAACAGCTGGATGACCCGGCGCGCGATGTCGGTGACATCGTGGCCCGCGGCGATCAGCGCGTCGCGGTCGCCCATGGGCAGACCCTCGGCCCAGTCCGCGCTCATGACCCGGCGGGCGGACAGGCCCCAGTCGGGGCGCGGCACCTGGAAGCCCGCATCCTCGGTCGTGTTCTCGGCGAATTCGGATGCGGCGGCGGCTTCCAGCCGCAGGTCCTGTTCGGCGGTGACGGTCTGTTCGAAATGGCGCACCACGTCGCGCGGGCGCAACCTGCGCGACGACGGGGCGATGATCTCGATCATGCGGGCGCCGAAATGGAAGGCGTCGATGTCGCGCTTGAAGGCGGGGCCGATGCCGGGGCGGACGACCTTGACGGCGACCTCGCGGCCGGTTTCGCGGATGCGGGCACGGTGCACCTGCGCGATGGAGGCCGCGGCCACGGGCTCGGAAAACTCGCTGAACAGTTCGTCCACGGGGGCGCGCAGCTCGGCCTCGATGACCTTGCGGGCGGTGGCGGTGTCGAAGGGCGGCAGGCGGTCCTGCAGCATCCGCAGCTGGCCGGCCAGTTCGGGCCCCACGACATCGGCGCGCGTGGACAGGATCTGGCCGAACTTGATGTAGGCCGGACCAAGCGCGGTGATCGCCCGCGTGATCGGCGGCAGGTTCGGATCGCCCTTGTAGCCCAGCCAGCGGAAGGGCCAGCCCATGACACGCGCCGCCATGCGCAGCCGGATCGGTGCATCGACCGCGTCCAGCACGGCGGCCATCGCGCCGGTCCGTTCGAAGGTCGCGCCCGTGCGGATCAGCCGCAGGATGTTCAGGGGGCCGCGCATGGGCTCAGATCTTCCAGCCCGAATGCAGCGCGGCGATGCCCATCGACAGGTTGCGATACTGGACCCGACCGAAGCCCGCATCGCCGATCATCCGCGCGAAGGTCTCCTGGTCGGGGAACTTGCGGATCGATTCGACCAGGTACTGATAGCTGTCGCGATCGCCCGTCACCGCCTGCCCCATCGCGGGGATCACGTTGAAGCTGTAGCGGTCATAGGCCCATTGCGCGGCGGGCACCGGGATCTGGTTGAATTCCAGCACGACGATCCGCCCGCCGGGGCGCAGGACGCGGTATGCCTCGGCCAGCGCGTCGGGGATGCGGGTGACGTTGCGGATGCCGAAGCTGATCGTGTAGCGGTCGAAGCTGTTGTCGGCGAAGGGCAGCTTCATCGCGTCGCCGGTGACCCAGGCCAGCCGGTCGGCGCGCTCGACGGCCTCGGCGCGCTTCTGACCCTCGACCAGCATGGATTCGGTCATGTCGCAGACGGTGACGCGCGCGCCGGGCGCACGTTCCAGGAAGCGGAAGGCCACGTCGCCCGTGCCGCCCGCCACGTCCAGCAGGTGCTGCCCGTCGCGGGGCGCAAGCCAGTCCATCAGCGCGGTCTTCCACAGGCGGTGGATGCCCGCGCTCATCAGGTCGTTCATCAGGTCATAGCGGGACGCCACGCTGGAGAAGACGCCGTGGACCATGCCCGCCTTCGCGTCCTCGTCGACCGTCTGGAAACCGAAATGTGTCTGCTTGCCGTGTGTCATGCCGCTTGCCGTTTGTCCGTTCAGACGCCAGATAATCCCGGCCCGCCGCGGGCACAATGCGACGAAAGGGAATGGATTGCCAGAACTGCCGGAAGTCGAAACCGTCAGGCGCGGCCTTCAGCCGCACATGGAGGGGCTGCGCATCGCGGATGCCGATATCCGCCGCCCGGACCTGCGCTGGCCGCTGCCGCCCGACCTGCGGCAGGTGATGACGGGCGCGCGCGTCACGGGCCTGCGGCGCCGGTCGAAATACCTGCTGACCGACATCGGCGACCGGGGCACCGTCCTGTGGCACCTGGGCATGTCCGGCCGCATGCTGATCGAGGGCGCCAGCCAGGGCGAGTTCCACCGCGACCCCGCCGTCTATGCCCGCCACGATCACGTGGTCCTGCGAATGGAGACGGGGACGACCATCACCTTCAACGACGCGCGGCGCTTCGGCATGGTGGACCTGATCCGTCCGGGCCAGAGCCACCCGCTGCTGGACCATTTGGGCCCCGAGCCGCTGGATCCGGGCTTCACCGCCGACCACCTGGCCGCGGCCTTCGCGGGGCGGCGCGTGCCGGTCAAGCAGGCGCTGCTGGATCAGCGCATCGTGGCGGGGCTGGGCAACATCTATGTCAGCGAATCGCTGTTCCGGGCGGGGATCGACCCGCGCCGCGCGGCGGGCCGGATCGGGCGGGCGCGCATCGCCGATCTTGTCGGACATGTGCGCGACGTGCTGGCCGACGCGATCGAGGCCGGGGGATCGTCCCTGCGCGACCACCGCCAGGCCACCGGAGAGCTGGGCTATTTCCAGCACAGCTTCCGCGTCTATGACCGCGAGGGACAGCCCTGCCTGCGCGCAGGCTGCGCGGGAACCGTGCGCCGGATCGTGCAATCGGGCCGGTCCAGCTTCTGGTGCGCGTCCTGCCAGCGCTGAACGCTTGGATTTCCGCGCCAAGTGCTGCTAGGACTCGCACGCAGTGCAAAACGGCAAGGGGTCCAAAGGCACCATGGCTTACGAAACCATCATCGTGGAGATCGAGGACGAGATCGCCCTGATCCGGCTGAACCGTCCCGAGGCGCTGAACGCGCTGAACGCCACGCTTCTGGAAGAGCTGTCCTCGGCCCTGACCGAGGCCGACCGCAACGACAAGGTGCGCTGCATCGTCCTGACCGGCAGCGAGAAGGCATTCGCCGCAGGCGCCGACATCAAGGAGATGTCCGACAAGAGCTTCGTCGATGTCAGCGACGAGGACCTGTTCGGCGCGCAGATCGAACAGATCACCCGCGTCCGCAAGCCGCTGATCGCGGCGGTCAGCGGCTATGCCCTGGGCGGCGGCTGCGAGCTGGCGATGGTCTGCGACTTCATCATCTGCGCCGAGAACGCCAAGTTCGGCCAGCCCGAGATCAACCTGGGCGTCTGCGCCGGCATCGGCGGCACGCAGCGCCTGACCCGCTTCGTGGGCAAGGCCAAGGCCATGGACATGAACCTGACCGGTCGCTTCATGGATGCGGCCGAGGCCGAGCGTTCGGGCCTGGTCAGCCGGGTCGTCCCGACCCCCAAGCTGATCTCCGAGGCGATGACCGCCGCGCGCAAGATCGCCGAGAAGTCGATGATCGCCGCCCGCACCGTCAAGGAATCGGTCAACCGCTCCTACGAGACGACGCTGCAGGAGGGCCTGCTGTTCGAGCGTCGCGCCTTCCATTCGCTGTTCGCCACCGAAGACCAGAAGGAAGGCATGGCCGCGTTCCTCGAAAAAAGAGAGCCTCAGTTCCGCGATCGCTGATCGGGGCTTTCCTTCCGGGCCGCTTTGTCCTATAGGCCCTGTCCTACATGCGCGTGGGCCCGCTTAAGGCAAGAATCAGGACGGCTTTTCCGAAAGCCGTTGCCTTGGGTCTTTTGCGCGACGAAACGCAACAGACCCGTAAGGAGCCACCACAATGGCCAATACCGCCCAGTCCAAGAAGCGCGCCCGCCAGGTCGAGCGTCGCACCGACGTCAACAAGGCACGCCGCTCGCGCATCCGCACCTTCCTGCGCAAGGTCGAAGAAGGCATCGCCTCGGGCAATGCCGAGACCGCACGCGCAGCCCTGCTGAGCGCCGAATCCGAGCTGATGCGCGGCGTCACGAAGGGCGTCGTCCACAAGAACACCGCTGCCCGCAAGATCTCGCGCCTGGCAGCGCGCGTGAAGGCGATCAACGCCTGATCGCGACCGCCGTTTCAACGGCGGATTCCAAGCCGATTCTACCGGAAACGGATAAGAGGGGTGCATGCGTTTCGCATGTGCCCCTTTTGCATGCGCAGAATAACCGTTTCAAAAAATTCAATGTTTTCAGTGGTGTGTCTTTTTTGTCCGAAGACTCAACGACCTCCGAGATTCGAATCTGGAAACTCGCTGTCAAGCGCATAGTTCGGTTGCGGCAGCCCGAGGGCTGGGGCTAATTTCCATCCTGCGATTCACGTCGCTGTCGGGGGACGGGCCGAACCTGATGCATGGATTTCCACGCATCGCACGGCCGGGCGTTCAAGCGGTTCGCGCTGCTTACGCCCCTCGGGTCCGCATCGGTCGGCTGCCACCGGTCGGTTCGGGTCCTGTGTCTTTGAAGGTTAGCGGGCAAATGCCCTGAAACGGTCGCTTCGACCGTCAGGGATCCTTTGTCCGTTCCGCACCCCGACAGCGCGCGCAACAATTCTGTCCCGCCGGATGAACCGGCGGGGATCGGGGACAGGCACGGGAAACGGGCGATGATGGACAAGATCTGGGGTCAGGCATGCGCAGAGCTGGAAAGCAGCGTGGGGCCGCATAATTACAATCACTGGATCAAGCCGCTGCGCCTCACCTCGATCGACGAGGGCGCCGCGCGCCTGGTCAGCCCCACGCGCTTCATCTCGGACTGGGTGAACCGCCATTACGGCAACCAGATCCTCGAGGTGCTGAACCGCCAGGGCGCCACGGTCGAGCGTCTGCGCTTCGACGTGGGCAGCGCCGCGACCAAGCCCGTTCCCGCCAACGATCCGGCCCCCGCCCAGCCGACCACGCGCATCGCCCCGCGTGCCGATCTGGGTGCGCCGCTGGACCCGCGCTACACCTTCTCGAACTTCGTCGTCGGCAAGCCGAACGAGCTGGCCCATGCCGCCGCCCGTCGCGTGGCCGAGGGCGGCCCCGTCGGCTTCAACCCGCTGTTCCTCTATGGCGGCGTGGGCCTGGGCAAGACGCACCTGATGCATGCGATCGCGCATGAATACGGCGTCCGCCATCCGAACGCGCAGGTGCTGTACCTGTCGGCCGAACAGTTCATGTACCGCTTCGTGCAGGCCCTGCGCGAAAGCTCGATCATGGATTTCAAGAGCATGTTCCGCAACGTGAACATGCTGATGGTCGACGACGTGCAGTTCATCGCCGGCAAGGACAGCACGCAGGAGGAATTCTTCCACACCTTCAACGCGCTGGTCGATCAGGGCAAGCAGATCGTCATCTCTGCCGACCGCGCCCCCGCCGAGATCAAGGGTCTGGAGGAACGCATCAAGTCGCGCCTGTCCTGCGGCCTGATCGTGGACCTGCACCCCACCACCTACGAGCTGCGCCTGGGCATCCTGCAATCCAAGACCGAGGCCTTCCACCGCCAGCACCCGGATCTGGTGATCGGCGCGGGCGTGCTGGAATTCCTGGCCCACCGCATCAGCACCAACGTCCGCGTGCTGGAAGGCGCGCTGCAGCGTCTCTTCGCCCATGCCAGCCTGCTGCGCCGCGAGATCACGCTGGAGGTCGCGCAGGAATGCCTGACCGACATCCTGCGCACCAACGACCGCAAGATCTCGATCGACGACATCCAGCGCAAGGTCGCGGAACATTACAACATCCGCCTCGCCGACATGATCGGCCCCAAGCGCGCCCGCAACGTCGCCCGCCCGCGCCAGATCGCGATGTACCTGTGCAAGCAGCTGACCAGCCGCTCGCTGCCGGAAATCGGCCGCCGCTTCGGCGGGCGCGACCACACGACCATCATGCATGGCGTCCGCAAGGTCGATGAACTGATGGGCGACGACACCGCCCTGGCCGAGGACGTCGCCGTCCTGCGCCGGATGCTGGAAGGCTGATCCATCTAACGTCTTGAGCGATGCGCCGGGGGCCGTTACACATCGGGTCCGGCCTTCGCATCGATGGCCGAATGGGACAGGGGAAGCTGATGAAATTCTCGATCGAGCGTGCCGTGCTGGTCAAGGCCGTCGCACAGGCCCAATCCGTCGTCGAGCGTCGGAACACCATTCCGATCCTTGCCAACGTCCTGATCGAGACATCGGATGACGGCGTCAGCTTCCGCGCGACCGACCTGGACACCGAGGTCGTGGACCGCGCGCCCGCGCAGGTCGTGCGCCCCGGCGCCACCACCGTCAGCGCCGTCATGCTGAACGAGATCGCCCGCAAGCTGCCCGATGGCGCGCTGGTGCAGATCAGCGCCGATGCGGAATCGGGACGTCTTCAGGTGCAGGCGGGCCGCTCCAGCTTCAACCTCGCGACCCTGCCGCGAGAGGATTTCCCGGTCATGGCGACCAGCGAATACGCCGCGAACTTCACCGCCCCCGCGGGCGTGCTGAAGCGGCTGTTCGACAAGTCGAAATTCGCCATCTCGACCGAAGAGACGCGGTATTACCTCAACGGCGTCTACATGCATGTCTCGGACAGCCCCGAGGGACGCAGCCTGCGCTGCGTGGCGACCGACGGCCACCGCCTGGCCCGCATCGACGCCGACCTGCCCGATGGCGCCGCCGACATGCCGGGCGTGATCGTCCCGCGCAAGACCGTGGGCGAGCTGCGCAAGCTGCTGGACGACGACGAGGCCGAGATCGCCGTATCCGTCAGCGAGACGAAGATCCGCTTCGCCACGCCGACCATCACGCTGACCTCGAAGGTGATCGACGGGACCTTCCCCGATTACAGCCGCGTCATCCCCGTCAGCAACGCCCGCAAGCTGGAGGTGGACGCGACCGACTTCGCCCGCGCGGTGGACCGCGTGGCCACCGTCAGCAGCGAACGTTCGCGCGCCGTCAAGCTGGCGCTGGACCAGGACCGCCTGATCCTGTCGGTCAACGCCCCCGATGCCGGCGCCGCCGAGGAGGAGCTGATCGTGGCCTATGGCGACGAGCCGCTCGAGATCGGCTTCAACGCGAAATACCTGCAGGAGATCGCAAGCCAGGTCGATCGCGACAATGCCGTGTTCATGTTCAACGGATCGGGCGACGCCGCCCTCATCCGCGAGGGCAGCGACGAGAGCGCGGTCTATGTCGTCATGCCGATGCGCGTGTGACGCTGCGGCGGATCGAGCTGGCGCAGTTCCGGTCCTGGCCGCGCCTGGATCTTGATCTGGACGCGCGCCCGCTGGCGATCTTCGGCCCGAACGGATCGGGCAAGACCAACATCCTGGAAGCCGCGTCCATGCTGGCGCCGGGGCGCGGTTTTCGCGCGGCGCCCGCGCCCGAACAGGCGCGCAAGGGCGTCGATGCGGGCTGGCGCATCCGCGCCGAACTGTCCGACAACCTGATCGAGACGCAGGCCGCCCCCGGCCAGTCCCGCAGCGTCGCCATCGACGACAGGCAGGTTCCCCAGACCGCGCTGGCCCGGCTGCTGCGGGTGATCTGGCTGGTCCCCGCGATGGACCGCCTGTGGACCGAGGCCCCCGAGGGGCGGCGGCGCTTCCTCGACCGCGTGACGCTGTCGCTGATGCCCGACCATGCCGATCTTGCGCTGAGCTATGACAAGGCGATGCGCGAACGGAACCGCCTGCTGCGCGACCAGGCGGGCGATCCGGGCTGGTATCGCGCGCTCGAGGCCCGCATGGCCGAGGCCGGCGCCGCCCTGACCCGCAACCGGCTGGCGGCACTGGACCGGATCGCTGCGGCGCAGGAAGGCGGGCGCGACTTTCCCGCCGCGCGCCTGACGCTGCTGCCCGGCGAGGGTCAGGCCGACGATGCGGATGCCGCATCCATCGCCGACCGCATGGCCGCGATGCGCCCGCGCGACATGGCGGCGGGCCGCAGCCTGACCGGCCCGCACCGGGCCGATCTGGGCGCGTATTGGGGCCCCGAGGACATGCCCGCCGCGCTGTCCTCGACCGGCGAACAGAAGGCGCTGCTGCTGTCGCTGATCCTTGCCAATGCCCGTGCGCTGTCCGACCAGCCGGTGCTTCTGCTGCTGGACGAGGTGGCGGCCCATCTGGATGCCGACCGCCGCGCGGCGCTTTATGACCGGATCGCCGCCATGCCCGCCCAGAGCCTGCTGACCGGCACCGGCCCCGAGCTGTTCGACGCCTTCGGCACCCGCGCGCGCGCCCTGTCCGTGACCCGCGACGGCAGCCGTTCGCAGGCCGCTTGGCCGGACTGATCGAAAACCCGCCGCGAGGGCCGAAAAACCCTGCCAAAGCCGTGACTTTGCCCGCCCGAGGGGATATATCGGGACAGTACGACAAGGAACCTTCATCCATGAACGACACTGCCGCGCAACCCGCCAGCTATGGCGCCGATTCCATCAAGGTTCTCAAGGGCCTCGAGGCCGTGCGCAAGCGTCCCGGCATGTATATCGGCGATACCGACGACGGATCGGGCCTGCACCACATGGTCTACGAGGTCGTGGACAACGGCATCGACGAGGCGCTGGCCGGTCACGCCGACTTCGTCCGGGTGAAGATCCATGCCGACAACAGCGTCAGCGTGCGCGACAACGGGCGCGGCATCCCGGTGGACATGCACCCCACCGAAGGCGTCAGCGCGGCCGAGGTCATCATGACCCAGCTGCATGCGGGCGGCAAGTTCGACCAGAACAGCTACAAGGTCTCGGGCGGTCTGCACGGGGTGGGCGTGTCGGTCGTGAACGCGCTGTCGGACTGGCTGGAACTGCGCATCTGGCGCAACGGCCAGGAACATTACGCCCGCTTCGAGAAGGGCGAGACCGCCGAGCATCTGCGCGTCGTGGGCGATGCGCCGGGCGAATCCGGGACCGAGGTGCGCTTCATGGCCTCGTCCAAGACGACGGACCCGGAAGGCACGTTCAGCAATCTCGACTATGTCTTCAAGACGCTCGAGAACCGCCTGCGGGAACTGGCCTTCCTCAACAGCGGCGTCCGCATCATCATCGAGGACGAGCGTCCCGCCGAGCCCCTGCGGACCGAGCTGTTCTACGACGGCGGCGTGCGGGAATTCGTGAAGTATCTCGACCGTTCCAAGACCTCCACGATGGAGACGCCGATCTTCATGACCGGCGAGCGGAACGGCATCGGGGTCGAGGTCGCGATGTGGTGGAACGACAGCTATCACGAGACGGTGCTGCCCTTCACCAACAACATCCCGCAGCGCGACGGCGGCACGCATATGGCGGGCTTCCGCGGGGCGCTGACCCGGGTCATCACCAAATACGCGCAGGAAAGCGGCATCGCCCGCAAGGAAAAGGTGGACTTCACCGGCGACGACGCCCGCGAGGGCCTGACCTGCGTGCTGTCGGTCAAGGTACCCGACCCCAAATTCTCCAGCCAGACCAAGGACAAGCTGGTCAGCAGCGAGGTACGCCCCGCGGTCGAAGGGCTGGTGGGCGAGAAGCTGGCCGAGTGGTTCGAGGAGAACCCCAACGACGCCAAGCAGATCGTCGGCAAGATCATCGAGGCCGCACTGGCCCGCGAGGCCGCCCGCAAGGCGCGCGAGCTGACGCGCCGCAAGACCGCGATGGACGTGGCCTCGCTGCCCGGCAAGCTGGCCGATTGCCAGGAAAAGGACCCCTCGCTGTCCGAACTGTTCATCGTCGAGGGCGACTCGGCAGGCGGCTCGGCCAAGCAGGGCCGGTCGCGCAAGAACCAGGCCGTGCTGCCCCTGCGCGGCAAGATCCTGAACGTGGAACGCGCCCGCTTCGACCGGATGCTGTCCTCGGAGACGGTCGGCACGCTGATCACCGCGCTTGGCACCGGGATCGGGCGCGACGAATTCGACCTTAAGAAGCTGCGCTACCACAAGATCGTCATCATGACCGATGCCGACGTGGACGGCGCGCATATCCGCACGTTGCTTCTGACCTTCTTCTTCCGCCAGATGCCCGAGCTGATCGAGGCGGGGCATCTCTATATCGCGCAGCCGCCGCTCTACAAGGTCGGCCGCGGCCGGTCCGAGGTCTATCTGAAGAACGAGGCCGCGCTGGAGGATTACCTGATCCAGCAGGGCATCGACGGGGCCAGCCTGCGCCTTGCCGACGGTCAGCAGATCACCGGCAACGACCTTGCCCGCGTGGTCGAGGAGGCCCGCACCGCGCGGCGCATCCTGCGCGCCTATCCCACGCATTACCCGCCCCACATCACCGAACAGGCGGCCATCGCCGGTGCGCTGGTGCAGGGCCGGGTGGACAGCGACGCGCAGGGCGTGGCCGATGCCATCGCGGGCCGGCTGGACCTGATCGCCGCCGAATACGAACGCGGCTGGCAGGGTCGCCCGACCCAGGACGCCGGCATCCGCCTGACGCGCACCCTGCGCGGGGTCGAGGAGGCGCGCGTGCTGGACGGCCAGATGCTGCGCAGCGGCGAAAGCCGCCGCCTGGGCGAGATGACGCAGGCCCTGCAGGAGATCTATTCCAAGCCCGCCCACCTGGTCCGCAAGGATCGCGACCAGCCGATCTATGGCCCGCTCGGGCTGCTGTCGGCGGTCTTCATGGAGGGCGAGAAGGGCCTGTCGCTGCAACGCTACAAGGGTCTGGGCGAGATGAACCCCGAACAGCTGTGGGAAACCACGCTGGACCCGGTCGCGCGCACCATGCTGCAGGTTCGCATCGAGGACGTGGCCGAGGCCGAGGACCTGTTCACCAAGCTGATGGGCGACGTGGTCGAACCGCGCCGCGAATTCATCCAGCAGAACGCGCTGAACGTCGAGAACCTCGACACCTGATCCCGAAACGCCCGGACCCGCCGTCCGGGCGTCTTCGCATCAGCGCATCTCGATCCGCGCGAAGGCCTCCAGCACCAGCCGTTCGGACCGGTCCAGATAGGATGCCAGATGCTCGGCGGCACCCTGCGTGTCGCCCGCCACCAGTCTGTGCAGCAGGTCCTGGTTCGTCTCGATGAAGGGGGCGTGCAGCTCCTGCGCGTCGTCGATCAGCCCGAAGGCCAGCCGCAGTTCCGCCGTCAGTTGCGCGAAGAATGCCGTCAGCCGCGGGCTGTCGGTCAGCGCGACGATGCCCGCATGGAACTGCATGTTGGCGCTGCCGACCCCCTGCCAGTCCCCCGCCTCCCGCGCGGCGCGCGCGTCGTCCACCGCCTCGGACATCCGCGCGATGGCCGGGTGGCGCGGGCGCGCATTGGCAAGGGCCGGAAGCTCGATCAGGCGCCGCACGCGATAGATGTCGAGGATCGCCCCCATCGAGGGCACGGCGACCGAAACGCCCCGGTTCGGCAGATGCGTCAGCAACCCCTCGCGGGTGAGCAGGCGGAACACTTCGCGCAGGGTGTTGCGCGAGACCTGCATGTCGGCGGCCAGCACGGCCTCGGACAGGTGCTGGCCGGGGCGCAGGATGCCGCCCGTGATGCGGTCGCGAAGTCGGGCCGCGATTTCCTCGGGCAGGCTGGGTGTCGTCGTATCGCTCATCAGGGGCGGATCATCGCGCGAACGCGTCCCTGCGACAAGCGCCGTCACATCGATTCGCCCGAATGTCGGGGGCTTCAGGCCCGATAACTGCCCAAACAAAGGGCATAACAGGGGCGTGATCACATTTATTGTTCAACAATCCGCGCCGATTTGTCGGAAATTTATTGACCGATCGCCGCACCGTCATCGAACCTTCGTGCAAGGAACGAGAGGAGAGCATCATGACAACCAGCGCGCCCACGGCCGCCAACGCCACCGTCAGGGGCGGCTTCCTTGCCGCCATCTTCCTGATGGCCACCTCGGCCGTGGGGCCGGGCTTCATCACGCAGACCGCCAGCTTCACCGCGCAGATGGGGTCGGCCTTCGCCTTCGCGATCCTAGCCTCGATCATCATCGACTTCGTGGTGCAGCTGAACGTGTGGCGCATCACCGCGCTGACGGGCCGGCGCGCGTCCCAGACGGCGAACGCCGCGATCCCCGGAGCGGGATACCTGCTGTCGGCGCTGGTCGTGATCGGCGGTCTGGCCTTCAACATCGGCAACATCGCGGGCGGAGGCCTGGGGCTGAACGCGCTGCTGGGGCTGGATCCGAAGATCGGCGGCGCGATCACCGCCGCGCTGGCCATCGCGATCTTCCTGTCGCATCGCGCGGGCCTACTGCTGGACCGCATGATCGTAGGGCTGGGCGTCGTGATGATCCTGATGACGCTGTTCGTCGCGCTGCAATCGAACCCGCCCGTGGGCGAGGCGCTGCGCCAGGCGGTCTTCCCCTCCAATATCGACTTTGCCGCGATCACGACCATCGTGGGCGGCACGGTCGGCGGCTACATCACCTATTCCGGGGCGCATCGCCTGCTGGACAAGGGCCTGACCGGGACCGAGAACCTTGCCGCAGTGACCCGCGCCGCGCTGACCGGCATCGCGGTCACCGGGGTCATGCGCTTCGTGCTGTTCTGCGCGATCCTGGGGGTCGTTGCGTCGGGCGTCACGCTGGACCTGTCGGGGCAGGCCGCGAACCCCGCGGCACAGGCCTTCGCCGCCGCCGCCGGAGAGATCGGCCTGCGCGTCTTCGGCCTGGTCCTGTGGGCGGCGGCGATCACCTCGGTCATCGGGGCGGCCTATACCTCGGTCAGCTTCCTCGACGTGGTGGGCGTGCGCGGCGATGCGGCACGCGGCCGCGCGACGGTCGGCTTCATCGCCTTCTCGCTGGCGGTGTTCCTGTCCTTGGGGACCGCGCCCGCCGCGATCCTGGTCTTTGTCGGCGGCTTCAACGGGCTTATCCTGCCCATCGGCCTGACCATCTTCACCTATGTCGGCTTCGCGCGGTCCGACCTGATGGGGGGGCACCGCTACAACCGGCCGCTGCTGCTGGCAGGCGCGATCATCTGCGCGCTGACCTGGTATATGGGGGCCGCATCGGTCGGCACCATCTTCGCCTTCCTCGGACAGTGAACAAGGAGACCCGCATGACCACCATCGACCTGAACAGCGACCTGGGCGAGGGCTATGGCGCCTGGTCCATGGGCGACGACGCAGCCATGCTGGACATCGTCAGCAGCGCCAACATCGCCTGCGGCTTTCACGCGGGCGACCCGGCATCGCTGCTGGCGGTGCTGCGGATGGCCGCCGAACGCGGCGTGTCCGTGGGGGCGCATGTCAGCTATCCCGACCGGGTGGGCTTCGGTCGGCGCGCGATGGATGTCGCGCCGGACGACCTGACCGCCGATGTCATCTATCAGATCGGGGCGCTGCAGGGGCTGGCACGGGCGGCGGGAACGCGGGTCGCCTATGTCAAGCCGCATGGCGCGCTGTACAACACCATCGCGTCGGATGCGCGGCAGGGCGATGCGGTGATCGCGGGGATCCTGGCGGTCGATCCGTCGCTGGTGCTGATGGGGCTGGCCGGGGCGCCGATCCTGGCCCGCGGCTGCGATGCGGGCCTTGCAACCGTGGCCGAGGCCTTCGCGGATCGCGCCTATACCCCCGACGGCGCGCTGGTGTCGCGCCGCGATCCCGGCGCGGTGCTGCACGACCCCGAGACTGTCGCCGCACGGATGCTGCATCTTGCGCGCACGGGCACCATCCAGGCCATCGACGGCAGCATGCTGGACCTGCAGGCCGACAGCATCTGCGTTCACGGCGACAGCCCCGGCGCCGTCGCCATGGCCGCCCGCATCCGCGACCTGCTGCTGGCCGAGGGCGTGACCATCGCCCCCTTCGCGGGCAAATGACCATGCGCTTCCTGCCCATCGGCCCGCGCATGGTTCTGGTCGAGCTGCCGGATCTGGACGCCACGCTGGCGCTGTTCGACGCGCTTGCCGCAGACCCCGTGCCGGGCGTGGCCGAGATCATTCCCGCCGCCCGCACCCTGATGATCCGCACCGCCCCCGGCACCCATGCCGACGCGGCGCTTGCGCGGCGCATCGCGCGGGCCGCCCCGCGACCGGGCACCGCCCCTGCCCTGCGCGACGCCCTCCTGATCGAGATCCCCGTCACCTATGACGGCGAGGATCTGGACGACGTGGCCCGCCACATGGACCTGACCACTTCCGAGGTGATCGCCGCCCATCAGGCCGCGACATGGCAGACGGCCTTCTGCGGCTTTGCCCCCGGTTTCGCCTACATGACCTGCGACGATCCGCGGTTCGACCTGCCGCGCCGCGCGACGCCGCGCACGCGCATTCCCGCGGGCTCGGTCGCGCTGGCGGGGCGCTTCGGCGGGATCTATCCGCAGGCAAGCCCCGGCGGCTGGCAGCTGATCGGCCGGACCGAGCTGCCGATGTTCGACCTGACCCGCGACCCGCCCGCCCTGCTGCAACCGGGAACGCGCGTGCGCTTCGTCGAAGGTCGCGCCAAGTTGCATTCGGTGGCCATGCCCACCCCCGCACCGGCCAAGGGTCTGCGGGTCGAGCGCACCGCATTCCCGATCCTGTTGCAGGACGAGGGTCGCGGCGGTCAGGCCGCGCAGGGCGTCACGGCGTCCGGCGCGATGGACCGGGGCGCGATGCGCCGCGCCAACCGCGCCGTGGGCAACCCCCGTGGCCGTGCCGTGCTGGAGATCACCCTGGGGCCGGTGGTGCTGCTGGCCGAGGAAGCGCTGACGCTGGCCCTGACCGGGGCCGCGACCGCGCATGTGAACGACCTGCCCATCGCCCCCGGCGCGGCCTTTGCGATGGATGCGGGCGACCGGCTGCGGATCGCCCCGCCCGCGCGCGGGATGCGCAGCTACCTCGCGCTGCGGGGCGGGTTCGACGTGGCCCCCGTGCTGGGATCGGCCGCGACCGACACGCTGTCGAATATCGGCCCCGAGCCGCTGACGGCGGGCGATGCGCTGTCGCCCGCCCGCCTGCCCGCCGACGCGACGGGACTGCCCGAACCCGCGCCCGACCTGCCGGGGTCCGACCGGACCGTTACCCTGCCCGTCACCCTGGGGCCGCGCACGGACTGGTTCACCGACGACCAGGTGCAATCCTTCCTGGCCCAGGACTGGCAGGTCACACCGCAATCCTCGCGCGTGGGGATCCGGCTGCAGGGCGATGCGCTGACCCGCGACGGGGCCGAGCTGCCATCCGAAGGCACCGCCATCGGCGCGATCCAGGTCCCCCATTCCGGCCAGCCCGTCCTGTTCCTTGCCGATCACCCGCTGACCGGCGGCTATCCGGTCATCGCCACCCTCGACCCCTCGGCGCTGGATCTTGCAGCCCAGATCCCGCCCGGCGCACGCATCCGCTTCGTCGCCCGCGCCCCCTTTGCCCCGCTGACACTGGAGCCTTCCCATGACGCTGTTTCTTGACACGGGGCATTCGCCCATCACCCGCATCCTGATCGCCAACCGCGGAGAGATCGCCCTGCGCGTCATCCGCGCCTGCCGCGACGAGGGGATCGAATCCGTCGCCGTCCATGCCGACCCGGACCGCGATGCGCCCTTCGTGCGGCTGGCCGACCAGGCGCATGCGCTTGGCGGGTCAAAGCCTGCCGACAGCTATCTCGATGGGGGCAAGATCATCGCGATCGCCCAGCGCACGGGCGCGCAGGCGATCCATCCCGGCTATGGCTTCCTGTCCGAGAACGCGGATTTCGCCCGTGCCGTGCAGGATGCCGGGCTGATCTGGATCGGTCCCGATCCCGCCGTGATCGAGGCGCTTGGCGACAAGATCCGCGCCCGCGAGATCGCCGAGGCCGTGGGCGCACCGCTGGTCGCGGGCAGCCCCGGTCCCGTCGGCAGCGGTGCCGAGGCGCTGGCCTTCGCGCAGGAACACGGCCTGCCCTTGGCGATCAAGGCGGCCCATGGCGGCGGCGGTCGCGGCATGAAGGTCGCCTGGGCGCTGGACGAGGTCGAGGAGTTGTTCGACAGCGCCACCCGCGAGGCCGTCACCGCCTTCGGCCGCGGCGAATGCTATGTCGAGCAGTTCCTCGACAAGCCCCGACATATCGAGGCGCAGGTGCTGGCCGACCGCCACGGGCGCGTCAAGGTGCTGGGCACGCGCGACTGTTCGCTGCAGCGCCGCAACCAGAAGCTGGTCGAGGAAGCCCCCGCACCCTTCCTGACGGACGACCAGCGCGACCGCATCCACGCCTCGGCCCGCGCGATCTGCGCGCATGCCGGATATTCCGGCGCCGGCACGGTCGAGTTCCTGCTGTCGGCATCCGGCACGATCTCGTTCCTCGAGGTGAACACCCGCCTGCAGGTCGAACATCCCGTCACCGAGGAAACGACCGGCATCGACATCGTCCGCGCGATGATCCGCGTGGCCCAAGGGGGCCGCCTGGCCGACGAGGACGTTCCCGCCCCCACCGGCCACGCGATCGAGTTCCGCATCAATGCCGAGGATCCCGCCCGCGGCTTCCTGCCCACCCCCGGCCCGATCGAGGTCTTCGCCGCCCCGGGCGGCATGGGCGTTCGGCTGGACAGCGGCGTCGAGCAGGGCGGCACGGTGCCCGGCGCCTTCGATTCGATGATGGCCAAGCTGATCGTCACCGGACCGGACCGGGCGACCGCGCTGGCCCGCGCCGCGCGCGCGCTGGCGGAATTCCGCATCGAGGGCGTCGCCTCGGTCCTGCCCTTCCACCGCGAGGTTCTGAAGGCGCCCGAGTTCCGCGCCGATGACGGCGGCTTCGCGGTCCATACCCGCTGGATCGAGACCGACTTCGCCGAACGGCTGGACGCCGCGCTGACGCCCGCCCCGCGCGTCACGCCCGACCCCGATCCCGTGATGCTGCGCCTGCCGATCGAGATCGACGGCCGCCGCCACATGATCGCGCTGCCGCAATCCCTGCTGGCGGGGATGGGCAGCGCCGCCCCCGTCGCCGAAACCCAGCCCGCGGACGAGGCGACGGTCGCGGCCCCCATCGCGGGCACCCTGTCGGCCTGGCAGGTCGAGGACGGCGCCCAGGTCCGGCAGGGTCAGGTCATCGCCGTGATCGAGGCGATGAAGATGGAGACCCGCATCGAGGCCCATCGCGCGGGCCGCCTGACCCGCATCGCGGCCGAGGGCGACACGCTGGCCCATGACGCGCCCGTGGCGCGGATCGGGGACTGACAGCCCGCACGCCAGGGGCTTGCATCGGGGCGGCATCCGTCACAGCGTGACGCCGCCCCGAATTCCTGAAAGGCCCTGCCCATGCTGATCTTCTGGCGCAAGTCGCTGGTGATGTTCTCGGTCCCCAAGACCGGCACCCACAGCTATATCGACCATCTGCATGCCCATGCCGACATGGTCTTTCGCCATCCGGTCGGTATTGTTGCATTACCCTGGCTTTAGGCTCCAGACTCATTGATGGTCACAGCCAGAACATGACGGTGGCAGCGAGAGCGACGGCGGAGAGGAAGACCTTTGGGCATCTATCGTAACGTGTCGCTACTCGCCGCCAGTCCTTCAACCTACCGAACATGATCTCTATGCGGTTGCGTCGTCTGTAGCGTCGCTTGTCGTATTTGACGGGTTTGCCGCGGGACTTCCGGCCCGGGATGCAGGGCCTGATCCCCTTGTCTTTCAGGGCGTCGCGGAACCAATCCGCATCATAGCCTCGGTCGGCGAGCAGCCAGTCCGCCCGAGGCAGGCTGCTCAGCAGCGCGGCTGCACCGGTGTAATCGCTGACTTG
>NZ_ATUJ01000006.1 GCF_000420145.1 Paracoccus zeaxanthinifaciens ATCC 21588
CCCTTGATGATCGGAATGTCGTCGCCCGGGAAGTCGTAGCTGGACAGCAGCTCGCGCACTTCCATCTCGACCAGTTCCAGCAGCTCTTCGTCATCCACCTGGTCGACCTTGTTCAGGTACACGACCATGTAGGGGATGCCGACCTGGCGGCCCAGCAGGATGTGCTCGCGCGTCTGCGGCATCGGGCCGTCGGCGGCGTTCACGACCAGGATCGCGCCGTCCATCTGCGCCGCACCCGTGATCATGTTCTTCACGTAGTCGGCGTGGCCCGGGCAGTCCACGTGCGCGTAGTGGCGCGTCTCGGACTCGTATTCCACGTGCGCCGTCGAGATCGTGATCCCGCGGGCCTTCTCTTCCGGCGCGCCGTCGATCTGGTCGTAGGCGCGGAAGTCGCCGAAGTACTTCGTGATCGCAGCCGTCAGCGTCGTCTTGCCGTGGTCAACGTGACCGATGGTCCCGATGTTGACGTGCGGTTTCGTCCGTTCAAACTTTGCCTTTGCCATGTGGGCCTCCTGGATACCGCGGGGCATGGCTGAAGGGCCCCGGATTTGACGTGCGCCGCGATGTATAAGGCGGCAGGGGAAAAATCAAGGGCACAGCGTCACGCAGACGTGCTAGTTTCGGCAGGCATTGCAGGCAGGGCACGCTGGAACCCGTGGCCCGCGCCTTTCGTTGCCGAACCAACGCCTTGCGCGGATCGCGCGCGGGGCCCTTTCACGGAAGACAGGGGAATTCGCATGAGCATGATGAAAAGCCTGGCCCGCGTCGCCGCGGGCGTGATGCTTGCCAAGGGAATCGGCGCGGTGATGAAGAACCGCCAGCAGGGTGGCGGCACGCATGGCGGCACTCAGGGCGGCGGTCTTCTGGGCGGCCTTCTGTCGGGCGGATCGGGCGGCGGCAGCCTGACGCAGATGCTGGGCAACCGCAGCGGCGGTCAGGGCAGCCTGGGCGGGCTGCTGGACAACCTGGGCGGTCGCGGCGGTGCAGCCGCGGGCGGGCTGGGCGCCGTTCTGGGCGGCCTGGTCGGCGGCTCGGCGACTGCGGGCCAGCTGGCGCAGAAGGATTCGCAGCCGAAGAACGACGCGACCTTCGGGTCGCTGTTCGACGACGCGATCTCTCATGACGCCGAACCCGAGGTGGCGCCGACCCCGGAACAGAACGCCGTCGCGGCGCTGATGCTGCGCGCGATGATCCAGGCCGCGAAATCCGACGGCCATGTCGACGACGCCGAGAAGCAGCGCCTGCTGGGCCATCTGGGCGACGATCTGGACGATGACGAACGCAACTTCATCCGCGAACAGATGTCGCGCCCCGTCGATGCGCAGGACCTTGCCCGCGACGTGCCGCAGGGCCTCGAGGCGCAGGTTTATCTGATGTCGCTTCTGGCCATCGATTTCGACAACGAGGCCGAGGCGCGTTACCTGAACGACCTTGCCGTCGCGATGGGTCTGGACCGCGGCACGGTGAACGACATCCACCGCGAGGCGGGGGTCATGCCGCTTTACAGCGCAGGCTGATCGCGAAAGCGTGAGGGCGGGGCTGCGCTGTTGCGCCGCACCGCCCTTCCTGCAAAGCTGACATGGCAAGCCGACAAACCGACAGGTTCCAAGGAGCACGCCATGACCAGAGCCTTCCTGACTGCCGCCTTCTGCCTTGCCGCCCTGCCGGTGGCCGCCCAGTCCGCCGACGATGCGGTCAAGGCGCGACAGGGCTTCTTCACCATGATCTCGACCGAGATGGGCACCCTGTCGGACATGGCACGCGGCAATACCGAATACGACGAGGCCGCAGCCGTCGCAGCAGCGCAGAACCTGATGGCGCTGACGGGTTACGACCTGCCCAAGCTGTTCGTTGATGGCAGTTCCGCCGACGATATCGACGGCACCGACGCCCTGCCCGCGATCTGGGACGACAAGGACGACTTCGCGCAGAAATACGCGGCGCTCGCCAGCGCGACCGAAGGCATGGACCAGGCCGTCGCGGGCGGTCAGGAAAACCTCGGGCCGGCGCTTCAGGCGGTGGGGGGCACCTGCCGCGACTGTCACCAAAGCTATCGCGCGGACTGATGGCCGCCGAGCAGGCACGCCGGGTCCGCGTCTGGGACCCGGCCCTTCGGGCATTCCACTGGTTGCTGGCCACGCTGGTCATCGCGAACTGGTTGCTGGGCAAGTTCGGCCCCGGCGTCATGACGATCCATTTCTGGCTGGGCTATGCCATCCTGGCGCTGCTGGCCTTCCGCGTGGTCTGGGGCTTCGTCGGGCCCGAACATGCGCGGTTTCGCAACTTCCTGCGCGGGCCGAGGGCGGTCATCTCCTATCTTCGGCACCTGCACGAACCGCGTCCCAGCCTGTGGCCGGGTCACAACCCGATGGGCGCGCTGTCGGTCGTCGCCATGCTGGGCGTGCTGCTGTGGCAGGTGGGCAGCGGCCTCGTGATCGACCCCGAGGATTTCGCGAACATCGGCCCGCTGGCCGATCTTGCGGGGCCCGACATCTCTCATGCGGCGGTGGGCTGGCACGATATCGGGGCGACGCTGGTGCTGGTCCTTGTGCTGCTGCACGTGGCCATCATCGCCTTCTATCGCCTCTGGAAGCACGAGGATCTTGTCCGTCCGATGATCACCGGCTGGAAATGGGTGCGTCGGACAGACAAATGATGCCGGAACCCCCGGCATCGCCCATCGTTGGCACCTGACATCACCGCAACATCGGAGAGAGCCATGTCAGGCAAGCCCTTCCGCCCCCCGTTCCGCGCCGGAGCGTTGCAGGACCCCCGCCTTCCCGAACCCGATTTCCCCGCGCAGAAGCAGCAGATGCCGGGCCTTGCGACCCGCATGGACCCCCTGCCCGATCATGGCGAAAAAAGCTATCGCGGGTCCGGGCGCATGGCGGGCAAGCGCTGCCTGGTGACCGGCGGCGACAGCGGAATCGGTGCGGCGGCCGCCATCGCCTTTGCCCGCGAGGGCGCGGATGTCGCCATCAACTATCTTCCCGAGGAACAGGAGGATGCCGACGCCATCGTCGCCGTGATCGAGGCCGAGGGCCGCAAGGCCGTGGCCATCCCGGGCGACATCCGGGACGAGGATTTCTGCAAGACCCTCGTGGCGCGCGCGGTCGAGGAACTGGGCGGGCTGGATGTCCTGGTCAACAATGCCGGTCGCCAGCAATATTGCGAGACCCTCGAAGAGCTGACGACCGAGGATTTCGACGCGACGATGAAGACGAACATCTACGCGCCCTTCTGGATCACCCGCGCGGCGGTGCCGCATATGGGCGAAGGCGGCTCGATCATCATCACCTCGTCCACGCAGGCATTCTCGCCCGCGGCGCATCTGTTCGACTATGCCCAGTCCAAGGCGGCGAACGTGGCCTTCGCGCAATCGCTGGCCAAGCAGCTGGCCCCGCGCGGCATCCGCGTGAACGCGGTCTGCCCCGGCCCCTACTGGACCGCGCTTCAGATCAGCGGCGGGCAGCCGACGGACAAGGCGGCGCAGCATGGCGCCAACCAGCCGCTTGGCCGTCCGGGGCAGCCGGTCGAGATCGCGCCGATCTACGTGCTCCTGGCATCGGACGAAGCGAGCTATATCACCGGCGAGTATTTCGGATCGGTCGGCGGCGGCGGGCTGTAAGCGACGCCACCCGCGGAAGCGACGAAGGGCGGGGATGACCCCGCCCTTTTGCTTATGCGAACTTGTTGTCGCGCGGGAAGCCGCGTGGCGCCATGCGGCCCACGCCCGCCCGCTTGCCGACCCATTCCGACAGGTCGCTTTCGGTCCGCGTCTTGCCCCCGCCCATCGGCCATGACAGCCCGTCGACAAGGTTCAGGGTGATCGCGTCGGTCAGTACCTCGTCCTTGAACAGGCCGCCGGGCTTCAGCTTCATCAGCCGCACGCCCTTGCCGCGCGCCATCTCGGGCAGTTCCGTCAACGGGAAGACCAGCATCCGGCGGGTGCCCGCGACGACGGCGACGTGATCGCCCGCCACGGGACGGCACAGCAGCGCGTCGCCGTTCAGCACCTGCTTGCCCGACTTCGTCTGCGCCAGGATGTCCGACGAATTGACGATGAACCCGTCCGCGGCCTTCGAGGCCACAAGATACTTCACCCCCTCGCGCCAGGGGAAGATCGCGATCACCTCGGCCTCGTTCGGCAGATCGACCATCAGGCGCAGGGGTTCGCCCATGCCGCGCCCGCCCGGCAGGTTGCTTGCGGGCAGCGTGTAGAACCGCCCGTTCGAGGCGAAGATCATCAGCTTGTCGGTCGTTTCGGCATGCAGCGCGAAGCCCGGCCCGTCGCCATCCTTGAACTTGACCTCGGCATCCAGCGGCTGGTGGCCCTTCATCGCGCGGATCCAGCCCATCTTCGACAGGATCACGGTCAACGGCTCGCGCTCGATCATGGCCTCGATGTCGATGACGGGGGTCTCGGCGGCCTCGGCGATCTCGGTCCGGCGCTGGCCCTCGGGGGTGGATTTCCCGAAGAGGTTGCGCACCTCCTTCAGCTGGGTGGCGATCTGCGCCCATTGCGCATCCTCGTCGGCCAGCATGGCCTGCAGGCCGTCGCGTTCCTTCAGCAGGGCGTCGCGTTCGGCGCGCAGCTCGATCTCTTCCAGCTTGCGCAGGGCGCGCAGGCGCATGTTCAGGATCGCCTCGACCTGGACCTCGGACAGGCCGAACTCGGCCATCATCACGGCCTTGGGCTCGTCCTCGTGGCGGATGATCTCGATCACGCGGTCGATGTTGAGATAGGCGACCAGGTAGCCTTCCAGCACCTCGAGCCGCGCGGCGATCTTGTCCAGCCGGAAATTCGCGCGGCGCAGCAGCACCTCGCGGCGGTGGTCGAGGAACGCGCGCAGCACCTCCTTGAGGCTGCAGACCTTGGGCACGCGGCCGTCGATCAGCACGTTCATGTTCAGGTTGAAGCGGATTTCCAGGTCGCTCGTCTTGAACAGCGCGGCCATCAGCTGTTCGGGATCGACGCTGCGGGTCTTGGGTTCCAGCAGGATGCGGATATCCTCGGCCGATTCGTCGCGCACATCGGCCAGGATCGGGATCTTGCGGGTCTGGATCAGTTCGGCCAGCCGCTCGATCAGCTTGGATTTCTGCACCTGGTAGGGGATCTCGGTGACGACGATCTGCCACTGCCCCCGGCCCAGATCCTCGACCGACCAGCGCGCGCGCAGGCGGAAGGCGCCGCGCCCCGTGCGATAGGTCTCGGCCATGCTCTCGGCGCTTTCGACGACGACGCCGCCGGTGGGGAAGTCCGGCCCCTTGAGCAGCGTCGCCAGCGTGTCGTCACGCGCGTCGGGCGACTTGATCAGATGCAGGCAGGCGTCGATCACCTCGTGCAGGTTGTGGGGCGGGATGTTCGTGGCCATGCCCACCGCGATGCCCGACGCGCCGTTCGCCAGCAGGTTCGGGAAGGCCGCGGGCAGCACCGCGGGCTCGGTCAGGGTGCCGTCGTAGTTCGGGCGGAAATCGACCGAATCCTCGGTCAGGCCGTCCATCAGCGCCTCGGAGGTGCCGGCAAGGCGGGCCTCGGTGTAACGCGCGGCGGCGGGGTTGTCGCCGTCGATATTGCCGAAGTTCCCCTGCCCGTCCACCAGCGGATAGCGCATGGCGAAATCCTGGGCCAGGCGGGCCATCGCGTCATAGATCGCGGCATCGCCATGGGGGTGATAATTGCCCATCACGTCGCCGGTGATCTTGGCCGATTTGCGGAACGCGCCCGTAGGCGACAGCCGCAATTCCCGCATCGCATAGAGGATGCGGCGATGCACCGGCTTCAGCCCGTCGCGGGCATCCGGCAGCGCGCGATGCATGATCGTGGACAGCGCATAGGTCAGATACCTTTCGCCGATCGCTCGGCTGAGGGGTTCGGACAGCGCGCCTTGCGCGGGATCGGGAAGCAGATCGTCAGACATGCCTTCTGGATAGGACGCGCCGTGCCGCCGGTCCAGATCGAAAAACGGCGGAACCGCCGCGCTGCCGTGGTGTTGGGCGGCGGGATCGGATAAGAATCGACCGACCGTGATCGCGCACCACGAGGGAGGCTGTCGGGAATGCTGAAGCTGGGTATGCTGGTGCTTGCCACCCTGCTGGCCATCTGGGCCGTCCTGTCGGGATATGGCGACGGCGATCTGCGCGCCGATCGACGGGCGCAGGATGTTCAGGAACGCAGTGCCGCGCAGGATGCCGGTGCCGCGGATCTGACCGCCACCGTCGCGCGCGATGCATCCGAGGGCGCCGAGGCGCTGACCCCCACCTCGCCCGAGGCCAACAGCAGCGCCGCCATCGTCGAGGCCGAGAGCCAGACCCCCGAGCAGGTCGAAGAGTTCCCCGGCCCCGCGCTGGAACCCTCGCCCGAATATGCGGGCCGCACCCCCGAGGCCGCACCCGCCCAGCCGCTTGGCGACGGGCAGCGGCTCTATGTCACCGGATCGCGCGTCAACATGCGGTCGGGCCCCGGCACCGGCAACCCGGTCGTGGCCGCCCTGACCGAAGGCACCCAGGTCGAGGCGATGGGCCCGACCGGCGGCACTTGGGTCGAGATCCGAACCGCGGGAGGGGATCGCGGCTTCATGGCCAACCAGTTCCTGTCGCCGGACGCCCCCTGATGCGGGTCCTGCTGACCGGAGCCTCGTCCGGGATCGGGCTGGATGCGGCGCGTTTCCTGACCGAACAAGGCATCGATGTCGTCGCGACCTGCCGCAAGGATGCCGATATCGCGGCCCGCCGCGCCGAGGGCATCGACTGCCTGCGGCTGGACCTGGACGACGAGAACAGCGTCGCCGCCTGCGTCGATCAGGTGCTGGCCGGCGGTCCGCTGGACGGGCTGGTCAACAATGCGGCCTTCGCCCTGCCCGGCGCGGTCGAGGACATGCCGCGCGGTGCCCTGCGCGCCATATTCGAGACCAACCTCTTTGGCACGCATGACCTGACCCGCCGCCTGATCCCGCATTTCCGCGAACGCAAGGCGGGGCGGATCGTCAATATCAGCTCGGTCCTCGGGCTTGTCGGCATCCCCTGGCGCGGGCCCTATGTCGCGACCAAGTTCGCGCTGGAAGGTCTGACCGACGTCCTGCGCCTGGAGATGGAGGGCACGGGCATCCATGTCGTCCTGATCGAGCCCGGCCCCATCACCAGCCGCATCCGCGAGAACGCGATCCCGCATTTCGAACGTTGGGTGGACTGGCAGTCCAGCGCCCGCGCCGACCAGTATCGCGACAGCCTGCTGAAGCGGCTCTACGAACCCTCGGGGCCGGACCGGTTCGAACTGCCCCCGCGCGAGGTGTCGAAGCGCATCCTGACCGCGCTGACGGCGGATCGCCCCGCCCCGCGCCAATATGTCACGACGCCCACGCGCATCTCGGGGGTGGCGCGGCGCGTTCTGCCGACGCGCGCACTGGACTGGTTCGCGCGGCGCGCTTAGGCTCTCGGACCGAAAGGCAGGGACATGGACGACAGGAACCTGATCATCATATCGCTCGTGGGCATCGGCATCGTCTTCGCGATCCTGATGACCGGCATCGGCGGCTTCGCCCGGGGCGGCGACTGGAACCGACGCAACGCCAACCGGATGATGCGCTGGCGCATCTATGCGCAGGCGGGTGTCATCGCGGCGCTGTTGGTCCTTGTCTGGCTGGGGTCGCGCTGATGGTCGTGCTGAACCGCATCTATACCCGCACGGGCGACAAGGGCGACACCGCGCTGTCCGATGGCAGCCGCGTTCCGAAATCCGATCCGCGGGTCGAGGCCTATGGCACCGTCGACGAACTGAACGCCACGCTGGGGCTTGCGCGCCTGCATGCGACGGGCGACCTGGCGGCGATGATCGCGGTGATCCAGAACGACCTGTTCGACCTTGGCGCGGACCTCTCGCGCCCGAACATGGACGCCGACGACCAGGCCGGATATCCCGTGCTGCGCGTCGTCACAGCCCAGACCGAACGCCTCGAATCCGAGATCGACGCGATGAACGCCCGCCTGCAACCGCTGCGCAGCTTCATCCTGCCCGGCGGGTCGGCGCTGGCGTCGCATCTGCACCTGTGCCGCACCGTCGCGCGTCGCGCCGAACGCCGCGCGACCGAGCTTGCGGCGGGCGGCGATGCCAACCCCGAGGCGCTGCGCTACCTCAACCGGTTGTCGGACTGGATGTTCGTCGCGGGGCGCATCGCCAATGACGACGGAGCTGCGGACATCCTGTGGGTTGCCGGCGCAAGCCGCTGAACCGATACCGCAAACGCTGCGTCCTGTGACGTTTTTGCCCTGTCATCGGGGGAAAGTGACGTCTAACACTTGTGCCACAAGACGCCGAAACAAAGGGAGAGAGGCCGATGAAGGTTCTCGTGCCAGTCAAGCGCGTGATCGACTACAACGTGAAGGCTCGGGTCAAGGCCGACGGGTCCGGAGTGGATCTTGCCAACGTCAAGATGTCGATGAACCCCTTCGACGAGATCGCGGTGGAGGAAGCGATCCGTCTGAAGGAAAAGGGCGTCGCGACCGAGATCGTGGCCGTCAGCATCGGGGTGAAGCAGGCGCAGGAAACCCTGCGGACCGCGCTGGCCATGGGCGCCGACCGCGCCGTGCTGGTCGTGGCTGCCGACGACGTGCACCAGGATATCGAGCCGCTGGCCGTCGCCAAGATCCTGAAGGCCGTCATCGACGAGGAGCAGCCCGGGCTGGTCATCGCCGGCAAGCAGGCGATCGACAACGACATGAACGCCACCGGCCAGATGCTGGCCGCGCTGCTGGGCTGGGGTCAGGCGACCTTCGCCAGCAAGCTGGAGATCGAGGGCGAGGCCGCGAAGGTCACGCGCGAGGTCGATGGCGGCCTGCAGACCATCGAGGTCAAGCTGCCCGCGATCGTCACCGCAGACCTGCGCCTGAACGAGCCGCGCTATGCGTCGCTGCCCAACATCATGAAGGCCAAGAAGAAGCCGCTGGACGAAAAGAGCGCCGCCGATCTGGGCGTCGATGTCACGCCGCGCCTGTCGGTCGTGAACACGCGCGAACCCGAGGGCCGCAAGGCGGGGATCAAGGTCGGCTCGGTCGACGAGCTGGTGTCGAAACTGAAAGAAGCGGGGGTGGTGTGATGGCTGTTCTGCTGCTGGCCGAAGTCACCAATGGTGAACTGAACCGCGACGCGACCGGCAAGGCCGTCGCCGCCGTCAAGTCGCTTGGCGACGTGACCGTGCTGTGTGCAGGCGCAAGCGCGCGCGATGCGGGCGCCGAGGCTGCCAAGATCGACGGCGTCGCCAAGGTGCTGGTCGCCGAGGATGCGCGCTATGGTCACCGCCTGGCGGAACCGGCCGCCGCGCTGCTGGTGGCGCTTGCGGGCGATTACGACCATATCGCGGCCCCCGCCACGACCGATGCCAAGAACATCATGCCCCGCATCGCGGCGCTGCTGGATGTCATGGTCATCTCGGACGTGTCCGCCGTGATCGACGCCGACACGTTCGAGCGTCCGGTCTATGCCGGCAACGCGATCCAGACGGTGAAATCCGCCGATCCCAAGAAGGTGCTGACCATCCGCACCGCCAGCTTCGACGCCGCCGGCGAAGGCGCGGGCGCATCGGTCGAGGATGCGGCACTGGCCGACGATCCGGCCCTGTCGTCCTGGGTCGCCGACGAGGTCGCCGAAAGCGACCGCCCCGAGCTGACCTCGGCCGGGCGCGTCGTCTCGGGCGGTCGCGGCGTCGGCTCGAAGGAGCAGTTCGAGATCATCGAGAAGCTGGCCGACAAGCTGGGCGCCGCCGTCGGCGCATCGCGCGCGGCGGTCGACTCGGGCTATGCCCCGAACGACTGGCAGGTGGGTCAGACCGGCAAGGTCGTCGCCCCCGATCTGTATGTCGCCGTCGGCATCTCGGGTGCGATCCAGCACCTTGCGGGGATGAAGGACAGCAAGGTCATCGTCGCGATCAACAAGGACGAGGAAGCGCCGATCTTCCAAGTTGCCGATTACGGCCTCGTGGGCGATCTGTTCGCAGTCGTTCCGGAACTGACCGACAAGCTCTGACCGCTTTTCGGACGAACGGTGAAACCGCCCCCGACCGGGGGCGGTTTTGCGTTGCGGCAACATGAAGCCCGCCCTATCGTCGCGGGCGCAAGGCGAAAGGTGGCACGAATGAACATCCAGACCGTAGGCGTGATCGGCGCAGGCCAGATGGGCAACGGGATCGCCCATGTCTTCGCCCTGTCGGGTTACGAGGTCCTGCTGAACGACATCAGCCAGGAGGCCCTGAACTCGGCCCTGTCGCAGATCGACAAGAACCTGGAACGCCAAGTCTCGCGGGAAAAGATCTCGGTCGAGGCGCGTGCGGCGGCGATGTCGCGGATCCGCACGACGATGAAGCTGGCCGATCTGGGCCAGACGGACCTGGTGATCGAGGCCGCCACCGAACGCGAAAGCGTCAAGCAGGCCATCTTCGAGGACCTGGTCCCGCACCTGAAGCCCGAGACGATCCTGACCTCGAACACCTCGTCGATCTCGATCACGCGCCTGGCCAGCCGCACCGATCGCCCCGAGAAGTTCATGGGCTTCCACTTCATGAACCCGGTCCCGATCATGCAGCTGGTCGAACTGATCCGCGGCATCGCCACCGACGAGCCGACCTACAAGTCGCTGCTGGCGGTCGTCGAATCGCTTGGCAAGACCGCTGCCAGCGCCGAGGATTTCCCCGCCTTCATCGTCAACCGCATCCTGATGCCGATGATCAACGAGGCCGTCTATACCCTGTACGAGGGGGTCGGTTCGGTCGACAGCATCGACAAGGCGATGAAGCTGGGCACGAACCATCCGATGGGTCCGCTGGAACTGGCCGACTTCATCGGCCTGGACACCTGCCTTGCGATCATGAACGTCCTGCATGACGGCTTGGCGGACACGAAGTACCGCCCCTGCCCGCTGCTGACCAAATATGTCGAGGCCGGGTGGCTGGGCCGCAAGACCGGGCGCGGCTTCTACGATTACCGGGGCGAGACGCCGGTCCCCACCCGCTGATGGCGGCGCGGGGCCGATGCGGCCCCGCCCCCGTCGCTTACGCGTCCTGCTTGGGACGGCGGCTTTCCATGAACTGATCGAACTCGGCCTTGTCCTTGGCCTCGCGCAGCCTTTCGAGGAAGCCCATGAATTCGGCATGCTCGTCCTCGAGGCGCTTCAGCGTCTGTTCGCGATAGGCGTCGAAGGCGCTGTTGCCGGTCGGCGATGCGACGTTGCGGGGGCTGCGGGTCGAGTGTTTGCTGCATCCGAACATGCGATTGCTCCAGATCATGTAGGTCAGAAGGGCAAGGCCCGCGGGCCAGAAAGCGATGAAGCCAAGGACCATCGCCGCGATCCATGCAAGGCGTCCCCTTGCATCCAGCCAGTCCCGCCCGCGGGCCAGGGCCTCGGCCAGCCGCGATTGCGACCTCGGGGCTGCGTGATGTGCCAAGGTGGCGGTTTCCATGTCGTCCTCCGATGTTAATGTTAATTACATTTACATAGATGGGAGGCCGAAGCCGGGGATCAAGATCCCGGCTGCCGATTTTTCACGAAGGGATCAGGCCAAGCCCGCGGAGATAGATGATCGCCCCGCTTTCCAGCATCTCGGAGGGGGCCACCGGGCTGCGGCCGCCGGGTTTCCCGCGAGAGAACAGCTCGACCACGCCGTGGCTCATGGCCCAGACGTGGTTCGCGACCATGCGGGCGGGCGGGCGGTTGCCCTCGGGCAGGCGCTGCGCCAAGGCGTCGGCCGCCGCGACCAGAACGCCCTGCGCGCGTTCGGATGCGGATGCCAGTTCGGCATTGCCCGCGATCGAGATCCCGCTTTCGAACATGGCCATGTAGAAGCCGGGCCGGTCCGAGGCGAAATCGAGATAGGCCTGCCCCATGCGCAGGAAGGCGGTCAGGGGCTGCGGGGCACCGCCGTCGAAGGCGCGTTCCAGCCGCAGGGCGAATTCCTCGAAGCCCTGGCGGGCGACCTCTTCCAGCAGGTCCTCGCGGTTCTTGAAATGGCGATAGGGGGCGGCGGCCGAGACGCCCGCGCGGCGCGCAGCCTCGGTCAGGGTGAATGCCTGCGGGCCCTGCGCCTCGACCAGCGCGGCGGTCGCATCGACCAGCGCCTGTCGCAGATTGCCGTGGTGATAGGTCTTGCGGTCGGCCAAGGCGCGGCCCTTACATGCCTTCGCCGAAATAATCCGCGACCAGTCGCGACAGGGCGTCCGACAGTTCCTGCGCCTGCGCGCCGGTGGTGGTCACGCGGATCTGGCTGCCGCGCGGCGCGGTCAGCATCAGCAGGCCCATGATGCTGTCGCCCGATACCGACATGCCGTCCTTCTCGACGGTGGCCTGCGCATCGAAGCTTTCGACCACGTCCACGAATTTCGCACTGGCCCGCGCATGCAGGCCCTTCACGTTGATGATCTCCAGGTCCTTGGTGACGGTTCCGCTCATCCCAGGTGACGCCTCGCGCTTCCGATCGCCGCCTCGGGGGGGACGTTGTAGCTGTTGATGTACTTGCGCCCGGCTTCCTTGGCGAAGGCCACCGCATCGCCGACGCGCAGGTGGCGCGACTTGGCCAGCTTCACCAGCATCGGCAGGTTCGCACCATAGAGGATGGTGCGGTCCTGAACCGCGCAGGCCGGCAGCGACAGGTTCGACGGCGATCCGCCGAACAGGTCGGTGACCAGCACCACCCCGTCGCCCAGATCGACCGCATCGGCCGCGGCCTTGATCTCGGCCGTCTTGGCCGCGCGGTCGTGATCATCCTCGATCGCGACGGCAGCGATGCCTTTCTGAGGCCCCACGACATGTTCGACCGCGGAAAGATATTCCCGGGCCAATCCGCCATGTGCCACGATGACAATTCCGATCAACGCGCCTCACCAGGTTCATGCATCGTCACTGCGCCTGCACCTTGTCCGGATCTGCCGCGCCGTTGGGCTGGGCATCCGATCCGCCGTGCAGCGTCGCCATACGACGCTCAAGCTCTCTGTGTCTTATTGACACCGGCCAGCCACCATCCGCAAGCGCAAGCGCCATCTTTTCCACCATTGTGACCGAACGATGTTTCCCCCCGGTGCATCCGAAACCCACGGAAAGATGGGATTTCCCCTCTTCCATGTGCGCGGGCAGCAGGAATTCCACCAATTCGCGAGTGCGGGCGAAGAACTCGGCGAATCGCGGATCGGCGGCGACATGATCCTGGACGGCCTGCTGCCGGCCATCCATCGGGCGCAACGCGGGTTCCCAGTGCGGGTTGGCCAGGAAGCGGCAGTCGAACATCAGGTCCAGCCCGCGCGGGACGCCACGCTTGTAGCTGAAGGAATGCAGCGACACGCTGAGCCGCACGGCGCTTGCGCCCCCGAACCAACGCGTCAGCTCGGCCTTGAGGTCGTGCGGCGACAGTTCCGAGGTATCGACCAGCACATCCGCACGGCTGCGGATCGGCCCCAGCAGATCGATCTCGGCCTCGACGCCCGCATTGGGCGAACTGTCCGGGCTGAGGGGGTGGCGCCTGCGGGTCTCGTTGTAGCGGCGCACAAGCACCTCGGGCGCCGAGTCGAGATAGAGCACCTCGATCGCGAAATCCGGCCGTCGCGTCAGCCGGTCGATCAGCTCGATCACGTTCGAGGCCGAGAAATCGCGATTGCGCACATCGAGGCCCAGGGCCAGAGGCTCGGGCCGCGCGGGGCCGTCCAGAAGGCGTGGAATCAGCGACAGCGGCAGGTTGTCGATGGCCTCGAAGCCCAGATCCTCGAGGACGTTGATCGCGGTGGACCTGCCCGCCCCGGACGGGCCGGTGACCAGCACCAGCCTCTGAATGTCGGTATCGCCCTGCTGCTCGGTCACGGGAACCCCCTTGGCGGGGGCATCAGTGAACCCTGCCCCCCAACATCAACTGCCGCAATGCAGCGTGAAGATGTGGCCGCCACGGCCCCGATACAAGCGAAACCGTCACCCCCATCCATTCGACCGAACCCGGTTGTGGCAGTCGTGCCGACGCAGCGGCCCCCAGGTCGCAGGCCCATGCCACGGGGACGGGGCCGTATTCGCGCGCGCCAAGGATGCCGATGCCGCGGGCCTCGATCCGCCCGGCCAGGGCCTGCGGGACGCTGGCGATCAGTGCATCCCCCTGCCGCGCAAGGTCGGTCCGGTCATCCGCGACCAGCACCGCCCCCGTGGCCATCAGCTCCAGCGCCAGGGTGCTCTTGCCCGCGCCGGACGGCCCGAGGATCACCAGCCCCCGCCCCTCGATGGCCACCGTCGTCGCGTGAAGCTGCACCCGAATCACCCCTGCCCGATTTCGCTGCCCGCAGATTGCACGATCCGCAGGTTGGACCGCCAGATCGGGGGCGAATCTGCCTTGTTGGCGATAACATTTACTGTTGCCGCTAACGGTTAGCGCTGCCCGGTTTCGCGCGATTCAACCGCTGCTATAGCCGATTGAAGGGGATCACCCCCTGCCACAGACCCGAACCCTCATACCGGAGCCAGAGGAACATGAGCACACGCGTTAACCCCAACTGCCGTCTTGAAGATCAGGGCATCGAGGGGCTGGGCCGGGTCTATTACAACCTGCTCGAACCCGCGCTGATGAACGAAGCCGTGACCCGCGGCGAAGGCCGCATCGGCCAGGGCGGCACCTTCCTCGTGACGACCGGCGCGCATACGGGCCGTTCGCCCAAGGACAAGTTCGTCGTCCGCACCCCCGCGGTCGAGGACACGATCTGGTGGGAAAACAACGCCCCCATGGCGCCCGACGCCTTCGACCGCCTGCATGCCGACATGCTGGCGCACATGAAGGGCCGCGACTACTTCGTGCAGGACCTGTTCGGCGGGGCCGATCCGGAACACCGCCTCGACGTGCGCGTCGTGACCGAGCTGGCCTGGCACGGGCTGTTCATCCGCCACCTGCTGCGCCGCCCCGCGGCCGAGGAACTGGCAGAGTTCACCCCCGAATTCACGATCATCAACTGCCCCGACTTCACCGCCGACCCCGAACGCCACGGCTGCCGCAGCGGGACGGTGATCGCGCTGAACCTCGACGCGAAGCTGATCCTGATCGGCGGCACCGCCTATGCCGGCGAGAACAAGAAGTCGGTCTTCACGCTGCTGAACTACCTGCTGCCCGACAAGGGCATCATGCCGATGCATTGCAGCGCCAACCACGCGCCGGGCAACCCCGACGACAGCGCGATCTTCTTCGGCCTGTCGGGCACCGGCAAGACGACGCTTTCGGCCGACCCCTCGCGGGTGCTGATCGGCGATGACGAACATGGCTGGTCCGACAACGGCATCTTCAACTTCGAGGGCGGCTGCTACGCCAAGACGATCAACCTGTCCGCACAGGCCGAACCCGAGATCTTCGCCACCACCTCGCGCTTCGGCACCGTGATCGAGAACATGATCTTCGACGAGGACACGCTGGAACTGGACTTCGAGGACAACT
The DNA here is from genome assembly GCF_000420145.1 of Paracoccus zeaxanthinifaciens ATCC 21588. Lineage (GTDB taxonomy): Bacteria > Pseudomonadota > Alphaproteobacteria > Rhodobacterales > Rhodobacteraceae > Paracoccus > Paracoccus zeaxanthinifaciens. Next base: position 15,432 of record NZ_ATUJ01000006.1, read on the forward strand.
CGATCACCGACAACATGCGCTGCGCCTACCCGCTGGACGCGATCTCGAACGCATCGACGACCAGCCTCGGCGGCAGCCCGAAGAACGTGATCATGCTGACCTGCGATGCCTATGGCGTCCTGCCGCCGATCGCGCGCCTGACGCCCGCGCAGGCCATGTACCACTTCCTGTCGGGCTTCACCGCCAAGACCCCCGGCACCGAGGTCGGCGTGACCGAGCCGATCCCGACCTTCTCGACCTGCTTCGGCGCGCCCTTCATGCCCCGCCGCCCCGAGGTCTACGGCAAGCTGCTGGCCGACAAGATCGCGCAGGACGGCGCGAATTGCTGGCTGGTCAATACCGGCTGGACCGGCGGCGCCTTCGGAACCGGCTCCCGCATGCCCATCCGCGCCACCCGCGCGCTGCTGAGCGCGGCGCTGGACGGCAGCCTGAACGACGCGCAGTTCCGCCGCGACCCGAATTTCGGCTTCGACGTTCCGGTCAGCGTCGAGGGCGTGTCAGACGTGCTGCTGGACCCGCGCCGCACCTGGGACGACGGCGCGGCCTATGACCGCCAGGCGGCCAGGCTGGTCCAGATGTTCAGCGACAACTTCGCCCAGTATCTCGACGGCATCGACGAGGATGTGCGCGCAGCCGCCATCGGCTGATCGCGACGCCGCGAAACGGAAAGGGCCGCGTCATCGACGCGGCCCTTTCGCATGTCTTCGGCGGACCGCAGGTCCGCCGTCATCCGGATCACAGGCCGAGGCAATGCCGCATGATGGCCTTCTGCGCATGCAGACGGTTCTCGGCCTCGTCGAAGATCACGGAATGCGGCCCGTCCATCACCTCGCTCGTGGCCTCGTCGTCACGATGCGCGGGCAGGCAGTGCATGAACAGCGAATCCGGCTTGGCGCGCGACATCAGGTCGGAATTCACCTGGTACCCGCGCAGCTGGTTGTGCCGGCGTTCCTTGGCGGATTGGGGATCGTGCATGCTGACCCAGGTGTCGGTGACCACCAGGTCCGCGCCCTCGACCGCCTTGTAGGGGTCGCGCTCGATCGTGATCGGACGACCCATCGCGGCCGCATATTCCATCCACTCGGGTTCCGGGTCCAACGTCTTCGGACCAGTGAAGGTCAGGTCGAACCCGAACTGCCCCGCCGCATGGGCAAAGCTGGCGAAGACGTTGTTGCCGTCGCCCGACCAGACCACCTTGCGCCCCGCGATGGGGCCGCGATGTTCTTCGAAGGTCATGATGTCGGCCATGATCTGACAGGGATGGGTGCGGTTCGTCAGCCCGTTGATGACCGGCACCGTGGCGTGTTCCGCCATCTCCAGCAGGGTCGCTTCCTCGAAGGTGCGGATCATGATCAGATCGACATAGCGCGACAGCACGCGGGCCGTGTCCGCGATCGTCTCGCCATGGCCCAGCTGCATCTCGGACCCCGACAGCACCATCGTCTGCCCGCCCATCTGTCGCACGCCCACGTCGAAGCTGACGCGCGTCCGGGTCGAGGGCTTCTCGAAGATCAGCGCGACCATGCGACCGGCCAGAGGCTGATCGTCGTCGGGCATGCCCTTGGGTCGGTCGTTGCGGGCGATCTTCATGGCGCGGGCATTGTCGATGATGCCCCGCAGCTGATCGGCTTCGGTCTTATGGATATCGAGGAAATGCGTCATGGGTCTGTCTTTCAACGGGTTTCCGCCAGCAAGCCCCGCCGACCCCGCGGGGTCAAGGGCGCTGGCGGGAAAAATGGGGCCGCAGCCCCTTCGCGGGCCGGTTCAGCCTGCCAGGCGGGCCGCGGCACGATCCAGCCGCTGGACGGCCTCGGCGATATCCTCGTCGCCGATGTTCAGCGGCGGCAGCAGGCGCAGCGTGCTGTCTGCGGCGGGCACCGTCAGGATCCCCTCGTCATAGCCCGCACGGACCAGGTCGGCAGGCGCGGCCTTGCATTTCAGGCCCAGCATCAGGCCCTGCCCGCGCACCCCCTCGAAGATGTCGGGATGCGAGGCGACCAGCCCCTCCAGCTTCTGGCGGAACAGCGCGCCCTTGCGGTTCACCTCGGCCAGGAAATCGGGATCGGCCACGATCTCCATGACGCGGCAGCCGACGGCGCAGGCCAGCGGGTTGCCGCCATAGGTCGAACCATGCGTGCCCGCGACCATCCCCGCCGCAGCGGCCTCGGTCGCCAGCACCGCGCCCAGGGGGAAGCCCCCGCCGATGCCCTTGGCGACCATCATCACGTCGGGGGTGACGCCCGCATATTCATGCGCGAACAGCCGGCCCGTCCGACCCACGCCGCACTGAACCTCGTCCAGGACCAGCAGCGCGCCGGTCCGGTCGCAGATCTCGCGGATGCGGCGCAGATCCTCGTCCGCGATCGGGCGGATGCCGCCCTCGCCCTGCAGGGGTTCCAGCATCACGGCGGCGGTGCGGTCCGTCACCGCGGCCTCCAGCGCGTCGATATCGCCCCAGGGCAGCGTGCGGAAGCCGGGCATCAGCGGCCCGAAGCCCTTGACCATCTTCTCGGCCCCGGATGCGGCGATGGCACCGGTGGAACGCCCGTGGAAGGCACCCTCGAAGGTGATGATCTCGATCCGGTCGGGATCGCCCGCGTGGTCCCAGAACTTGCGGACCATCTTGATCGCAAGCTCGGCGGCCTCGGTGCCGGAATTGGTGAAGAACACCGTATCGGCAAAGGTGGCATCGACCAGCATTCCCGCCAGCCGTTCCTGCTGCGGGATCTGGTACAGGTTCGACACATGCCAGATCCGGCCCGCCTGTTCGGTCAACGCGGCGACAAGGTCGGGGTTCGCATGGCCCAGCACGTTGACCGCGATGCCCGCACCCAGGTCCAGGTATCGGCGGCCGTCCGACGCGATGGCCCAGGCACCCTCGCCCCGTTCGAACGACAGGGGGGCACGGTTATAGGTCGGCAGGACATGCGGGATCATGGGACTGAACCTTCGAGATATCGGGAATGTGGACAGAACAGGCGAAAGGGGATGCCGACCGTAAGGTCGCATCAGCGTCGGATGATACGGGCGCGTCGCATGCTCATGGCGGGGAAGATGCGCGCAGACGGCCCCGCGCGCAAGCCTCAAATGCCCCTCAGGGCTTCATTCGGTAACCGATGCGCAGCCAGTGCCACGCCAGCGCCAGCACGCAGGCGACCGCCAGCATGCAGATCGCGGCACCGCGCATGACCGGCGCGTCGCTGATCCCCGTCACCCCGAAGCGCGCCCCGTCGATCAGATAGAAGATCGGGTTCCAGTGCGACAGCGTGCGGAACGGCTCGGGCAGGGACTGGACCGAGTAGAACGTCCCCGACAGGAAGGACAGCGGCGTGATGATGAAGTTCGTGATGGCGGCCATCTGGTCGAATTTCTGCGCCATGATGCCCGCAAGGATGCCCAGGCCCCCCAGAAGCAGCGCGGCCAGCAGCACGAACAGCCCCGCCAGCGCGGGATGCGCGATGCCCTGCCCCGTCACGATCACCATGCCCGTGCCGATCACGGTGGCCACCAGCGCGGCGCGCACGACCGATCCCGCCAGGTACCCGGCCAGCAGCTCTCCCGCAGACAGGGGCGGCATCAGCGTGTCCACGATATTGCCCTGCACCTTGGCCGAGGTGATCGAGCTGGACGTGTTCGCGAAGGAGTTCTGGATTACCGTCATCATCAGGATGCCCGGCCCCAGGAACACCAGGTAGGGCAGCCCCATCACCTGCCCCCGCCCCTGCCCCAGTGCCAGCGCGAAGACCAGCACGAACAGGCCCGCCGTCATCAGCGGCGCGAAGATCGTCTGCTGCCAGACGGCCATGAAGCGGCGCACCTCTCGGGCGGCAAGGGTTCGCATCCCCAGCCAGTTGATGCGGCCGAAGCGGCGGACGCCCATCGCGGGGCTGTCGGGATTCATCCTGGGGGTCATTCTGCGGTCCTTGAATTTCTGCGCATCGGCGGCTAAATCTCGGCATCCCGTTTCTGACGGGACCAATCGCAGGTTTCAAGATGGGCGGCGGGCCCCGACCCGCCCGGAAAGGCTGACATGTCCTGGACGGATGAAAGAGTCGAGACGCTCAAGCGCATGTGGGCCGAGGGCCAGTCGGCCAGTGCCATCGCAAAAGAGCTGGGCGGCGTGACGCGCAACGCGGTGATCGGCAAGGTCCACCGCCTCGGCCTGTCGAACCGGAACGAGGACGAGGCTCCCGCAGCGGCGGCCCCTGCGCCCGAACCCGCCCCCCAGCCCGAAAAGAAGCAGGCGGCCGCGAAACCCGCCCCGCAGCCCGAGCCGGAACCCGCCGCCGAACCCGAGCCCGCGCCCCAGCCCGCGGCCTTCACGCCGGTGCCGCGTCGTCCGGTGATGACGGCGGGCCAGCCGCTGCCCCCGCAGCCCTCGGCCAACGAGATCAGCCCCGAGACGCTGGCCTCGGCCCGCGAGGTCGAGAAGCGCGCGCGCAAGCTGACGCTGATGGAGCTGACCGAGCGGACCTGCAAATGGCCGATCGGCGATCCGGCCACCGACAAGTTCTGGTTCTGCGGCCTGCCCTCGGCTGCCGGAAAACCCTATTGCGAGACCCATGTCAGCGTGGCCTTCCAGCCCATGAGTTCGCGTCGCGACCGCCGCCGCTGAGCCGCAGGCCCGCCGCAATGACAAGGCCGCCCGTCCGGGGCGGCCTTTTTCGTTTCGCGCAGGTTCCCTGGTGGCAGCCCTAGCCAGACGACCGGGGGCCGCTGCGACGCCGCGCATGGAACAGCGCGACCACCTGCAGGATCAGGATCGTGGCGACCAGCTCCATCGCCTCTTCGCTGCGGCCCGCGAAATCGCTGGTCGCCTGCGAGATGTCGATGCCCCAGGGCGCCAGCTTGCGGCCCAGCCCGTCGATGGTCTTGGCGAACAGGATCAGCCCGACGCCCAGCACCAGCAGCCATTCCGGCGCACGGAACCGGCGCAGGCGGCGCAGAAACCCCGGCAGGTTCCGCGCCAGCATCCGCAGCCCCGCCCAGATCAGCAGCGCCAGAACCGCACCGCCCAGCAGCTTCTGCACGATCGGCGCATCGCCCGAATACAGCCGCAGCGACAGGACCCCCGACTGGGTATAGGCCTTGTCCATGTCCAGCTCTCTCATGCCTGCGCCCCACAGCAGGACCGCCAGGTGCCAGGATTGCCAGCGCCGCTGGCGGATGATGTCGGTGCTGACCCACAGGGCCGCCGTCAGCAGGAAGATCGCCGACATCCCCTCGATCGGGCCGCCTTCGGCGAACAGCGCATAGGTGTCGGCGGTCACGACCAGCCCGCCCAGAAGGACCAGGACGGTGGTTGCGCAACTGATGGCGAATATGGTCAACGGACGGGGCATCCCGCCGCGGCTGGATCGGGGCATGAGTGTCACCTGGCTGTCACATGAAGCCGTGCCGAATGCCCCGTATTTGCAGGAAACGCAAGGATGCCCGCGCACTTTCCTTCATCACGCGCAACCGCTAGAGATACGCCGACCCAAAAGGACGCACCCGACATGGCCCGCCATCTGATCACATCTGCCCTGCCCTATATCAACGGCATCAAGCATCTGGGGAACCTTGTCGGTTCGCAGCTGCCGGCCGACCTCTATGCCCGCTACCTGCGGGCGCGGGGGCACGAGGTGATGTTCATCTGCGCGACCGACGAACATGGCACCCCCGCCGAACTGGCCGCTGCCAAGACGGGCGAACCCGTGGCCGAATACTGTGCCCGGATGCATGGCGAACAGGCCGAGCTGGCGCGTGGCTTCGGGCTGTCCTTCGACCATTACGGGCGCTCCTCCAGCCCGCGCAACCATGTCCTGACCCAGCACCTGGCGGGCAAGCTGGCCGAGAACGGCTTTATCCGCGAAGTCAGCGAGAAGCAGGTCTATTCCAATGCCGACGGCCGCTTCCTGCCCGACCGCTATATCGAGGGGACCTGTCCCAATTGCGGCTATGACAAGGCCCGCGGCGACCAGTGCGAGAACTGCACCAAGCAGCTGGACCCGACCGACCTGATCGACCCGCGCAGCGCCATTTCCGGCAGCACGGACCTCGAGGTGCGCGAGACCAAGCACCTCTATCTGCGCCAATCCGCGCTGAAGGGGGAAATCGCCGCCTGGATCGACAGCAAGACCGACTGGCCGATCCTGACCACCTCGATCGCGAAGAAATGGCTGAACGACGGCGACGGGCTGCAGGATCGCGGCATCACGCGCGACCTGTCCTGGGGCGTGCCCGTCAAGCGTGGCACCGAGGATTGGCCGGGGATGGAGGGCAAGGTCTTCTATGTCTGGTTCGACGCGCCCATCGAATATATCGCGGCGACCGCCGAATGGGCCGATGCGAACGGGCGCGGCGAGGCCGAGTGGCGCAGCTGGTGGCGCACCGACGAGGGCGCCGACGACGTGACCTATACCCAGTTCATGGGCAAGGACAACGTCCCCTTCCACACGCTGGGTTTCCCGGCCACGCTGATCGGCTCGGGCGAGCCGTGGAAGATGGTCGATTACATCAAGTCCTTCAACTACCTGACCTATGATGGCGGACAGTTCTCGACCAGCCAGGGGCGCGGCGTCTTCATGGACCACGCGCTGGAAATCCTGCCCGCCGACTACTGGCGCTGGTGGCTGCTGTCCCACGCCCCCGAATCCGGCGACAGCGAGTTCACCTGGGAGAATTTCCAGCAATCGGTGAACAAGGACCTGGCCGACGTGCTGGGCAACTTCGTCAGCCGCATCACCAAGTTCTGCCGCTCCAAGTTCGGGGAGGTGATCCCCGAAGGCGGCGAATGGGGCGAGGTCGAACAGCAGCTGATCGCGGATCTGAACACCCGCATCGCCGCCTATGACGCCGCGATGGCCCGCACGGATGTGCGCAAGTCGGCGTCCGAGCTGCGCGCGATCTGGGTTCTGGGCAACGAGTACCTGCAGGCGGCAGCGCCGTGGTCGACCTTCAAGACCGACCCGGAAAAGGCCGCGATGCAGGTGCGCCTGGGTCTGAACCTGATCCGCATGTATGCGGTCCTGTCGCAGCCCTTCATCCCCTTCGCCGCCGATTCCATGCTGTCGGCCATGCAGACCGACCTGCGCGACTGGCCGCAGGATGCGGGCGCGGCGCTGACCGCCCTGCCCGCCGGCCACGCCTTCACCGTCCCCGAGGTCCTCTTCGCCAAGATCAGCGACGAGAGCCGCGAGGAATGGGCCGAACGCTTCAAGGGCGTCCGCGCCTGAGACCGCTTGCGCGCCGGGCGGGGTCGCTGTATCGCGACCCTACCCAGGCACGCGGCCCTCTCTCTCATATCCCTCTGGCCGCCGCCCCCAGGCAATCGTCGCATGGTGTGGACGCAGCGCGCGTCAACCGCTAGGTCTTTGACAGACCCTGGACCGGAGACCGCGATGACCCACTGCATCCTGATCGGAGCCCCCGTGGACGAGGGGCAGCGCCGCCCCGGCTGCCTGATGGGGCCTGCCGCCTATCGCACCGCGGGGCTGGCCGGCACGCTGAGCGCCTTGGGCCACACGGTCGAGGATCGCGGCGACGTGACCCCCGCCCCCCTCGGCAACGAGACCTGCGACAACGCCGCAGTCCATCACCTGCCAGAAACCATCGCATGGACCCGCGCCCTGTCCGCCGCCACGCAGGATGCGCTGCCGCACGGCATGCCGATCATCATGGGCGGCGATCACTCGCTGGCGCTTGGAACGGTGGCGGGCGTCGCGGCCCATGCGGCAAATGCGGGCCGCCCGCAATTCGTGATCTGGCTGGACGCGCATAGCGATTTCCACACGGTCGGCACGACCACCTCGGGCAACCTGCACGGCACGCCGATGGCCTATGCCAATGGCCGCGAGGGCTTTGCCCCCTTCCCGCCCTTCCCGAACCCCATCCCGGGCGAGAATATCTGCATGTTCGGCATCCGCAGCGTCGATCCGGCGGAACATGCCGCGATGCAGGAAACGGACATCACCGTGAACGACATGCGCGTGCTGGACGAACAGGGCATCGTCGCGCCCCTGCGCGAATTCCTGGACCGGGTGCGGGCGGCGAACGGGCTGCTGCATGTCAGCCTGGATGTCGATTTCCTGGACCCGACCATCGCCCCCGCCGTCGGCACCACCGTTCCCGGCGGCGCCACCTTCCGCGAGGCGCATCTGGTGATGGAGCTGCTGCACGAATCCGCGCTGGTCACCTCGTTGGACCTGGTCGAGCTGAACCCGTTCCTGGACGAACGCGGCCGCACGGCCAAGCTGATGGTCGATCTGGTCGGCAGCCTGATGGGGCGCAAGGTCTTCGACCGCCCGACCCGCAGCTACGGATAAGCAAAGGGGGCCATCGCGGCCCCCTTTCTTCTTACCAAAGCTTGGCTTCGCGATCCGGGAAGCGCTGCCGCGCGGCCTTCACGAAGGCCTCGGGGTCGGTCGAGGTCACGCCGTCGTCGCGCATCACGCCTGCCGCATCCAGCAGCGCCTGACAGCAATCATCCGCCGCGATGGCCTTCAGATGCGCGAAGGCGTCGGACACGAAGTCGATGGCAGGCTTGTATTTCGCCAGCTTCGTCGCGTCCTCCTCGGTCAGGGCCAGCGCGATGGCATCGACAAGAACCGAAGGGGTGCCCGCCAGTTGCGCCTCGGCCATGCCGCGCTTCTTGGCGATCAGGACGGCCATGCCGCCATCGGCCTCGACCGCCTTGCGGATCGCGTCGGCCTTGGCTTGGTCCCCGTTCTCGCCGATCAGGATGCCGACCTTGCGACCCTTCAGCGTGTTCGGATGCTTCTTCGCGATCGACAGCGCGTCCGAGGTCGGCATCTCTACCGGCTGACGGAAGGGGGGCGCCGGATCGGGCAGATCCTCGGCCAGCCCCTCGGCCACGGCAGAGGCCAGACCTTCATCGATCACCCGCAGATGCGCCAGGATGCGCGTGATGACATGACCGATGCCGACCTTCGACAGCTCGAAGACGATGGCGTCGGCGATGTGGCGCTGTTCGGCCTCGGTCTGGCTGCGATAGAACATCGTCGCCTGGCTGTAATGGTCGCCGAACAGTTCGGCCCGGCGGCGCAGCTTCTGATCGGGCGTGTTGTCCAGATCGGACATGCTCCGATAGGTCTTGAAGCCCGCCTCGGTCTCGCGCGGGCCGCCATCCTCGCCGGCTTCGGACAGGCTGTTCGGTTCATAATTCGCGCGCCCCTTCGGGACATGCATCTGCATCTGGCCATCGCGCTGAAAGTTGTGGAACGGGCATTTCGGCGCGTTGATCGGCAGCTGGTGGAAATTCGCCGTGCCCAGACGCGACTTCTGCGTGTCGAGATAGCTGAACAGACGCCCCTGCAGCAGCGGATCGTCGGTGAAGTCGATCCCCGGCACCACATGGGACGGGCAGAAGGCCACCTGTTCGGTTTCCGCGAAGAAGTTGTCCGGGTTGCGATCCAGCACCATGCGACCGACGATGCGGACGGGGATCTCCTCCTCGGGGATCAGCTTGGTGGCGTCCAGCACGTCATAGGGCTGCTTTTCGGCCCATTCGGCGTCGAAGGTCTGGATGCCCAGTTCCCATTCCGGGAAATCGCCCGCCTGGATGGCCTCGAACAGGTCCTGGCGGTGATAGTCGCTGTTGGCGCCGGCGGTCTTGACGGCCTCGTTCCAGACCTGGCTCTGCAGGCCCAGCTTGGGCTTCCAGTGCCATTTGACGAAGGTCGACTTGCCCTCGGCATTGACCAGCCGGAAGGTGTGCACGCCGAACCCCTCGATCATGCGCAGGCTGCGCGGCAGGGTGCGGTCCGACATGGCCCACATGATCATGTGCAGCGATTCGGGCATCAGCGACACGAAATCCCAGAAGGTGTCATGCGCGCTGGCGGCCTGCGGGTAACCGCGATCGGCCTCCATCTTCACGGCATGGATCAGGTCGGGAAACTTGATCGCGTCCTGGATGAAGAAGACGGGGATGTTGTTGCCGACAAGGTCGAAATTCCCCTCTTCGGTATAGAACTTGACGGCAAAGCCGCGCACGTCGCGCGGCGTGTCCACGCTGCCCGCCCCGCCCGCGACGGTGGAGAAGCGCGTGAAGACGGGCGTGCGGCCTTTCTTCGACAGGAACTTGGCGGTGGTCAGCTCGGGGATGGGATCGGTGCATTCGAAATAGCCATGCGCCCCCGACCCGCGGGCATGGACGATCCGCTCGGGGATGCGTTCATGGTCGAAATGGAAAATCTTTTCGCGAAGGATGAAATCCTCCAGCAGCGTCGGTCCGCGATCCCCCGCTTTCAGGCTGTTCTGGTTGTCGCTGATCGCCACGCCCTGGTTGGTGGTCAGCCGCTCGCCGCCCTGCTGGTGCGTCTCGCCGCCGTTCCCGGTGTTCTGGCTGGTCTCGGACATGCCGTTCTCCTCTTGCTGGCGCATGGGGCGACAACCGCCGCAGGCGGCACGGGTTCCGTTGATAAATGTCCTGTCTTGCCGGGGCGGCGACGCTCGCCTATGCATGACGCGGATGCGGACGTGGCGAAATCGGTAGACGCAGCAGACTTTGACGATAGGAGTGCCCGCGCGGAAACGCGTGGTGCAGAACCGCTCAAATTCGGGGAACGCTTGGGGTCGGTCACGCGCGGTTGCGCAAGACCCCGTGCCGATCCCGAGCCAAGCCCCCGCCAGCGGGGGAAGGTGTAGAGACTAGACGGGCGGCGCCTACAGTCCCTGCGGGACCATGGCGAAGGGATAGTCCAGACCACGAACGGCGGGCCATGCCCCCGGCGGCGAAAGCCGAAGTGGTACGAAAATCTGCCTTCCGAACGGAAGTGCGGGTTCGAGCCCCGCCGTCCGCACCAACATCCCCCTTCAGCGGCGCCCGCCGGCCAGCCGCTCGGCCTGCGGCAGGGCCCGCAGACGCAGCATCGCCCAGGCGCCGATGGCCGGGCCGGGCAGCAGGATCAGGAAGGTCCAGCGCCATCCCCCGATCAGCCCCGCCACGACCGGCACCAGCCAGATCGCGACGACCGTCAGGGCAAAGCCGAAGGCCAGTTGCAGCGTCAGCGCCGTGCCCACCAGCCGCGCATCCGCCAGTTCGGACGCCGCCGCCGAGAATTGCGCGCTGTCGCCGATGATGGTGATGCCCCAGACGATGGCGATCAGCAGCAGCAGCCCTGCGGGACCGCCCCAGGCCAGCCCGATCAGCGCCGCGCAACCGCCCGATACGGCCATCATGCCCGCCGTGGTCAGGCACCGTCCGATCCTGTCCGACAGCCACCCGCCAAGCGCGCAGCCCACGACCCCCGATGCGATCACCGCGAAGGTCACCCCCGAGATGTTGGCCGGCAGCGGCCCTGCATCCGCCGCGGCCCCCAGCCATGCCAGAAGCCAGGCCCACATGGCATAAAGCTCCCACATATGGCCGAAATAGCCCAGGTTGGCCAAGCGCAGCGGCCTGTCGCGCAGCACGGCCAGCGTCTGGCGCGGATCGAAGCGGGTGCGCGCGAAACCATGCGGCCCCTCGCGGACGGCAAGGCCGAAGATCGCGGCCGAGATCACCGCCCCGAGGCTGGCCCCCGCCACCACCATCCGCCAGTCGGGCCCGCCGCCGATCGCGCGCAGCAGGTGCGGCAGCGCCGATCCAAGCGTCAGCGCGCCCACCAGCAGCCCCATCGCAAGACCGCGCCCCGCGACGAACCACGTCGCCATCAGCTTCAGCGCGGGCGGATAGACGCCCGCAAGCGCGACGCCCGTCGCCAGCCGCGCCAGCATCAGCCCCGCGAAATCGGGCTGCAGCAGCACCGCGCCATTGGCCAGCGCCGCAAGGACGGCCGATCCGGTGATCAGCCGCGTCATGGGGATGATGTCGGGCAGGTTCAGCGCGGATGACAGCAGCGCGCCCAGCACGAAGCCCAGCTGGACGGCGTTGGTCAGCCAGGCGGCCTCGGCCGGGGACAGCGCCCAGACGCGGGCCAGTTCCGGGCCGATGGCCGTGGTCGAGAACCAGCAGGCCATCGCCCCGATGACCCCCGCGCAGATCAGCGCCAATGCGGACCAGCGCCCTTGCGCGGGGGTGGCAGCCATCAGTCGTTGCCGGACTGGCCGTCGCGCGGCGGGCGGCCGATGATGTCGCGCAGGGCGTCAAGCTCGATGAAGTTGTCGGCCTGGCGGCGCAGGTCGTCGGCGATCATCGGGGGCTGGCTGCGGATGGTCGAGACGACGGACACGCGGACACCCTGCCGCTGCAGCGCCTCGATCAGGGGCCGGAAATCGCCATCGCCCGAGAACAGCACCACGTGATCCAGGCGCGGCGCAAGCTGCATCGCATCGACCGTCAGCTCGATATCCATGTTGCCCTTCACCTTCCGCCGCCCCATCGCGTCGGTATATTCGCGCGCGGGCTTCGTCACGACGCAGAAGCCGTTGTAATGCAGCCAGTCCACCAGCGGGCGGATGGGCGAATACTCCTCGCCTTCCAGCAGCGCGGTATAGTAGTAGGCGCGGGTCAGCTTGCCGCGTCGATCGAATTCCTGCCGCAGCAGCTTGTAGTCGATATCGAAACCGAGGGCTTTCGCCGCCGCATAGAGATTGGCGCCATCTATGAAGATCGCCAATCTGTCATCCTTGTAGAACATCGGGTGTTGCCTTCGTTGAAACTTGCCCTCTCCATCCCGGACGACATCAGGGTGAGGGTCCTGACAAAGTCTTTTTGGGCATACGAAATGCTTCTAGGACAAAGGAGAATGCGTGGTTAACCTGTCTTTTGGTATTGTCGCGCTCGGCGCCAACCTGCCCCTGTCCGGACAGGAACTCTGGGCCGGCCTTCGCCGGACGCTGGACATTCTGCACAGTGAACCGGGCATTTCAATATCCGCATCCAGCCGTTTCTGGCGCAGCCCCGCGATTCCGCTCGGGTCCGGCCCCGATTACGTGAATGCTGCCGCGACTTTCACCACCCCCCTTCCCCCCGAGGACGTGCTTGCGGCGTTCCACCGGATCGAGGCCGATTTCGGGCGCGACCGCAGCACGGGGCGCTGGTCGTCGCGGGTGCTGGACCTGGACCTGATCGCGCTGGACGACCGGATCGTGCCGGACGCAGCGACGTTGCGGCACTGGATCGACCTGCCCTTCGACAGCCAGACCCGCGTCGCGCCCGACCGGCTGCTGCTGCCCCATCCGCGCATGCAGGATCGCGGCTTCGTCCTGGCCCCCCTGGCCGAGATCGCGCCCGACTGGCGGCACCCGCTGACCGGGCTGACGGTGCAGGCCATGCTGGACGCGCTGCCGCCTTCGGCGCTGGACGGGATGACCCCGATGGACCCGTCCGAAATGGCCGGTCCGGCTTGACATTTTGGCCATTCCCGACCAAAGGTCCGGTTTCGCCCCGGATATCCGATTCGCAACCCTACAGGTGATTCATGGCCCGCGTTACGGTCGAAGACTGCGTCGACAAGGTTCCCAACCGGTTTGATCTGGTGATGCTGGCCTCCCACCGCGCACGCGAGATCGCTGCCGGAAGCCAGCCCACGGTCGACCGCGACAACGACAAGAACCCCGTCGTCTCGCTGCGCGAGATCGCCGAGGAAACCCAGCCGGTCGACGATCTGCGCGAGCGGATGATCGAATCCACCCAGACCCAGATCGAGGTCGACGAGCCCGAAGAGGACGCGATGGCGCTGCTTCTGGGTGCCGAGGTGGACAAGCCCAAGCCCGCCGACGAGGAATCGGAAGAGCGGATGCTGCGCATGATGCTGGAAGCCAACCAGCGCGGCTGAGCCGTCGATGATTGAAGAAGGGGTCTTCGGCAGGACATCATGATCGACGTCGAAGACCTTCTTGCGCTCGTTCGCAACTACAACCCCCGCTGCAATGCAGACCTGCTGCGCGACGCCTACGAATACGGCATGCGTATGCACGAGGGGCAGTTCCGCCATTCCGGCGAACCCTATTTCACGCATCCCATCGCCGTCGCCGCCATCCTGACCGAGATGCGGCTGGACGATGCGACCATCATCACCGCCCTGCTGCACGACACGATCGAGGACACCCGTTCGACCAAGGAAGAGGTCACGGCGATGTTCAGCCCCGAGATCGCCGAGCTTGTCGACGGCGTGACGAAGCTGACCAATCTCGAACTCTCCAGCGCGCAGTCCAAGCAGGCCGAGAATTTCCGCAAGCTGTTCATGGCCATGTCGCGCGATCTGCGCGTGATCCTGGTCAAGCTGGCCGACCGCCTGCACAACATGCGCACCATCCGTTCCATGCGCCCCGAGAAGCAGGTCAAGAAGGCCCGCGAGACGATGGACATCTATGCGCCGCTGGCCGGTCGCATGGGCATGCAGTGGATGCGCGAGGAACTCGAGGACCTAGCCTTCAAGGTCATCAACCCCGAGGCCCGCAGCTCGATCATCCGGCGCTTCGTCGCGATGCAGCGCGATTCCGGCGACGTGATCGGGCAGATCACCGCCGACATCCGCGCCGAGCTGGAACGCGAGGGGATCGAGGCCGACGTCTTCGGCCGCGCCAAGAAGCCCTTCAGCGTCTGGCGCAAGATGCAGGAGAAGCAGCTGGCCTTCTCGCGGCTGTCCGACATCTACGGCTTCCGCATCATCACCCGCAACGAGATGGACTGCTATCGCGCCCTGGGCGTGATCCACCATCGCTGGCGCGCGGTTCCGGGCCGGTTCAAGGATTACATCAGCCAGCCGAAATCGAACGGCTACCGGTCGATCCATACCACCGTGTCGGGCCGTGACGGCAAGCGGGTCGAGGTCCAGATCCGCACACGCCAGATGCATGAGGTCAACGAGGCCGGCGTCGCCGCGCACTGGGCCTATCGCGACGGCGTGCGGACCGAGAACCCCTTCGCGGTCGACCCCGCGCATTGGGTCGCCAGCCTGACCGACCGCTTCGGCGCCGAGGATCACAACGAGTTCCTGGAACACGTCAAGCTGGAGATGTACCAGGACCAGGTATTCTGCTTCACCCCAAAGGGCGACGTGCTGCAGCTGCCCAAGGGCGCCACGCCGCTGGATTTCGCCTATGCGGTCCATACGCGGCTGGGCAATTCCTGCGTGGGCGCCAAGATCGACGGGATCCGCGTGCCGCTGTGGACGCGCCTCAAGAACGGTCAGGCGGTCGAGATCATCGCCGCCTCGGGCCAGCGCCCCCAGGCCACCTGGCTGGACATCGTGGTCACCGGCCGCGCCAAGGCCGCCATCCGCCGCAGCCTGCGCGAGGAGGATCGCGACCGCTTCATGCGGCTGGGCCGCGAACTGGTCCGCGTCAGCTTCGAGCATGTGGGCCGCAAGGTCACCGACAAGGCGATCCGCACCGCCGCCCGCCAGATGGGCATCCCCTCGGCCGAGGATCTTCTGGCCCGCATCGGCAGCGCCGAGAATTCCGCCAAGGAGGTGCTGGGCGTCCTCTATCCCGAACTGGCCGACAGCCAGGACGAGATCGACAGCCGCCGCCCCATCGCGGGCCTCGAGGCCGATGCGAATTTCAAGCGCGCGCCCTGCTGCAATCCGCTGCCGGGCGAACGGATCGTGGGCATCACCTATCGCGGGGCCGGCGTGGTCATCCACGCGATCGACTGCCCCGTGCTTGCCGAATACGAGGACAGCCTCGACCGGTGGGTGGACCTGCAATGGCGCGAGGGGCGCCACGCGGCTGCCTATTCGACCGTGCTGTCGCTGACGATCCGCCACGACGCGGGCGTGCTGGGGCGCATCTGCACGCTGGTCGGCGCGCAGGGGGCCAATATCTCGAACCTCGAATTCATCGAGCGCAAGCCCGACTTCTACCGCCTCGAGGTCGTGGTCGAGCTGCGCGACCGCGAACATCTGCACAACCTGCTGACCGCGCTCGAGGCCGAAAGCGATGTCGCGCAGGTCTTCCGCATCCGGGATCCCTCGTTGAAACCCTGACGCGCCGGGCCTATCGTCGCGACCTGTACCACCGTCGGATGGGGCATCCGTGTTCAAACGTCGCAAGCCGCGCAGCTATGGCCAGATCGCCAGCGAGATGATCTATCCCCGCGGCGGCTGGCGTCGCGCAGGGACCTATGTCATGCACCGCCTGCGCCGCCTGCCGGACCGCCCCCACAGGATCGGGCGCGGGGTCGCGGCGGGGGTCTTCGTGTCCTTCACGCCGCTCTTCGGCTTCCACTTCCTGTCGGCCGCCGCCGTCGCCTGGGTGATCCGCGGCAACATCCTTGCGGCGCTGCTGGCGACCTTCATCGGCAATCCGGTCACCCTGCCCTTCATCGCGCTGGTATCCGTGGGCTTCGGCCGAGAGATCCTGGGCCTGCCGGGGCGCATGTCGCCGCATTTCATCTTCCGCGAATTCTCGCATGCCTCGACCGAGCTGTGGCACAATATCGGCGCCGCCTTCGGCCCCGAGATCGCCCATTGGCATCGGCTGGCGGACTTCTTCGCGCAGATCTTCTGGCCCTATGTCGTGGGCGGATCGATCCTGGGTCTGGGCGTGTCCGTCGCGACGCATTACCTGACCGTGCCCATCTTCATCGCCTATCAGAAGCGGCGCGAGAAACGCATGGCCGCACGCATCGCGCGCTTTGCCGAATCCGCCGCCAAGCGCCGCGCCGAGGGTGACCGCTGATCACCGCCGCAGACCGCGCGATGCCGACTACACTTTCGGATAAGGCCCCTGAAACGGCTCGGAAATCTTCGCTTGCGCCAGTTCGGACCTCGCCTAACCTTGGGATAAGGTGAACGATGGGAGTGTGACGATGCCTGTGGCACTGAACGGCGTGATCTTTGGCCAGATCTATGGCGACAATTCCGGCGGGGCGGTCTTCGATACCGACGGCGACGGAACGGCGACCCAAGAGGACGAATTCGTCTCCTTCACGAACACCACGAGCACCGCGATCGACATATCGGGCTGGCAGGTCTGGTCGGACAGTGCGGGCGGGGGCGCGCCGGACAGTCCGGTCGATGGGCTCTACCATACCTTTCCGGCAGGCACTGTCATACAGCCGGGCGAAACGCTGTATATCGTCAACGAGATCACCGGAACCGCACCCTCCTGGGCGCAGGAGGCATCCCAGGGCGGCGTCGAATCGGGTGCGGGGGGCGTCAGCACCAACCTTCTGACCGAGGGCAGTGCGGGCACCCAAAGCGAGGCCATCATCCTTCTGGACCCCTCGAGCGGGGATTACATCGTCTTCAACATGTCGTCGGCCCCCTTCGACGTCGCCACCCTGACAGGGTTCCCCGGCACAAACCTGGTCGGCACGGTCGAGGCAAGCCCGGTCCAGGCCGACCAGAATGCGGGGTCTTCCTATCAGTACGATGCCGCGACGGATACATATCTCTATCTGGGCGTGTTCGTGCCCTGCTTCACGCCCGGCGCGATGATCGCGACGGCGCAGGGCGACCGCAGCGTCGAGAGCCTGAAGGTCGGTGACCTGGTGGAAACGCTGGACCACGGATTGCAGCCGATCCGCGCGATCCTCTGGCGGAACCTGGACTTCGCGGCGGGCGCGGACCCGAAGCAGAAACCGGTCGAGTTCAAGCCGGGTTCGCTTGGGGCGGGGATTCCCGAACGCAGCCTGATCCTGTCCCCGCAGCACCGCATCGCCGTCACGCAACAGGACGGCAGCATCGCGCTTGCCCCCGCGAAGGGGCTGGAGGACCGCCCCCTTGTGCGCAGGATGACGGGCTGCCGTTCGGTCCGCTACGTGCACCTGCTGTTCGATGGGCATGTGGTGATCCGGTCGGACGGTGCCTGGACCGAATCCTTCCTGCACGGCCAGATCGCCCGCAAGTCGGGCCCGGGCTTCATCGGCGCCGTCGCGCGGCATGGCGCAGGGGCTGCCCCCTACCGCGTCCTGCGTGTCGCCGAGGCGCGCGATCTTGCGGATGCCGCGCTGGACCAGACGGTCATGTCGCGGGCGGACGACTTGGCCCGCACCGCATGAACCCTGCCTGACGGGCCGGGGTCACCTCGGCCTGTGGACATGGGCGGATTGCACCAGCCCGAAGCCCAGCATCAGGATCATCAGCGACGTGCCGCCATAGCTGACCAGCGGCAGGGGCGAGCCCTTGGCCGGCAGCAGCCCCATGACCGTCGCCATGTTGATCGAGAAATACAGGAAGAAGGTCGCGCTGATCCCGATGGTGATCAGGCTTGCGAAACGGTCGCGGTTCGACAGCGCCGAATACAGGCAGAAGCCCAGGATCAGCATGTAGAGGATCAGCAGCGACGAGGCGCCGATGAAGCCGAACTCTTCGGCCAGGACGGTGAAGATGAAGTCGGTATGCTTCTCGGGCAGGAAGTTCAGCCGCGACTGCGTCCCCTGCATGAAGCCGCGCCCCGACCAGCCCCCCGACCCCAGGGCGATCTGGCTCTGGATGATGTTGTAGCCCGCGCCAAGCGGGTCCGCGCCCGGATCGAGGAAGGTGTCGATGCGGCGGAACTGGTAGTCCTTCAGCAGTTGCCAGTCGGTTCCGCGGCTGACCATCACCGCATAGACCAGCCCGACCGCCGCCCCGATCACGGCGCCGAAATACCACAGCGATACGCCGGCGGCGAACATCACGATCCCGCCCCCCGTGATCAGCATGATCGAGGTCCCCAGATCCGGCTGCATCAGCACCAGCGCCGTGGGCGCAAGGATCATCATCACCGGCAGCAGCACCCAGAAGGGCCGCGAGACCTTGGACAGGTCCAGCCAGTCGTAATAGGCCGCCAGCAGCAGCACGAGGGCGATCTTCATCAGCTCGGACGGCTGGATGCGGATGGGGCCGATATCGATCCAGCGCTGTGCGCCCATCCCGATCACCCCGAACAGGTCCACCGCGATCAGCATCAGGAAGCAGGCGACATAGGCCGCGACCGAAATCCCCCGCCAGAACCACATCGGCACGAAGGCCAGCGTCAGCATGATCACCATGCCGACGGCAAAGCGGTACATCTGCGGCTCGGCCCAGGTGTCCAGCCTGCCACCGGCGACCGAATACAGCATCAGGAACCCGATGCAGCAGACGGCCGTGATCAGCAGGACCAGCGGCCAGTTGATGTACAGCACCTTGCGGAATCCGGTCGGAACCTGCGCGACCTTGTAATCGAGATAGGACATCGGCTCAGGCCCTGCTGCGTCCGGGCCGCGGGGCCTCGGGGGTATAGAGGCTCATCGCCTCGTGGCGGGCCTGCATGGCGGCGCGCTGGTCCGAGGGCACGGCGTCCAGGGGCGGCAGCCCCCCGTTCAGCGCGAACAGCAGGATGTCGCGCGCGATGGGCGCGGCCACGGTCGAGCCGCCCCCGCCATGTTCCACAACGACCGAGACCGCGTATCGCGGCGCCTCGTAGGGGGCATAGCAGACGAACAGCGCGTGGTCGCGGCGGTTCCAGGGCAGCTGGTCGTTCGACACGACGCCCCGCGCGCGTTCGGCGGCGGTGATGTTGCGGACCTGGCTGGTGCCGGTCTTGCCGGCCATGTGCCATTCCTCGCGGATGATGCGCGACGAACGGGCGGTGCCGCGGCTGGAATTCATCACGGCCTCCATCCCCATCCGGGCGATGCGCAGCGAACTGTCGGAAATGTCCAGCGCCGGGGCCTCGGCGATGTCCTGCCGCACCCCGTCGACCGAGCGGATCAACGAGGGCGAGACCGCCCGCCCGGTCGCGATCCGCGCCGTCATCACCGCCAGTTGCAGCGGCGAGGCAAGGACATAGCCCTGCCCGATCGAGGCGTTCAGGCTGTCCCCGATCTGCCATGCCTGGTCATAGCGCGCCTTCTTCCAGGCGCGGTCGGGGGCGATCCCCTCGGACACGGCGGACATGGGCAGGTCGTGGCGCTGGCCCAGCCCCAGCTTGCGCGCCATCGCGGCCATCCGGTCGATCCCCACCCGCTGCGCCAGTTCATAGTAATAGACGTCGCAGCTTTGTTCGAGGCTTGTGATGGCATCGACGGACCCGTGCCCGCCACGCCGCCAGCAGTGGAAGCGGCGGCTGCCCAGCTCGGTATAGCCGGGGCAGTAATATCGCGACCCGCCGTTGATGACGCCGGCCTCCAGCCCCGCCAGAAGCGTGACCATCTTGAAGGTCGATCCCGGCGGATAGACGCCCTGCACCGTCTTGTCGGCCAGCGGGCGGTGGTCGTGATCCATCAGCGCGCGGTAATCCTTGCTGGAGATCCCGCGCACGAACTTGTTCGGGTCGAAGCTGGGCGACGAACAGATCGAGACCAGCTCGCCCGTGGCGCAATCCATGACGACGGCTGCCGCGCTTTCCTCGCCCATGCGCTGCGCGGCATAGTTCTGAAGTGCGGCATCGACGGTCAGCTGGACCGTTGCGCCCTGCTCGCCCTCCTGGCGGGACAGCTGGCGCATCTCGCGGCCGGTGCTGTTCACCTCGACCCGGCGGGCGCCCGCCTTGCCGCGCAGGACCTCTTCCATCCGGCCCTCGACGCCGATCTTGCCCAGCTGGAAATCGGGCAGGCGCAGAACGGGATCCGGATCCTCGATCCGCGACAGGTCGTAATCGCTGACCGGCCCGACATAGCCCACGACATGCGCGAAATCGCCGCCCCGCACATAGGCCCGCGACAGCGCGCTTTCGGGCATCACGCCGGGAAGCGAGGGCGCATTGACCGCGATCGCGCTGAACTGTTCCCAGGACAGGCGGTCGGCCAGCACGATGGGCGTCACCGCGCTGCGCTTCGAGAACTCGTCGCGCAGCTCGTCCGTGCGCGCGTCGCTCATGGGGATCAGCTGCGCAAGGCGGCGCAGCACGGGTTCGACATCGCCGCCGGCCTCTTCGCGGGTCAGCGTGACGCGATAGTTCTGTTCGTTGTTCGCGATGACCAGCCCGTTGCGGTCCAGGATCAGGCCGCGCGCGGGCGGCAGAAGCCGCATCTTGATCGAGTTGCCATCGGCCAGCATCCGGTATTCCTCGGCGTGGTCCAGCTGCATCGACCGCATCTTCAGGGCAAGCGTGGTCACCGTGGCGACCTGCACCCCCGCCAGCATCAGCCCGCGCCGGGTGATCTGGCGGCTGCTGTCCATGATTTCGCGTTGCGATTTCTTCATCGGTGCCCCCGAAGCTCAGGCGCCTTCGCCATGACGGATGCGACGCAGGCCCAGAAGCCAGCGCGCGGCGAAGACCGCGACCGGATAGGCCAGGACCGTCGCCAAATATTGCAGGATCACCTGCCCCAGATTCGCGACCGGAAGCAGGAACAGGATCAGGACCACGCGATAGGCCAGCATCATCAGCCCGACAAGCACGGCCACGCGCAGCCATTCAACCATGAAACCGTTGTCGCGCCAACGCTGCTCGCGCTGACGTGCGGCCTCGGCGCCCAGAAGGACGAAGATCGCCCACAGCCCGGGCGGCCGCATCAGCAGCACATCCTCGAGAAGGACGACCAGCACGATCAGGATGGCGGGCAGCTGGTCGGGGCGGCGCAGCACCCAGGCCAGGACCAGCGCCAGCCCCATGTCGGGACCGGGCCAGCCCATCATTCCCGGCGCAAGGGGCAGCAGCCGCAGGAACAGCAGCGCCGCATAGGCCGCACAGAACAGCGCCATGCCCGTGACGATGCTGCGGGGCGGCAGCGCGATCATTGCAGGGTTCCGGTATCCAGCGGGTCGGTGCCGCGCGCGGCCTCGACGGGGCTGTCGGGCAGCTGCGGACCGATGGGACCGGCCTGCCCGCCACGAACGACGGCGGCGCTGTCGGCCACGGCCTCGGCGGGGTGTGACCGCAGCACGCGCAGGAATTCCAGCCGCCCGTAATCGGCAGCCATCAGCAGGCGCATCCGCCCGTCGCTGCCCTGCGCCACCTGCCCGACCAGCAGGCCGGCGGGAAAGACCCCGCCATCCCCCGATGTCACGACCCGGTCGCCCGGCCGTACATTGTCCGAGCTTTCGACGAATTCCAGCAGCGGCAGCGCGGTGTTGTCACCCGTCAGCAGCGCGCGTTCGCCCGTCGGCTGCACGACGACCGGCAGCCTAGATGACGGGTCCGTCAGCAGCACCACCCGGCTGGTCGAGCGTCCGACCCCCGCGATCCGCCCGACAAGGCCAAGCCCGTCCATCACGGCCCACCCCTCGATCACGCCATCGCGCGATCCGACATTCAGCAGCACCGACTGGCGGAAGGCCGACCCGCTGTCGACCATCACCATGCCCGTCACGCTGGTCAGGGCGGGGTCGATGCGGACATTGTTCAGCGCCAGCAGCTTCGAGTTTTCCTGCTCGAGCTGGACGGCGGCTTCCTTCCATGCGGACATGCGCTGCAATTCGCGGCGCAGTTCCTGGTTCTGCTGGTGCAGGCGCGCATAGCTCTGGAAGCCGGCCACCATCTCGCTGACGCGGGTGACGGGCACCAGCGCCCATTCCATGCGCGGCACGATGGCGTCGATCATCGCGACCCGCATGCGTTCCGCACGCGGGCTGTCGATGCGCCAGAAAAGGAACAGCGCGGCCAGCAACAGCACCATCACCGCGATCAGGATGCGGCGAACGGGCGTTGCGAAATCAGGCCCCTTGGTCCGCGACATGGCGGGTCCCCCGGTTCCGGTATCAGCTGTCGTAGTCGATGACGTGGCGCAGCTGCTTCTCGAACTCCAGCGCCTTGCCCGTGCCCAGCGCGACACAGCTCATGGGCTGATCGGCAAGGCTGATCGACAGGCCCGTCTGCTCGCGCAGGGCCAGGTCAAGTTCACCCAGCATCGCGCCGCCACCGGTCAGCATCACGCCGCGATCCACGATATCGGCGGCCAGATCCGGGGGCGTGGCCTCCAGCGCGACCATCACGGCCTCGCAGATGGCCTGGACCGGCTCGGTCAGGGCCTCGGCGACCATGGCCTGGCTGATCTCGATTTCCTTCGGGATGCCGTTCAGCAGGTCGCGACCGCGCACCATCAGCGTGGCGCCGCGCCCGTCATCGGGCATGCGGGCGGTACCGATGCTGGTCTTGATGCGTTCAGCGGTGGAATCGCCGATCAGCATGTTCTGGTTGCGGCGAAGGTAGTTCACGATCGCCTCGTCCATGCGGTCGCCGCCGATGCGGACCGAACGGGCATAGACGACATCGCCCAGCGACAGGACCGCGACCTCGGTGGTGCCGCCACCGATATCGACGACCATGCTGCCGGTGGGTTCGGTGATGGGCATGCCCGCACCGATGGCCGCCGCGATGGGTTCGGCGATCAGGCCGGCCTTGCGGGCGCCTGCGGACAGGACCGACTGGCGGATCGCGCGCTTCTCGACCGGGGTCGCGCCATGGGGCACGCAGACGATGATCTTCGGCTTCGAGAAGGTCGTGCGCTTGAACACCTTCTTGATGAAGTGCTTGATCATCTGCTCGGCGCTGTCGAAATCGGCGATGACGCCTTCGCGCATGGGGCGGATGGCCTCGATGCTGCCGGGCGTGCGGCCCAGCATCAGCTTGGCGTCCTCGCCCACCGCAAGGACCTGACGCTTGCCGTCCTTGACGTGGTAGGCCACGACCGAAGGCTCGTTCAGGATGATGCCCTTGCCCTTGACGTAGATCAGCGTGTTCGCCGTCCCGAGGTCGATCGCAATGTCGGTCGAAAACAGACCACCGAATGCCATGCCCGTATCCTTTCGCGCCGGTTGGCCCGGCCTGCCCCTGATTCTGATGTTCGGCTGAGGGCCTTGGCCCTGCATCGCCCTGAAATGGGCGTGGCCCCGTATAGAGCGGTCGGCGGCACCGGAAAAGCCCCGATGACCCCTGAGGGGCAGAATGGCGGGATATCGCGCGTCGGGGGCGGGCACCTGGCCCGCCCCGCGACCGCCTCAGTGCGAGTACATGCTGATCTGCTTGCCGTCGCGGCCCGACTGGGCGCGGCGCATGATCAGGTGGTTCAGCGCCCCGACATAGGCCTTGGTGCTGGCAAGGATCGTGTCGGTATCGGCGGCCTGACCGTTCACGATGCGGCCGTCCTCCTCCATGCGGACGCTGACGGTTGCCTGCGCATCGGTGCCCTCGGTCACGGCATGGACCTGGTACAGCTTCAGCTGCGCGTCATGCGGGAAGATCTGGCGCACGGCGTTGAAGCAGGCATCGACCGGCCCGTCGCCCGTGGCGTGGACGGTCTTTTCCTCTCCGTCGACGATCATGGTCAGGTCGGCGGTCTGGCCGTCGCTGCCGCAGACGACGCGCAGATGCTTGACCTGCAGGTGGTCGTCGCCGGTATTGGCGGCGGCATCCTGGACCAGGGCCACGATATCCTCGTCGTAGACCTCCTTCTTGCGGTCGGCCAGGGCCTTGAACCGCACGAAGATGTCCTTGAGCTGGTTGTCACCGACCTCGTAGCCCAGATCCTTCAGCTTGGCGCGCAGCGCGGCGCGGCCCGAATGCTTGCCCATGGCGATGTTGGTCTCGTTCAGACCGATATCGGCAGGGCGCATGATCTCGAAGGTCTCGACGTTCTTCAGCACGCCGTCCTGGTGGATGCCCGATTCGTGCAGGAAGGCGTTCTTGCCGACGATGGCCTTGTTGAACTGCACCGGGAAACCCGACACGGCCGCCACGCGACGCGAGATGCCCATGATCTTGGTCGTGTCGATGCCCGTCTGGAACGGCATGATGTCGTTGCGGACCCGCATGGCCATCACGACCTCTTCCAGGGCGGTGTTGCCCGCGCGTTCGCCCAGGCCGTTGATCGTGCATTCGATCTGGCGGGCGCCGGCCTCGACCGCGGCCAGGCTGTTGGCCGTCGCCATGCCCAGGTCGTTGTGGCAGTGGGTCGCGAAGATGATCCCGTCCGCGCCCGGCACACGCTCCAGCAGCATACGGATCAGGTCGGCGCTTTCGCGCGGGGCGGTATAGCCGACGGTATCGGGGATGTTGATCGTGCTGGCGCCGGCCTTGATCGCGATCTCCACCACGCGGCACAGGTAATCATGTTCGGTCCGGGTGGCGTCCATGGCCGACCACTGCACGTCGTCGCACAGGTTGCGGGCATGGGTCACGGTCTGCTCGATCCGCTCGGCCATCTGGTCCATGTCCAGGTTCGGGATCGCGCGATGCAGCGGCGAGGTGCCGATGAAGGTGTGGATGCGCGGGCGGCGGGCGTGCTTCACGGCCTCCCAGCAGCGGTCGATATCGGGCAGCTGCGCGCGGGACAGGCCGCAGATGATGCTGTGGTCGCTGATCTTGGCGATCTCGGAGACGGCGGCGAAATCGCCCTCGGAGGCGATGGGGAAGCCCGCCTCGATCACGTCCACGCCCATCTCGTTCAGCATCTGGGCGATTTCCAGCTTCTCGGCATGGGACATGGTCGCACCCGGCGACTGTTCGCCATCGCGAAGCGTCGTGTCGAAGATCATCACGCGGTTCTGGTCGGTCATATCGGCGTCTTTCTTACGGCCCCGTCCTTCGGGGTCAGGTCTGGTCTGTTCGGGTCACCCCGGGCACTGACCTTGCTGAGCGGTGGCCCGGGCAGCCCGCTCAGCGCAGCGTAAGAAGCAGCAGACCGCGGAGGTTCACGGCCGGACGGACGCCGCGTGCGGCGTTCCTGGCAGAGGCGATGTGGCGCATCCGTGTCATGGGCGCGACTATGCCGCCCATGTCCCGGTTTGAAAAGCCGAAAAATCCCCCGATCCGGCAGCGGCGGGGTTTCGCGGGGCGGCGATTGTTATCATCGAAACGTCACATTTTGTCTGGATACAATCCCTGCCCTCACGTTATCCTGAACGCACCAACAAGAACGATAACCAACAGATGAGGGAACAATGTCACGCAAGATCGTCGTCGGTTTTGACGGCAGCGACGCGTCGCGGCGTGCGCTGGACTTCGCAATAACGCGGGCGCAGGCACAGGGCGACAGCATCGTCATCGCCCATGTGCTGGAATGGTCGCCCTACAGCTTCCTCTCGCCGACCGAGCTGGAGGAACGCCACCGTCGCCGCAAGGAGGAACTGCAGCGCGCCGAGACCGCGATCCTCGCCCCCGAGCTGAAGCGCGTGCAGGCCGCGGGCGTCCCCGTCGCGACGGCCATGCGCTATGGCCACATCGCCGAGACGCTGTGCCGGATCGCCAATGACGAGGGCGCGGCGCTGATCTTCATCGGTCGCATGGGCGAATCGGGCATCGCCGCACGGCTGTTCGGTTCGGTCGCGGCAACGCTGGCACAGGTTTCGCCCGTGCCGGTGACCATCGTGCCCTGAGCGGCGTGGTGAAGGAATAACAGGGATGAAAACAACAATGACACCATTCACCAAGACCCTGGCCATGGCGGGCCTTCTGGGCGCATCCGGCGCGATGCCCGCAGCCGCGCAGGGCATCGACGAGACGGTGAACCAGATCTTCGCCAGCTCGACCGGGTGGTTCGTGAACCTGATCTTCAGCAGCTTCCCCGGCACCAACGTGCCCTGGATCGTGTGCTGGCTGGTGATCGCGGCGACCATCTTCACCATCTATTTCGGCCTGATCCAGATCCGCGCCTTCGGCCATGCCCTTGCGCTGGTGCGCGGCAGCTACAGCGACCCGAACGACGCGGGCGAGGTCAGCCACTTCCAGGCGCTGACCACCGCCCTGTCGGGCACGGTGGGCCTGGGCAACATCGCGGGCGTCGCGGTGGCCATCGGCATCGGCGGTCCGGGCGCGACCTTCTGGATGATCCTCGCGGGTCTTCTGGGGATGGCGACCAAGTTCACCGAATGCACCCTGGGCGTCAAATACCGCAACGAGTTCGCGGACGGCCACGTCTCGGGCGGTCCGATGTACTACATGACCAAGGGCTTTGCCGAACGCGGCCTGCCGGGCGGCAAGATCCTTGCGATCCTGTTTGCGATCTTCTGCATCCTGGGCAGCTTCGGCGGCGGGAACATGTTCCAGTCGAACCAGGCGCATGCGCAGCTGATCAACGTGGTCGGCGACTATCCGGGCTGGATCACGGGCGTCGTCATGGCGGTCATCGTGTTCCTGGTCATCGTGGGCGGCCTGAAGTCCATCGCCAGCGTGACCGAGAAGGTCGTGCCCTTCATGGCCGTCATCTATGTCGGCACGGCGCTGATCATCATCGCCATGAACTATGACATGATCGGCACGGCATTCGGCCAGATCTTCCGCGGCGCCTTCACCTGGGACGGCGCGGTCGGCGGTGCGATCGGCGCGCTGATCCAGGGCTTCCGCCGCGCGGCCTTCTCGAACGAGGCGGGCGTCGGTTCGGCCGCCATCGCCCACAGCGCGGTGCGCACGAAGGAACCCGTGACCGAGGGCATCGTCTCGCTTCTGGAGCCCTTCATCGACACCGTGGTCATCTGCACCATGACGGCACTGGTCATCATCATCACCGGCCAGCTGATCACCGACCCCGAAACCGGCATGTTCGTCCTGAACGAGGCCGGCACCGCGATCGCCACCGAATCGGGCAACAGCGGCGTGGCGCTGACCTCGGCGGCCTTCAGCCAGACCTTCGGCTGGTTCCGCTACATCCTGGCCGTGGCGGTGGTCCTGTTCGCCTTCTCGACCATGATCTCCTGGAGCTATTACGGCCTCAAGGCCTGGACCTTCCTCTTCGGCGAGGGCCAGACCAAGGAGCTGATCTTCAAGGTCATCTTCTGCTGCTTCGTCGTCATCGGCGCGGCTGCCAACCTGGGTCCGGTCATCGACTTCTCGGACGCCGCGATCTTCGCGATGGCCGTGGTCAACATCATCGCGCTCTATGCACTGATGCCGATCGTGAAGTCCGAGATGAACAGCTATCTCTCGCGTCTGCGCAGCGGGGCGATCCGCAAGTTCGACTGACGCTTGCGTCACGAAGCTGAACGGGCGGGCATCCAAGCGGATGCCCGCCTTTTTTCGTGCATCGCGGATGGCTGTTAGCGCCCAACTGTGCCAAGAGGCGCCACCCGTCGGGGACCGCCAAGGAGGACCAGGGCCATGAGCCAGCCGCGTTTCGTGCATCCGGGCATGCGTATGCCCTTCATTCTGCTGACGACCTGCTTTGCCGCATGGGGCATCGCCGCGAACATGACCGACCCGCTGGTGCAGGTCTTCTCGCGAATCTTCTCGATGTCCACGCTTCAGGCGTCCTTCGTGCAGTTCGCCTACTACGGGGCGTATTTCCTGCTGGCACTGCCCGCCGCCTTCATCAACCGCCGCTTCTCGTACAAGACCGGCGTGCTGACGGGCCTGGGCTGCGCGATCGCGGGGGCGTTCATGTTCTATCCGGCGGCGCAGGCGATGACCTTCGGCTTCTTCCTGGCCGCGCTGTTCCTGCTGGCGGGTGGCCTGTCGATCCTTGAAACCTCGGCCAATCCCTTCGTCATCGCGATGGGCCCGGAAGGCAACGCCACGCGCCGCCTGAACCTGGCGCAGGCATTCAACCCCGTCGGCACGAATATCGGCGTGTTCCTTGCGGCCACGCTGATCCTGCCGCAGCTGAACCCCGCCACCGATGCCGAACGCGCGCAGATGACCCCCGAGGCCCTGCGCACGATCCAGCAGGCCGAACTGTCTGCGGTCATGACCCCCTATGTCGGCTTCGCCTTCGTGCTGCTGGCGATCTGGGTGCTGATGGCCATGATGCGCATGCCCGCCGAACGCGAGGCCGTGGCCTCGAGCGCGGCCGACGTCCAGGTCGGCGGCACGCTGAAGCGGCTGATGGGCAACCGCCATTACGTCTTCGGGGTGCTGGCGCAGTTCTTCAACGTCGCGGCGCAGACCTGCGCCTGGACCTTCACGATCCAGTACGTGATCGGCACCGTTGGCGGGACCGAGGCGCAGGCCGGCTGGTACCTTCAGGCCAGCCTGATCGTGTTCCTCATCTCGCGATTCGTCATGGTGGGCATCATGGGGGTAATCCGTCCGGCGCTGCTGCTGACGGTGATGGCGCTGGCGGGAACCGCGCTGTGCTTCTTCGCGGCCTCCGATCCCGGCCTGATCGGGGTCTGGGCGGTCGTCATGCTGTCGGCATGCCTGTCGCTGATGTTCCCGACCATCTACGGCATCGCGCTGCATGGGCTGGGCGACGACACCAAGTTCGGCGCGGCGGGGCTGGTCATGGCGATCCTGGGCGGGGCTCTGATGCCGCTGATCCAAGGCGCGACGCTGGATGCCTATGGCGCGGCCGTCAGCTATGTCGTGCCGGGGCTGTGCTTCCTCGTGGTGGCGGGCTTCGGCCTGTTCGACCTGCGTCATCCCGCGCGGGGCTGACGCCGATCTTCCGGTTCGCCATGTGCCTGCCGCAATGCGGCATTGCGGCGAACCGGGCTTGTCCAATTCCGTGTTTGCGCAAACATAGGGCATGTGAACGACAGAAGGATCGCAACATGCTTGGACATTTCGGGATCTATGGCACGGAAGAAGGCCGCCGCATGATGAAGGGCACCGCCCGCCCGACCGAGGGGCTGTTCATGCTGCCCCACCAGATCGCCGCGTTGAACGCGCGCCATGCGCGGGGCCGTCGCCCGATGGGCTGGCTGCGGATGCTGCGCCGCGTGGCCGGCCTGCCCGCCTGAGACCTTCGCGGGGCCGTCAGCGACGGGCGGGGATCAGCTGCTGCGCGGCGCCCGCCACCAGCAGCCAGGCCGAGGTGATCACCAGGCCCCAGATCGCCCAGCTGGAGGGGTGGAAATCCACCCAGGCCGCACGCGCCGCGAAGGCGACCCACAGGACCGCCATCGGCAATGAAATGGCGCGCCAGCGCTCGGTCCGAACGGGGTGGATGAACTTGATGTTGGTGAACATCGCGACCGTCAGCGCGATGACGATCGCCAGGATGACGACCCAGTGCGGCCTGACGGCGAACAGCACCAGCACCACCATGTTCCAACAGCCCGGAAAGCCCGCGAAGCTGTTGTCCAGCGTCTTCATCCGGCTGTCGGCGAAATACACGACGCTGCCATAGACGATGGCGATCATCGCCAGCCAGCCCGTCCAGCCCGACAGCAGGCCCGACTGGAACAGCGCGAAGGCCGGGATGAACACATAGGTCAGATAGTCGATGATCAGATCCATCAGCACGCCGTCATAGGCGGCGAAGTTGCGCTTGACGTCGTAGCGGCGCGCAAGCGGACCGTCGATCCCGTCGACGACGAAGGCGAAGACCAGCCACAGGAACATCAGCGCCCATTCGCCGTTCGCGGCCGCCAGCATCGCCAGCATGGACAGGACCGCCCCGGTGGCGGTCAGAAGATGGACGGCAAGTGCTTTGTGACGGATCTGCATCGCGATGTTGTCGCAGCTTGCGGCTGGCTGCGCAACCGGATCAGCGCAGGATAGGCGGGCCTTTCGGCTTCGGCGGCTCGGGCTGTTCGGGCAGGCTCAGATCGAAGCGCAGCGCCGAGACGGGAACATCCGCATCCGAGAAGCTGATATCGACCCCGCCCGGCTGTTCGGGCAGGAAGGCCAGCGTCTCGGACAGGGCCTTGGCGATGGCGGGCTGGCGGTCGTCGGGGGCGCCCGCGATCAGCAGCAGGTGCGAGGCCGGACCGTCGGCCTCTCCTCCGACGCCGACCAGCGCGGCGCCCGCGATCAGGCCGCGCATGTCGGCCAGCCGTTCGGACAGCGGCTGGACCAGCGCCTTGACGGTGACGGGCGCGGGCGCGGTCAGGCGCAGCCGCGCCTCGTCCGCGGTCGGCGCGGAGGACAGCGCCCCGGCCAGCCAGTCCAGCAGACCCGCATCCAGCAGCATCTCGGACGGGTGGCCCGGATTGACCAGCAGCCCGGTGCCCTGCCGGCGCAGAAGATCCGCCAGCACCCGCCCCGGCAGCGCGGCATAGGCGACCGGTCCGCCCATGAAGCCCGCCAGCCGATCCTCGGCATCGCAGGCCAGCGCCACGGGGGTCTCGTCCAGCGGAAAGGTCCGCAGCTCGATCTCGTCGCCCTCGGGGTCGCGGGTCAGGGCCACGAACAGCTCGGTATCCGCCAGCCGCGACAGCATCCTGGCGCGCAGCGCCGAGGGCGCATCGTGGAACGACACGGTTGCAAGATCATCGAGCGCGGTCATGGGCCCCTCACCTTCCTTTTATCGCCCTGCCCTAGTCCCTGCGGCCCTTGCAGGGCAAGCCGCGATTGCAACCCGGTGCGGAATGGTCGCAATATCCGCGCCATGAATCGACGCAGCCTGATCCTCGGCGCCGCTGCGGCGTCATGCCTTGCCGCCCCGCGCATCGCGCATGCCGGGCTGGGCGACATCCTTGTCGATGCGCGCAGGCTGGACCGCCTGCGGGCCGTCGCCGTCTGGTGCGAGGACGGCACTGGCGGCAAGGAGGTCGCGGCCCAGGGCTATGGCGCGTTCACCCCGGACGATCCGACGAACATCAAGTCGGCTTCGAAATCGGTCATCTCGGCGCTGGCGGGCATCGCCATTGGCAAGGGCCTGCTGGAGGGGCCGGACCAGCGCATCGCGCCGCTGCTGCGCCGCGACCTGCCCGCCGACCCCGATCCGCGCCTGCAGGAGATCACCCTGGGCCAGCTTCTGTCGATGCAGGCGGGGCTGGAACGGCAATCGGGGCCGAATTACGGCCGGTGGGTCGCCAGCGACAACTGGGTCCGCGCCGCGCTGGCCGCACCCTTCGTGCAGGATCCCGGTCAGCGGATGCAGTATTCCACGGCCTCGACCCATCTGGTCGCGGCGATCCTGACGCGCATCACGGAACGCCCGCTGCTGGAAACCGCGCGCGACTGGCTGGGACAGATCCCCGGCTTCCGGATCACCGGATGGGACCGCGATCCACAGGGCATCTACCTGGGCGGCAACCAGATGGCGATGAGCACGCGGTCGTTGCTGGCCTTCGGCGCGGCCTATGCCCGTCACGGCATGGCAGGCGGCAGGCAGGTGATTCCCGAAACCTGGATCGAGGACAGCTGGCGCAGGCGGACCCGGTCGGTCTTCAGCGGCCAGGGATACGGCTATGGCTGGTTCATCGGCTCGATGGCCGGACGGCCCGTGCGGTTCGGCTGGGGATATGGCGGGCAGATGATCTATGTCCTGCCGCGGATGGGCGACAGGGCCGCGATGGCCATCGCCATCACCTCGGACCCCGACAGCCCTTCGGCACGGACCGGGTACCGCGACGACCTGCACGCGCTTGCGCGCGAGTTGGTCGCCTCGGCCGACGGCATCACTCGATGAAGTCGGCGGCCTGGAAGTTGCCCAGGTTGCCCAGAAGCTGACCGATCAACGAGATCTCGGTCACGCTGCCATCCGTCACGCGGCGCGACAGCGACACGATACGCCCGCGCTCCAGGCCGAAACGCTCGACATTGCTGACGACGCCCGATTCCGCGAAGGACACGGCGACGACCTGGCGCTCGATTTCCTGCGGAGCGGCGGGGCCGATGCGGCGCCAGCGCGACCCGACATAGTACCAGCCCGACCCCGTCAGAAGCCCCTGGGCCGAGGGACGGCCGATCAGCGCGGGCAGATCCTCGCGGGTGGTCTGGCCCACCTGGACCTGTGCCAGGTCGATCTCGGGCGGGACATAGCCGTGGTTGCGATAGGTCGGCGAACAGGCCGCGACGCCCAGAAGCGCCAGAAATGCCAATGTCATCAGGCTTCTGATGGCGTGCATGATGTGGTCTCTCCTTGGGGCGGTTGACGCGGCTTGCCTTGCCTAGCAAACTCGGCACCCGCGCTCAAGAATGTCAATCCGGACGTGATCGCGCAGCGCACCCGTCCCCGAGCCAACCCCCGAGGCCCCATGACCGATCCCGCATCGCATCCGCAGCGCCTGCGCGTGGCGCATCTGAACCCCAATGCCGCGAACCCCTTCCACCTGCGTCCCGATGCCGATGCGCGCCAGGCCATCGCCGGCGAACTGGGGCTGGAACAGCTGTCCAGGCTGGATTTCCAGGGCAATGTCCGCGCCGAGGGCCGCGAGGGCTGGAAGCTGACCGGCACCCTGAAGGCCCGCGTCACCCAGCCCTGCGTCGTCACGCTCAAGCCCGTGCGCAGCGATGTCGAAAGCCCGGTCTCGCTGCGCTTCGCGCCCGATCTTCACATTCCCGAGGGCGAGGAGATCGAGATGCCCGACGAGGATCTGGAGCCGCTCGGGCAGTTCATCGACCTGACCGCCATCATGACCGAGGCTCTGAGCCTTGCGCTGCCCGAATATCCGCGCGCGCCCGATGCCGAACTGGACGCCCCCGCATCCGACGAGGACGCAGCCCCGGTCGATACCCGCCGCCCCTTCGCCGATCTCGACAAGCTGCTGGGGGGCAAGGACCAGGAGTCCTGAGCGCGGGGGATTCGCGGCCCGTCGGGCGAATCCCCCGGCCGGTGCCCCGTGTCGCGGATGCAACAGAAGGACGCCAAATGGCGGCTTGCATCCCCCCACGGAAGCTGGAATGAGGGGATTCGACGACAAACCTTGCGCAAATGCGACGCCTGCCCGGCCACGAGGGCTTGCGGGCGGGGCCGTCATGGCGTATCTGCGCGGTTCATTTACGAATTCAAATCTACCGGTGCGAAGGCGTTGCGGCGCTGCACCCTGACAACCGAGGTGGTGACATGGCTGTCCCTCAGAATCGCGTAACCCGGTCCAAGCGTGGCATGCGTCGTGCGCATGATTCGCTGGTTGCGGGCAACCCGAACGAATGCTCGAACTGCGGCGAACTGAAGCGTCCGCATCACGTCTGCCCGTCCTGCGGCCACTATGCCGACCGCGAGGTCGTTGCGCAGGCGAACGAGATCGACCTGGACGACGACGCAGCCTGATCCGGGTTAGCGGCGCATCCTCATGACCGTCGACAACGCGTCATCCAATATGTCGCGCAGCCCGGAGCAGCCGGGCAGCGTGGTGATATCGATCGATGCGATGGGTGGCGACCGCGGTCCCGCCGCAGTCGTCGCGGGCATGGCGGCCAGCGCCGAGAAGAACCCCGAGATCAGCTTCATCGTCCATGGCGACGAGGCCGAGCTGCGCCGCCTGATCGGGCGGCGCAAATCGCTTGCGGGCCGCTGCGACATCCGCCACGCGGATGGCGTCGTGACGATGGACGACAAGCCTTCGCAGGTCGTGCGCAAGGGTCGGGACACCTCGATGTGGTCCACCCTCGAATCCGTCCGCGAGGGCGAGGCGATGGTCGCGGTCAGCTGCGGCAATACCGGCGCGCTGATGGCGATGTCGATGCTGCGCCTGCGCAAGCTGCCGGGCGTGAACAGGCCCGCGATCGCGTGCCTCTGGCCTTCGCGCAATCCGCAGGGCTTCAACATCATGCTGGATGTCGGCGCCGACATCCGTGCGGATGCCCACGACCTTCTTCAATACGCGCTGATGGGCACGTCCTATGCCCGCAACGGGCTGGGGCTGGAAATGCCCCGCATCGGCCTGCTGAACGTGGGCACCGAGGAACACAAGGGCCGGACCGAGCTGAAGCAGGCGGACGAGATGATCCGCGATGCCGCAGCCGATGCCCATTACGAATATGTCGGCTTCGTCGAGGGGGGCGATCTGCCCTCGTCTCGCGTGGATGTCATCGTGACGGACGGCTTCACGGGCAATATCGCCTTGAAGACGGGCGAAGGCACCGCCAAGCTGGTGGGAGAGTTCCTGAAGGACGCCTTCGCGAAATCGCTCATGTCGAAATTCGCGGCGCTTCTGGCGATGACCTCGCTCAGGCGCCTGCAGAAGCGGATCGACCCGCGGCGCGTGAACGGCGGCATCTTCCTGGGGCTGAACGGCACGGTCGTGAAATCGCACGGCTCGGCCGATGCGACGGGCGTATCCGCCGCGATCAAGCTGGCATTCACGCTGGCGAAATCCGGGTTCCAGGACCGTCTCGCCGCACGTGTGGCGCAGGCCACCGGGACCGGCGAAACGGGAGCATCTTCGTGATTCGACGCTCAGTCGTCCGTGGCACCGGACATTATCTTCCCGAACGCGTTGTCGAGAACAGCTGGTTCGAGGAACGGCTGGACACCACCGATGAATGGATCCGCTCGCGGTCCGGCATCGAACGCCGCCACTTCGCGGCCGAGGGTCAGACCACCAGCGACCTCGCGATCCGGGCCTCGAAGGCCGCGCTGGAACGCGCGGGCCTGACCGCCCAGGATATCGACGGCATCGTGCTTGCGACCTCGACCCCCGATTTCACCTTCCCCGCCGTGGCGACGATGGTGCAGTCCGGGCTGGGGATCAAACGCGGCTTCGCCTATGACGTGCAGGCCGTCTGCGCGGGCTTCGTCTTCGCGCTGGCCAATGCCGACGCGATGATTCGCGCGGGCCTTGCCGAACGCGTGCTGGTCGTCGGCGCCGAGACGTTTTCCCGCATCATGGACTGGACGGACCGTTCGACCTGCGTGCTGTTCGGCGACGGCGCGGGCGCGCTGATCCTCGAGGCGCAGGAGGGACGCGGCGACAGCGACGATCGCGGCATCCTGTCTTCGGACCTGAACAGCGACGGGTCCTATCGCGAACTTCTGTATGTCGATGGCGGCGTGTCCAGTACCGGCACCGCGGGTCAGCTGCGCATGCAGGGCAACCTGGTCTTCCGCCACGCGGTCGACAAGCTGGCCAAGACGACGACGACCTCGCTGACCAAGGCCGGCCTGACCGATGCGGATGTCGACTGGATGATCCCGCACCAGGCGAACCTGCGCATCATCACCGCGACCGCCCAGAAGATGGGCCTGCCGATGGAGAAGGTCGTCCTGACCGTCGCAGATCACGGCAACACCTCGGCCGCATCGATCCCGCTGGCCATGTCCATCGCGGATCGCGAGGGCCGCCTGCAACAGGGCCAGGTCATCGCGACCGAGGCCATCGGCGGCGGCCTCAGCTGGGGCTCGGTCGTGCTGCGCTGGTAAGGCGCGGCACCGTTCCACATCCCGGAATGATTTTCCGTCCAGCGGGCGGTTGACACAAGGGAACCCTTCCTCAAGACTGCAGACAATGCAGGTGCAGCATCGCGCCACAGACTCTGGGGAGGGTCCTTACATTGCCGATTGTCCGTCTGATCGACGGCGTGAACGAGCTTGTCGGG
Organism: Paracoccus zeaxanthinifaciens ATCC 21588; assembly: GCF_000420145.1. Classification (GTDB taxonomy): domain Bacteria; phylum Pseudomonadota; class Alphaproteobacteria; order Rhodobacterales; family Rhodobacteraceae; genus Paracoccus; species Paracoccus zeaxanthinifaciens. The sequence goes on from NZ_ATUJ01000006.1 coordinate 51,318, forward strand.
CGCGTCGTGTCCGTTGTTGCGCTGCTCTTCGCCGTCATCATCATCTATGACGTCTTCATGCGCTATGTGCTGGGTCAGCCGACCCGGTGGGCGTTCGACGTGACCAAGCAGCTCTACGGTTTCTACTTCATCATGCTGGGCGGCTATGCGCTGCGGCACCAGTCGCATGTGCGCGTGGACCTGCTGACCTCGCGGATGGGGCCGACCCTGCGCCGCTGGACCGAGGTCGTGGGCTATGTGATCTTCTTCTTCCCCTTCGCCTGGATCTTCGCCCGTCGCAGCTGGGATTTCGCGATGACCTCGTGGAACCAGGGCGAGCTGACCTATGGCGCGGTGCAGCTGCCCGTCTATCCGCTGAAGATGGCGATGTTCGTCGCCGCGGTGCTGCTGCTGATCCAGGGCGTCTCCGAGGTGCTGAAGCTGATCCTGAACCGCGCGCCCCATATCCCCGATTCCGAGGTGCTCGATGTCCGGTGAAACCATCGCCCTGGTAATGTCCGGCCTGCTTCTGCTGGGCCTGTTCCTGGGCCACCCGCTGGCCTTCGTGCTGGGCGGCACCGCCGTCCTGGGCGCGTTCATCGCGGGCAAGCCGATGGTGCTGGGCATCGTCATCAACCGCATCTTCGGGGACGTGCTGGACAATTACGTCCTGATCGCCATTCCGCTCTTCGTGCTGATGGCGCGTTTCCTGTCCGACAGCGGCGTGACCGACCGCATGTTCGAGGCGCTGCGCCACCTGATGAGCCGCGTCACCGGCGGCCTTGGCCTTGCGGTGGTCTTCATCTCGATCCTGCTGGCGGCCACCACCGGCATCATCGGCGCGTCCATCACGGTGATGGGCATGATGGCGCTGCGCCCCATGCTGCAATACGGATACGACAAGCGGCTGGCGACGGGCCTGATCGGCGCGTCTGGGTGCCTTGGCATCTTGATCCCGCCCTCGATCATGCTGATCCTTATGGCGTCCTATGCGCCGGGCCTGTCGGTGGGGCAGCTGTTTGCGGGCGCGATGGTGCCTGGGCTGCTTCTGGGGGTGATGTATGCGGTCTATGTCGCGGCCATCGCCTGGCTGAAGCCCGACTGGGCGCCCAAGGTCGCCGATGACGAACGCATCAGCCGCGGCGCCATGTGGCGCATGCTGCTGGTCGAGGCCGTTCCCCCGCTGATCCTGATCCTGGGCATCCTGGGCTCGCTTCTGGCCGGCGTCGCCACCGCGACCGAGGCCAGCGCCATCGGCGCGGTCCTGGCGCTGCTGATCGTGATCTTCCGCGGCCGCTTCCAATGGGCGACCTTCTACTCGGCCCTGCTGGAGACCGGGCGCACCAGCGCGATGATCCTGTTCATCGTGGTCGGCGCGACCGCCTTCACGGGCGTCTTCAACATCACGGGCGGCCTGCGCGCCAGCCAGGACCTGATCCGCGGCCTGGCCGAGGATCCCTATACCCTGGTCGCGGTGATGCTGCTGGTCGTGTTCATCCTGGGCATGTTCCTCGACTGGACGGGCATCGTGCTGCTGTCCTTCCCGATCTTCCTGCCGCTGGTGGGCGAGATGGGGATCGATCCCCTGTGGTTCGTCGTCCTGATGGCCGTCGTGCTGCAGACCAGCTTCCTGTCGCCGCCCTTCGGCTATGCGCTGTTCTACATGCGGGCCATCGCGCCCCCCGAGGTGCGCACCGGCGACATCATCATGGGCGTCCTGCCCTTCATCGGCCTCGTGATCCTGATGTGCGTGCTGATGATCCTGTTCCCGGCCCTGGTCACCTGGCTTCCCGCCGCGATCTACGGCTGACGACATACCAACGGAGGAGAGAAAGATGAAACACCTGATGACCGCCGCGGGCATCGCGCTGGCAGCCGCCACGCCCGCCCTGTCGGAAAACTGGACGATGACCACGACCTGGCCGTCCAGCCTCGAACTGATCGAGCTGGACAAGCACTGGGTCGACCTGGCCAACAAGCTGGTCGATGACGACAAGCTGACGATCGAGTTCTACGAGGGCGGCAGCCTGGTCCCCGCGGGCGAGGTCTTCGGCGCGGTCGAATCGGGCACCATCCAGGCGGGCGCCGACTGGCCGGGCTACTGGGCGGGCCGCGACAGCGCGTTCTCGCCGCTGGCCACCACCGCCAGCCTGTTCAACGCGGTCGATTACGTGAACTGGATCCAGGAATGGGGCGGCGCGGATCTCTATAACGAGGTCTATGGCAAGTTCGGCATGGTCTACCTGCCCTATGGCGTGACGAACAACGAGTCGGGCTTCCGCACCGTCGACAAGCCGATCCGCACGCTGGACGACCTTCAGGGCCTGCGCCTGCGCCTGTCGGGCCTGGAACAGGGCAAGCTGCTGGAGAAGCTGGGCGGCAACCAGGTCAGCATGGCCGGCGGCGAGATCTATCAGTCGCTGGAGCGCGGCGTGATCGACGGGTCGGAATTCTCGACGCCGAATGTCGATTTCTCGGGCGGCTTCCAGCAGGTCACGAAATACTGGTCGACGCCCGGCTGGCACCAGTCGTCCTCGATCTTCGGCGTGATGATCAACAAGGCCGCATGGGACGCGCTGGACGACGAGACGCGCGAGCGGCTGGAAATCGCGGCCGATGCCACCCTGCTGTGGTCGCTGGCCTTCACCGAGAAGCGCGCCACCGAGGCCTATGCCCAGTTCCAGGAGGCCGGGACCGAGATCACGCGCTTGGACGATGCCGCGCTGGAGCAGGTGCAGCAGATGGCCAACGAGACCATCACCGAGGTCGCCTGCGAGAACCCGCTCTCGGCCAAGGTCTATGCCAGCCAACTGTCCTACCTGCAGGACTATGGCAGCTGGCGCGACGCCTCGGCCCCGTTCAACCTGGGCCGCACGCCGAACGGTCCGGACCTTGCGGCGATCGAGGCTTGCGCAAACTGATTGCCCTCGGATAGAGCGACAAGTATCGGGCGGGGAACGATTTCCCCGCCCTTCTCGTTGACAGGCAGGTCAAACAGCACCATCCTTCCCCCTATTCAAGAGGACTGATCATGGGCGACAAGACGCTGACCCGGATGGATCTTGCCGAAGCGGTATTCCGCGAAGTGGGCCTGTCGCGTCACGAATCCGCACAGCTTGTCGAAAGCGTGCTGAACCATGTCTCGGATGCACTGGTTCGTGGCGAACAGGTCAAGATCTCGTCCTTCGGCACCTTCTCGGTGCGCGACAAGAACGAACGCATCGGCCGGAACCCCAAGACCGGGGAGGAGGTGCCGATCACGCCGCGGCGGGTGCTGTCCTTCCGGCCCTCGCATCTGATGAAGGACCGCGTTGCCGCCGGCAACAAGCGATAGGAACCGCAAGCCCCGATGCAGAAAGGCGCAGAGGCATTCCGTTCGATCGGCGAGGTCGCAAGCCTGATCGGCGTTGCGCCCCATGTCCTGCGCTATTGGGAAACGCAATTCGCCCAGTTGAAGCCGATGAAGCGCCCCGACGGGCGGCGCTATTATCGCCCGGCGGACGTGGCGCTGGCCGCGGGCATCTGCGTGCTGCTGCGCGATGACGGGCTGACCATTCGCGGCGCCAAGAAGCAGATCGGCGCCGACCGTGGCGAGGCCGTCCGCAAGCTGGGCCTGGGCCGCATCGCCGAACCCGCGCCCGCCGCGACCGAAGCGCCCGCACCGGAACCCGTCGCGCATGACGATACCCCCGCATGGCTTGCCCGCCTCGGGCATCTGACCCGCCTTCTGCGCGACATCACCCCTGCAGATGCGCGCCGTCGCGGCGTTTTTCCCCTGCTGGGACAGGCCCATGACGCGCTGACGCGTCTCGGCTGAACAAGTTCGTCGTTTTCATGAAGATTTCCGCTCTGCAGGTCTTGTGCATCCCCGCCGGATCGCACTATACGGAGCGCGTCGGGCCGTGGCGCAGCCTGGTTAGCGCGTCCGTCTGGGGGGCGGAAGGCCGCGAGTTCGAATCTCGCCGGCCCGACCATTCCGAAAACGCCCATCCCTTTGCGGGGATGGGCGTTTTTCGTTTCCGCCTGCAAGGAAGTTCCAGATGAACGGTGTCCTGCCCGACCGCCAGATCCGCGCCATGATCGATGGCGGTGCCATCGCCGCGGACCACCCCTTCATTCCCGAACAGATCCAGCCCGCATCGCTGGACCTGCGGCTTGGCCACAAGGCGTATCGCCTGCGGGCCAGCTTCCTTGCGGGGCGGGATCGGCGAATCGCCGACCGGCTGGCGGATTTCCAGATGCACCAGATGGATCTCAGCGACGGGGCGGTGCTGGAACGCGGCTGCGTCTATCTGGTGCCGCTGATGGAGCGGATCACCCTGCCCAAGGGCGTTCAGGCCGTCGCCAACGCCAAGTCCTCGACGGGGCGGCTGGACCTGCTGACGCGCCTCGTGACGGATGACGGCACCGAGTTCGACCGCCTGCCCGAGGGGTATGACGGACCGCTCTATGCCGAGATCTGCCCGCGCAGCTTCTCGGTCCTGGTCAGGCCGGGGATGCGCCTGAACCAGCTGCGCCTGCGGCAGGGACAGGCGGTGCTGGACGACAGCGATCTGGCAGCGCTGCATGCCGATCAGCCGCTGACCGGCGACACGCCCGCGCTGATCGACCAGGGCCTGGGCTTCTCGGTCGATCTGCGGGCTGCGACGGGGGACCTGGTGGGCTATCGCGCGCGCCCCCACAGCGGCGTGGTGGACCTGGACCGGATCGGCGCCTATGACGCCCGCGATTTCTGGGACGAGCTGCGCACGTCTGACGGGCGGCTGATCCTGGATCCCGGCGCGTTCTACATCCTCGTCAGCCGCGAATCGGTCGCCATTCCCGCGGATTATGCCGCCGAGATGGCCCCCTATCTGGCGATGGTGGGCGAATTCCGCGTCCATTACGCGGGCTTCTTCGATCCGGGCTTCGGCATCGGCCACCAAGGTCGCGGCGCCCGCGGCGTTCTGGAAGTGCGCTGCCACGAGGCGCCCTTCGTTCTGGAACACGGGCAGGTCGTGGGCCGCCTGATCTATGAACGGATGGCGGCGCGTCCCGACCGCCTCTACGGTCAGGACATCGCCTCGAACTATCAGGGGCAGGGCCTGAAGCTGGCCAAGCAGTTCCGTTAAAGCGGGCCCGTCTGCCATAGGCGGATCTTCAGCCCGCCATGCGCCACGATGGGGCCCGGCGGCTGGAACGGCAGGCCCGTGGCCTTGGCAAGGCCCCCTTCGCTGGTGACGATGCCGATGCGCCAGCCCTGGAAGCGTTCGCGGAACACCTCGCCCATATTGGCATGCAGGCCGAACAGCGGCCCCTTGTTCCCGATCCGCGCGCCATAGGGCGGGTTCACGATCACGATGCCCGGCGCGCAATCGGGGCGCTGCAGGTCGGCGATGGCGCATTGGCGGAACCGCGCGGTCCCCGCGACGCCCGCGCGTTCGGCATTGGCCTGCGACATGCGGATCGCGCCCGCATCGCGGTCCGAGCCGAAGAACTGCTGCGGCGCCTTGCCCGGCGCGGGCGGCGCCATCGCGGCCCATGCGTCCGGGTCGAAATTCGCCAGCCGCTGGAAGGCGAAGCCGCGGCTGCGTCCGGGGGCCAGTCCCGATGCGATCTCGGCGGCCTCGATCGCGAAGGTGCCCGACCCGCACATCGGGTCCAGCACCGGCTGGCTGCCGTCGAAGCCCATCTGCGACAGGAACATCGCGGCCATCGTCTCGCGCATGGGGGCCTTGGCGACGGCCTCCTTGTGGCCGCGCTTGTGGAGCGACTCGCCGGTCGAATCGATGCTGAAGGTGACCAGGTCGTCCTCGATCCGTGCCTTGACGACGATCGCGCCCTCGCCCCCTTCCGGGAGGTTCAGCGTCTCGGCGATGGCACGCTCGATCCGCTGCGTGGCGGCCCCGGCATGGTAGATGCGCGAGGCGCGGCAGACGGTCTCGACCTTGACCGGCAGGTCGCGGGGCAGGATGTCGGCCCAGGGGAACTTGCGCGCGCGCTTGTCCAGCTGCGCAAGGTGCATCGCGCGGAACCCGCCGATCCGCACCAGCACGCGGGTCGCGCCGCGCAGCCACAGATTCGCGCGCCAGACATCGGGCCAGCCGCCGCGGATGGTCACGCCACCCGGCTGCTGTTCCGGTTTCCAGCCAAGCGCCGCTGCCTCGGCGGCCAGCGGTGCTTCAAGACCCGGCGTCGCCACCAGGAAGATTTCGAGATCGTTCTGCTCCATCGCCATGCCCTAGCGCGGGCCGGCGACAAAGCAAAGCCTTCAGCGTCGCGTCATCCGGTTCACGTTGCGCATCCGCTTCTTCAGATCGCCCGTCTGGACATCCTGCTGCGGACCGCCCTGCTGGCCGCCCTTGCGCGACAGCGTATTCATGCCCTTGTTGATCCCCCAGTTCATCGCGCGCCGCGCGACAAGCCTGGTGAACATGTTGACAAGCTGGTTCATGTTCATGGCCGCGTTCCCCTATTCATCCTCGAACAGATCCTCGGCGGGACCCTCGGGTTCAATATCGTCCTCGTCGTCGCGTCCCACAAGGGGCGGGGCCAATCCGTCCGAGGGCGGGCGCGATTCCAGCAGCCCTGCCGCGCGCAGTTCCGACAGCCCCGGCAGATCGCGCGCCGATTCCAGCCCGAAATGATCGAGGAAGCCTTCGGTCACCACGAAGGTCGCGGGGCGGCCCGGGGTCTGGCGACGGCGACCCATGCGGACCCACTCCATCTCGATCAGCTGGTCCAGCGTGCCGCGATTGACGGCGACACCGCGGATCTCCTCGATCTCGGCGCGGGTGACGGGCTGGTGATAGGCGATGATGGCCAGCGTCTCGATCGCGGCGCGCGACAGGCGGCGGGCCTCGACGGTCTCGGTCTGCATGAGGAAGGACAGGTCGGGCGCGGTGCGGAAGGCATAGCCGTCGCCGATCCGTTCCAGCACCACCCCGCGCCCCGCATAGGATGCCCGCAATGCGCGCACCGCCTCGGCCGGGTCGCAGCCCTGCGGCATCCGCGCGGCCAGTTCGCGCATCGACACGGGCGCGGGTGCCGCGAACAGAATCGCCTCGACCATGCGTTCCTGTTCGGCCATGGGCGGGGGCGGGAAATCGGCGGTGTCAGGCGCGGTCGTCATTGCTTCTTTCGCGATAGGAGATGGGCGCGAACGTGTCGGACTGGCGTATCTCCAGCCTGCCCTGCCGCGCAAGTTCCAGCGAGGCCGCGAAGGTCGCGGCGGTCGCGCTGCGCCGGCGCGCAGGCTCGGACGACCAGCCCTCGGGCAGGAAGACCGACAGGTCCGTCCACTGCCCCGCAAAGCCGATCATGCGCCGCAGCCGGTCCAGCGCCTGTTCCATGGTGAAGACGTCGGTACGGTCGAAGGCGAAGGGGCGGAACTCGTCCTTGGTCTTCAGCCGGGCATAGGCGCGCATCAGGTCGATCAGCCCGGCCTGCCATTCGGTCCGCCGCGCCCGCGTCACCGTTTCCGGCGCCCCGCGGGCAAAGCGGGTCTGCCCCAGCCGGTCGCGGCCCATCAGCCGTTCGGCGGCCTGGCGCATGGCGGACAGCCGCTCCAGCTGGAAGGCCAGATGCTCGGCCATGTCCTCGGCCGATGGGCCCTCGGCCTCGGGGTCGGGCGGCAGCAGCAGGCGCGACTTCAGGAAGGCCAGCCAGGCCGCCATCACCAGGTAGTCGGCGGCCAGCTCGATCCGCAGGGCGCGCGCCTTCTCGACGAAGACCAGGTACTGCTCGGCCAGTTCCAGGACGCTGATCTTCAGCAGATCGACCTTCTGTGTCCGCGCCATGGTCAGAAGCAGGTCCAGCGGCCCCTCGTAACCCTCGACATCGACGATCAGCGCCTCGTCCGCGCGGCGCTGCGCGACGGCATCGGCGTCGTGATCGGGGTCCGGAACGGGCCGCAGATGGGGGGCGTGGGGTCGGGGCAAAGGGGTATCCTTGGCGGGCGGGGCAAGGACCGAAGCGTCCCGCCCCCTGCCCTGTCTGTCAAGCGATGGCGCGGGTCAGGTCCTGCCATTCGGCCAGCAGGGCAGCCTGATCGGCGGCCTGCGGCGGATGGCGCAGGGCCAGCGCGGCATCGGCGCGGCGCAGCGCATCGGGGCCCATCGCGCCCGCGGCCTCGACCACGGGGCGCATCTGGGCGATGTCGCCGTTGCAGTGCAGCACCACGTCGCAGCCCGCCTGGACCGAGGCGCGGGCACGGTCGGCATGGCTGCCGGGCAAGGCGTTCATCGTGATGTCGTCGGTCATCAGCAACCCGTCGAAGCCGATATCGCGGCGGATCGCGTCGATCACCGCAGCCGAGGCCGTGGCAGGCCGGTCGTCCAGCGCAGTAAAGCGGATATGCGCGGTCATGCCCAAAGGCAGGTCCGCCAGCGCGCGGAAGGGCGCGAAATCCAGCGCCGACAGGTCGCCCGCATCGGCATCCACCACGGGCAGATCGTGATGGCTGTCGGCCTGCGCGCGGCCATGGCCCGGCATGTGCTTGACCACGGGCAGCACGCCCGCATCCAGCATCCCCTGTGCGGCGGCCCGGCCCAGCTGGGCGATCCGCGCCGGGTCGGTCCCGAGGCAGCGGTCCCGCAGGAAGGGATGGGTCGCGTCCTGCGCCACGTCCAGCGTCGGCGCACAGTTCGAATCGATCCCGACCGCGCGCAGTTCCTGGCCGATCAGGTGATATCGCAGCCACATCGCGCGCGGACCGGCATCGGCCTGCGACAGCGGCGCGGGCCAGTCGCGCCAATGCGGCGCGCGCAGGCGCTGCACGCGCCCGCCTTCCTGGTCGACCGTGATCAGCGCATCGCGACCGACCGCCTCGCGCAGGTCATCGGTCAGGCGGCGCAGCTGATCGGGGCTTTCGACATTCCTGCCGAACAGGATGAAGCCCCAAGGATCGGCCTCGCGGAAGAAGGCGGCCTCGTCGGCGGTCAGGACCGTTCCGGCGATGCCGCCCAGGATCGTCGCGCTGGTCATCGGCTCAGTTCAGCGCCAGGCAGTCGGTTCCCGACGATTTCAGCGCCGAGCAAAACTCGCGTGCCTGCGACAGCGACCCGAAGCCCGCAACGCGCAGGCGCCAGAAGGTGCGCCCGTTCGACTGGTGCTGCTGGATCACCGGCGATTTCCCCGAGAACAGCCCCGAGTTGCGGCCCGCAAGGCGCTGCCATTCGCCCTGCGCGATGGCGTTGCTGTCGAAGGCGCCGACCTGGACCACCGGACCGCTGGCCGTGCTGGCAGCGACGGGCGCGGGTTCGGGCGCGGGACGTTCGGCTGGTGCCGCCGCGGCGGCTGCGGGTGCCGCATCGGTGCGGGTCGCGGCGGGGGCTGACGCCACGCGCGTGGTGCGCGGACGGGGTGCCGGGCGGGTCGAGGCCACGAGGACGCCGGGGCTGGCCTCGGCCTGCGCCTGGGCAAGGGCCTCGGTGATGGCGGTGGCCTGCGCGGGGGCGCCGGTCTCGTCGGTGACGACGGCGGTGACCGGACCCTCGGATGCGGGGGCGTCGATGATCGCGGCCTCGTTCACGGCCTGGTCGGCCAGGGCGCGTTCCGATGCCTGGGCGGCCTCGGCCTCGGCCAGGGCGCGTGCCTCGGCATCCGACAGCGGCACGACGGGTTCACCGTCGAAGTTCAGCTGCGTCTCGGACGGGTTTGCGGGCTCGCGGGCCGTGGCACCCAGTTGCCCCATGGCAACATCATCCTCGGCCAGTTCGGTGGCGGCGGGCGCGATCGCGACCTGCGAGGTCGCACCGGCCTGTTCGCCGGCGGCGACCGTGTTCACGGCCAGACCGGTGTGATTCGTCAGCTGACCGCCCGGATTTTCCGGCGTGGTCCGCGCCTCGCCCTGGATCGCGCGGATGACCGGAACGCCCGAAACGTCGCGCGAAACCAGTTCCCACCCCCAGGCCAGAAGCCCGATCATCAACCCGACCGAGGCCAGCGCACCGACGTAATGCGTTAGCCGCGCGACCCGCGCGCCGATGCCGTCGGAACCAGTGCCTGCGGGATATTCCGCATCGGTTCCGGCCTCATCGCCGCGCCAGTTCGCCTGGTCGTAGGAGAATTCGCGCTTCACCTTGTGGCGCGAGAACACATAGCCGCCTTCGCGGAAATCCATCACTGCCATGTCTGCCTGCCTGCCGGTTTGCCCGGGTTTCGTTGACTGCCTTGGTATGGCCGGCGGCGGAGGCTGTTGGTCAGCGCATTTCTTCCGCCGGTCTGACGCCAAGAATAGCGAGACCGCCCGAAATCACAACGCCGACGGCCCGTGCCAGTGCAATTTTTCCCTGGCTCGTGGCCGCGTCGCCTTCTTGCAGAAAGCGCAATGACAGATCGTCATTGCCGCGATTCCACAGCGAATGCAACTCCGACGCGATCTCATAGAGGAAGAACGCGATGCGATGCGGCTCGTGCGCGCGGGCGGCATGTTCCACCAGGCGCGGCCATTCGGCGATCTTGCGGGCAAGGTCCAGCTCGGCCGGATGCGACAGGACGGACAGGTCGGCGGCCGTCAGCGCCGCATCGGATGCGTCGATCCCTGCCTCGGCCGCGCGGCGCAGGACCGAGTTCACGCGCGCATTGGCGTATTGCACGTACCAGACGGGGTTGTCCTTGGACTGCTCCAGCACCTTGGCGAAGTCGAAATCCAGCGCCGCGTCGTTCTTGCGGGTCAGCATGATGAAGCGGGTCACGTCGGCGCCCGCCTCCTCGACCACGTCGCGCAGGGTGACGAAGGTGCCGGCGCGCTTGGACATCTTGAACGGCTCGCCGTTCTTGAACAGCTTGACCAGCTGGATCAGCTTGATGTCCAGCGGCACGCGACCGTTCGACAGCGCCTTGACCGCCGCGTTCATGCGCTTGACATAGCCGCCGTGATCGGCGCCGAACACGTCGATCAGCTGGTCGAAGCCGCGGTCGATCTTGTCCCAGTGATAGGCGATGTCGGGCGCGAAATAGGTCCAGGCCCCGTCCGATTTCTGGATCGGGCGGTCCACGTCGTCGCCATGCGCGGACGACCGGAACAGCAGCTGCTCGCGTTCCTCCCAATCCTCGGGCAGCTTGCCCTTGGGCGGTTCCAGCACGCCGCGATAGATCAGGTCCATGCCGCGCAGCCGCTCGATCGCGGCCTCGATCCGGCCCGAACCGTAAAGCGCCTTCTCGCTGCTGTAGACATCCATGCGGACGCCCAGGGCGTCGAGGTCCTCGCGGATCACCTCCATCATGGCCTCGGTCGCGAAGTCGCGGATCTCGGCCAGCCATTCGGATTCGGGGCGGTCCAGCAGGCTGTCGCCGTATTTCGCCTTCAGCGCCTCGCCCACCGGGATCAGGTAGTCGCCGGGATAGAGCCCCTCGCGGATCTCGGGCTCCAGCCCGTTCGCCTCGCGGTAACGTTCGTATGCCGAGCGTGCCAGCACGTCGACCTGCGCGCCGCCGTCGTTGATGTAGTATTCGCGCGTGACGTCATGCCCCGAGAAGTCCAGCAGGTTCGCCAGCGCATCGCCGAAGACCGCGCCGCGGACATGGCCCACATGCATCGGGCCGGTCGGGTTCGCGCTGACGAACTCGACATTGACCTTCTGCTCGGCACCGATGGTCGAGCGCCCGTAATCGGCGCCCGCGACCAGCGCGTCGCGCACGATGCCCTGCCAGACGGCGGGCGACAGGCGCAGGTTCAGGAAGCCCGGTCCCGCCACCTCGGCCGAGGTGATGCGGTCGTCGGTCAGCCGCGCGGCCAGACGTTCGGCGATGTCGCGGGGCTTCAGCCCGGCGGGCTTGGCCAGCACCATCGCGGCATTGGTCGCCATGTCGCCATGGGCGGGATCGCGGGGCGGTTCGACCGTGACATTGGCATGGTCCAGGCCCTGCGGCAGCTCGCCGGCCTCGGCCATCTGGTCCAGCGCCTGGATGACGCGGTCGCGGAGATCGGTGAAGAGGTTCATGGTAGGCTTCCTGATTGACCCACGCGGATTAGCCCCTGCCGCGCCCGAAGGTCAACAGCCCGCACCCGCCTCACCGGTCGTCCCCGCTGCTTTCGATCAGGCCGGGATCGTCCTTGGCGGTCTCGGCCACCTCCTCGATCTCGGTGCGGCGGGGCTGGCCGCCGGGGACCGATCCGTTGCCCTCGCCCCGCCGGACGGCCTCGGCCTCGGCGCGGGCGACGGCGCGGCCACCGTCGCCGGGGGCGGATTCGGCTTCGGCGGCAAGACGCTCGGCGGTTTCGCGCGGCAGCATGGACACGATATGCGTGTCGGGCTTGCCCACCAGGTCGGCATCCTCGTGGATGAACCACATCTCGGATCCCTGGACGACGACCAGCGGAACGGCCTCGGGGCGGGCCTCGCGCCAATGGTCCAGCGTGTATTCCTCGGTCAGGCGGGTGGTGCGGAAGATCCAGCCCTCGGCCAGCAGGTCCAGGTACTGCGCCAGCGTCCGGTTGCCCATGATCGTCTGGCCGCCCAGCTGGTTCGGCAGGGCGTGGCGGGCGCGATCCTCCTTGTGGCGGGCCAGCTGCCAGATCGCCTCGCGCCCGTATTCGGGGGCAAGGTCGGTCGCCACCAGCGTGTTGTAGGCGTCGTTGTCGGATGCCGCGAGGATCGCGGAATAGGCGATGAACTCGACATTGTGTTCCGCCGCCTCGCCCAGGATGTCGCCATAGAAGGTGTGGACCCCGGCGGCGCGGGCGGTGCGCAGGTGGTCGCGGTTCGTGTCGGTGACCAGCACGTTCACCCCGGCCTTCTCCAGCGCCTTGGCAAGGCCGGTGGCGAACAGCGAACCGCCCACCACCATCAGCCCCGGCTTGTCCCCCGAGGTCAGCCCCAGCCGCGCGGCCAGCGGTTTCAGCGCGAAGCCGTGCAGGATGACGGTCGCAAGGACCAGCAGGAAGGCCAGCGGCGCGATCTGGGCCGCATCCTCGAAGCCCGCCGCGACCAGCCGTTCACCGAAGATCCCCGCGACCGAGACCAGCACCACCCCGCGCGGCCCGGTCAGCGCGACCAGCAGCCGTTCGTTGCGCGGCAGGTTCGTCCCGATCAGCGACACCAGCACCGTCAGCGGACGCGCCACCAGCACGACCAGCGCAAGGAACAGCGCGGCGCGCCATCCCAGCAGGGCCATGTCCTCGAACTGGATGCCCGCGGCCAGCAGGATGAAGACGCCGCTGACCAGCAGGATCGTGGCGTGTTCCTTGAAGCGGTGCAGCTCGTGATAGCTGGGCAGGTTGCTGTTGGCGATCACCAGGCCCATCACCGTCACCGCCAGCAGGCCGGATTCGTGCAGCAGCGCGTCCGAGACCGCGAAGACGATGATGACCAGCACGAAGAGCAGCGGCACCTTCATGTATTCGGGCACCCAGCCCAGCCGGAAGGCGCGCGCCACGAACCAGCCCGCCGCGCCGCCGACGACCGTCGCGAAACCGATCCCGAGGGCCAGCTGCAGCACCGCATCGCCCCAGCCGAGGCCGGTGTTCAGGACCAGGACCACCTCGAGCGCCAGGACCGCGGCCAGCGCGCCCAGGGGGTCGTTGACGATGGCCTCCCATTGCAGGACCTGCGCGGGGCGGGATATCAGCTTGGCCTGGCGCAGCAGCGGCGCGATCACGGTGGGGCCCGTGACGATCATGATGCCCCCGAAGACCACCGCGCTGGCCCAGCTGAGCCCCGCGCCGTATTTCAGCGCCAGCGCCGACATCAGCCAGCCAAGCGGCGCGCCCACATAGACCAGCCGCCTGACCGCGGGCCGCGCATCCGCCAGCTGCTTGAAGCTGAGCGTCAGCCCCCCCTCGAACAGGATCACCGCGACGGCCAGCGCGATCATCGGCTGCACCAGGTCGCCGATGTCGCGTTCGGGCACGAAGATGCCCGTGACCGGCCCCAGCAGCAGGCCCGCCGCCAGCATCAGCACGATGGCGGGCATCCGGAACCGCCATGCCAGCCACTGCGCGCCCACGCCCGCCGCGCCGACGATGGCGAAGGCCTGCATCGGGCTGAGCCCGCCGGTGATCTCGGTTGCCATTGAATTCATCCCCATGGTTTGCGGACCATCATATCGAAGCCGCGTCGTGGAACCACCACCATCGTGTCGGGTTCCCCTGCCTGTGCGAGGGATGATCGGCCGCGGGCGCAAAAGATTGACCTTTGGGACACATTGTTCTAGGGCGTGCGGGCCTGTATCCGACAGGCAGTACGGCGGGGCGTGCGGAATTGCGTCCCATCAGATCGGCGCCTTGAACGGATCGGCGCCGCGACATGGAACGCGACGCGCCTTCGGGTGCGGCCCAGTGGAAAGCCCTGAATGACCAAGTTCACCGATCTCAAGCTCGACCCCAAGGTTCTGAAGGCCATCGCCGAGGCAGGCTATGAGCAGCCGACGCCGATCCAGGCCGGTGCCATCCCGCCCGCGCTGGAAGGCCGCGACGTGCTGGGGATCGCGCAGACGGGGACCGGCAAGACCGCCAGCTTCACCCTGCCGATGATCACGCTGCTGGGCCGTGGCCGGGCGCGTGCGCGCATGCCGCGCAGCCTGGTGCTGTGCCCGACGCGCGAACTGGCCGCCCAGGTGGCCGAGAATTTCGACGTCTATGCCAAGCACACCAAGCTGACCAAGGCGCTGCTGATCGGCGGCGTCAGCTTCGGCGAACAGGACAAGCTGATCGACCGCGGCGTTGACGTTCTGATCGCGACGCCGGGCCGCCTGCTGGACCATTTCGAACGCGGCAAGCTGATCCTGACCGACGTCAAGGTCATGGTCGTGGACGAGGCCGACCGCATGCTGGACATGGGCTTCATCCCCGATATCGAGCGCATCTTCCAGCTGACGCCCTTCACGCGCCAGACGCTGTTCTTCAGCGCCACCATGGCCCCCGAGATCGAGCGCATCACCAACACCTTCCTGCACGCGCCCGAACGCATCGAGATCGCCCGCCAGGCCACCACGAGCGAGACGATCACGCAGCGCCTGGTCGAGCTGGCGCCCCCGCGCCGCGACCTGGTCGCCAAGCAGAAGCGCGACCTGCTGCGCGCCCTGGTCGATGCCGAGGGCGAGAAGCTGACCAACGCGATCATCTTCTGCAACCGCAAGACCGACGTGGACATCGTCGCGAAATCGCTCAAGAAGCACGGCTATGACGCCGCGCCGATCCATGGCGACCTGGACCAGAGCCAGCGGACCCGCACGCTGGAATCCTTCCGCGACGGCGGGCTGCGCCTGCTGGTCGCATCCGATGTGGCCGCACGCGGCCTCGACATCCCCGCCGTCAGCCACGTCTTCAACTACGACCTGCCCAGCCATGCCGAGGATTACGTCCACCGCATCGGCCGCACGGGTCGCGCCGGTCGTCTGGGCACCGCCTACAGCATCGCCACGCCCTCGGACGAGAAATACCTGACCGCCATTGAATCGCTGGTGAAGATGACCCTGCCCCGCGCCGACATTCCCGAAGGCTTCCAGGCCTCGACCGCCCCGTCGCGGGCACCGAAATCCGATGACCGCGAAGAGCGCAAGTCGGGCGGCACCCGCACCCGCAGCCGCCGCCGCAAGGACGACCAGTCCGAGGGCCGGCAGCCCGAATCCCGGCAGTCGGAGACCCGCCAGCCCGAGGCCAAGCAGGCCGAGGAGCAGCCCAGGCAGTCGAACGAGCGCCGCGAGGAACGTCGCGACGATCGCCGCGGCGGCAACCGCCGTGACGGTGGGCGCGACGGTGGCCGCGATCGCGGTGCGCCCGTGAAGGGCATGGGCGATCACGTCCCGCAGTTCATGCTGGTCGATCTGTGGCCGAAGGCCGGCATCACCCCGGATGACGATTCCGAGGCCGAGACCGTCGAAGCCGCACCAGCCCCCGAGGCCGAGGCCCCGAAGCCCAAGCGCAGCCGCAGCCGCAGCCGCCGCAAACCCGACGACAAGGCAGCCGACACGCCTGCCGAAGCCCCCGCCGAGGCCCCTGTCGAACAGGCAGCAGCCGAAGCCGTCGAAGCGCCCGCACCGGCAGCTGCCGAACCCGAAGCCACCTCACCCGAGGCACCGGCCGAGGAAGCCGTGACGACCGAGGAGGCTCCGAAGCCCAAGCGCCGCTCGCGCGCAAAGAAGGCCGAAACCGCCGAGGCAGCGCCCGAGGCCGAAGCCACCGAAGAGGCTCCGAAGCCCAAGCGCCGCTCGCGCGCGAAGAAGGCCGAGACCGCCGAGGCAGCGCCCGAGGCCGAAGCCACCGAAGAGGCCCCGAAGCCCAAGCGTCGTTCGCGCGCAAAGAAGGCCGACACCGCCGAGGCAGCGCCCGAGGCCGAAGCCACCGAAGAGGCTCCGAAGCCCAAGCGTCGTTCGCGCGCAAAGAAGGCCGAGCCCGAAATCCCCGCGCCGGAAAGCCCCGCGCCCGAAAGCACGGCTCAGGACAGCACCGAGGCCTGAGGCCACGATGCCCGCCGATCGCCCCCGCATCGGGTTGCGCCCGCCCCGCCTGACACGGCGCGGCAGGCCGCCCCTGCGGAGGCTTCTTCCCGATCTGGGCCTGGGCGCGGTCGCCGCGCTCGGGCTTGCGCCCTTCGGCATCTGGGCCGCGACCCCTGTCGCGCTGGCGATGCTGATCTGGCGCATGGCGCGTGCCCGCCCGGCTGCGGGCTTCTGGCACGGCTTTGCCGCGGGCCTCGGATGGTTTGCGCTGGCGATGTTCTGGATCGCCGAGCCCTTCCTTGTCGAACCCGAGATCTATGGCTGGATGGCCCCCTTCGCGGTCGTCCTGATGGCTGCGGGCGGCGCCCTGTTCTGGGCCGTTCCCGGCCTGCTGGCCGCGCGGATCGCGGGCGGGTGGCGGGCGCGCGCAATCGGCATCGCCGCCGCGCTGGCGCTGTCGGACTGGCTGCGCGGCTGGATCTTCACCGGTTTTCCATGGGCGCAGGTCGGGCAGGTCTGGATCGACACGCCCGTGGCGCAGATGGCCGCGCATGTCGGCGCGACGGGCCTGTCAGCGCTGACCCTGCTGATGGCCGCGCTGCCCGTGGCCCTGTGGCGGCCCGGTCGCCCATCCGTCCTGCCCGGCGCGATCGCGGCAATCGCGGTGCTGGGTGGTGCATGGGCCGCGGGCCTCTCGCGGCTGGCAGCGCCCCTGCCGCAGGACCGCGACCTGGTGCTGCGCATCGTCCAGCCGAACGCCACGCAGGCGCTGAAATGGGACCCCGAATGGTCGCAGGTCTTCTTCGACCGCCTGTTGGACCTGTCCGCAACCCCCGGCAGGCGCGACCTGGTGATCTGGCCGGAAACCGCCGTGAACTTCCTGCTGGAGGATGCCACACCCGTGCTGCCCGCCATGTCGCAGGCGGCGGGGGCGCCCCTGGTCATGGGCATCCAGCGTCGCGACGGGGCGCGGTGGATGAACAGCCTTGCGGTGATCGGCGATGGCGGCGCGGTCGGGCAGATCTATGACAAGTTCCACCTCGTGCCCTTCGGCGAATACATGCCCTGGGGCGATGCCCTTGCGCGGATCGGGATCACCGCCTTCGCGGCCCAGCACGGCAACGGATATTCCGCAGGCCCCGGCCCGCAGGTGATCGGCATCCCGGGCATTCCCGATTTCCAGCCGCTGATCTGCTACGAGGCGATCTTTCCGCAGCATCTGCGCGGATTGCCGGAACGCCCGGGCTGGCTGCTGCAGGTCACGAACGACGCGTGGTTCGGCAAGGTCTCGGGGCCGTATCAGCACTTGGCCCAGGCAAGGCTGCGCGCGATCGAGACCGGGCTGCCGCTGGTCAGGTCCGCCAATACCGGCGTCAGCGCGGTGATCGACGCGCGCGGCCGGGTCCGCGACAGCCTGCCCCTGAACGAGGCCGGCGCGATGGACGCGGCCCTGCCCGGCGCATTGCCCGAAACCACGTGGCTGCGCATGGGCAACCTGCCGCTGGTCCTGCTGCTGGTGGCGGTCATGGGAACGACCGCCCTGCGCAGGCGCCGCATCAGTCGCGGATGAAGCGGCTTTCCTTGATCTGATCCCAGGCCCAGACGACCTCGGACAGGCGTTCCTCGTCGGAGCGGTCGCCGCCGTTCATGTCGGGATGCAGATCCTTGACCAGCGACTTGTACTGCTTGCGGATCTCGGGGCGGGTCCAGGTGTCCTTGGCTTCCAGGATCTCCAGCGCCTTGCGTTCCGTGGGCGGCAGCTTGCGCGCGGCGACCTTGGCGCGGGCCTCGGGGGCGGTGCCGTTCGCGCCCAGGATCTCGTGCGGGTCGCTGATGCCGTGACGCGCCCATTTCTGCTCCTCGGTAGATTTCGAGAAGGGCTTGGTCGGACGTTCCCAGACGGTCGCGTTGTCGATGAATTCCTGGAACTCTTCCTCGGACTGGCCCTGGAAATAGTTCCAGTTCGCGTTGTATTCGCGGACATGGTCCTTGCAGAACCAGAAATAGTCGTCGAGGTTCCGGGGGTTCTTGGGCGCGCGATACTGGCCGGGCTCGTTGCAGCCCTCCTTCTCGCACATGCGGGTGGAGGTTTCGAACGCCCCCGACATGCCGCGCCGCCCTTTGGTCTTGCGCTTCTTGTCCTTGGCGGCGGAAATGTCGAAACCGAAGGGGTCGTTCTTGCTCATTCTCGGGCACCTCTGCGACTCGGAGGCGGCAGTGTAGGCTTTTTGACGGGACATGAAAGGTCTTGACGGAGGATTAGACGATGATCGCTGACCAGATGCGCGACAGGCTGAAGGCGCTGAACCCCAGCCGGCTGGAAATCATCGACGAGAGCGAGGGCCATCGCGGCCATGCAGGCTTCCGCGAGGGCGGAGAGAGCCATTTCCGCATCCGCATGGCCAGCGCGGAATTCGCGGGCCGGACCCGCATCGCGCAGCACCGCCTGGTCCATGCGACACTGGGCGACATCGTGCCGCGCATTCACGCATTGGCGCTGGAACTGTCCGAAAGCTGACACGTTAGCGCCGTCAGTCTTGTGACTGCCGGGGGTGCCCCCTAAGAAGCGTTGAACCCGCCAGAGGAGAGGATGAGGGACATGACCGCGCCAAAGGATTTCAACGACCGCATGCTGTCCCTGGGCCTCGCCCGCGTCAGCGAGGCCGCGGCCCATGCCTCGGCCCTGCTGATCGGACGCGGCGACGAGAAGGCCGCCGACCAGGCCGCCGTGAACGCCATGCGCGACCAGCTGAACATGCTGGACATCAAGGGCGTCGTCGTCATCGGCGAGGGTGAGCGCGACGAGGCCCCCATGCTGTTCATCGGCGAGGAGGTCGGCACCGGCCAGGGCCCAGAGGTGGACATCGCGCTGGACCCGCTGGAAGGCACCACGCTGACCGCCAAGGACATGCCGAACGCGCTGACCGTGATCGCCATGGCCCCGCGCGGCACGCTGCTGCACGCGCCCGACGTCTACATGGACAAGCTGGCCATCGGGCCGGGCTATCCGGTCGATGTCGTCAGCCTGGACATGAGCCCGGCCGAACGCGTGCGCGCCCTGGCCGCCGCGCGCGGCTGCAAGGAAAGCGACATCACCGTCTGCATCCTGGAACGTCCCCGCCACGAGGACATGATCGCCGAGGTCCGCGAGACCGGCGCCGCGATCCGCCTGATCACCGATGGCGATGTCGCGGGCGTCATCCACTGCGCCGAGGCCGAGCTGACCGGGATCGACATGTACATGGGTTCGGGCGGCGCCCCCGAGGGCGTGCTGGCCGCCGCCGCGCTGAAATGCATGGGCGGGCAGATGTGGGGCCGCCTGCTGTTCCGCAACGACGACGAGAAGGGCCGCGCGCGCAAGGCGGGGATCACCGATCTGGACCGCATCTATGCACGCGACGACCTCGTGACCGCCGACGTGATCTTCGCGGCGACGGGCGTGACCAACGGCTCGATCGTGGCAGGCGTCAAGCGCGAGCCCGGTTACCTGCAGACCGAGACGATCCTGATGCGTTCCAAGACCGGCTCGGTCCGTCGCATGATCTATCGCAACCCGGTCAAGTAAGGCACCGTGGCCTTTCTGGGGATCGAGGAATCGCTGTCGGGGCGGCGCTGGATCGGGCCCGAGCCCGACCTGGAGCGCCGCGCCGAGGGGCTGGCCCAACGCGCGACGCTGCCCCTGCCCGTCGCGCGGGTGCTGGCCGAACGCGACGTCCCGCCAGAAGAGGCCGCGGGCTTTCTTCAGCCCAAGCTGCGCGACCTGCTGCCCGATCCGCTGACCCTGCGCGACATGGCCCCCGCAGCCGAACGGCTGGTCGAGGCCGCCGTGGCAGGCCAGCGCATTGCGATCTTCGCGGATTACGACGTGGATGGTGGATCCTCGGCCGCGCTGCTGATCGACTGGCTGCACCAGCAGGGCCGTCAGGCCACGCTGTACGTGCCCGACCGCATCGACGAGGGATATGGCCCGAACGCCCCCGCCATGTCGCAGCTGGCGGCGGCGCATGACCTGATCGTCTGCGTCGATTGCGGCACCCTGTCCCATGACGCGCTGGCCGCCGCAAAGGGCTGCGACGTGATGGTGCTGGACCACCACCTGGGCGGCGAGACGCTGCCCCCCGCCATGGCCGTCGTGAACCCCAACCGCGTGGACGAGGACGGCACCCTGGGGCATCTCTGTGCCGCGGGCGTCGTGTTCCTGACGCTGGTGCAGGCCGGTCGCGTGCTGCGCAAGCGCGGACTGCGCGAACCCGACCTGATGTCGCTGATGGATCTTGTGGCGCTGGCCACCGTGGCCGATGTCGCACCGCTGGTCGGCGTGAACCGCGCCTTCGTGCGCCAAGGGCTGGCGGTGATGGCGCGGCGCCAGCGGCCGGGGCTTGTCGCGCTGTCGGACGTGGCGCGGCTGGACGGACCGCCCGCCGCCTTCCACCTGGGGTTCCTGCTGGGCCCGCGCATCAATGCGGGCGGGCGCGTCGGGCGTGCCGATCTGGGCGCGCAATGCCTGTCCACCCGCGATCCCCGCATGGCCGAGGATCTGGCCCGCCAGCTGGACGAGCTGAACCGCGACCGCCGCGCGATCGAGGCCGCCGTCCGGACCGAGGCGCTGGCCCAAGTCGAGGCACGCGGCGATGCGCGCCTGTCATGGGCCGCGGGCGAGGGCTGGCATCCGGGCGTGGTCGGCATCGTCGCCGCCCGCATCAAGGAGGCCACGAACCTGCCATCCGTGGTGATCGGCCTCGAAGGCGGCATCGGCAAGGGCAGCGCGCGTTCGGTGCCCGGCGTCGATCTGGGCCGCGCGATCCAGCGGCTGGAACGCGAGGGGCTGCTGCTGAAGGGCGGCGGCCACGAGATGGCCGCGGGCCTGACCGTGGAACAGGGCAAGATCGCCCCCGCGATGGAGCGCCTGTCCGAGCTGATCGACCGCGACCTTGCGACCCGCAGCGGCGTGCGCGACCTGCGCATCTCGGGGCTGCTGGAAACCTCGGGGGCCACCCCCGAGATGTTCCGCATGCTGGAAGATGCCGGACCCTACGGGCAGGCGGCCCCCGCCCCGCGCTTTGCCTTCGCCGACCAGCTGATCGCCAGCGCGGCAACGATGGGCGACCGCCACCTGCGCCTGCAGTTCCGCAGCCCCGGCGGCCCGCCGCTGGACGCGGTCGCATGGGGCGCGATGGACGGCCCGCTCGGGCCTTCGCTGATCGGGGCCAAGGGCCGCCGCTTCCACCTTGCGGGCAAGCTGGAGCTGTCCACCTGGGGCGGTCGCGAACGCCTGCGCCTGCGCCTGGACGACGCCGCGCCGGTCTGATCGCAACCCCGACGGACTTTCGCGTGTTCTGGTAACCGGGCCGGTGGCCCGCTAACCTTCCGCGCGACGCCAATCCATAGGAGAGTGCGATGAAACTGACCTGGCTCGGACATGCCGGATTCCGCCTGGAAATCGAGAATGCCGTCATCCTGATCGACCCCTGGCTGACGGGGAACCCGACCTTTCCCGAAGCCCGCCGTGACGAGGCCGTGAAGGGCGCGACCCATATCCTGCTGACCCACGGGCATGGCGACCACAGCGGCGACGCGCTGGCGCTGTCGCGCGAACTGGACGCCCCGATCGCGGGCATCTTCGACCTGGTCTCCTATTGGGAAGGCGCCGAGGGGATCGCGGGCATCGGCTTCAACAAGGGCGGCACCGTGGATCTGGGCGGGGCCAAGGTGACGATGGTCAACGCCACGCATTCCAGCTCGATCTCGGGGCTGGACGGTCCGATCTATGCCGGCCACGAATCGGGCTACATGATCGCGGGCGAGGGCCACGTGATCTATGTCTCGGGGGATACGGACATCATGGCCGACATGGACTGGATGGGCGACCTGCACAAACCCGATATCGGGATCCTGTGCACGGGCGGGCATTTCACCATGGACATGGCCCGCGCGGCCTATGCGGCCAAGCGGTACTTCAACTTCAAGACCGTGATTCCCTGCCATTACAAGACCTTCGACGCGCTTGAACAATCCGCGCAGGTGCTGATCGACGGCCTGCCCGGCGTCGATGTGGTCGAACCCCGGATCATGGAGACGATCGAGCTGTGAGCTTCCAGAGTTTCGACGACCCCGCCGGCGGCGGCGATCACGCCGCCCGCCTTGCCGATCTTCGCGCCCTGATGAGGCGCAAGGGGCTGGATGCCGTGATGGTGCCCCGCGCGGACGCGCATCAGGGTGAATACGTGGCCGATGCCGATGCGCGGCTTGCCTGGCTGACCGGCTTTACCGGCAGCGCGGGCTTTGCCATCGTGACGGCGGATGCGGCGGGCGTCTTCGTCGATGGCCGCTATCGCGTGCAGGCCCGCAGCCAGCTGGACCTGCATCATTTCACGCCCGTCCCCTGGCCCGAGACCCGCCCCGCCGAATGGTTGCGCGGCACACTGTCCGGCGGCAGGCTGGGCGTCGACCCCTGGCTGCACACGCGGCGGGAGGTCGAGCAGCTGGAGATCGGCCTTGCGGGCAGCGGCATCACCCTGGCCACGCTGGAGGCGAACCCGATCGATGCGATCTGGCCCGACCGTCCCGCGCATCCCGCAGGGGCCGCCCGAATCCACCCCGAGGATCTGGCAGGCGAAAGCGCCGCGCAGAAGCGCGCGCGCCTTGCCGTGGACCTGCGCGCCGCGGGCCATGCCGCCGCCCTGATGACGCTGCCCGATTCCATTTCCTGGCTGCTGAACATCCGGGGCACCGACATTCCCCGCAACCCAGTCGTGCAATCCTT
Source organism: Paracoccus zeaxanthinifaciens ATCC 21588 (assembly GCF_000420145.1). Taxonomy (GTDB): domain Bacteria; phylum Pseudomonadota; class Alphaproteobacteria; order Rhodobacterales; family Rhodobacteraceae; genus Paracoccus; species Paracoccus zeaxanthinifaciens. Next base: position 74,422 of record NZ_ATUJ01000006.1, read on the forward strand.
TGCCGTCCTGTCCGACACGGGCGCAGTGTCGCTGTTCGCGGACGCGGCCAAGTTCGACGACGCGCTGCGGGATCACCTGGGCGCGGATGTGACGATCCTGCCGCCGGATGCCCTGCCCGCCGCCCTGACCGACCTGGAAGGCCCGGTGCGGCTGGACCCCGCCTCGGCCCCCGAGGCCGCGTTCCGCATCCTCGAGGCCGCGGGCACCGACATCCAGCGCGGCCCCGATCCGGCGGTCATGCCCAAGGCCCGCAAGAACGCGGCCGAGATGGCGGGCATGCGGGCCGCCCATCGTCGCGACGGACTGGCGATGGTGCGCCTTCTGTCATGGCTGGACCGCCAGACCCCCGAGGACCTGACCGAGATCGACGTGGTCCGACGGCTCGAGGACCTGCGCCGCGCCGAAGGCATCACCGATATCAGCTTCGAGACGATCATGGGCGCGGGTCCGAACGGCGCGATCGTGCATTACCGCGTGACCGAGGGGTCGAATCGCCGCCTGGCGGACGGAGAGCTGCTGCTGATCGATTCGGGCGGCCAGTATCCGGACGGGACCACGGACATCACCCGCACCGTCCCGCTTGGCACGGTCCGCCCCGATGCCGTCGCGCCCTATACCGCGGTTCTGCGCGGCATGATCGCCCTGACGCGGACGCGCTTCCCCAAAGGGGTGGCCGGTGCGCATCTGGATGCCGTCGCGCGGCAGTTCCTGTGGCAGCAGGGTTTGGACTTCGATCACGGCACGGGTCACGGCGTGGGGGCCGCGCTGTGCGTCCACGAGGGCCCTGCGCGCATCAGCCGCGTCAGCGACATCGCGCTGGCTGCAGGCATGATCCTGTCGAACGAGCCCGGCTACTACCGCGAGGGCAGCTTCGGCATCCGGATCGAGAACCTCGTGGCCATCGTCCAGGCGGATGCCGAACCGGGCCGCGACATGCTGGGCTTCGAGACGCTGACGCTCTGCCCGATCGACCTGCGGCTGGTGGATGTGGACGCGCTGTCGCGCGAGGAATGCGACTGGATCGATGCCTATCACGCGGATGTCCGCAAGGCGCTGTCGGACGATCTGGACGCTGCGGATCGCGCCTGGCTGGAACGCGCGACGGCCCCCGTCAGGCGCTAGGGGCCGGGGGGTGCGGGGGGCAGGCAGCCCCCCGCTGCGTCGCGGGACGCAAATTCAAAGGGCCGCGAGGATGCGCGCCGCCTCGTCCCGGCAGGGAGTCAGGCCAGACCGTTCCTCGCCCGGGAAGAACCGCGCTCGAACTGCCGTGGGCATGGGTGCGGGCGCATCGACCACCACGCGCGGCCCGATCTTCGAGGTCTCGGCCTGCCAGCTGCGGGCCAGCGCGATCTGCGCGGCCTTGCTTGCACCATAAGCGCCGAAGAACTTCTGCCCGCCCCGACTGTCGTCGAAGAACAGCGCCGTCCCCTCATGCGCGCGCAGATGCGGTTCCAGCAGCGCGATCAGCCCGCGCGTCACCTCGACATTGACCAGCATGGACCGCGACCAGTCCTTGCCCTCGATATGGGGCGCGGGCGACATCGGTGCCGCGTGGACCGCCGTATGCGCCCACAGGTCCAGCCCGCCCCAACGGGCGCCGATGGCCTCGGCCATCTGCTGCATCGCCGCGGGTTCCGTCACGTCCATCGGGGCCAGCGTGGCCTGCCCGCCCGCCGCGCGGATGCGGTCGTCCAGCTCCTCCAGCGCGCCGGTGGTGCGGGCCACGGCCAGCACGTGATACCCCTTTGCCGCCAGCCCTTCGGCCAATGCGGCACCCAGACCGCGCGATGCGCCGGTCACCAGCGCCAGCTTGGGCGCGCCCTGTCTGTTCTTCTCGCTCATGCGTCGTTCCTTATGCGGCGACGGCGGCCCCGCGCAAGCCTCCATGAAAAAGGGGGCCGCGACGGCCCCCTTCCAGCATGTCCCTGCTGCCGATCAGCGCGCCGACAGATCGACGTAGTCGCGCTTGTCCGCGCCGACATACAGCTGACGCGGGCGACCGATCTTGTTCTGCGGATCGCCGATCATTTCCTTCCACTGCGCGATCCAGCCGACGGTGCGCGACAGCGCGAAGATCGGCGTGAACATCGAGGTGGGGAAGCCCATCGCCGACAGGATGATCCCCGAGTAGAAATCGACGTTCGGATACAGCTTCTTCGAAACGAAGTACTCGTCCTCCAGCGCGATCTTCTCCAGCTCCTTGGCGACCTGAAGCGCGGGGTTGTTCTTCACGCCCAGCAGGTCCAGCACCTCGTCGGCCGATTCCTTCATGACCTTCGCACGCGGGTCGAAGTTCTTGTAGACGCGGTGACCGAAGCCCATCAGGCGGAACGGATCCTCCTTGTCCTTCGCGCGGGCGATGAACTCGGGGATGCGGTCGACGCTGCCGATCTCGTTCAGCATCTCCAGGCAGGCCTGGTTGGCGCCGCCATGCGCGGGGCCCCACAGGCAGGCGATGCCGGCCGCGATGCAGGCGAAGGGGTTGGCCCCCGAAGAACCCGCCAGACGCACGGTCGAGGTCGAGGCGTTCTGCTCGTGATCGGCATGCAGCGTGAAGATGCGGTCCATGGCGCGGGCCAGGGCCGGATCGACATTGTATTTCTCGGCCGGGACCGAGAAGCACATGTTCAGGAAGTTCGACGCATAGTCCAGCTCGTTGCTGGGATACACGAAGGGCTGCCCGATCGAGTACTTGTAGGCCATCGCCGCGATGGTCGGCAGCTTGGCGATCAGGCGGATCGAGGCGACCTCGCGCTGCCACGGATCGCTGATATCGGTCGAATCGTGATAGAATGCCGACATCGCACCCACGACGCCCACCATGGTCGCCATCGGATGGGCGTCCCGGCGGAAGCCGCGGAAGAAGTTGTGCATCTGCTCGTGGACCATCGTGTGACGGGTCACGCGGCTTTCGAAATCGGCCATCTGCTCGGCGCTCGGCAGTTCACCGTACAGAAGCAGGTAGCAGACCTCGAGATAGTTCGACTTGGCCGCCAGCTGCTCGATCGGATAGCCGCGATACCACAGTTCACCCTTGTCGCCGTCGATGAAGGTGATCGAGGAATCGCAGCTTGCGGTCGAGGTGAAGCCGGGGTCGTAGGTGAAGACGTCCGACTGCCCATAGAGCTTGCGGATGTCCAGAACGTCGGGCCCTTGCGTCGGGCTGAGGATGGGCAGCTCGTATTCGGCGTTGTTGAGTAGCAGTTTGGCGTTCCTGTCGGCCATCCTGTCTTCCTTTCCGGCTGTGCCCGGCCGGCGTCCTGTCACACGGGGCGCCGCCGCAGCATGTGAAGGCAGGCCTCAGCCTGCCGAATTCGTCTGATCCTGAAGCCGGGCCAGCGTTTCGTCGCGGCCAAGCGCAGTCATCATGTCGAACACACTGGGGGTGGAACTCGTGCCTGCCAGAGCAGCCCGAAGCGGACCCGCGATCTTGCCCAGACCGACGCCGTTCTCTTCCGCGATCCGCTTGGCTTCCCCCTCCAGCACGTCACGCGACCAGCTAGCATTCTGCAGTGCGGCAGTCAATGATTCCAGCATACCACGGGATACCGTATCCAGCTGCTTGGCCGCCTTTTCATCCACCTGGACGGGGCGTTCGATCAGCGCGAAACGGGCCTGATCGACCAGCGCAGGCAGGGTTTTCGCCTTGTCCTTCAGCGTCGCCATGGCGGGCATGATCCAGCCTTGCTGACGTTCCGTCAGGGGGGCTGCGCCGGTCTCGGCCAGGTAATCCTGCAGCGCGGCCATCACCGCCTCGTCGGACATGGTACCGATATGGTGGCCGCTGACATGCTCCAGCTTCTTGAAGTCCAGCCGTGCCGGGGCGCGCCCGATGCCACCCAGATCGAACCATTCGCGCGCCTGCGCATCGTCGAACAACTCGTCGTCGCCATGGCTCCAGCCCAGCCGCGCCAGATAGTTCCGCATCGCGGCGGGCGGATAGCCGAGCGCCGCGAATTCGTGCAGGCCCACCGCGCCGTGGCGTTTGGACAGCTTCTTGCCGTCCTCGCCGTGGATCAGCGGGATATGGGCGAAGACCGGGCGATCCCAGCCCATCGCGTCATAGATCTGCACCTGCCGCGCGGTGTTCGTCAGGTGGTCGTCGCCGCGGATCACATGGGTCACGCCCATGTCGTGATCGTCCACCACCACGGCCAGCATGTAGGTGGGCGTGCCGTCGCTGCGCAGCAGGACCATGTCGTCCAGCTGGTCGTTCGCCACGCGGACCTGCCCCTGCACCTGGTCGTCGATGACCGTCTCGCCGTCGCGGGGGGCCTTCAGGCGGATCGCGAAGGGCGCGTCCGGCAGGTCGGTCGCGTCGCGCCAGGGGCTGATGAAGGGCTGGCGGGGGTTCGCCTCGCGCCATGCCGCGATCTCGTCCGTGGTCGAGAAGCACTTGTAGGCCGCGCCCTTGTCCAGCATCTCTCGGGCGATGTCGGCGTGGCGGTCCTTGCGTTCGAACTGGCTGATCGGATCCCCGTCCCAGTCCAGCCCCAGCCATTCCAGCCCCTTGAGGATCGCGGCGGTCGCCTCGGGGGTCGAACGGGCGCGGTCCGTATCCTCGATCCGCAGCAGGAAGCGCCCCCCGCGGCCACGGGCGAACAGCCAGTTGAACAGCGCGGTGCGCGCACCCCCGATATGCAGATAGCCGGTCGGCGAGGGGGCGAAGCGGGTGACGACGGGTGCGGTCTCGGTCATGGGGGCCTTCGGAAGATGCTGGGTCCGGCGGGGCGGCATTAACCCTTTGGTAAGACCGTCCTGCCATGCTTGGTGCGATTGATAGTCAACGGGTGGCGAAAGGACAAGGATGTTGCCCCAACAGGCGCCCGCCAGGCCGCCGCGCATGGCCGCAGCCATCCGCGCGGGACTGTTCCCGTGGGTGCCCGTCTGCCTGTCCGTGGGCATTGCGCTGTGGTTCACCGCGCCGCACCTGCCCGATGCACGCGAATGGACGATGCTGGCGGCTCTCTGCGCCGCGATGCTGGCCGTTCCGCGCATCGCCATGCGCCGGGCCGAGGCCGGTCGCATCGGCTGGCGCCTGGCCGACATCCTGTGGCTGGCGGCCGCCGCCATCCTGCTGGCAGGGATCGGCTGGGGGCTGGCCGGCTTCCGCGCGACGCAGGTCGCAGCGCCCGCGCTGGAATGGCGATACTACGGCCCGATCGAGGGGCGCGTCGTCGCCATCGACCGTTCGGGGCGGGACCGGATGCGCCTGACGCTGGACCGGGTCCGGCTGCGCGATCTGGCGCCGCAGCGGACGCCCGACCGGCTGCGCCTGTCGCTGATGGGGGATCACCCCCTGCCCGATCTGGGCCAGCGCGTGATGACCACGGGCCACCTGGGTCCGCCGCCGGGACCGGCCTCGCCCGGCAGCTTCGATTTCCGCCTGCATGCCTTCTTCGAGAGGCTGGGCGCCGTCGGCTATGTCCGCGGCCCCGTCCTTGCGACCGACGCGCCCGAAGGGGGACTGTGGTGGGCGCACCGCGCGCGCATGGCGGTAAGCCGCGCGATCCGCGACCGCATCGGAGGGCAGGAAGGCGCGGTCGCCGCCGCCCTGATGACGGGCGACCGGTCCGGCATCTCGAACGCCACGAACGAGGTGATGCGGGCGTCGAACCTCTATCACATCATCTCGATCTCGGGGCTGCACATGGGGATGCTGGCGAGCTTCGTCTATGGCGCGGCGCGGCTGGTGCTGGTGGCGGTGCAGGCCACGGGGCACGGGCTGGGACGCCCGCTGCACAAGATCGCCGCCGGGATCGCGCTGGCGGCGGCGGCGGGATACCTGTGGCTGTCGGGCGGCGGGGTGGCGACGGAACGCGCCTTCGTCATGGTGGCCGTGATGCTGACCGCGATCATCGCGGACCAGCGCGCGATCTCGCTTCGGACGGTCGCGCTGGCCGCGACGATCATCCTGATCGCAACCCCCGAGGCGCTGACCGGCGCGGGCTTCCAGATGAGCTTTGCCGCCACCATCGCGCTGATCCTGACCTTCGGGCCCTGGCAGCGCATGGCCCATCGCGTCCCCGGCTGGGCGCGGCCCGTGGCGATGCTGGTCCTGTCCTCGGTCGTGGCGGGGCTTGCGACCTCGCCCATCGCGGCGGCGCATTTCAACCGCATGGCGCAATACGGGCTGCTGGCGAACCTTGCCGCCGTGCCGGTCATGGGCAGCCTGGTGATGCCCGCGGGAGTCATCGGGGCCGTCCTGGCCCCCCTGGGGCTGGAGGCGCCGGCCCTGTGGGTCATGGGGATCGGCACCGCATGGATCCTGAGGGTCGCGGAGTTCGTGGCGGGCCTCGATGGCGCGGTCACCATGCTGCGCCTGCCGCCGGGATCGGTCGTGCCGCTGATGGGCTATGGCGCGGTTCTGGCGATCCTGTGCTGGCGGCAGCGCCTGCGCGGCTGGCACCTGGCGGGCTGCGCGGCGGGCATGGGGGCGCTGATCTCGGCCTTCCCGATCTGGGCCGCCAGCGCGCGCCCCGACCTGCTGATCGCCCCCGAGGGCGAGGCCGCGGGCCTGATGACGCCCGCGGGGCGCGCGGTCTCCAAGCCCTCGGGCGGGGGGTTCGTCATCGGCACCTGGCTGCAGGAGGATGCGGATGACGCGACGCAGGAAACCGCCGCCGCCCGTCCGGGCTGGAGCGGCGAGCGCAATGCCCGCATGGCCGAACTGCCCCATGGCTGGCGGATCTGGCACATGACCGGCAAGGGCGCGGCGGACCGGGCGCGGGCGGCCTGCGGCCCCGACACCATCGTCGTGGCGGACGAGGCCGTCGATCTGGCCGACCCGGCCTGCCTGCTGCTGGACCTGCGCCACCTGCGCGGGACGGGGGCGGTGGCGATCACCCTGACGGAACAGGGGCCGGGAACGACCCCGACCCCTGCCCTTTCGCTTTGGCCCCGCTAGGGGTCAGGCCACTTCGGCGAAGACCTTGCCCAGGGCCTTGTCCAGCTTCTCGAACATCTCGTCCATCTGCGCCTCGGTCAGCACGAAAGGCGGACACAGCACGATCGACTGGCCCAGAGGGCGACAGATCAGGCCCATGTCGGTGCAGGTATTGGCGATGCGTTCGCTGACCGACAGATGCCCGTCGAAGGGCGTCTTGGTCGCCTTGTCCTTGACCGCCTCCAGCGCCCACATGAAGCCCACGCCGCGATATTCCCCGATATTGGGGTTCTTGGCGATCTGGCGCAGGCCGTCCTCGAAGCGGGGGGCCAGGTCGACCACGTTCTGGGCCAGCCCCTCGTTCATGACGACGTCGATGGCCTTCAGCGCGATGGCGCAGCCGACCGGGTGGCCGGATGCGGTGAAGCCGTGGGGGAACTCCTCGATCTTCTCGACGGCGCCCTGCACGCGATCGGCCAGTTCCGGACCCAGGATCACGGCACCCATCGGGAAATAGCCCGCCGTCAGGTTCTTCGAGCTGATGATCGCGTCCGGCACGAAATCATAGGTCTGGCTGCCCCAGGTATTGCCCGTGCGCCCGAACCCGCAGATCACCTCGTCGGCGATGACGGGGATGCCGTATTTGCGCAGGATCGGCATGATCGCCTGGAAGTATCCGTCGGACGGCGGAATGACCCCGCCCGCGCCCATGACCGGTTCCGCGAAGAAGCCCGCGATGGTCTCGGCCCCCTCGCGCTGGATTGTCTCCTCCAGTTCGCGCGCCATGCGGGCGGTGAACTGGGCCTCGGTCTCGCCCTCCTGGCCGAAGCGCCAGTAATGCGGGCAGCCCAGGTGGATGAAGCCGTCCAGCGGCAGGCCGAACACCTCGTTATAGGGCTTGCCGGTCATGCTGGCCGACACGACCGTCACGCCGTGATAGGCGTTCCAGCGCGTCAGGATCTTGCGCTTCTGCGGGTTGCCTTCGGATGCGTGCATGAACCACAGCATCTTGACCATGGTGTCGTTCGCCTCGGACCCCGAATTGGTATAGAAGACGCGGCCACGATCGAAGGGCGACACCTCGACCAGCTTCTCGGACAGCATGACGGTCTGGTCCGACATCCGCCCGAAGAAGGCGTGATAGCCCGGAAAGCGGTCGTATTGCGCCTTGGCGGCCTCGGCCAGGCCCTTGTGGTCGAAGCCCGCGACCATGTTCCACAGGCCCGAATTCGCATCGAGGTAACGGTTGCCGTTCACGTCGACGACATAGGGCCCCTCGCCATGGGTCAGCACCACCGCGCCGCGTTTGTGCACGCTCGGCAGGTCGGTGAAGCCATAGAGGGAGAATTCGTCGGCGCGCGCTTCCCAGCTTTGCGGGGTGTTCATCTTGCAGCTCCTCACAAGGGTCTTGGCAGCACGCTAGCCCCGCCCGATGCGGCGTTCAATGGGGCGCGATGCAAGTGCCTTGTGCACAAAGTGCAATTTCTGCAATCTTCCCCGATCCGAGAGGAAGGAACCAATGGCACATCTGAAACTGGCCGCGGCAGCGGCCCTTCTTGCGGCGGGACCGGCGCTGGCACAGAACCGCATCGACCTGATCCGTCCCGACGCGCCCGAACTGGCGCAATACGGTGCATCGCCCATCGGCGTGCGGGCGGTCGAATTCACCGATCCCGACCGCATCGACGTGACCGCCACCGCCGAAGAGGGCGCCGAGATCCGCGGCCCCCGCACCCTGTCCGCCGAGATCTGGTACCCCGCCGCCGAGGGCACCGATGAGGGCGGCACCTATACCACGCTTCTGCGCGACGGAGAGACCGAGGTGAAGCTGCAGGGCCGCGCGTCCCGCAACGCCGCCGTCGCCAGCGGAGAGTTCCCCCTCGTCATCATCTCGCACGGCTATCCGGGCAACCGCATGCTGCTGAGCCACCTGGCCGAGAACCTCGCCTCGAAGGGCTATGTCGTCGTGTCGGCGGACCATCCCGAAAGCACCTATGACGACATGGGGCTGTTCACCTCGACGCTGGTGAACCGCGCGGTGGACCAGCGCTTCCTGCTGGACAGCATGGCCGGGCTGCAGGACGACCTGGGGGCCGCGATCGATGCCGACAATGCCGCCGTCATCGGGTATTCCATGGGCGGCTATGGCGCGCTGATCTTCGGCGGCGCGGGCCTGTCGCAGGCCGCGATCGACCGGGCCGAGCCGGATCGCTTCGTCGCCCCGGACGGACTGCTGGACCGCCTGGCATCGGGCAGCGAGGAACACGACGCGCTGGTCGATCCGCGCGTCAAGGCGGTCATCGCCATCGCGCCCTGGGGCCGTCAGCACGAATTTTGGGATGCGGGCGGGCTTGCCAAGCTGTCCAAGCCGCTGATGCTCGTCTCGGGCAGCGATGACGACGTGTCGGTCTATGACGCGATCCGGGACATTTTCGCGCAGACGACGGGCACGACGCGGCACCTGCTGACCTTCGAATACGCCAATCACAACGCCGCCGCCCCGATGCCCGCGCCGGTCGAATCCTGGCAGATGTCCGAGAAGCTGGGCTGGGCCCCGTTCGAGCATTACGCCGACCCGGTCTGGGATACGGTGCGCATGAACAACGTGCTGCAGCATTTCTCGACCGCGTTCCTGGACCTGCACCTGAAGGGCGACAACGCGGCGGGCGAATACCTGGACCTGGTGCCGGATGCGGCGGATGGCGTCTGGTCCGCCGATGCCGATGGCAACCCCGACGAGGCGAACACCTACTGGAAGGGCTTTGCCAACCGCACGGCCAAGGGTCTCAGCTTCGAGACGCGCGCTTCGGGGAAGTGACCGCCCGATCGGGCGCCCGCAGCCCGATCGCATCCAGCGCGGCCTCCAGCCCCGTCAGGGACGGGGGCCGCGCCTCGGCGACCAGCGCGTCGAACCGGGCGCGCAGGTCGTCCTTCTCGGCTCCCTTGCAGTCGTTCCACGGCCTGCCCTGCAATGCCATGCACAGGACGTAATACCCGATGAAATGCGGCCGCTCGCCCGATTGCAGCAGGGCGCGATAGGCCTCGTGGGCGCCGATGCGGTGCAGGGTCGCCGCGTCGGGGATCCCCGCGGCGATCAGCGCGCTTGCGGTGGCGGGGCCGATATTGCGGATCGCCGTCAGGTCGCTTTCCATCGCGTGACTTTCCAATTGCCTGCCTTTGCTGTATCCGACACCGGATTCCAAGGACAGCATGACATGACCCAGGACGCCACCGAAAAGGCCGCGAAAAAGCTATTCATCAAGACCTATGGCTGCCAGATGAACGTCTATGACAGCCAGCGCATGGCCGAGGCGATGGCACCCGAGGGGTACGTCCTGACCGAGGACCAGGCCGATGCCGACATGGTCCTGCTGAACACCTGCCACATCCGCGAGAAGGCCGCCGAGAAGCTCTATTCCGATCTTGGCCGCCTGCGCCCGCTGAAGAACCGCAAGCCCGACCTGAAGATCGGCGTGGCGGGCTGCGTCGCCCAGGCCGAGGGCGAGGAGATCGTGCGCCGGATGCCGCTGGTCGACCTGGTCGTGGGCCCGCAGACCTATCACCGCCTGCCGCAGATGCTGCGCGGCGAGGCCCCGCGGATCCTCACCGACTTCCCCGAAGAGGACAAGTTCGACCACCTGCCCGAACGCCGCGCCACCCGCCGCGCGCCCGCGGCCTTCCTGACCGTGCAGGAGGGCTGCGACAAGTTCTGCGCCTTCTGCGTCGTGCCCTATACCCGCGGGGCCGAGGTCAGCCGCCCCGTCGAACGCATCCTGCGCGAGGCCCGCGATCTGGTCGCCCGCGGGGTGCGCGAAATCACCCTGCTGGGCCAGAACGTCAACGGCTGGCACGGGCTGGGCGAGGATGGTCGCGAATGGGGCTTCGGCCGCCTGATCCGCGCCATCGCGGAAATCGACGGGCTGGACCGCATCCGTTACACGACCAGCCACCCAAACGACATGGCCGACGACCTGATCGAGGCGCATCGCGACATTCCCGCGCTGATGCCCTATCTGCATCTGCCGGTGCAGTCGGGCAGCGACCGCATCCTGAAGGCGATGAACCGCAAGCACACGGCCGACCAGTACCTGCGCCTGATCGATCGCATCAAGGACGCCCGCCCCGACATCCTGCTGACCAGCGATTTCATCGTGGGCTTCCCCGGCGAGACGGACCAGGACCATGCCGACACGCTGCGGCTGGTCGAGCAGGTGGGCTTCGGCACGGCCTTCAGCTTCAAGTACTCTCCCCGCCCCGGCACCCCCGCCTTCGGCAAGCCGCAGGTCCCCGAGGACGTGGTCGATGCCCGCCTGCGGGAATTGCAGGCGCTGCTGAACAGCCAGCAGCACGCGGTGCAGGATTCGATGGTGGGGCGCACCCTGGGCGTTCTGTTCGAGAAGCCGGGCCGCCGTCCGGGGCAGATGGTGGGGAAATCCGACTATCTGCATTCGGTCTTCGTGGACGCGCCCGATGCGCAGGCGGGCGACCTGGTGCAGGTCCGCATCGTCGAAAGCGCGCCGCATTCGCTTCGGGGCGAACTGGTCGGCTGAGCTTTCGCCGACCCCCTGCGGAACGCGCGATGTGGACAGGGGGTCGGCCTTCCGCACTGCCCTTGGGGGGTGTCGGGCGGAAGACGGGCGGGCGGGGCCCGATGCCGTGCCCGCCAGCCTGCCCGCAGCGCGCCGACGCGGCCTTGATCCAGATCAATCGCCGGGCTTGATCCGCGTCAATGCGGCCCGCGCCGATGCCTGCCATCCTGTCCCCATGCCCAAGGACAGGAGGCGATCATGGCATACAAGACCATTCTCACCGTTCTCAGCGCCGAATCGCAGATCCCGCAACTGGAGCGGGCGGCGAACCTGGCGCGGCAGCAGGACGCCCATCTGGAGATCCTCTGCCTGGGGATCGACAACAGCCAGCCCGCCTATTTCTTTCCCGGCGGCACGGCCTATGGCCTGCAAGAGGCGATCGCCATGGCGATGGAGGATGCCGAGCATCTGAACGCCCGCGTCACCGAGGCGCTGGCGGGATCGGTCGGGCTGTGCTGGTCGTCCGAGGCGCTGGTCGCGCAATCGGGCGGGATCGCGGGCCTTGTCGGGATGAAGGCGCGCTTCGCGGACCTGGCGGTCCTTGCCAGCCCCTATGCCGAGGGGCAGCCCGGCGATGCCGAGATGATCTGCGAGGCCGCCCTGTTCGAGGGCGCCTGCCCCGTCATGGTGCTGCCGATGAACGCCCCCGCCCCGACCCTGCCGCCGAACCGCGTCCTGGTGGCGTGGAACCAGTCCCCCGAGGCGCTGGCCGCCATCCGCCGCGCCCTGCCCCTGCTGCAGGCCGCCCGCGCCGTCGAGATCACCTGCATCGACCCGCAGCGCGCGGGGGCCGAGCGATCTGATCCGGGCGGGATGCTGACCCAGATGCTGGTCCGCCACGGCGTGCATGCGGAGATCGCGGTCCTGGCCCGCACCGCGCCCCGCATCAGCGACGAGATCAACCGCCGCGCGGTCGAGATCGGCGCCGACATGGTGGTGATGGGCGCATATGGCCATTCGCGGCTGCGCCAGGCGATCCTGGGCGGGGCGACGCGCAACATGCTGGAACAGGCCGAACTGCCCGTCCTCATGGCGCGCTAGACCCCGCGCATGTTCCCCCACAGCATGACGTGCAGCTGCGGCAGCAGGCGTGGGCGGAACCAGCGGTCGGCATTGACACGACCGACCAGCCACAGAAGCCGGTCAGCCACGTCCTGCGCCATCACCGGCACCTCGGGGTCGACCTCGGGGTTGCCGGGCTGCAGGTACAGCGGCAGATCGGGATGGCGGTCGGCGAAGTCGCGCGCCCAGGCGTAATCCGCATCGTCGAAGATCACGATCTTCAGCGACACCTCGCCCCGGCCCCTTGCGGCAAGGCAGGCCTCGAAGGCCGCGATGTCGGGCACCTCGTTGCTGCTGGGCGGCTTGGGGCTGAGGACCAGCATGTCCAGATCCGCGAACCAGTCCCGGGCGATAGACCCCTGCGTCTCCAGCGCGAAGCCATAGCCGCGCGCCCGGCCCATCGCGATCAGCGGACCGAAATCCTGGATCGCCGGATTCCCGCCCGAGATCGAGACGGTCAGCGGCTGCCCGCCCGACAGATCCTCGATCCGCGCCATGATGGCGGCGGGCTCCATCGCGGGCCAGGAATGGCGGAAGCTGCTGTCCACGGCATGCATGCTGTCGCACCAGGAACAGCGGTAATCGCAGCCGCCCGCGCGCACGAAGATGGTGGGCTGGCCGATCAGCGCGCCTTCGCCCTGGATGGTCGGGCCGAAGATCTCGGCGATGCGCAGGGTGGTCATGGGCGGTACTCGGCCCAGGTCTTGGGCGTTTCGCTGACGCGGACGGCAGCGGTCTCGGGCCAGCGGGCGCGGCACCAGTCGAAGAAATGGCGGGCCAGGTTCTCGGCGGTGGAGGGGCCGTCGATCACGTCGTTCAGGTGCCGGTGGTCGAAGCGCGTGTCGATATGGTGCTTCAGATCGGCCAGCTCGTGATAGTCGCGCACGAAGCCGTCCGCGTTCAGCCGCTCGGATGCCAGCTCGACCACGACCACGTAATTATGCCCGTGCAGCCGCGCGCATTGATGGTCACCCGGCAGATGCGCCAGCTGATGCGACGCGCTGAAGTGGAATTCCTTGGTGATCCGGTACATCACGCGCCCCCATGGGCCGCGACGGCCTGCCGCCAGAAATCCGGGTCGGCATAGCTGGTGGGATCCAAGACGCCGGCCATGTCGAACGCCTCGCGCCGCTCGACGCAGGTGCCGCAGCGCCCGCAATGGCGATCACCGCCCTTGTAGCAGGACCAGGTCAGCGCGAAGGGCGTGGCCGCCCGTGCGCCTGCCGCCACGATATCGGCCTTGGACGCATGGACGAAGGGCACGTGCAGCCCGACATCGGCATAGCCCTCCAGCGCCGCGCGCTGCATCGACGCGAAGGCATCGGTAAAGCCCGGACGGCAATCGGGATAGATGAAGTGATCGCCCCCATGCACCGCGGCGGCCACGTGATCGTCGCCATGGGACGCAGCAATCCCGAAGGCGACGGTCAGCATGATCGCGTTGCGGTTGGGAACGACGGTGATCTTCATCGTCTCCTCGGCGTAATGGCCGTCGGGAACGTCGATATCGTCGGTCAGCGCCGATCCCTTCAGTGCGAAGGCAAGGTCGGACAGGTCGATCAGGTGGAAGGGCACCGACAGGCGCCGCGCACAGGCCTGGGCGAAATCCACCTCCTTGCGGTGGCGCTGGCCGTAATCGAAGCTGACGATGCGCGACAGGTGGCCATCGGCGGCCAGGACATGGGCGAGGGAAACGGAATCGAGCCCGCCCGAACAGACGAGAGTGGTCTTCATGTGTGAACCCTTGTTTTTGTGACCCGGGTAGGCTGCGACCGGGAAGCGCCCGCATATCAGCGGGGGCGCGCGTTGTGAACCCCGTCAGTGGGGCGGATGGCGCCTGTCGTCGCCGCATTCGGCGGCCAGCCTTGCGGGGTCGGGCACGGTGATGCCGCGCAGGCCCGCAAGCTCGATCACGCCGTCGCGGCGCAGGGCGCCGATCTGGCGGCTGACGGTCTCGATGGTCAGGCCCAGGTAATCGCCCATCGCCTCGCGGGTCAGGGGCAGCTCCAGCCGCATGGGGCCGCCGCGCGTCTGTCCGCCCTGCCGGCGGGCGATCATGGCGATGAAGGTCGCGATGCGTTCGCGCGCGGTCTTGCGGCCCAGCAGCAGCATCCATTCGCGGGCGGCGTCCAGTTCGTCCAGCGTCATCTCCAGCAGGCGCTGCGACAGATGCGGGGTCGTGTGCATCAGCCGGTCGAAGGGCTGGCGGCGGAAGCAGCACAGCGTCACGTCCGTCGCGTGGCAGGGCGCGTTCTCGCGGCCCGGACGGCCCAGGAAGTCGCTTGGCAGCAGCAGGCCCGTCATCTGCGTGCGCCCGTCTTCAAGCGTGCGGGTCAGTGCGACGACGCCCGTGACGACCGAAGCCACGAAATCCAACCGGTCGCCTTCCCACAGGATGTGCTGACCGGCCTCGAAGCTGCGATAGAACTTGATCGCCTCCAGCTTGGCCAGCTCGTCGGCCTCGCAATGCGCGCAGACCGCCCGATGCCGGATCGGGCAGTCCTGGCATCTGCCGGTCTGCAGGCTGGGTGCGCGCGTGTCCATGACGGCGATGATACGCCTGTCGCAGGCGCCGCACAACGCGACAGATCAGTGCGCCTCGGCCCAGTTCGCGCCCTGCCCCGCATCCACCACCAGCGGCACCGACAGCTTGACGGCGGGCTCGGCCGCGCCCTCCATGATGCCGC
Organism: Paracoccus zeaxanthinifaciens ATCC 21588; assembly: GCF_000420145.1. GTDB lineage: Bacteria > Pseudomonadota > Alphaproteobacteria > Rhodobacterales > Rhodobacteraceae > Paracoccus > Paracoccus zeaxanthinifaciens. Next base: position 89,647 of record NZ_ATUJ01000006.1, read on the forward strand.
GCGCGCGGGCGATCAGGTCGTCCACCGCATCCTCGCGCACCTCGAAGACCAGTTCGTCATGGACCTGCAGCAGCATCCGCGCGGGCAGGTCCGCGATGACCGCGGGCATGCGGATCATCGCGCGGCGGATGATGTCGGCGGCGGCACCCTGGATCGGCGCGTTGATCGCGGCGCGACGCGCGCCCCCCGCGGCGGGGCCGGACTGGTTGATGCCCGGCGTGTTGATCCGCCGCCCGAACAGGGTCCGCACGAAGCCGTCCTGCTTCGCATCGGCCACCGTCTTGTCCATATAGGCGCGGATCTCGGGGAAGCGCGCGAAATAGGTGTCGATGAACTCCTGCGCCTCGGCGCGCGGGATGCGCAGGTTGCGCGACAGCCCGAAGCCCGAGATGCCGTAGATCACGCCGAAATTGATCGCCTTGGCCTGGCGGCGGATCATCGGGTCCATGCCCTCGACCGGGACGCCGAACATCTGGCTGGCGGTCATGGCGTGAATGTCGATCCCCTCGCGGAAGGCCTGCTTCAGCGCGGGGATGTCGGCCACATGCGCAAGGATGCGCAGTTCGATCTGGCTGTAATCCAGCGCGACCAGCCGATAACCCTCGGGCGCGACGAAGGCCTGCCGGATGCGGCGGCCTTCCTCGGTGCGGATGGGGATGTTCTGCAGGTTCGGCTCGCTGGACGCCAGCCGCCCGGTCTGCGCCCCCGTGATCGAGTAGCTGGTATGGACGCGCCCCGTCTCGGGGTTCACATAGGTCTGCAGCGCGTCGGTATAGGTCGATTTCAGCTTGCTGATCTGGCGCCAGTCCAGCACCCGCGCGGGCAGGTCGTGGCTGACGGCCAGATCCTCAAGCACGTCGGCGCTGGTGGAATAGGCGCCGGTCTTGCCCTGCTTGCCGCCCTCCATGCCCATCTTGCCGAACAGGATCTCTCCCAGCTGCTTGGGGCTGCCGATGTTGAAGGTCTCGCCCGCCAGGCCGTGGATCTCGTCCTCCAGCTGGGCCATCTTCTGGGCGAAGGCGTTCGACATGCGGGCCAGAACCTCGGTGTCGATGCGGATGCCCGCCATCTCCATCGCGGCCAGGACGGGGATCATCGGCGCTTCCAGCCGGTGATAGCCGGTCGCCACGCCTTCCGCAGGCAGCAGCGGCGCGAAATGACGATAGAGCCGCAGCGTCACGTCCGCATCCTCGGCCGCATAGGGGGCGGCCTTGTCGATGGCGACCTGCGCGAAGGTGATCTGCGACTTGCCCGACCCGATCAGGTCCTTGATCGGGATGCACTTGTGCCCGAGGTAACGCTCGGCCAGCTCGTCCATGCCGTGGTTGTGCGTGCCCGCGTTCAGCGCATAGGACATCAGCATCGTGTCGGCCAGGGGCGCCGTGTCGATGCCCAGACGCGACAGGATCTTCCAGTCGTATTTCATGTTCTGCCCGATCTTCAGGATCGAGGCGTCTTCCAGCACGGGGCGCAGCGCATCCAGAACGTCGCGGGCGTCCAGCTGACCCGCGACGCGCTCCGCACCGCCGAAGAGACCGCCGCTCTCGCCCTCGACATGGCCCAGGGGAACATAGCACGCCTCGCCCGGCGCCACCGCCAGCGAGATGCCGACCAGATCGGCGCGCATCTCGTCGAGGCCCGTCGTCTCGGTATCCAGCGCGACCTCGCCTAGGTCGCGGATGCGGTCGATCCAGACCTGCAGGCGGTCCATGTCGGTGACCGTCTCGTAGCTGGCGGTATCGATCGCGGGCATCTCGGGGGCTGCGGGCGCATCGGGCACCGCAGGTGCCTGGATGGCCGGGGCCTCGGCGCCCAGACGCTCGGCCACGCGGGTCGTCAGGGTGCGGAACTCCATCTCGGTCAGGAAGCCCAGCAGATCGTCGGGGACAGGGTCCTGCACCGCAAGGCTTTCCAAGGTGAAGTCCAGCGGCGTGTTGCGGTCCAGTTCGACCAGGCGCTTGCTGATGCGGATCTGTTCGGCATGGTCGATCAGCGTCTGGCGGCGCTTGGGCTGCTTGATCTCGGACGCGCGGTCCAGAAGCGTCTCCAGATCACCGTATTCCTGGATCAACAGGGCGGCGGTCTTGATCCCGATGCCCGGCGCGCCCGGCACGTTGTCCACCGCGTCGCCCGCCAGCGCCTGCACGTCCACGACGCGGTCGGGGCCGACGCCGAACTTCTCGAACACCTCGTCGGGACCAAGCGTCTTGTTCTTGATCGGGTCCAGCATCTCGACCCCGTCGCCCACCAGCTGCATCAGGTCCTTGTCGCTGCTGATGATGGTGACCGCACCGCCCGCGTCACGCGCCTTGCAGGCCAGCGCCGCGATGATGTCGTCGGCCTCGTAGCCCTCGGTCTCGATGCAGGAGATGTTGAAGGCGCGCGTCGCCTCGCGGGTCAGCGGGAATTGCGGGCGCAGATCCTCGGGAGGGGGCGGACGGTTGGCCTTGTAATCGGCGAAGATCTCGTTGCGGAAGGTCTTCGAGGAATGGTCGAAGATCACCGCCGCATGGGTCGGCGCATCGCTGCCGCCGCTGTCCTGGACGTATTTCCACAGCATGTTGCAGAAGCCCGCAACCGCGCCGACGGGCAGCCCGTCGGATTTGCGCGTCAGCGGCGGAAGCGCGTGATAGGCGCGGAAGATGAAGGCCGATCCGTCGATCAGATGCAGATGGCAGCCCTTGCCGAATGCGTCGTCCATGCTCACCTTCCTTGCTTGTCCAGGCCCGTGCTTGTCCAGGCTCGTCTTTTGCCACGGCCCGGCCCGATCTTCCAGCCGCCGAAAGGATGCGAATGGCAAAGATGCGACGCAAGGGCGACCTGCCGCAGAAGACATGCGCCCAATGCGGGCGGCCCTTCGCATGGCGCCGCAAATGGGCGCGCGACTGGGACCAAGTGCGCTACTGCTCGGATCGCTGCAGGGGGGATGCGCGGCGGGCTGCGAAGGGTGGCGCAGCCACCCCGCCGTGAAGGCCCCCTCGACGGGGGCCGAGGGGCGTGCCCCTCAGTGGGCGTCGTCCGCGTGGTCCGGGTCCATCACGAAGCGCTTGTCGCAGTAACCGCAATCCACGAACCCCGTCTCGGGCGAGATCGCAAGCCAGACCCGCGGATGGCCCATCCCGGCCGCATCGTCGCCGTCGCAGGCCACGCGCCGCTTCGTCACCGTGACCGTCTCGGGGGCGGGCATCCGGGTCGCGGCATGACCCGTCTCGGTCGAGAGCGGGTTCTCGGGGGTCACTTGCTTGGTCATGGCTGGCCTTCTTGTGGCGGCTTGCATCATCTGGTCTAACCCGTTTACGCAGCGCCGCCCTTCTTCGCAAGCATTGCAAGGACCAGCCCCATGACCCATGCCATCGAAATCGCGGGCCTTCGCAAGACCTATGCCCCCCAGGGCAACGCCCCCGCCAAGGAGGCGCTGAAGGGCGTCGATCTGACCATCCCCGCAGGCAGCATCTTCGGGCTTCTGGGGCCGAACGGCGCGGGCAAGTCCACGATGATCAACATCCTCGCCGGGCTGGTGAACAAGACCGCGGGCAAGGTCACCATCTGGGGCTTCGACCAAGACGTGAACCCGCGCCAGTCGCGCGCGGCCATCGGCGTCATGCCCCAGGAACTGAACGTCGATCCCTTCTTCACGCCGCGCGCCAGCCTCGAGGTGCAGGCCGGTCTCTATGGCGTCCCGAAGGAAGAACGCTGGACGGACGAGCTGCTGGAGCTGGTGGGCCTGACCGATCAGGCCAACGCCTATGCCCGCACGCTGTCGGGCGGCATGCGCAGGCGGCTGCTGCTGGCCAAGGCGCTGGTCCATCGGCCCCAGATCCTGGTGCTGGACGAACCGACCGCGGGCGTCGACATCACCCTGCGCGAGATGCTGTGGAACAATGTCCGCAAGCTGAACGAGGCGGGCATGACCATCATCCTGACGACACACTACCTCGAAGAGGCCGAGCAGATGTGCGACGAGATCGCGATCATCAACCACGGCCAGCTGGTCGTCCGCCAGGACACGCGCAGCCTGCTGGCGGGCAGCGACGCGAAGACGCTGGTGCTGGACACGGGCGGCGCCGCGCGGATCCCGCCGCTGCCCGAAGGCGCCCGCGCCGAGATCCGCCCCGACGGGCGCATGGCCATCACCTATCCCCCGTCGCGGCTGCGCGCGGACCGCATCATCGACGCGCTGCGCGAGGCGGGGCTGCCCATCGTCGACGTGGCGACCGAGCAGCCCGACCTGGAACAGGTCTTCGTGCAGATGACCCGGGACTGAGGGTCAGTCGCGCAGGCTGACCATCGGACCCATCATCCGCCCGCCCATGATGTGCAGGTGGAAATGCGGTACCTCCTGCACGCCATGCGGGCCGGAATTGGTGATCGCGCGGAAGCCTTCGCCGCCATCGCCGATCCCGTGCCCCTCGGCCGCGACGACCTGCGCGCACAACCGCATGAAGCCCGCGATCTCGGCATCGCTCGCATTGGCGCTGAAATCGTCGAAACTGACATATTTGCCCTTCGGGATCACCAGCACATGGCTGGGCGCCTTGGGCGAGATGTCGCGGAAGGCCAGCGCGTGATCGTTCTCGGCCACGGTGTCGTTCGGGATCTCGTGGCGCAGGATCTTCGCGAAGATGTTGTCGTCGTCATAGGTGAAGGGCATGGTCGTCCTTTCTCAATCCGCGAAAAGATGCGGGGTGCGGGCCAGCTCGCGGGCCCGGTCTTCGGTGAGGCCAAGGAAATTCGCCAGGGCCACGGTGTTGCGATCCTCGTCCGCGTCGCTGGACAGGGTGAACAGGTTGGCAAGGCCCGCCTCTCGCAGGCGGTCGGCCTCGTGGTCCAGATCGTTGCGCACCACGGGCAGCAGGCGTTCGACCACGTCGTCGGGCGCATCCGACGACACGAGGCCCACGCGGCCCATATGTCCGCGCACGTAATCGTCGTCGAGGCCGGTCTCGATGAACAGGACGCGCGTCTCGGACCGGTCGTCGTCGAAATCCTTGATCAGGCTCACCGCCGAGGGGTCCGCGCAGAGGACCAGCCGGTCGGTCCCGAACTGGTCGAACAGCAGCTTGACCAGCGCCCGCCTGTGACGCTCGCGCTTGCCGACCGAGGATGCGACGCCGCCCATCTCGGGCAGGTTGGCCTGCAATTCGTTGAAGATGTAATCGACCGCCGGGATCTCGGTATTGCGGCGGATGGCGTCGGTCAGCCGCTTGGCGACATGCCATTTCTTGGCCACGATCACATGCACGCTGCGCTGCCGCCCAAGGCTGCCGTCGGCCTCCCAGAAGCGGGGGGCGAAGCGCCGCCCGATCCGGCCGCGCCCCGTCAGGAAGGCGAACAGGCGCCGCCCCTCGGCCGCGATAGGGAAATCCAGCCCCCGCGTCTGCCACAGCGCCCCCAGCCGCGCGCGCAGCTCCAGCGCCTCGGGGCTGATCTTGCGCGCGAACAGGTAGTCCTGCCGCAGAAGCAGGTCGTAATGGTCGTTGTAGAAGGTGACCGGCATCCCGTAATCGCTGAAGATCAGGAAGGTCAGGGTCCGGCTGCGGATCTGTGTCTTGGGCACGACATGGGCGACAAGCGTCTGGAAGAAGGTCTCGTCCGGGATCCAGGTCGTGCTGAAGAAGCGCGGGATCTCGGGGCGCTGGCGGATCAGCTCCAGCACGGCCTCGACCGTCTGGCGGCGCAGGCACCACCATTGCGATCCGATCATGATCCGCAGGTCCTTCGGCACCTCGCGCGCAAGGCCAAGCCGCCTCTGCAGGCTCATGCTGCCGTAGAACAGCCGCTTGCTGTTCCGCTCGTTGAAATAGTGGCGATAGATCAGCCGCTCTTCCTTGATCCCGGTCTTGATCCAGTCGCTGGCGAAGAAGTCGAAGCTCTCGATGAAGTCGCAATCCTGCGAATCGAGAAACTCGCGCGCGTATTCCGCCGACTTGATCGGCATGCAGTCGCCCGACAGCATGTAGAAATGCGTGGCATGGGGAAAGACGCGCTCGGCTTCGCGCAGGGCCTCGAGGGTGGCCGCGACAAGCGACCATTCACCCCAGCCGCATTTGTGGCGCCGGGGCGCGAACGCAACCCCCGGATGATCGCCAAGGGCCTCGCGGATCTCGTCGAACATCTCGGCGGGGCTGCGGCGGTCGAAATGGATGACCGCGTAATCGCCCGCGGCCGTCAGCCGCCGCGCCTGGTCGATGACGCCCTTCGGGTCCTTGTGAACAAGCAGAATGAAGGCGATCCGTGCCATGCTTATCGGGAAGTCCCTTCGGCTTGATGCAGATTGGTCTCGTTAAGACGTTGAAAAACTCTTCCGGCTTTGGTCTTTGTGTGTAGCGATTTTTGTCGCATGAACAAGAAGCACGCCGATGGGCGGCCCCGGCGCCACCACCGGCGGGCGAATGCGAGGTAAGGGTAGTCATGGGTTTTCCCGGCGTCTGGATGACGGAAAGCGAAAGCATCATCTATCGGGTCGTGCCGAAATGCGCGTGCTCGACCATCGGGCAGGTGATGTTCTATTCGGATCATGGACGCTTCTTCGACGGCGACATCCACGATTCCACCGAAGGGCTGCACAAGTGGTCGCAGGACCACAGCCAGCAGCCGATCGAGCGGGGCGTCCACGAGCACAAGGCCGTCACCTTCACCTGCGTCCGCAACCCCTATACCCGCATCCTGTCCTCGTTCTTCGACAAGATCGCGGGCATCCAGCGCAACGGGCGGCGCTATCGCGGCAACCTCGTGCCGCAGCTGATCCAGCGCTACGGCATCGATGTCGGCACCCCCGAGAACGGGTTCGAGTTCGACCAGGTCGCCAGCTTCCGCCGCTTCCTTCTGTTCGCGCGCGACACCATCCGCTTCCGCAAGCCGATGGAGCCGGACATCCACTGGTCCGCGATGTCGGGCCATATCTCGACCTTCATCGTGAACGGCGGCCGCTACGACCAGATCTTCTTTACCGAGAAGTTCAACGAAGGGATGCAGAAGGTTCTCGACGCCGCCGAGACGCGCGTGGACATCGCGCTGTCGGACGTGCCGCGCTTCAACGAATCCGAAGGGCACGGACCCAAGCGCGCCCACAAGGTCAGCGACTATTTCGACGACCTGTCGCGCCACCTGGTCTGGGAAATCTACAAGAGCGACTTCCAGCTGTTCCGCTATGATTTCGACGATCCGGACAACAAGATGCCCCTGGGCGAGGTCGATATCGACGAGGTTCACGCCAAGCTGGGCCGCTGAAACCGAAAAAGGCGCCCCGAGGGGCGCCTTTCGCATGGCGGGCGACCGCCTCGGTCACTCCAGGTGGCTCTCCATGAACCACAGGTCCTTGTCCGCCGTGCGCGAGGCCGCGGTGAAGGCGTCGGCCGTGCCCTCGTCGCCCGCGTCGCCCACGGCGTCGATCGACTTGCGGACCTTCTCGCCATAGGCGCGCATGCGGGCGCAGACCTCGCGGATGTGGTCCTCGGCCTTGGTCAGGTCGGTGGGATAGGGGTCCAGCGTCGCGGCCTCGGCCACGATCTCGACCGTGCCCTTGGCGACACCGTCCAGCACCTGCACGCGCTCGGCGAAGGTGTCGATCTGTTCGTTCAGGTTGTCGCGCACGGTGTCGAACAGTTCGTGCACCGCGATGAAGTTGCGGCCCTTCACGTTCCAATGCGCCTGCTTGATCGCCAGTCCCAACGCGATCGCATCCGCAAGGGCGGCGTTCAGTTCGGTGATCGAGGTCTTGCGGGCGTTGTCGGACAGGCCCTGGACATTGACAGCCATCGGCAGCTCCTTCGTTTTTCCGAATTGGATCTGCCGAATGAACCGCGCCGGTCGCCGCGCGGTTCCATGAAACGAAGAACGGCGCCTCACGGAAGCGGGCGCCGTCATCGTCAGGCCCCTTGCGGGGCCTTCTGTCTCAAGGGGCTCAGACGGCGCCCTTGATGAAGTTCACGGCGTCGCCGACGGTCTGGATGGTCTCGGCGGCGTCGTCGGGGATCTCGATCCCGAACTCTTCCTCGAACGCCATGACCAGCTCGACGGTGTCGAGGCTGTCTGCGCCCAGATCGTCGATGAACGAAGCGGCCTCGACCACCTTGTCCTCGTCGACGCCCAGGTGCTCCACCACGATCTTCTTCACGCGATCAGCGATATCGCTCATGTCATATCCTCATTGTCGCGGGCATCCGCCCATAAATTTCACGGGCCGTCATCCGGTCCGATTCAGCACAGGGCGGTTTCCCTGCTGCTAAAGCGGGGGATATAGCACCAGAGAACCCTCTTGCAACCGCTTTTGCACTTGCCCCTGCGGGGCGTTGCGGCGCTGCAAGACCGGGTTCAGACCATCGCCATCCCGCCATTGACGTGCAGCGTGGCCCCCGTGACGTAACCGGCCTCGGGGCTGGCAAGGTACAGCACGGCGGCCGCGATCTCTTCGGGGGTGCCCATGCGGCCCGAGGGAATCTGGCCGCTGATCTTGGCCTTCTGCTCGTCGTTCAGCTTCTCGGTCATGGCGGTGGCGATGAAGCCGGGCGCCACGCAGTTGACCGTGATGCCGCGGCTGGCGACCTCGTAGGCCAGCGATTTCGACATGCCCACGACGCCCGCCTTGGCGGCGGCATAGTTGCCCTGCCCCGGATTGCCGGTCGCCCCCACCACCGAGGTGATGTTGATGATGCGGCCCCAACGCGCCTTCATCATGCCGCGCAGCACGCCGCGCGACAGCTTGAACACGCTGGACAGGTTCACGTCCAGCACCTGCGCCCATTCGTCGTCGGACATGCGCATGAACAGGTTGTCGCGGGTGATGCCCGCGTTGTTCACCAGGATGTCCAGCCCGCCCATCGCCTCGGCCGCGGCCGTGGGAAGGGCCGCCAGCGATTCCGCGTCACCCAGGTTCGCGGTCACGACATGGGCGCGCTCGCCCAGCTTCGCGGCCAGTTCCTGCAGCGGGGCCTCGCGGGTGCCGGACAGCGCGACGGTCGCGCCGGCCTTGTGCAGCGCCTCGGCGATGGCGCCGCCGATGCCGCCCGATGCGCCGGTCACCAGCGCGCATTTACCCGTCAGATCGAACATGAAGGCATTCCTTTTCGTCATCAGATGCGGGCGTCAGCCCTTCAGCGCGGCGATATCCGCAGGCGTCCCGACATTGCGGGTGTCCACGCCCTTGGCGATGCGCTTGATCATGCCCGACAGGGCCTTGCCCGCGCCGATCTCCCAGAACTGGGTCACGCCGGCATCGGCCATGTTGGCGATGGATTCGCGCCAGCGCACGGTGCCCGTGACCTGCTCGACCAGAAGGCGGCGGATGGCGCCCGGTTCGATCACGGCCTCGGCACGGACATTGGCGATCAGCGGGATCGCGGGTGGCTGGATGTCCACGCCTGCCAGCGCATCGGCCATGACGGCGGCGGCGGGCTGCATCAGCACGGAATGGAACGGTGCGGACACGGACAGCATCAGCGCGCGCTTGGCGCCCGCTTCCTTCATCGCCTCGGCGGCGCGTTCCACGGCGGCCTTGTGCCCCGAGATGACGACCTGCCCCGGATCGTTGTCGTTGGCGGCCTGCACGACCTCGTCGCCGGCCACGTCGCGGGCGATGCGGTCCACCGTCTCGAAGTCGAGGCCCAGCACCGCGGCCATGGCGCCCTGCCCGACCGGCACGGCCTCCTGCATGGCCTGGCCGCGCTGGCGCAGCAGCCGCGCGGTATCCGACAGGCTGATCGCACCCGCCGCGCACAGCGCCGAGTATTCGCCCAGCGAGTGGCCGGCCACGAAATTGCCGTCCATGATGTTGAAGCCCTCGGCCTCGAGCGCACGGAAGGCCGCGATGGACGTAGCCATCAGCGCCGGCTGCGCGTTCTGCGTCAGCGTCAGCGTCTCGGCATCGCCGTTCCAGATCAGGTCCGACAGCTTCTCGCCCAGTGCCTCGTCCACCTCGTCGAAGACGTCCTTCGCCGCCGGATAGGCCTCGGCCAGCTCGCGACCCATTCCGATGGTCTGCGCGCCCTGCCCCGGAAACACGAATGCCCGCATGGGGTCCCCCGAATATCGTTGCGTCATGGAAGGGCATAGCCGCTGCGCAGGCGGGCCGCAACCGAAGCCCCATGCCGCATGCGCAAAAGAAAAGGCCCCGCGAGGGGGCCTTTCCACGTCGATCCTTCGGGGAAAGGTCGGGCTCAGCCGACCAGTTCGAGACCCGAGAAGAAGAACGCGATTTCCTGCGCGGCCGTTTCGGCAGCGTCCGAACCGTGGACCGAGTTCTCGCCGACGGACAGCGCGAATTCCTTGCGGACGGTGCCTTCGGCTGCGTCTGCCGGGTTGGTGGCGCCCATCACTTCGCGGTTCTTCGCGATGGCCGATTCACCTTCCAGGACCTGGACGACGACCGGCTCCGAGGCCATGAACTCGACCAGCTCGCCGTAGAAGGGGCGTTCCTTGTGGACTTCGTAGAACTTGCCCGCCTGCTCGGTCGACAGCTTGATGCGCTTCTGCGCGACGATGCGCAGGCCGGCATCCTCGAACTTGGCGTTGATCTTGCCGGTCAGGTTGCGGCGGGTCGCGTCGGGCTTGATGATCGAGAGGGTGCGTTCGATGGCCATGGTCATCACCTTGTGTCTGGCGCGGGCGCGATGCCTGCCCGCTTCGTGAAATCCGCGTCCGGTTAGCAGGGTTGCGCCCTTCGGGCAAGCGTGGAACCCGCGGCCCGCCCGCCCGTTCTGCCAATGAACCAAGGCAGGAGAGGCGATGCCCACCCGAACCGAAGCCCGCCCCGATCCCCTTGCAAACGGTCTGCGCATTGCCGCGGGCACCATCGCGATGATCCTGCTGCTTGCCGCGATCTGGTTCTGGTCGAACCTGCTGCTGCAGATCTTCGCGGCGATCCTTCTGGCGATCGCGCTGCAGGCGGGCGCGCGCGGGCTGCACCGCCTGACCGGCATCCCGCGCGGCGCGGGCGTCCTTGTCGTGCTGCTGGCCGTCCTTGGCATCACCACGCTGGCCCTGCGCATGGCCGGCCCCGCCATCCTTGCGCAGTTCGAGAGCCTGATCCGCGGCCTTCCGAAATCCTGGCAGGCGGTGTCGGACTGGATCTCGGGGCATCCGATGGGGGACGCGATCCTGCAGCGCCTGCCCCAGCCTTCGGATGGCGGGTCCGAGGGCGGCATGATGCAGATGGCCCAGAAGCTGCCAGACGTCTTCGGCGCGGTGGCCGGGACGCTGAACACGATGATGGGCAGCGTCACGACGATCTTCCTGCTGATCGTGCTGTCGGTCTATTTCGCGATGGACGGCGCAACCTATCGCGGGGGCGCGCTGCGGCTGGTGCCGCCCGCGTCGCGCGACCGCGCCGATGCCGTCCTGGACGACCTGCACCACAAGCTGGCGCACTGGATGGGCGGACAGGCGCTGGACATGCTGTTCGTGGCCATTCTGGCAGGTGCGGGGCTGTGGGCGCTGGACGTGCCGCTTGCGCTGATCCTTGCGGTGATCGCGGGGCTGACGAACATCGTGCCGATCATCGGGCCGTTCTTCTCGGGGGCGGTCGCCGCCGTCGCCGCCGCCCCCGAGGGGCTGGACACCGTTGCCTATGTCATCACGCTGTTCACCGCGATCCAGATGTTCGAGGGCAACGTCCTGATGCCCATGATCCAGCGCTATGCGGTCGAACTGCCCCCCGCGCTGACGATCATCGCCATCGTCGCGGTCGCCGCGATGTTCCACCCCGCCGCCGTCATCCTTGCGACGCCTCTGCTGATCGTGGTCATCACCCTTGTGCGCAGCATCTGGATCGAGGGGATCCTGGGCGACCGCGACGACGCTTGATTTCGTGATTCCGACACATCTTCGCGCTATGATGGCGCGACGAACAGCAGAGGGTCGCGCCATGCAGCCGCTTCGCAAGGGACACTATCGTGCCCGCCTGGCCGAGACGCCGGACGACCTGCGCGCCGCGCAGCGCCTGCGCTGGATATGCTTCCTTGGCCGCAACGGCGCCCCCGACGACGGGTCCGCGCTGGATGCCGACGCGCTGGACGCCGAATGCAGCCACATGCTGATCGAGGACATGCGCCACGGCACGCTGGTCTGCGCCTTCCGCTTCCTGCCGCTGGCGGACGGCTCGCAGATCGCGCGCAGCTACTCGGCCCAGTTCTACGATCTGGACGCGTTGCAGCGCTTCGACGGGCCGATGGTCGAAATGGGACGCTTCTGCATCCATCCCGACTGCCACGACCCGAACATCGTCCGCATCGCCTGGGCCGCCCTGACCCGATTCGTGGACGAGACCGGGGTCGAGATGCTGTTCGGCTGCTCCAGCTTCATCGGCTGCGAACCCGAACCCCACGAGGACGCCTTCGCCATGCTGAAGGAGCGCCACCTCGCCCCGCGCCGCTGGCTGCCGCGCGTCAAGGCGCCCCGCGTCTTCCGCTTTGCCCGCGCGCTGCGGATGCGCAAGCCCGACCCCAAGCGCGCCATGGCCGCGATGCCGCCGCTGCTGCGCAGCTATCTGGCGATGGGCGGCTGGGTCAGCGACCACGCGGTGGTCGATCCGGCGCTGAAGACGATGCATGTCTTCACCGGGGTCGAGATCCGCGCCATCCCCCCCGCCCGCAAGCGGCTGCTGGATGCCATGCTGAACGGGACTGCATAGGATACGCGCAAACTGCCCCATTTTCGGGCAGCATCCCGTTTCATGCCCGATAGGACGGCAGGAATGCCCGTGCGGATGATTGACCTTGCCGCGCAATCGACGCCCCCTGCCCATATGTTCGACAGGATGGAAAGCACGACCGGCGCGCCATGCGCCCCCCGCATGCAGCGCAGCGCAGGCCGCGCGCATGTCGTCATGGGGCCGCGCGGGCTGATCGACCTGTCGCAGCGCGGCTCGGCCAAGGCGATGCTGCCGCGCATGACGGCGGGCCTGCCCGAGATCGTGTTCCTGAACACCTCGGGGGGGCTGGCATCGGGCGACAGGCTGGCCTTCGCGGTCGATCTGCGCCCCGGCACGCGCGCGCTGGCGACGACCCAGACGGCGGAACGCGCCTATCGCGCGACGGACGACCCCGCGCAGGCGCAGGTGAGCCTGACCGTGGGTGCGGGCGGCTGGCTGGACTGGCTGCCGCAGGAAACCATCCTGTTCCACGGATCGAAGCTGGACCGCCACACGCGGATCGACCTTGCGGGCGATGCGGGCTGCATGCTGCTGGAAACCGTGGTTCTTGGCCGCATCGCCATGGACGAGGTTCCAGCCCGCCTGCATCTGCGCGACCGCCGCGAGGTGTATCGCGACGGCCGCATCCTGCATCACGATGCGCTGGCCCTGAATGACGCGACCCTGCCGCGCCTTGCCGGACCCGCGCTGACAGGGACCGCCCGCGCGCTGGCGACGCTGGCCGTGATCGCGCCCCATGCGCCCGATCTTCTGACCCGCGCGCGCGACGTGCTGGACGAACCCGGCGTGACGGGCGCGGCCAGCGCCCCGCCCGGACGCCTGGTCATCCGCCTTCTGGCGCAGGGCGACTGGCCCCTGCGGCGGCAGGTGAACCGCCTTCTGGGGGCGCTGCGCCCCGATCCCCTTCCCCGCATCTGGCAGGTCTGACATGAACCTTTCCCCCCGCGAGCGTGAAAAGCTGCTGGTCTCGGTCGCCGCGATGGTCGCCCGCAACCGCCTGTCGCGCGGCGTCAAGCTGAACCACCCCGAGGCCATCGCCCTCATCACCGATTTCGTGGTCGAGGGCGCGCGCGACGGCCGCACCGTGGCCGACCTGATGCAGGCCGGTGCCCATGTGATCACCGCGGGCCAGTGCATGCCCGGCGTCCCCGCCATGATCGAATCGGTGCAGGTCGAGGCAACCTTTCCCGACGGCACCAAGCTGGTTACCGTCCATCATCCCATTCGAGAGGAGGACTGAATGAGAACCCTGATCGCCGCCGCCGCCCTGCTGCCCACCGCCGCCCTGGCCCATCCCGGCCACCACAATGACGCGGACCCCACCCACCTGCTGACCCAGCCCGACCACCTTGGCACGCTGGCCCTGATCGTGGCCGCGGGCGTCGCCGCATGGGTGCTGCTGCGGGGCCGCTCGTGATCCCGGGCGAGATCCTGCCCGCCGAGGGCACGATCACCCTCAACGAGGGGCGGGACGAGATCGCGCTGATGGTCGCCAATACCGGCGACCGTCCCATCCAGGTCGGCAGCCATTACCACTTTGCCGAGACCAATCCCGGCCTGCGCTTCGACCGCGATGCCGCGCGTGGCATGCGCCTGTCGATCCCGGCAGGCACCGCCGTCCGGTTCGAGCCCGGCCAGTCGCGGGAAATCCGCCTGATCCCCCTTGCCGGCGCGCGCGTCGTGCAGGGGTTCCGCCAAGACATCATGGGGGCGCTGTAACCATGGCCCAGACCTTGTCCCGTGCCGATTACGCGGCGCTTTACGGCCCGACCAAGGGCGACCGCATCCGGCTGGCCGATACCGAACTGCTGATCGAGGTCGAACGCGACCTGACCATCCCCGGCGAAGAGGTCAAGTTCGGCGGCGGCAAGGTCGTGCGCGACGGCATGGGCCAGTCGCAGGTCACCCGCGAGGGCGGCGCGATGGACACGGTCATCACCGGGGTCGTCGTCTTCGACCACCAAGGCATCGTAAAGGCCGATGTCGGCCTGAAGGACGGGCGCATCGCGGGCATCGGCAAGGCGGGCAACCCCGACACCCAGCCCGGCGTGACCCTGATCATCGGCCCCGGCACCGAGATCATCGCGGGCGAGGGGCGTATCCTGACGCCCGGCGGCTTCGACTGCCATATCCACTTCATCTGCCCCCAGCAGGTCGATCACGCGATCCATTCCGGCGTCACCACGATGCTGGGCGGCGGCACCGGCCCCGCGCATGGCACGCTGGCCACGACCTGCACCCCCGGCCCGTGGCACATCGCCCGCATGATGGAATCCGTGGCCGACCTGCCCGTGAACATCGGCATCGCAGGCAAGGGCAACGCCTCGGTCCCCGCACCGCTGGAAGAACAGATCCGCGCGGGCGCCTGCGCGATGAAGCTGCACGAGGATTGGGGCACCACCCCCGCCGCCATCGACAACTGCCTGACCGTCGCGGACCGCATGGACGTCCAGGTGATGATCCATACCGACACGCTGAACGAATCCGGCTTTGTCGAGGATACGATGGCCGCGATCGGCGGGCGCACCATCCACGCCTATCACACCGAGGGCGCGGGCGGCGGGCACGCCCCCGACATCATCCGCATGGTCGGCATGTCGAACGTGCTGCCATCGTCCACCAACCCGACGCGGCCCTATACCGGCAACACGATCGAGGAACATCTGGACATGCTGATGGTGTGCCACCATCTGGATCGTCGCGTTCCCGAGGATGTCGCCTTCGCCGAATCCCGCATCCGCCGCGAGACCATCGCCGCCGAGGACATCCTGCACGATCTGGGCGCCTTCAGCGTCATCTCGTCCGACAGCCAGGCCATGGGCCGCGTGGGCGAGGTGATCATCCGCACCTGGCAGACCGCCGACAAGATGCGCCGCCAGCGCGGACGGCTGCAGGACGAGCAGGGCCAGAACGACAACCTGCGCGCCCGCCGCTATATCGCGAAATACACGATCAACCCGGCCGTCGCGCATGGCGTCTCGCGTCATATCGGCAGCATCGAGGACGGCAAGCGCGCCGATCTGGTCCTGTGGTCCCCCGCCTTCTTCGGGGTCAAGCCCGAGATGGTGCTGGTCGGCGGGCAGATCGCCGTCGCGCAGATGGGCGATCCCAACGGCTCGATCCCGGTGCAGCCGGTCTTCAGCCGCCCGATGTGGGGGCATACGGGCCGCGCCTCGTCGATCTTCGTCAGCCAGGCGGGGCTGGATGCGGGCGCGGGCGACGGGCTGTCGAAATCGCTGATCGCGGTCGAGAACACGCGCGGCATCGGCAAGGCCGACATGGCGCTGAACGACCGGATGCCGCAGATCGAGGTTGATCCCGAAACCTACGAGGTCCGCGCCGACGGTCAGCTTCTGACCTGCGAACCCGCGACCGAGCTGCCGATGGCGCAGCGCTATTTCCTGTTCTGAGGTTCGCCATGACCCTTCACTGCCACAGCATCGTCCGCAACGCCCAAGGGCCCTTCGCCGCGGAGATCGCGCTGGATTACGAATCCCGCCTGCTGCGCCGCAAGCGGCTGACCAGCGCGGCGGGCGATTTCATGCTGGACCTGCCCGAGGTCGTCAGCGTCGAGGATGGCGATGCCTTCGCCCTGTCCGACGGGCGGCTGGTCGTCATGCGCGCGGCCCCCGAACCCGTGCTGGTCGTCACCGGCGATCTGGCGCGGCTGGCATGGCATGTCGGCAACCGCCACACCCCCTGCCGGATCGAGACCGACCGCCTGATCATCCGTCAGGACCACGTGCTGGAGGCGATGCTGCGCCAGCTGGGCGCGACGGTCGAACGCGCCGAACTGCCCTTCAGCCCGGAAGGCGGCGCCTATGGCCACGGTCGCACCTTCGGTCACGATCACGGGCATGGGCACGGCCATGGGCACGGCCATTCGCATGACCACGGGCATTCGCACGGCCATGACCACCATCACGAACACGCCTGAGGCCGCCCGCCTGCGGCTGGCGCAATACCTGTCGCCCGCTTTCCCGGTGGGCGGCTTCGCCTGGTCGCAGGGGCTGGAATACGCGATGGATCAGGGCATCGCGACGCGCGCGACCCTGCCCGCATGGCTGGCCGACTGGCTGGATCACGGCGCGGGCTGGACCGATGCAGTGCTGGTCGCGCTGGCCCTGCGCGATGCCGGTCCCGAACCGGACGACCTGGCCCGCGCGGCCTGCCCGTCCTCGCAGCGGCTGACCGAGACGGTGGAGCAGGGCACGGCCTTTGCCGCCAACATCGCCGCGCTGACGGGCGACGATGCGGCCCCCGCCACCCTGCCCGTCGCCTTCGGTCGCGCCTGCGCCGACATGCCCCTGCCCGCGCCCGAGATCATCGCGGCCTTCCTGCAGGCGCAGGCCGCCGCCCTGATCAGCGCCGCCGTGCGGTTCCTTCCGCTTGGCCCCATGCAGGGGCAGGCGATACTGGCCGGGCTGCAACCCGCGATCCTTGCCTGCGCCGCCCGTGCCGCCACCGCGACGCGCGACGACCTGCACAGCGCCGCATGGGGGGCCGACATCGCCGCCATGCGCCACGAAACCATGACCACGAGGATCTTCCGATCATGAGCCCGAACGCCCCCCCGAACCACGGTCCCCTGCGCGTCGGCATCGGCGGCCCCGTCGGCGCGGGCAAGACCACCCTGACCGAGCAGCTGGCCCGCGCCCTTGCGCCCCGCCTGTCGATGGCGGTCGTGACCAACGACATCTATACCCGCGAGGATGCCGAGGCCCTGATGCGCGCGCAGGTCCTGCCCGCAGACCGCATCCGGGGCGTCGAAACCGGCGGCTGCCCGCATACGGCCATCCGCGAGGATGCCAGCATCAACCTGGCCGCCATCGCCGATCTGAACGCGGCCATTCCCGACCTGGAACTTGTGCTGATCGAATCGGGCGGCGACAACCTGGCCGCGACCTTCAGCCCCGAACTGGCCGATCTGACGATCTATGTCATCGACACGGCGGCCGGGCAGGACATCCCGCGCAAGCGGGGACCGGGGCTGGCGCGGTCCGACCTTCTGGTGGTGAACAAGACGGATCTTGCCCCGCATGTCGGCGTGGATGCCGCGCTGCTGGAAAAAGATGCGCGCGCCTCGCGCGGTGCGCGTCCGGTGATCATGGCCGCGTTGCGCCACGGCACCGGCGTCGATCAGATCGTCGATTTCCTGATCCGCGAAGGCGGACTGACCCCCGCCCCGGCAGAAGACTGCACAATCTGACGGCAGGCGGGCAGACGACTGCCCGCCATGCGAACAGCCCGCGGTCCTGCCCGCGAATTGCTGCCCGAATCCTGTCCAACTGCCTCTTTCCCGTCATCTGCTGTGACCGCGAAGACGAAGATCTTCACGAAAATTTCAGGGAGTGGACAGGATGAGCATGATGACACGCAAGTTGCTGCTGGGGGCCGCGCTGGCCGCCGTGACCACCGCCGCAAATGCGCAGGACGGCGAACCGATCAAGATCGGCGTGCTGCATTCGCTGTCGGGCACGATGGCGATTTCCGAAACGACGCTGAAGGACACCGTCCTGATGATGGTGGAACAGCAGAACGAGAAGGGCGGCGTCCTTGGCCGTCCGCTGGAGGCCGTGGTCGTCGATCCGGCATCCGACTGGCCGCTGTTCGCCGAAAAGGCGCGCGAGCTGCTGACCGTCAGCGAGGTGGACGTGATCTTCGGCGGCTGGACCAGCGTCAGCCGCAAGTCGGTCCTGCCCGTGATCGAGGAGCTGAACGGGCTGATGTTCTATCCCGTGCAATACGAGGGCGAGGAATCCTCGAAGAACGTCATCTATACGGGCGCCGCGCCGAACCAGCAGGCGATCCCCGCCGTGGACTACATGCGCGACGAGCTGGGCGTCGAGAAATGGGCCCTTCTGGGCACCGACTACGTCTATCCGCGCACGACGAACAACATCCTCGATGCCTATCTGAAGGATAACGGCACCGCCGAGGAGGACATCTTCGTCAACTATACCCCCTTCGGCCATTCCGACTGGTCCAAAATCGTGGCCGATGTCGTGGCGCTTGGCGCGGATGGCAAGAAGGTCGGCGTCGTGTCCACCATCAACGGCGACGCGAATGTCGGCTTCTACAAGGAGCTGGCGGCGGCAGGCGTTTCCGCCGACGACATCCCCGTCATGGCCTTCTCTGTCGGCGAGGAAGAGCTGTCGGGCCTGGATACCGCCAACCTGGTCGGGCACCTGGCCGCGTGGAACTATTTCCAGACCGCCGAAAGCCCCGAGAACGAGGAATTCGTCGCGACCTGGAAGGAATTCATCGGCGATGACGCGCGCGTCACCAACGACCCGATGGAGGCCACGATGATCGGCTTCAACGCCTGGGTCGCCGCGGTCGAGGAAGCCGGCACCACCGATGTCGATCCCGTGCTGGACGCAATCGTCGGCGTCACCGTGCCGAACCTGACCGGCGGCACCGCCGAGGTCCTGCCGAACCACCACCTGACCAAGCCCGTCCTGATCGGCGAGATCCGCGAGGACGGCCAGTTCGACATCGTCAGCCAGACCGATCCGGTTCCGGGCGACGCATGGACCGACTTCCTGCCCGAATCCGCGGTGCTGGACGCCGATTGGCCGGGCAAGCAGTGCGGCATGTACAACACCCAGACCGAGACCTGCGTCCAGGTGCAGTCGAACTACTGACGGCTCCGGCCCGGGCGGAACACCCCCTGCCCGGGCCTTCACGATACTGCCCCCGAAGGATCACCCCCGTGACAGCCCTTGCCCGAATCGCGCCCTTCGCCCTGGCGCTGCTGATGCCGCTTGCCGCGCTGGCCAACCCGGCGCTGGATGCGGTGATCGCTGACAACCTCGACCAGATCGAACGCCCCTCGCGTCAGACCGTCGCGCCGCTGATCGCGGATATCGCCGCCACCGGCCCCGAGGGGCTGGCGATGCTGCAGGCATGGTCGGCCCGCGAACTGGCCCTGACCGAGGATGGCCGCGCGGTCATCACCTCGGGCGAGGTGCCGGTCGATGCGGTCACGGGCGATCCGGTCACCGACGACTTCAGCAGCCTGCGCCCGAACAGCGGCGTGCGCGGCGTGATCGACGGGGCGCTGGTCGTCTCGCAGCTGTCGGACCCCGATCCGGCGATCCGCAGGGGCGCGCTGGACACGCTGGCGCGGCGGGCCGATGCCGCGCAGCTGGCGGCGCTGCGCGGGGCGCTGGACGATCCAGATCCGGCCATCGCGGCCCGCAAGGCGCGGCTGGAACGCCTGCTGACCATCCAGCTGGGCGAGGATTCCGCGAACCGCGTGCAGGCGATCCGGCAGCTGTCGGGTGATGTCGCGCTGGACTTTCGCGCGGCGCTGAACCCGCTGCTGGCCACGCGCATCGTCGCGACCAAGGACGAGCCCGGCGGCAATGTCGCGCGCGAATTGCGGCCCGGCTCGGACGACCTGTCGCGCCAGGACGCGATCGCGATGCTGGTGGACCAGGGCGTGCTGCAACCGCGCCTGACATCCGCCGAACAGCGCACGCGGCTGGCCGCGAACATCGTGGACGGGCGCGTGGGCGGGCTGCCCGTGGCGGCGCTGGACGATCCCGACGCCCGCGACCGCGCCTACGAGGCGCTGGAGGCCGAGGGCGCCGTCCCCCCCGCCGCGACCGAGGCCGAGACCGAGGCCGCGCTGGACGCGCACGGCTTCTTTGCCGTCTATGCCGAACCCGACGCCGCCGTGACCGAGGCCGCCGAGACCGCCCTGACCCGCACCCAGACGCGGCTGGGCGTGATGCGCGGCTTCGACCTGGGGCTGGACGCGCTGTCGCTGGCCTCAATCTATTTCCTGGCGGCGATCGGGCTGGCCGTCACCTTCGGCGTCATGCGGGTCATCAACATGGCGCATGGCGAATTCATCATGATGGGGGCCTATACCGGTTACGTGGTCCAGACGCTAATCGCGGATCGCACGCTGTCGCTGCTGGTCGCGCTGCCCCTGGCCTTCGCGGTCACCTTCGCGGCGGGGGTGGTGCTGTACCGGCTGGTGATCCGCCACCTGGCCCATCGCCCGCTGGAGACGCTGCTGGCGACCTTCGGCGTGTCCATCGCGCTGCAGCAGCTGGCCAAGAACATCTTCGGCACGCAGGCCCGGCCCCTGACCTCGCCCGCCTGGCTGGAGGGCGCGATCACCTTCAACGACGTGGTGTCGATCAGTTCGATCCGCGTGGCGATCTTCGTGCTGGCGCTGCTGTTCCTGGGGCTGTTCCTGTTCATCATGAAGCGCACGCGGCTGGGCCTCGAGGTTCGGGCCGTCACGCAGAACCCCGGCATGGCGGCGTCCATGGGCATCAATCCCGACCGCATCGCGATGATGACCTTCGGGCTGGGATCGGGGATCGCGGGCATCGCGGGCGTGGCCATCGGGCTGTTCGCGCAGGTGACATCCGAACTGGGCCAGCAATACATTGTCCAAAGCTTCATGACCGTGGTCGTGGGCGGCGTCGGCAACATCTGGGGCACGCTGGCGGGCGCCACGCTCATCGGCGGGCTGTCCAAGGTCATCGAATCGCTGAACCCGGCGAACACGCTGGCCGCCCAGACCTTCATGATCCTGTTCATCATCATCTTCATCCAGTTCCGGCCCCGCGGGATCATCCCGCAAAAGGGCCGCGCGGCCGAGGTCTGAGCCCATGCAGCGCACACCCTTCATCCTGAGAAACCCCTCGGTCCTGATCGTGATCGCGGTGCTGGCGGTCTTCACCGCCGCCGTCACCGCGGCCAGCGCGGCCTATGGCACGGGGGTCATGCCGACCTCGATGGTCAAGGTGCTGGGCAAGACCCTGTGCCTTGCGCTGGCCGCCGTCGCGATGGACCTGGTCTGGGGATACCTGGGCATCCTGTCGCTTGGGCAGATGGCCTTCTTCGCGCTTGGCGGATACATGATCGGCCAGTGGCTGATGTATGCCCGCACCGAGGGCATCGTGGCCGCATCCATGGCCGCGAACCCCATCCCCCCCACCCCGGCCGAACTGCAGGAGGGCGTGGCCGGCCAGATCTTCGGCGTGGTCGGATCGACCGACCTGCCCTGGGCCTGGACCTTCGCGCATTCCCTGCCCGCGCAGCTGGCGCTGGTGCTGATCGTGCCGGGGCTGCTGGCGCTGGTCTTCGGCTGGCTGGCATTCCGCAGCCGCGTGAACGGCGTCTACCTGTCGATCCTGACGCAGGCGATGACCTTGGCCCTGGCGCTGTGGCTGTTCCAGAACGACAGCGGGTTCCGGGGCAACAACGGCCTGTCGGGCCTGCAGAACATCCCGGGTCTCGAAGATGTCGGCCAGGCGCGACTGTCGGTCTGGTTCCTCTGGGCGTCGGCGCTGGCGCTGGCCCTGGGATACGTGCTGGCCGCCTGGCTGATGGGCGGCAAGTTCGGCAGCGTCACCCGCGCCATCCGCGACGACGAGACCCGCGTGCGGTTCCTGGGCTACCCGGTCGAGGGGTTCAAGCTGGCGGTCTTCACCATCGCCGCCATGATCACCGCCATCGCGGGCGCGCTGTACTACCCGCAGGCGGGCATCATCAACCCGGCCGAGCTTGCGCCCATCGCGTCGATCTATCTTGCCGTCTGGGTCGCCATCGGCGGTCGCGGGCGGCTGTACGGCGCTGTCATCGGGGCGGTGGTCGTGTCGCTTCTGTCCAGCTGGTTCACCGGCGGACGCGCGCCCGACCTGAACATCGCGGGCCTGCGCATGGCCTGGGTGGACTGGTGGCAGGTCGCGTTGGGCCTGACCTTCGTGCTGGTCACCCTGTTCGCGCCCAAGGGGATCGCCGGGCTGTTCGACATCCTGAACCGAAAGGCCAAGTCATGAGCGCGCTTCTGGAAGTTCGCGGAATCTCGAAGACCTTCGACGGGTTCAAGGCGATCAACGACCTGTCATTTTCCATCGGGCGGGCGGAACTGCGCGCGGTGATCGGCCCCAACGGCGCGGGCAAGACGACCTTCATGGACATCGTGACCGGCAAGACCACCCCCGACGAGGGCGAGGTCCTGTGGGGCACCGAATCCCGGTCGCTGCTGAAGATGAACGAGGCCCAGATCGCCCGCGCGGGCGTCGGCCGCAAGTTCCAGCGCCCCACCGTCTTCGAGGATCAGAGCGTCGCCGACAACCTGACCATGGCACTGCGCGCCGATCGCGGCCCCTTCGCGGTCCTGCGCTGGCGCCCCTCGGACGACAGCGAGACGCGCGTGGCTGAACTGGCCGCCGAGGTGGGCCTGTCGGACCAGCTGCCCTGCAAGGCGGGCGAACTGAGCCACGGCCAGAAGCAATGGCTGGAGATCGGCATGCTGCTGGCGCAGGAACCGCAGCTGCTGCTGGTGGACGAACCCGCGGCGGGGATGACGCTGGCCGAACGCGAACTGACCACGACGCTTCTGTGCCGCCTGGCCGAAACCCGCGCGGTGGTGGTCGTCGAACACGACATGGATTTCGTCCGCCGCCTGAACTGCCGCGTCACCGTGCTGCACCAGGGGTCGGTCCTGGCCGAGGGCAGCCTGGATCACGTGACGCGGAATCCCGAAGTCATCGAAGTCTATCTGGGGCGCTGACATGCTGAACGCGAAGAACCTGACCCTGCATTACGGCGGCAGCCAGATCCTGCACGGCATCGACATCGCGGCCACGCCGGGACGCGTCACCTGCGTCATGGGCAACAACGGCGTGGGCAAGACCTCGTTGATGAACCTGCTGGCGGGGCGTCACCCAAGATCGGGCGGCACCCTGACGATGGAGGGGCGCGACCTGGGCCGCGTGAACGCGCAGCGCATGGCGCGGATGGGCGTGGGCTATGTCCCGCAGGGGCGCGCGATCTTTCCGATGCTGACCGTGCGCGAGAACATGGAGACGGGTTTCGCCTGCCTGCCCCGCGCCGAACGCCGCATCCCCGACGAGATCTTCGACAGCTTCCCCGTCCTAGCGGAAATGGCGCATCGACGCGGCGGCGACCTGTCGGGCGGCCAGCAGCAGCAGCTGGCCATCGCCCGCGCGCTGATCACTAGGCCGCGCATCCTGCTGCTGGACGAACCGACGGAAGGCATCCAGCCCAACATCATCGCCCAGATCGGCCGCGTCATCGCGGCGCTGCGCGACCGGGGCGACATGGCGATCGTGCTGGTCGAACAGTTCTTCGACTTCGCCTGGGACCTGGGCGACGACTTCCTGGTGATGGAGCGCGGGCGCGCCGTCATGCAGGGCCCGAAGGCGCAGCTGCGGCGCGAGGATCTGCACGCCCGTCTTGCGGGGCATGCCGCGGCCTAGCGCTTGCGCTCCCACCGGCCCGAATCCTCGGACCAGTACTCGGCCTCGATGCCGCCCTGGGTGAGGGCGCGCCACTGGTCGCGGGCGCGGGCGGTGGCCGCGCCGTCGCCGCCGTCGAAGACGATCAGCGTGCGCTCCATCGCCTGCGCCTGCGACACGGGAACCTCGGCCCCGTCCAGCGCGATCAGGCAGGCGGGGTCGTTCGCGGCCCCGCCCCCGTCGCCCGTGGTCAGCAGCACCGGCTGACGCGCATCATGCGCGCCGCCCGCCAGCCCGTGCGGCAAAAAGCCGTCGCCCTGCCACAGCTGCATGTCCAGCCGTTCCATCCGCGCAGGGTCGGTCCCGCGCAGTTCCACCCGCCACCCGGCCTGCGCGGCCTTGCCCAGCAACTGGGGCAGCAGCGCCTCGGCCGGGGACCGGGTCAGGTGATAGAACATCGCCTTGCCCATGACGGGATCACTTCACCTCGAAGCGGTCGCGGATCATGCGGTCCAGCGTCATGACGCCCCAGCCCGACGCGCCCTTGGGGGCCAGGTCGGTCGCCTGCGGCGGCAGGGCCACGCCCGCGATGTCGATATGCGCCCAGGGCTGCCCTTCGCGGACGAAGCGCTGCAGGAACTGCGCCGCCGTGATCGAACCCGCGGCGCGGCCGCCGGTGTTCTTCATGTCGGCCAGCCGCGACTTCAGCTGCGCGTCATAGCTTGCGCCAAGCGGCAGCCGCCACGCGCCCTCGCCCTCGGACCGGGCGGCGGACAGGATGCCGTCGGCCAGCGTGTCGTCATTGGCGAAGACCCCGGCATTGTCATGGCCAAGCCCGATGATGACCGCGCCGGTCAGCGTCGCCAGATCCACGATGGCCGAGGGGTTGAAGCGCGTCTGCGCGTACCACAGCACGTCCGCCAGCACGAGCCGCCCTTCGGCGTCGGTATTGATGATCTCGATCGTGTCGCCCTTCATCGACTTCACGATGTCGCCCGGACGCTGCGCGCGGCCGTCGGGCATGTTCTCGACCAGGCCCACAAGCCCCACGACATTGGCCTTGGCCCGACGCAGCGCCAGCGTGCGCATCACGCCCGCCACGACGCCCGCGCCGCCCATGTCCATGGTCATGTCCTCCATGCCCGCGGCGGGCTTGATCGAGATGCCGCCCGTGTCGAAGACGACGCCCTTGCCGACCAGCGCCAGCGGCGCCTCGTCGCCCGCGCCGTTCCAGCGCATGACCACGACCTTGGACGGGCTCTCGCTGCCCTGCCCCACGCCCAGCAGCGCGCGCATGCCCAGCTCGGCCAGCTGATCCTCGTCCAGCACCTCGACCTCGAGGCCCAGCTCCTGCATGGCGGCAAGGCGGTCGGCGAAATCGGTGGTGGTCAGCACGTTGGCGGGCTCGTTCACCAGGTCGCGGGTGAAGAACACGCCCTCGGCCACGGCGGCGGCGGATGCGGCGGCCTTGGCCAGCGCCTCGGGGGATTTCGCCATGAAGGTCACGCGGCCCTTCGGCTTCTCGTCATCCTCGGGGCGGGACTTGTAGGCGTCGAAATCATAGGCGCGCAGCGCAAGGCCCAGGGCCACGTCCGAGGCCAGCTTCTGCGGGCCGCCCGCGACCAGCATGTGCCCCCCGTTCAGGCGCGCGCCGATGGCGGCACCGGCCTGGCGCGCCTCGGTCGAGCTCGAGGCCACCGGCAGCCGCACGAGGATCAGCGCCTCGGCGGCGATGCCTGCCGGGAACGCCATCTCCAGCGCCTGGCCGGGCTTCAGCCCCTGCCCCGCCTTCGAGGTCAGCGCCCGCTGCGCGGCGTCGCGCAGAGCCTTGGGCAGGCGCCCCGGCACCCGGTCGTCCGCACCGACCAGCAGGGCGATGCGGCCCTCGTGCTCGGCGAATTTCTCGGGTGCGGTCTCGATGAAGTCGATCTGAACGGGATGGGTCATTCGAGGTCCTCTCTCTTGTTGTCGTGAACCTAGACACCCCGCGCACCCTTTTCCAGAGCGTCCCTTGCCGCTAATCAGGACCCGACGTCACGCGAGGGAAGGCAGCCCATGCCCCGGATCGACCGATATATCCTTGGCCAGCTGCTGACGCTGTTCGGCTTCTTCGCGCTTGTGCTGGTGTCCGTCTACTGGATCAACCGGGCCGTCAGCCTGTTCGACGACCTGCTGAACGACGGCCAGACCGCGCTGGTGGTGCTGGAATTCACGCTGCTGACGCTGCCGCTGGTGATCTCGGTGGTGCTGCCCGTCGCGGCCTTCGCGGCCACGGCATACGGCACGAACCGCCTGTCCGGCGAATCCGAGCTGGTGGCGATGCAGTCGGCGGGCATATCGCCCTGGCGGATGGCGCGGCCCGTGCTGGTCTTCGGCCTGTCGGTGGGGTTGATGGTCGCGATCCTGGTCCACGGGCTGGTTCCGATGGCGCGCGAACGGCTGGCCGAACGCAGCGCCGAGCTGGCCGAGAACGTCACCTCGCAGTTCCTGCGGCCCGGCAGCTTCCAGTATCCGACCGACGACGTGACGCTGTTCATCCGCGACATCGCCAGCGACGGGCACCTGCTGGACCTGTTCATCGAGGATGCGCGCGACCCCGACCGCCAGACCACCTATACCGCGCAGGAGGCCTTGCTGGTGCGCACCGATACCGGCCCCGCGCTGGTCCTGCTGCAGGGCATGGCCCAGACCCTGACGCGCGAAGATGGCCGCCCCCGCCTTGCCGTGACCCGGTTCGAGGAGTTCAGCTATGACATCGGGGCGATGATCACGGGCGGCGGCAGCAAGGGGCGCGACCTGCGCGATTACGGCACGCTTCGCCTTCTGGCCGCCGATGCCGCCCTGCTGGAGACGACCGGCGCCACCGCGGGCGATGCCCGCCGAGAGGCACATGAGCGCATCGCCCAGCCATTGCTGTCGCCGGTCGCGGCGATGATCGGCTTCGCGACGCTGCTGGTGGGCGGTTTCTCGCGCTTCGGGGTGTGGCGGCAGGTCGGCTGGGCGATCCTTGCGCTGATCTTCGTGCAGTTCCTGTCGAACGCCGCCGCCGACCGGGTCGGCACCGATCCGGCGATGTGGCCGCTGCTGTATCTTCCCGCGATCGTCGGGGCAATGATGTGCGCGGGGCTGTTATGGCTGGCCGCGCGACCCAGGGGGGGGCGGTCATGATCCTTGCACGCTATGTCGCGCGGCGCTTCCTGCGGTCGTTCCTGCTGATCGCGGGCGTCTTCCTGCTGATCCTGTTCCTGATCGACATGATCGAGATCATCCGCCGCTTCTCGGGGGACGATATCGGGCTGGGTGGGGCCGCGCGCCTGGCCGCGCTGAACATCACCGACAGCTTCTATTCCATCCTGCCGCTGATGACGGTGCTGGCGGGCATCGCGCTGTTCCTGGGGCTGGCGCGCAGCTCCGAGATGGTGGCCATCCGCGCCTCGGGCCGGTCGGGGATGCGCGTCATCGCGGCACCCGCGCTGACCGCGGTGGCGGTGGGGGCGCTGACCGTGGGGCTTCTGAACCCGCTGGTCGCGGCGACGGGGCAGCTCTATGACGATGCCGTGGCCGAGATCGACCGCGGCGGCAGCCAGACCGTCAGCCTTGGCGACAGCGCCGTCTGGCTGCGGCAGGCCGTCATCGAGAACGGCGAGGAATCGGGCCAGATCGTCATCCGCGCCCGCCGCGCCAGCGCCGATGCGCTGACCCTGCACGATGCGACCTTCCTGGTCTTCGACGACGAGTCAGGCCCCGTCCGCCGGATCGAGGCCCGCACCGCACGGCTGATCCCCGGATCCTGGGGCCTGGCCGAGGTCCGCGATTACCCCCTGGACGCGGCGAACCCGCAAGCCGATGTCAAGCGCGCGCCCTACATGCTGCTGCCGTCGGACCTGACCGCGCAGCGCATCCGCGAGGGGTTCGGGCGCCCCGAATCCGTGCCGGTCTGGCAGTTGCCGGGCTTCATCGCGGGGCTGGAACGCGCGGGCTTCTCGGCCTCGCGGCACAGGGTCTGGTTCCAGATGGAACTGGCGCGCCCCTTCCTGATGGGGGCGATGGTGCTGATCGCGGCGGCCTTCACCATGCAGCATATCCGTGGCCGCAATACCGGGGTCGCGGTCCTTCTGGCCTTCGCGGCGGGGATCGCGCTGTTCTTTCTGCGCAACATGGCGCAGGTTCTGGGTGACAACGGGCAGATCGGTGCGGCGATGGCCGCATGGACCCCGCCCCTTGTCGGCGCCCTTCTGGCCCTTGGGCTGATCCTGAAGCGAGAGGACGGATGACCGTTCAGACGACCAGACGATCCCTGCGCCTCGGGACGGCGCTGATCGCGGCACTTGCCGCGCCCGCAGCCGGTCAGACGATCTTCGACCAGGACGCGTCCATGCCGCAGATGCCCGGCGTGTCGCAGACCGCGCCCCTGGCCAGCATCGGCGGCGTGTCGGCGCTGGCGCCCGAATCCGACAGCCTGGGCAGCGAGCCCATCGGCGACCGCACCCCCTCGACCAGCGCCCCCGAGGCGGTCGAGCCCGACGCCTCGGTCCGCATCCCCGGCGATCGCGGGACGGCGGGCGAAGGCGGGGCGGCGACGGTGCTGGCCGATGCCGTCCGGCTGCGCGACGACCGCACGCTGGTCGCGGCGGGCGGCGTGGTCATCTGGTACCAAGGCGCACGTCTGGTCGCATCGCGCGTGATCGTGGACGGCCCGACGGGCGATCTGACCATCGAGGGTCCGATCCACCTGTCCCGCCCCGACAGCACCGACCCCGAACAGGACACGATCCTGATCGCCGATGCCGCCCAGCTGGACCGCGAATTGCAGGACGGCATCATCCGCGGCGCGCGCCTCGTGATCGGGCGCGAATTGCAGCTTGCCGCGCGAGAGGCCGAACGCCGCGACGGCGGCCGCGTCACCGAACTGCGCCAGGTCGCGGCATCGTCCTGCCAGATCTGCGCCAGCGACCCCACCCCCCTGTGGGAGATCCGCGCCCGCGCGATCACCCACGACGCCGAGACCCGGACGATCACCTTCGACCACCCGCAATTCCGCGCCTTCGGCGTGCCCTTGGCCTATGTGCCCTTCAGCGTGACCGCCCCCGACCCGACCGTCGATCGCAAGAACGGCTTCCTGCGCCCCGAGATCCGCACGACCTCCAGCCTGGGGTTCGGGATCAAGCTGCCCTATTTCGTGACGCTCGGGGATCATGCGGACGTGACGGTGACGCCCTATGTCGCGGTCGATCGCACCAGCACGCTGGAGCTGCGGTACCGCCAGGCATTCGCCAACGGGGCGACGGAATGGAACGGCGCGATCACCCGCGACGACCTGCTGCCCGACGAATGGCGCGGCTATGTCTTCGGGATCGCGCAGTTCGACCTGCCGCGCGACTACAAGCTGGGCGTGCAGGTGCAGGCGGCGACCGACCGGGCCTATCTGCTGGATTACGACGTGACCGATGCCGACCGGCTGTGGTCGGGCATCACGCTGGAACAGGTCCGCCGCAAGAAGCTGGTCTGGGCGCGGATCGGCAACTACAACTCGCTCCGCGACGACGAGGACGAATCCAGCTCTCCGGCGCAGGTGGCCGACGCGATCTGGATGCGCCGCTTCACGCCCCCCCGCATCGGAGGCGAGGCGACCGTCGAATGGTCCGCCCATGCCCATCGCCGCCCCTCGGATGATGACGGGATCGGCCGCGACGTGGCGCGCGCCTCGTTCGACCTGGACTGGCGACGTTCCCAGATCCTGCCGGGCGGCGTCATGGCCGCGGCCATCGCCGGGCTCGAGGCCGATCTCTATCGCATCGCGCAGGACGACAGCTATGACGACGTGGTGGCCCGCGCGGACCCGCAGGTCGGGGTCGAGCTGCGCTGGCCCCTGGCGACGGTCCACGGGCGCGCGACGCATATGGTCGAACCGGTCCTGCAGCTTCTCTATTCGCCCCCGGGCGATGACGACGACATCCCGAACGAGGACAGCCTGCTGGTCGAGTTCGACGAGGGGAACCTGTTCTCGGACAGCCGCTTTCCGGGCTATGACCGCAGCGAGGGCGGCCTGCGCGCCAATGCCGGCCTGACCTGGACGCGGATCGACCCCAACGGCTGGTCGCTTGGCGTGACGGGCGGGCGGGTCTTCCGCGCGCGGCAGGGCAGCGGCGACGAGGACCGGAGCTTCATCGGCGGGCGGCGGTCGGACTGGCTGCTGTCGACGACCTATGACAGCGGGCGCGGCCTTGCCATCGCGAACAGGGCGCTGTTCGACGACAGCTTCAACGTCTCGCGCAACGAATTGCGCATGGGCTGGCTCCGCGACGACCTGCAGCTTTCGGCGGGCTATCTGTGGATCGATGCCGACCTGGCCGAGGGGCGCGACAGCGACGCATCCGAACTGGCGGCCAGCGTCGGCTGGCAGATCGCGCCCGGCTGGTGGGGCAGCGCCGAGGCACGTTACGATTTCACCGCCGAACGCGCCCAGAGCGCGTCGCTGGACGTGACCTATCGCAACGAATGCATCACGGTCGAGACGGGCGTCTCCAGGCGCTTCACCAGTTCGGACACGATCGACGCGGAAACCAGCTTCGACCTGTCGGTCCGGCTGGCGGGTTTCGGCAACACGACCGGCGGTCAGGGCACGGTGGCGCAGCGCAACTGCATGCGCTAATCTGCCCGCCAAAAGGCAAGGATAGGAACAGCAGATGCGGCAACTCCTCTCAGGTCTCGCGCTGGCGGCGGTCATCGCGACGGGCGCCGTCGCGCCCGCGAACGCGCAGAACCTGTTCCAGACCGTCGTCTATGTGAACGACAGCGCCGTCACCCGCTACGAGATCGTTCAGCGGCAGCGCTTCATGCAGGTGATCGGCGCCCCCGACACCAGCGCCGAGGCCGCCGAGACCGCGCTGATCGACGACCGCCTGCGGGTCGAGGCCGCCGAAGCCATCGGCGCGCAGCTGTCGGACGAGCAGCTTCAATCGGGCCTCGAGGAATTCGCGGGCCGCGCGGGCCTGGATGCCGCCAGCTTCATCGCGCGGCTGGAACAGGCGGGCGTCGATGCCGACACCTTCCGCGATTTCGTCCGTGCGGGCACGCTGTGGCGGCAGGTCGTCCGCGCACGCCTGCTGCCCCAGATCGAGATCTCGGACGCGCAGGTGGACCAGCAGCTCAAGCGCGTGATCGAGACGCCGATCATCGACCGCGTGGCCATTTCCGAACTGATCATCCCCGCCCCTCCGGGGCAGGAGGCGCAGGCCCTTGCGCTGGCCGAACGCATCGCCGGGTCGCGCCCGACCGAAGGCCAATTCGCCGATGCGGCCCGCAGGTATTCCGCGACGCCCTCGGCCCAGGCGGGCGGCAGGCTGGAAACGCTGGAGCTGGAGGCGCTGCCGCCGGGCCTGCGCCAGGTCATCAGCCAGCTGCAGCCGGGCCAGGTGACCCAGCCGCTGCAGGTCGAAGGCGCGGTCATCCTGTTCTTCCTGCGCGACGCGCAAGGCAGCCTGCGCCCCGGCGCGCGGGAACAGGTGCTGGAATACGCGACCATCACCCTGCCCAGCATGGCCGAGGCGACCGCCGTGGCGCAGCGCACGCTGTCCTGCGACGATCTGTACAAGCAGGTCGGCCCCGAGGCCGCGCTGCAGGTCCAGCGCCAGACCGTGTCGCAGGCGCAGATCCCGACGCTGATCGCCGCACGCCTCGCATCTCTGGACGACGGCGAATCCGGCGTCGTCCCGGCGGGCAACGCCGCCGAGGTCGTGACGCTGTGTTCGCGCCAGCCCGCGCTGGCCCAGCAGGCCGAGGTGCCGACCACCGCCCAGCCGCAGGACGGGGTCGAGGATGCGATCCCGCAGCCCCAGAACGGCATCCCCTCGCGCGAGGCGGTCCGCGACGAGCTGTTCAACCAGCGCATCAACTCGGCGGCGGACGGGCTTCTGGCCGACCTGCGCGCCGACGCCCTGATCCGCAGGCCGTGATCCGGTGGCGCGCGTCCTTCTGACCTGCGGCGAGCCCGCGGGCATCGGCCCCGAGCTGGCGCCCCTGGTGCTGGCTTCGGGCCAGGACATCGCCTGGATGGGCGATCCGCGCCACCTGCCACCCGGCACCGCCTGGACCGAGATCGCGGATCCGGGTGCCCCGGTCCCGCCGGGTCACCTGCCGGTGCTGCGCCACGATTTCGCGGCGCCCAATGTCGCGGGCCGCCCCGATCCGGCCAATGCGCAGGGCGTGATCGACGTGATCGCCCGCGCCGCCCGCATGGCGATGCAGGGACAGGTCGCGGCGATCACCACCGCCCCCATCAGCAAGGAGGCCCTGCAGACCGGCGCGGGCTTCGCCTTTCCGGGGCATACCGAATATCTTGCGCATCTGGGCGGCGACGTGCCGGTCGCGATGATGCTGGCCTCGACCACGGTCACGCCCGCCTGTCGCGTCGTGCCCGCGACGATCCACATTCCCCTGCAGGACGTGCCTGACGCGCTGACCCCGGATGCGCTGGAACAGGCGATCCGCCTGACCCATGCGGGCCTTGTCCGCGATTTCGGCATTCCCCGCCCCCGCATCGCCGTCGCGGGGCTGAACCCCCATGCGGGCGAGGGTGGGCGGATGGGCCAGCAGGAAACCCGCATGATCGCGCCCCTGCTGGAGCGGCTGCGCGGCCTGGGCTTCGATCTGACCGGCCCTCTGCCCGCCGACACGATGTTCCACGCCGCCGCCCGCGCCCGCTATGACGCGGCCGTCACTTGCTATCACGATCAGGGGCTGATCCCGATCAAGACGCTGGATTTCGACGGAGGCGTGAACGTCACGCTCGGGCTGCCCTTCATCCGCACCTCGCCCGATCACGGCACGGCCTTCGACATCGCGGGCAAGGGGCTGGCGGACCCGTCCTCAACCATCGCGGCCATTCGCATGGCCCGCAGCATGGCCGCATCCCGACCCGGCCCGGACCCGACATGAGCACCATCGACAACCTTCCCCCCCTGCGCCAGGTCATCCAGACCCACGACCTGCGCGCCAAGAAGCAGTTGGGCCAGAACTTCCTTCTGGACCTGAACCTGACCGCCAAGATCGCACGCCAGGCGGGCGACCTGACCGGCTGCGACGTGCTGGAGATCGGCCCCGGCCCCGGCGGGCTGACCCGCGGCCTGCTGGCCGAGGGCGCGCGCCGCGTGCTGGCGATCGAGAAGGACGAACGCGCCCTGCCCGCCCTGGCCGAGATCGCCGAGGCCTATCCCGACCGGCTGAAGGTCATCCACGGCGACGCGCTGCAGGTCGATCCGCTGGAACACCTGACCCCGCCGATCCGCATCGCCGCGAACCTGCCCTACAATGTCGGGACGGAACTGCTGATCCGCTGGCTGACGCCCAAGGAATGGCCGCCCTTCTGGCAGTCCCTGACGCTGATGTTCCAGAAGGAGGTGGCCGAGCGGATCGTGGCGAAGCCCGGCTCCAAGGCCTATGGCCGGCTGGCGCTGCTGGCCCAGTGGCGGGCCGAGGCGCGCATCGTCATGGCCCTGCCCCCCGAGGCCTTCGTGCCCGCCCCCAAGATCCATTCCGCCGTGGTCCACCTGACCGCCCTGCCCGAGCCGCGCTTTCCGGCCGATGCGGCGGTCCTGTCGCAGGTCACGGGCGCGGCCTTCAACCAGCGCCGCAAGATGCTGCGCGCCAGCCTTCGCGGCCTGCATCCCCGGATCGAGGAGCTGCTGGAGGGCTGCGGCATCGCCCCCACCGCCCGCGCTGAAGAGATCGGGCTGGAGCAGTTCTGCGCCCTGGCCCGCGCCCTCAAGGACGCGCGGCAGGGCTGAGAATGCGAAAAGGGCGCGGGAATGATCCCCGCGCCCTTTCTTCGATCTGCGACCCGTAGATTATTCCGAACCGCCTGCCTGCGTGTCCGCCGCCGGCGCGCCGTCATCGGCTGCGGGCTTGCGGCGGCTGCGCGGGGCGCCACCGCTGCTGCGGGGCGTGCGGCTGCGCGGGGTGCGGCTGCGTGCGGGCTTGGCCTCGGCCTCGGGGGTCTCGACGGGGGCCGCGTCGCCATCGGCCTCCTGGGCGATGGGCAGGCTTTGCTGCGCATCCTCGGCCTCGGGCTGCTTCGGCTCGGCCTGCTTGACCTCGGGCTGCTTGACCTCGGGTTCGGGCTCGTCGCGGCGCTGGTCGCGGTTGTGCTGGTGGCCGTTCTGGTCGTCATCGCCGTTCTGGCGATGATGGGGATGGCCATGGTTGTTGTTCTGGTTCTGCTGCGCCTGGCGTTCGGCCATCTCGCGCTGCGCCTCGCCCAGCATGCGGGTGTAATGCTCGGCATGCTGCAGGAAGCTTTGTTCCGCCACGCGGTCGTTCGACAGCTGGGCGTCACGCGCCAGCGTCAAATACTTCTCGATGATCTGCTGCGGCGTGCCGCGAACCTTGCCTTCGGGGCCCGAGCTTTCGAAGACTCGGTTGACGATATTGCCAAGCGAACGCTGGCGGTTCGATTTGCTGCGCGAGCGGGATTTCGATGATCTCATCAGTCTG
The DNA here is from genome assembly GCF_000420145.1 of Paracoccus zeaxanthinifaciens ATCC 21588. Lineage (GTDB taxonomy): Bacteria > Pseudomonadota > Alphaproteobacteria > Rhodobacterales > Rhodobacteraceae > Paracoccus > Paracoccus zeaxanthinifaciens. The sequence continues at coordinate 124,018 of NZ_ATUJ01000006.1, forward strand.
TCTTTAGGGTTCTGATCGTCAGGGATGCCAGAATGACCTGGACGGCGATTTCGGACGGCTACGGGGGCGTTGACCTCTCCGTTCAGCCTTGCCTTGCCTCAAGGCGCATCGTCGTCATGCGCGCCCCGTCAGTTCCGGCAGTGTCAGGCTGACCCATGCGGTGGCTGTCGCCTGCCGCACGCCACTGACTAATCATGCCAAGCCCCCCAAGACAAGCGCAAACTGCCGAAAAATGTCCCGAAAGCCGTTACAAGTGCCGGAAATCAGCCGAAATCGGCGCAGACGACGCGATCGCGACCGTCCAGATCGGGCAGAACCTCGATCCGGGCACCCTGCGCGGCGAACAGCGCGGCGACATCGGCGCCCTGCAAGTGGCCGATCTCGACCAGGACCTGCCCGCCGGGGTTCAGATGCGCCCGCGCGCCCGCCGCGATGGCCCGATAGGCACCCAGCCCGTCGCCCCCGTCGGTCAGCGCGCCAAGCGGTTCCCATTCGCGCACGTCGGGCGACAGCCCCGCCATTTCCGCGACCGAGATATAGGGCGGGTTCGACACGATCAGGTCGAACGTTCCCTCGACGCCCTCGAACCAGTCGGCGCGGCGGAAGCGGGCATCGACCCCGATCTGGCGGGCGTTGAAGCGGGCGACCTTCAGCGCCTCCTCGGAGATGTCGGTGCCCAGACCGCGCGTCCCCTTCCGCGCATCCAGAAGCGAGATCAGGATCGCGCCCGTGCCCGTGCCCATGTCCAGCACGTCGCGCCAGGGGCGTTCCAGCGCGGCCTCGACCAGGGCCTCGGTCTCGGGGCGGGGGTCCAGCGTGTCGCGCGTCACCTTGAAGCGATGCGCCCAGAAATCGCGATGGCCCACGATCTGCGCCACCGGCTGATGCAGCGCGCGCGCCGCGATGCCGCGGTTGAAGCTGGCGCGTTCGGGATCGGTCAGGCGGCGGTCGTCGGTCATGCGCAGACGCCCCGGCTCGATCCCCAGCACCGCCGCAAGGATGCGGTCGGTATCGCGGGCCGCCCCCTCGATCCCGGCGGCGCGCAGAAGGGCCGCCCCCTCGGCCTGGGCGTCCGAGATCCTCATTCCTGGGCCGCCAGTCGCGCGGCCTGGTCGTGGGCCGTCAGCGCGTCGATGATCTCGGACAGGTCGCCCGCCACGATCCGGTCCAGCGCATAGAGCGTGAGGTTGATGCGGTGATCGGTCATGCGGCCCTGCGGAAAGTTGTAGGTGCGGATGCGTTCCGACCGGTCTCCCGAACCGACCTGCGCCTTGCGGTCGGCGGCCCGTTCGGCATCCGCCTTCTGCCGCTGCATGTCATAGAGCCGGGCCCGCAGCACGGCCATCGCGTTGGCGCGGTTCTGGTGCTGGGACTTCTCGGAGCTGGTGACGACGATGCCGGTCGGGATATGCGTGATCCGCACGGCGCTGTCGGTCGTGTTCACGTGCTGGCCGCCCGCCCCGCTTGCGCGCATCGTGTCGATGCGGATGTCGCCGGCGGGGATGTCGATATCCACGTCCTCGGCGGCCTCGGGAAGGACGGCGACGGTGGCGGCGCTGGTATGGATGCGCCCGCCGCTTTCGGTTTCCGGCACGCGCTGGACGCGGTGGACGCCGGATTCGTATTTCAGCCGGGCGAAGACGCCCTCGCCCTCGATCCGGGCGACGGCCTCCTTGATGCCGCCCAGCTCGGTCTGGACCAGCTCCAGCAGCTGGAAGCTCCAGCCCTGCTGTTCGGCGTGGCGGCGGTACATGGACAGCAGGTCGCCCGCGAACAGCGCGGCCTCGTCCCCGCCGGTGCCCGGACGGATCTCCAGGATGGCGGGCCGGGCATCGGCCGCGTCGCGCGGCAGCAGCGCGATGCGCAGCGCCTGTTCGCGTTCGGGCAGCTCGTCCTCCAGCCGCGACAGCTCGTCCTGGGCCAGTTCGCGCATCTCGGGGTCGGCCAGCATGGCGCGGGCATCGGCCAGCGCGCCTGTCGCGCGGCGCCATTCGGCGATCTGCGCCACGACGGGCTTCAGCTCGGCATATTCGCGGCTGATCTGGGCGATGCGCGCGGGCTCGGCCCCGGCATTGAGCTGCGCCTCGAGAAACTCGAAACGCTGTGTGATCTGGTCGAGGCGGTCTTGAGGCAGCATGTACTGGATGTAGCCAAGCCCCACGCCATCGGCAAGAAGCATCGACGGCGGGGGGAATCACCTTGCAATCGCAGGCGCCGCCGCTATAAGGCCCCATCCTTCCGCCGAAGACTTCGCAACCGGCGTGTCCTCTCGTGGCGGGTGCGGAAGGTGCGACACCCGCCTATGAAGCCGCCTTGAACCAGAGAAAGGATCGCCATGCCGCTTTACGAGCATGTGCTGATCGCTCGTCAGGACCTGTCGAACACGCAGGCCGAAGGGCTGATCGAACATTTCTCGACCGTGCTGGCCGATAACGGCGGCAAGGTCGTGGAAAACGAATACTGGGGTGTCCGCACCCTCGCCTACAAGATCAACAAGAACCGCAAGGGCCACTACGCCTTCCTGCGTTCGGACGCGCCCTCGGCCGCCGTGCAGGAAATGGAGCGTCTTGCCCGTCTGCACGACGATGTCATGCGCGTCATGACCATCAAGGTCGAAGCACATGAGGAAGGCCCCTCGGTGCAGATGCAGAAGCGCGAAGAGCGTGGTGACCGTGGCGACCGCCGCGAACGCCGCGAGCGGAACTGAGGAGATCTGAACAATGGCGAACAAACCGTTCTTCCGCCGTCGCAAGGTCTGCCCGTTCTCGGGCGAGAATGCGCCGAAGATCGACTACAAGGACACCCGTCTGCTGCAGCGCTACATCAGCGAACGCGGCAAGATCGTGCCCTCGCGCATCACCGCAGTCTCGGCCAAGAAGCAGCGTGAACTGGCTCGTGCCATCAAGCGCGCACGCTTCCTCGCCCTGCTGCCCTACGTCGTGAAGTAAGGAGACCTGGACATGCAAGTCATCCTGCTGGAACGCGTGGCCAAGCTGGGCCAGATGGGCGAAGTCGTGAAGGTCAAGGAAGGTTACGCACGTAACTTCCTGCTGCCCCAGGGCAAGGCACTTCGCGCATCGGACGCCAACGTCAAGGCATTCGAAGCCCAGAAGGTGCAGTTCGAGGCACGCAACGCCGAATCGAAGGCCGAGGCCGAGAAGTTCGCGGAGACCCTCGACGGTCAAACCTTCGTCGTCATCCGCTCGGCATCCGATTCGGGCGCGCTCTACGGTTCGGTCACGACCCGTGACGCAGCCGATGTCGCGACCGAGGGCGGCTTCAGCGTCGACCGCAAGCAGGTCGTCCTGGGCGCCCCGATCAAGGATCTGGGCCTGCACGACGTCACCGTCGTCCTGCACCCGGAAGTGAACGCGACGATCACGCTGAACGTCGCCCGTTCGAACGAGGAAGCCGAGCTGCAGGCGCAGGGCAAGTCCATCCAGGACCTGGCCGCCGAAGCAGACGCCGAAGCCGAATTCGAGATCGCCGAACTGTTCGACGACATCGGTGGCGCCTCGGAAGACGAGGACGATTCGGAGGCCTGAGGGCTTTTTCCGAAGATCGGACCGAAAATTCGACCGCGCCGGGAAACCGGCGCGGTTTTTTGTTCGTTCCAATGCGCCGAAATTGTTTCCCCCGAATGCACGGACTACTATGGACCAGATGGTTGGAGATCTCTGGGCGGGCGATATCGACCCGCAGAGAAGGATGTTTACGATGACCGACCCGCTGAGCCTGATGCTGGCCGAACGCGATCATGTCCTTGCGGACGGGGCCACGGGCACCGCGCTGATGAACATGGGGCTTCTGGCCCGCGAACCGGCCGAGCTGTGGAACGACACCCAGCCCGAGAAGGTCGCCCGACTGTATCGCGGCGCGATCGAGGCGGGGTCGGACCTGTTCCTGACCAACAGCTTCGGCGCCAATGAAAGCCGCCTGCGCCTGCACGGCCTGTCGGATCGCGTGGCCGAACTGAACCGCAAGGCCGCCGCCATCGCCCGGACCGAGGCCGATCGCGCCGGTCGCACCGTGATCGTGGCGGGCAGCATGGGCCCCATAGGCGAGATCATGGCCCCGATGGGCAGCCTGACCCATGCCCGCGCGGTCGAGATGTTCGTGGAACAGGCGCAGGCCCTGAAGGATGGCGGCGCCGACATCCTGTGGATCGAGACCTTGAGCGCCCTCGAGGAACTGCGCGCCGCCGCCGAGGCCGCCCGCAAGGTCGGGATGGAATGGTGCGGCTGCCTCAGCTTCGACACGGCGGGTCGCACGATCATGGGCGTGACGCCGGGCCAGCTGTCCGCCGCGGTCGAGGCGCTGCCGAACCCGCCCGTCGCCTATGGCGCGAATTGCGGGATCGGGGCGTCCGACCTGCTGCGCACCGTCGCCAGCTTCGTCGCATCGGGGAACGAACGCCCGATCATCGCCAAGGGCAACGCGGGCGTCCCGCACCTAGCAGACGGGCATATCCATTACGACGGCACGCCCGAACTGATGGCCGATTACGCCTGCCTTGCGCGCGACTTGGGCGTACGCGTGATCGGCGGCTGCTGCGGGACGATGCCGGAACACCTGTCGGCCATGCGCGACGCGCTGGCCAGCCGCGCCCCCGGCCCGCGCCCGACGCTGGAACAGATCACGGCGCTTCTGGGGCCGTTCAGCAGCGCGGGGTCGGATCGCGACGACGTGCTGACCATCGGACGCCGCTAGAACAGTGACATCTGGTCCCCCGCGCGGGGCGGCGGCCCGAAGCGGCTGCAATCCAGCGCGGGGCTTCCCTCGTGATAGCCCAGCCGCTTGCGCGCCAGCCGAAAGCGCTTCATCGCCAGCTCTGCCTCGATCCCCTCGCCGCGGAAACGGTGGCCGAAGCGCGGGTCGTTGTCGCGCCCGCCGCGCATGGCCTGCACGCGGTTCATCACATGCGTGGCCATGCCGGGGCGGTGGCGGTCCAGCCAGTCGCGGAACAGGGGCGCGACCTCGTGCGGCAGGCGCAGGGGGATCATGGTGGCGGTGGTGGCGCCTGCATCGCGCGCGGCGGCCAGGATGCGCTCGATCTCGGGTTCGGTCAGCACGGGGATGACGGGGGCGACCATGACGCGGACCGGAATGCCCGCGCGGGCCAGCTCGCGGATCATGCGCAGGCGCGTCTCGGGCGCGGGGGCGCGCGGTTCCAGGCTGCGGGCCAGATCGGCATCCAGCGTCGTCACGCTGATGCCCACCATCGCCTGTCCCTTGGCCGCAAGTTCCGCCCACAGGTCCAGATCGCGCAGCACCAGCCGCCCCCGCGTCACCAGCGTCACCGGGTGGTTCCAGTCGCGCAGCACGCGCAGGATCTGCGGCATGATCTCGTATGTCGCCTCGATCGGCTGATAGGGGTCGGTATTCGTCCCCAGGGCGATCGGCGCGGGCTTGTATGACGGTCGCGCCAGTTCGCGTTCCAGAAGCCGCGCGGCGTCCGGCTTGGCGATCAGGCGCGTCTCGAAATCGAGGCCCGGCGACAGGTTCAGATAGGAATGGCTGGGCCGCGCATAGCAGTAGATGCAGCCATGCTCGCAGCCGCGATAGGGGTTGATCGACCGGTCGAACGGCACATCGGGCGAGGTGTTGCGCGTGATGATGCTGCGCGGGCGTTCCTCGGTCACCTCGGTGCGCAGCAGGTGCTCGTCCTCGGGGATGTCCCAGCCGTCGCTTTCGCGGATGCGGGTGTGCGGCTCGAACCGTCCGGCGGGCTGGGAAGCCGCGCCGCGGGCCTTCAGTCTGCGGTCGGGATCGCGCGGTGGAAGCATGTCCGCAATATAGAACACATGCGGAACATCCGCCAGCCCGTTGAAAGATCGGCGCGGGGACCGCATGTTCCATCATGAAATCAACCAAGTGCAGGATGCGCCATGACGGACAGTTACACCCCGCCCAAGGTCTGGACCCAGAAGGGGGCGAATGGCGGCAGGTTCGCCAACATCAACAAGCCGACCTCGGGGGCGCAGTACGACCGTGACCGCCCTGTGGGCAAGCACCCGCTGCAGCTGTATTCGCTGGCGACGCCGAACGGGCAGAAGGTCACGATCCTGCTGGAGGAGCTGCTGGCCGCCGGCCATGACGCCGAATACGACGCCTGGCTGATCAATATCGGCGAGGGCGACCAGTTCGCCAGCGGCTTCGTCGAGGTGAACCCCAACAGCAAGATCCCCGCCCTGATGGACCACACGGCGAACCCGCCGCAGCGCGTCTTCGAATCGGGCTCGATCCTGCTGTACCTGGCCGAGAAATACGGCGCCTTCCTACCCAAGGATCCCGCGGGCCGGACCGAGACGCTGAACTGGCTGTTCTGGCAGATGGGCTCGGGACCCTATGTCGGCGGCGGCTTCGGGCATTTCTATGCCTATGCCCCCGAGAAGCTGGAATACCCGATCGACCGCTTCACCATGGAGGTCAAGCGCCAGCTGCACCTGCTGGACCAGCGCCTGGCCGAGAACCGCTTCGTCGCGGGCGAGGAATACACCATCGCCGACATGGCGATCTGGCCATGGTATGGCGGCCTGGTCGCCGGGCGCATGTATGGCGATGCCGCGACCTTCCTCGATGTCGAAAGCTATCCCAACGTGAAGCGCTGGCATGACGAGATCATGGCCCGCCCCGCCGTCCGGCGCGGCATCATGGTCAACAAGACGTCCGGGGACCCGTCCCAGCAGCTGCACGAGCGGCACGACGCATCCGATTTCGAGACGCGCACGCAGGACAAGCTGTCGGCGGAATAAGAAAAGGGGGGCCGCGATGGCCCCCCTTCGTCATGTGCGACGGGTCGATCAGTTGCGCGACTTGTCGACCATCTTGCCCTTGCTGATCCAGGGCATCATCTCGCGCAGCTTCGCACCGACCTGCTCGATCTGGTGTTCGTCGTTGATGCGGCGGGTCGCCTTGAAGAAGGGCTGGCCGACGGCGTTTTCCTGCATGAAGTCGCGGACGAACTTGCCGTTCTGGATGTCCGTCAGGACGTCCTTCATGCGCTTCTTCGTCTCGTCGTAAGGCAGGACGCGCGGACCCGACACGTATTCGCCGTATTCGGCCGTGTTCGAGATCGAGTAGTTCATGTTCGCGATGCCGCCTTCATAGATCAGGTCGACGATCAGCTTCACCTCGTGGAGGCACTCGAAATAGGCCATCTCGGGCTCGTAGCCCGCTTCGACCAGGGTCTCGAAGCCGGCACGGATCAGCTCGACCAGGCCACCGCACAGGACGGCCTGCTCGCCGAAGAGGTCGGTCTCGCATTCCTCGCGGAAGTTGGTCTCGATGATGCCCGAACGGCCGCCACCGATGGCCGAGCAATAGGACAGCGCGATGTCCTGCGCCTTGCCCGACGCGTCCTGATGGACCGCGAACAGGCAGGGCACGCCGCCGCCCTTGCTGTATTCGCCGCGCACGGTGTGGCCCGGACCCTTGGGCGCCATCATGATGACATCGACGCCGGCCTTCGGCTCGATCAGGCCGAAATGCACGTTCAGGCCGTGTGCGAAGGCGATCGCGGCACCCTCGCGCAGGTTGTCATGGACGTATTTCTTGTAGGTCTCGGCCTGCAGTTCGTCCGGCATGGTGAACATGATGACATCGCACCATGCTGCGGCTTCGGCGATGCCCATGACCTGCAGACCCTCGCCCTCGGCCTTGGCTGCCGAGGCGCTGCCCTCGCGGAGGGCGACGACGATGTTCTTCGCGCCGGAATCGCGCAGGTTCAGGGCGTGGGCGTGACCCTGGCTGCCATAGCCGAGGATCGCGACCTTCTTTTCCTTGATCAGGTTAACGTCGCAGTCGCGGTCGTAGAAAACGCGCATCGGAATATCCTTTCCTTGATTGCCACCTTTCTAACCGGCCTTCGTGACAGATTCCGTGCAAAGCGCCCGCATTCATCCGTCTTGCGGAAATAATCATGCCTTGATAGTGAATATTACATGATTTTCATGCCCGACAGCACGGATCGCCGCATACTTCGCCAGCTTCTGGGCGATCCTTCGGCATCAAACGCCCAGCTGGCCGAACGCGCGGGCGTGACCGGCGCCAGCCTGTGGCGGCGCATGGAACGCATGCGCGAGGCGGGCGTGCTGAAGGGCATTCATGCGCGGATCGACTGGCGCGCCCTGGGATGGGAGGTCGAGGTCAGCCTGCGCTTCACGCTGGACAAGACCGATCCCCGCGCCTTCGACAATTTCCTGGCAGCCCTGCGCGAGGTCCCCGAGGTGATCGAGATCCAGAGCTTTCTGGGCAGCGTGGACTGGCGCGCGACCGTCATCGCGCGGGACATGGCGCATTGGCAGCAGGTCTATCGTGACCGGATCCTGACCCTGCCCCATATCGCCGAGCTGGACGCGCTGATGCTGGTCTCGACCATCTCGGACCGAGAGGATCTGCCGCTGTGACCGCGCTGGACCCAACCGACCTGGCGATCCTGCGGCTGCTGGTCGAGGATGCGACCCGAAGCGCCGCGCAGATCGGGCGCGCCGTGGGCATCGGCCAGCCCGCGGCATGGCGGCGCATCCGCAGGCTGGAACAGCAGGGCGTCATCGCGGGGCGGCGCGTGGTGCTGGACAAGCCCGCCCTGGGCTTTGGCGTCACGGTCTTTCTGGGGATCAAGCTGGCCGCCAAGGGGCGCACGGGGCTGCAGGATTTCGAACGCGCCGTCACCGCCATCCCCGAGGTTCAGCTGGTTCAGCACGTGCTGGGGCAGTTCGACTATCGCCTGCGGATCACCGCCCGCGACATCAGCGATTTCGAGCGCATCCTGCGTCGCCGCATCATGACCCTGCCCGGCGTGGGCCAGGTCGAGGCCAACGTGGTCCTGTCCGAGGAACGCAGGCCCGGGCCCCTGGGTGCACTGGACACACCCTGAATCGAAACGACCGCGCCAAGGGCGCGGCCGTCGGGTTCGTCACTCGGGGATGACGCGAACCGCGCCGCGCGCGGCGCTGGTCGTCATCGCCGCATAGGCGCGCAGCGCGGTCGAGACCTTGCGCTGGCGCGGCTTGGCGGGCTTCCAGCCCTCGGCCTCGCGCTTCTCGCGGCGGGCGGCAAGAGTAGCATCGTCGACCAGCAGCTCGATCTTTCGGTTCGGGATGTCGATCCGGATCGTGTCACCCTGCTCGACCAGGCCGATCGTGCCGCCCTCGGCCGCCTCGGGCGAGACGTGGCCGATCGACAGCCCCGAGGACCCCCCCGAGAAACGACCGTCCGTGACCAGCGCACAGGCCTTCCCCAGCCCCTTCGATTTCAGATAGCTGGTCGGATACAGCATCTCCTGCATCCCCGGCCCGCCGCGCGGCCCCTCATAGCGGATCAGCACGACCTCGCCCTCCTTGACCTTGCCGGTCAGGATGGCGCTGACACTGTCGTCCTGGCTCTCGAAGATATGGGCCGGACCCTCGAAGGTCAGGATCGATTCGTCCACGCCCGCCGTCTTCACGATGCAGCCGTCCTCGGCCAGGTTGCCATAGAGCACCGCAAGGCCCCCATCCTGCGAGAAGGCATGTTCCTTGGTACGGATCACGCCCTTCTCGCGGTCCAGGTCGACCTCTTCGAAGCGCTGCTCCTGCGAGAATGCGACCTGCGTCGGAACGCCCCCCGGCGCCGCGCGATAGAAATCGTGCACGGTCGCGGAATCGGTGCGCTTGACGTCCCAACGGTCCAGCGCCTCGGCCAGCGATGCAGCATGGACGCTGCCCACATCGGTCTTCAGCAGGCCCGCGCGGTCCAGTTCGCCCAGGATGCCCATGATGCCACCCGCGCGGTGCACGTCCTCCATGTGGACGTCGTCCTTGGCGGGGGCGACCTTGCACAGGACCGGCACGCCGCGCGACAGGCGGTCGATATCGGACATGGTGAAGTCGATCCCGGCCTCGTGGGCCGCGGCCAGCAGATGCAGCACGGTGTTGGTCGACCCGCCCATCGCGATGTCCAGCGTCATCGCGTTCTCGAACGCCTCGAAGCTGGCGATGTTGCGCGGCAGGACCGACGCGTCGTCGCCTTCATAGTAGCGGCGCGCAAGGTCCACGATCAGGTGGCCGGCCTCGACGAACAGGCGCTTGCGGTCGGCATGGGTGGCAAGCGTCGACCCGTTGCCCGGCAGCGCAAGGCCAAGCGCCTCGGTCAGGCAGTTCATCGAGTTCGCAGTGAACATACCGGAACACGACCCGCAGGTCGGGCAGGCCGAACGCTCGATCGCCTCGACCTGCTCGTCGGAATAGGCGTCGTCGGCGGCGGCGACCATGGCATCGACCAGGTCCAGCGCCTTCAGCTTGCCATCCTCCAGCACCAGCTTGCCGGCCTCCATCGGGCCGCCCGACACGAAGACGACCGGGATGTTCAGGCGCAGCGCGGCCATCAGCATGCCCGGCGTGATCTTGTCGCAATTGCTGATGCAGACCATCGCGTCGGCGCAATGCGCGTTGACCATGTATTCGACCGAATCCGCGATCACCTCTCGCGAGGGCAGCGAATAGAGCATGCCGTCATGGCCCATCGCGATGCCGTCATCGACGGCGATGGTGTTGAACTCCTTCGCGATGCCGCCGGCCGATTCGACCTCTCGTGCGACCATCTGGCCGAGATCCTTGAGGTGGACATGGCCGGGCACGAACTGGGTGAAGCTGTTGACGATGGCGATGATCGGCTTGCCGAAATCGCTGTCCTTCACGCCCGTCGCGCGCCACAGGCCACGGGCGCCGGCCATGTTGCGGCCATGGGTGGTGGTGCGGGAACGATAGGCGGGCATTGGCTGATCTCCTTTGGCTTGGCGGGCTGTTTAACACCGGCGCAGACGGAAGGAAATTGCCGGAACGAACGATTTCAAGTGATTTTCGGTCGCGAAGGGGCGATCCCGCGCAGTCAGGACGCCAGCTTCATGGTGACGATGCCCATGACGATCATCCCGGCGGCGGCCAGGCGGATCATCGTGACGGGTTCCGACAGGAAGGCAATTCCGATGACGAAGCTGCCCACCGCACCGATGCCGGTCCAGACCATGTAGGCCGTGCCCAGTGGCAGGTGGCGCATCGCGACGGCCAGCAGCCAGAAGGACAGGAACATCCCCACCACCATGATCGCGGTGGGAAGGGGCTTTGAGAAACCTTGCGAGTATTTCATCGCCGTCGCCCAGACGATTTCGAGAAGGCCGGCGACGGTCAGCAGGATCCAGGGCATGACGCATCCATGGACAGGGCCGGGTCGTCCCGGCGTTCCGTTCCCGCCCTGCGGGAACCCGTGATCGGAGAGGTCGTCCTCTGGCAGGCGAAGCTAGTGTCGCGGGCGCGGGGCCGCAAGGCCCTCAGCGCATGCCCAGCCCCGCCCGCATCATCAGCCGCCGCACGGGCGCCGCGGCGTACAGCCCGCCCAGGGCCGCCGCGCGCAGGTCGCGCAGCGGGCGCGATCCCGCCTGGCTGGCACGGTTCAGCGCGTCGATGCCCAGCATCCGGGCGCGGGCCTCGGGGCGGCGCTGGCGGTCGTATCGCAGCAACGCGGCCTGATCGCCGGGATTTTCGCGCATCAGGTCCAGCAGCCCGTCCAGATCGGCCAGGCTCATGTTCAGCCCCTGCGCGCCGATGGGCGGCAGGACATGGGCGGCCTCGGCGATCAGGGCGGTGCGGGGACCGGCAAAGCGATCCGCGATCTGGCTGATGATTGGCCATTCGGTCAGCGCCGTCGCCTGCCGCAGATGGCCCAGAACACCCGCCGACCTTGCGTTCAGCGCATCCTCGAAGGCGGCGGGGTCCAGCGACCGCAGCCGCGCGGTCTCGGACCCGTTTTCCATCCAGACCACGGCCGAGGACGGCCTGCCGTCGCGATCGGGCAGCGGCACCAGCGTGAACGGCCCGCCCGAGCGGTGCACTTCGGTCGAGACATTGCCGTGGGGTTCGTCATGCGTGACGGCAAAGGCCAGCGCCTTCTGGCCATAGCGGCGGGTGGAGACCCCGATCCCCAGGGCCTGCCGCACTGGGGAATTGCGCCCGTCAGCCCCGACCAGCAGGCGCGCGCGCAGGCGCGTCCCGTCGGACAGGGCGACCATCGCCCCCTCGGCGCGGGTCACGACCTCGGTCGTGGCGGTGCCGGGGCGGAACTCGACATTGGGCATCCCCTCCAGCATGGCCGAGATCTCTCGGCGCAGAAGCCAGTTGGGCAGGTTCCACCCGAAGGGCTGGTCGCCGATCTCCGCCGCGTCGAAATCGCGGACCAGGCGCGGGACGGGGTCCGCCCCGCCCGCATCGACGATGCGCATGACCTGCAGCGCGGTCGCGTGCGGGCCCAGCCGTTCCCACAGCCCGATCCGTTCCAGAAGCCGGGCCGAGGGTTGCAGGAAGGCGGTCGATCGCAGGTCGGCGCCCTCGGCGCCCTCGTCCGTGACGGGCGGCGCGGGATCGACGCAGATCACGCCGAAGCCCTGCGCGCCGAAGCCCGCCGCCGCGATCAGCCCGGCGATCCCCCCGCCCGAGATGAGGATGTCGATATCCTGCGTGTCCATGGCCGCGCCCCCTGATGTGTCGCAACCCAGATAGGACGGCCCGCCCTCTCAGGCAATGCGGCGCAGGAACGCGGTCAGGTCGTCGGTGCGGTGATGGACATGCGGCCCCGGATCGCCCGCCAGCGCATCCGGCCCGTCGCGCCCCTGCCCCACCAGCACCGTGCGCATGCCCAGTTCATGCGGGACCAGCAGGTTGCGGGGATCGTCCTCGAAGAAGGCCGCGACGGTCGGGTCGATGCCCGTGGCGTTCAGCACGCGGGCGAATGCCTCGGGCGAGGGTTTGGGATGAAAGCCCGTCTCCTCGATGCCATAGACGCCCTCGAACAGGTCCGGTGCATCCAGACCCCGCGCCGCCAGCACGCGGCGGGCATAGGCACGATCGCCATTGGTATGCACGATCCGCCGCCCGGGCAGGGCCGCGATGGCCGCGGCCAGATCGGGCGCGGGGTCCAGATGCGTCATGTCGATATCGTGCACATCGGCCAGGTAGGCCACGGGGTCGATCGCATGTTCGGCCATCAGCCCCGCCAGCGTGGTGCCGTGCAGCCGCCAGTATTCGGCGCGCAGGCGGTCGGCCTCGGGGGCGGGGACGCCCAGAAGACGCATCATCCATTGCGTCATCCGCGTCTCGATCTGCGCGAAAAGCTGCGCCTCGGGCGGATAGAGGGTATTGTCCAGATCGAAGATCCAGGTGCGAACATGCGAAAAATCCATGCGGATCAGATAGCCTGCGGCGGTCGCGCTTGCAATTCACCCCGCATCTGCCAATCCTGCCCGCCATGAAGGACGCCTATTCCCTGATCCTGACCGCCATCGAGGGCGGGACATATCGCCCCGGCGACCGGCTGGTCGAATCCGAACTGGCCGAGCGGTTCGGCGTCAGCCGCACCCCCGTGCGCGAGGCCCTCCAGCGGCTGGAGACGCAGGCCATGCTGGTCCGCGACGGGCGCAGCCTGATCGTCGCCTCGCTGGACCACAACCAGCTGGCCGAACTCTATACCGTCCGTGCGGAGCTGGAGGCGCTGGCAGGCCGCCTGGCCGCCCGCCACGCCACCCCGGAAGAGGTGCGCGTGCTGGCCCAGATGGTCGAGGAGGACCGCGCCAACAAGCACGACCCCGAGGCGCTGGCCCGCGCGAACAAGCGGTTCCACCGCCAGATCCACCTGGCATCCCACAACCGCTACCTGGTGCAGCAGCTTGACCTCGTGCACCGGACCATGGCGCTGATGGCGCGCACCTCGCTTGCCGCCGAGGGGCGCAGCGAGACCGCGCTGGCCGAACATGCCAGCATCGTCGATGCCATCGCGGCGGGCGACGGCAAGGCCGCCGACGAGGCGCTGCGCCAGCACATCTCGATGGCATGGGAAACGCGGCTGAAGCTGGAGGCCAAGGCCGGTGGCTGAGCCGGTCCTGATCGCGGGCCCCGAGGATGTCGCGGCGGGTGCGGCACATCTGGCGCGGGTCTGCCCCGTCTGGGCGGGCGTCCTGCCGGAACTGGGCGAATTGCCGCTGCGGCGTCGCGACGACGGCTTTCCGGCCATCGCGCAGGCGGTGATCGGGCAGCAGATTTCCATCGCGGCGGCAGGGGCGATCTGGGCGCGGCTGGACGCTGCCGGAATGACCGAGGAAGCCACCCTGCGCATGGCGACCGAGGACGAGCTGCGCGCGCTCGGCCTGTCGCGACCCAAGGCGCGGTACCTCAAGGGCATCGCCGATGCGGGGATCGACTGGATCGCGCTGCGCGAAATGCCCGACGACCGGGCCATCGCCACGCTGACGGCGCTGCCGGGCATCGGCGTCTGGACGGCCGAGATCTATCTGATGTTCGCGCTTGGGCGGCCCGACGTTCTGGCGGCGGGCGACCTGGCCCTGCAGGAGGCCGCGCGCGTGATGTACGACCTGCCCGAACGCCCCACGCCCGCAGCGCTGCGCAGACTGGCCGAACCCTGGGCGCCCTGGCGTGCGGTTGCGGCACGCGGGCTCTGGGCCTATTACCGCCACGCGAAAGGCCGCGAGGGAGTGACATGACCGCCACGCTGACATCCGCCCGCAAGGGTCCCGAAACCGCGAAATCCGTCGTGATCTTCCTGCACGGCTATGGCGCCGACGGGAACGACCTGCTGGGCCTGGCCGATCCGCTGGCCCCGCATCTGCCGGACACGGCCTTCTATGCGCCGAACGCGCCCGAGCCCTGCAAGGGCAATCCGATGGGCTTCCAGTGGTTCCCGATCCCCTGGCTGGACGGATCCTCCGAGGAGGCCGCGAAATCCAGCATGGCCGTATCGGTGCGCATGCTGGACGCCTTCATCGACAAGGTGCTGGCCGACGAGGGGCTGCCCCCCGAGGCGCTGGCGCTGGTGGGCTTTTCCCAGGGGACGATGATGTCGCTGCACGTGGCCCCGCGCCGCGATACGCAGATCGCGGGCGTCGTCGGCTTCTCGGGTCGGCTGCTGGCCCCCGAGGCGCTGCAGGCCGAGGCGAAGACCAAGCCGCCGGTCGTGCTGATCCATGGCGACCAGGACGACGTGGTGCCCTTCGACGACATGGGCATCGCGGCGCAGGCGCTGCAGCAGGCGGGCTTCACCGTCTATGGCCACGTGATGGAGGGCACCGGCCACGGCATCGCGCCGGACGGGCTGTCGGTTGCACTGGGCTTCCTGAACCAGCACCTGCCGGAATAGACTAAAGGGGGCTGTCGGCCCATGCGGGTCGGCGGTGGCGGCTGCCCCTGCGGGCAGCCGCGGGCGCACCCTGCCCGCAGCTTTTGCATCCCGCCGTCATGCTGCTGTCACGGCGTGCTTGTATCGCTTGGCCTGCGTCCCGCACATGCAGGGGCTTGCCAGATACCTGACGCGATATATAGTCGAGTTGACAGATGAGACGGGCGCCCCGGTCAAGCCATCGGGGCAGACGGGAAGGCACCATGCTGGACGACCATCATCACACCGATTTCCGGACCCAGTTCGTTCGCGAACCGGCCAACCTGAAGCATTACCCTGCGCTGGTGCTGAACGCGGATTACCGCCCGCTCAGCTACTATCCGCTGTCGCTGTGGCCCTGGCAGGAGGCGATCAAGGCCGTCTTCCTGGACCGCGTGATGATCATCGCGGAATACGAGCAGGAGGTGCGAAGTCAGCGCCAGGCGTTCCGCATCCCCTCGGTGGTCGTGCTGAGAGATTTCGTCCGTCCCCAGAAGCGCGTGGCATTCACGCGCTTCAATCTTTTCCTGCGGGACGAATTCTGCTGCCAGTATTGCGGCGCGAAGGGCGATCTGACCTTCGACCACGTCGTGCCCCGTTCTCGCGGTGGCGTCACAAGCTGGGAGAACGTCGTCGCGGCCTGTTCGCCCTGCAACCTGCGCAAGGCCAACCGGTCGCTGCGCCATTCCGGCCTGTCGCTGCAAAGGAAGCCGCGCCAGCCCACGTCCGAGGAAATGCACTCGGTCGGGCGGCGCTTTCCGCCGAACCACCTGCATGAAAGCTGGATGGACTACCTGTACTGGGATGCCGAACTGGAGAGCTGAGGGATCAGCCCTTCGGGTCGTGATGGTTCCGCCAGCCCAGATGCGCGCACAGCGCGGCGCTGAGCGCAAGCACCAGGAAGGCCACCGGGGGCACACCTGCCGCAAGTCCGGCCCACAGCGTCACGGCGGCGCCAAGGATCACGGCGGTCAGCAGCATCAGGAAATGGGGCAACGGCATGGAACACTCCTCTCCTTGCCACCAATATGGGACCGGGACAGGGAATTGAAAAGTGCACCTTCGTATAGCGGGCGATTTTCCGCGGCGAATGCGAAGCGCCCGCGCAGCCTGACGGCGCGCGGGCAAGTCGGGCCTCAGATCAGGCCGGCATGTTCCAGGGCCGCATCGATCAGGTGACGGGTCGGCTCGCTCAGCGGGGTCAGCGGCAGGCGCACGCGCTCGTTGCAGATGCCCAGGCGCGACATGGCATATTTCGCGCCGACCAGGCCCGGCTCGACGAAAATCGCGACATGCAGCGGCATCAGCAGGTCCTGGTAACGCAGCGCCTCGGCATAGTCGCCGCGCAGCGTCGCCTCCTGGAACTTCGCGCAGAGGCCCGGAGCCACGTTCGCGGTCACGCTGATGCAGCCGACCCCGCCATGCGCGTTGAACCCGAGCGCGGTCGCATCCTCGCCCGAGAGCTGGACGAAATCGGTGCCGCAGGTCATGCGCTGGCTGCTGACGCGTTCCAGCTTGCCGGTCGCGTCCTTGACCCCGATGATCGAGGGGATGCGCGCCAGCACGCCCATCGTCTCGGGGGACATGTCGATGACCGAGCGGCCGGGGATGTTGTAGATGACGATGGGCAGGTCGCAGGCCTCGGCCAGGGCCTCGTAATGGGCGATCAGGCCCGCCTGCGTCGGCTTGTTGTAATAGGGCGTGACGACCAGCGCCGCATCGGCCCCCACCTCTTGCGAGAAGCGCAGAAGGCCGATCGCCTCGCGGGTGCTGTTGGACCCGGCGCCCGCGATGACCGGGATGCGGCCCGCCGCGCTGCGCACGACCTCTTCGACGACGAGGCGGTGTTCCTCGTGGGTCAGGGTCGGGCTTTCGCCGGTGGTGCCGACCGGCACGATGCCGTGGCTGCCCTGTTCGACATGCCATTCGACAAGTTTCTTGAGCGTGTCCAGATCCAGCTCGCCGTCCTGGGTGAACGGCGTGACGAGGGCTGGCAAAGACCCTTTGAACATGACACGCTCCTTGATGATTGCGTCCCCCGATGCGGGGGCATGAGATGGGATTCCGCCGCCTTCACTATCCCCGTGCGCCGGACTTGCCAAGGATGTGAATTGCGCAAGCGTGCTTTGACGGCGACACAGGGCGGTGATGCGACTTCTGCGTGACATGATGCTTGCGGGGATGCTGGGCGTCCTGCCCCTGTCCGCCCCCGTCCGGGCCGAGGAACCGGGCGCGATGGCGCTGGCGCTGGCCGCCGCCGACGTGTCGGACTGGGTGACCGCCCGGTCCGCCGCCGAACGCGCGGGGCCGCTGGCGCAGGCGCTGGTCGGATGGCAGGCCCTGCAGGAGGGGCACGGCAAGTTCGCCGATTACGCGGCCTTCGTGCGCGATCACGGCGACTGGCCGGGCATGGCGCGCATCAGGCGCAACGGCGATGCGCTGCTGCGGCCCGGCCTGGACCCCGACGACCTGCGCGCCTGGTTCGCGGATCACGAGCCCACCAGCCTTGCCGCCGTCGAGGCCCTGTCCGAGACGCTGTCGACCCGCAAGGCCCGCGAGGCGCGGATCCGCTTCTTCCTGACCCGCGAGATGCCCGCCGCGGACGAGGCTCGTCTTCTGGCGGCCCAAGGCGCGGTGCTGACGCCGCTGATCCCCGACCGCATCGCCGCAAGGCTGGACGCACGCGACTGGGCGGGGGCCGAACGCCTGCTGGACCGCCTGCCCGAAGAGGAACGCGGCCTGCACGCCGCGCGCATCGCGCTGCAGGCGGGGCGTGCGGGGGTGGACGACCTGATCCTGGCCCTGCCCGAGGATCTGCGCGCCGATCCCGGCCTGACGATGGACCGCTTCCTGTGGCGCGTGCGGGCCAAGCTGCATGACGGCGCGCAGGACCTGATGCTGGCGGCCTCGACCGGCACGGACGCCCTGCGCGACCCCGAGGTCTGGGCACAGATGCGCGTCGATTACGCCCGCCTTGCCATGCGCAACGGCGACTGGCAGCGCGCGCTGGACTTGGCCGCGCCGCATTACCTGCCCCCCGAGAACCGGCATTATTCGGACCTCGAATGGCTGGCGGGCTTTGCCGCGCTGAAGGTCGATCGCGCCGACCTGGCGCTGAAGCATTTCCTGCATCTGGAAACCGTGGTCGGCAGCGCGATAAGCAAGTCGCGCGCCCATTACTGGCAGGCCCGCGCGCACCGGGCGCTTGGCGACGACCGCGCCGCGCGTGCCGCATTCGAGGCCGCGGCCGAACATCCCGGCGTCTATTACGGCCAGCTGGCGATGGCCGAACTGGCCCGCCCCATGCCCGCCGAATACGCGGTGCCGGGGGCGGCGCTGGACAGCCTGCCCGACTGGCGCGGGTCCGACCTGCGCGCCGATCCGGTCTTCCGCGCGGGCATGTGGCTGATGGCCACCGGCCGCCGGGATGAGGCGCAGCGCTTCTTCCTGCACCTTGCCCAATCGGCCACCCCCGAGGACATCGCCCGCATGTCGCGCCTGATGTACGAGGCGGGCACCCCCTGGCACGGGCTGCGGCTGGCCAAGCAGTCGGCCAACCAGGGCGTCATCTGGCCCGCCGCGCAATTCCCGCTGACCGGCCTCGAATCCGAGGATCTGGGCCCGCCGCCCGAGCTGGTCATGGCCATCGCGCGGCAGGAATCCGAATTCAACCACACCGCCGCCAGCCATGTCGGCGCGCAGGGCCTCATGCAGCTGATGCCGGGCACGGCCGAACAGATGGCCGCGCAGACCGGCCTGCCCTACGACCTGCCGCGCCTGTCGCGGGACGCGGCCTACAACGCGCGGCTGGGCTCGGCCTATCTGACGGGGCTGTCGGACCGGTTCGGGCCGTCGGTCGCGCTGATCGCGTCGGGCTACAATGCCGGGCCGGGGCGGCCGATCCGCTGGCTGGACCAGTTCGGCGACCTGCGCGACGATGCCGACCCGGTGGACTGGGTCGAGCTGATCCCCTTCGACGAGACGCGCAACTATGTCATGCGTGTGGCCGAGGCGCTGCCCGTCTATCGTTCGCGCATCCACGGCAGGCCCGCGCCCGTCGTCACGCGGTGGGACCTGTCGGGCGGCGGGCAGAAACCCCTGCCCCCGCAGCGCCTGACGCTGGCCCTGTCCAAACCGCCCGTGCCCAAGCCCCTGACGATCGGGCCGCCGCTGCCCTCTAGGTGGATCTGGCCGCTGACTGTCGCTGACGATAGAGGGTGAACAGGCCCGCCCCGACGACGATCGCGCCGCCGATGACGACATTGCTGCGCAGCACCTCGCCAAACAGGGTGACGCCGATCAGGCTGACCCAGACCAGCTGGGTATAGGCGAAGGGCTGAAGGGCCGATGCCTCGGCCAACTCGTAGGCCCGGATCATCAGGTAATGCGAGGTCATCCCGCAGACGCACAGGCATCCCAGCCAGATCCAGTCGCCCGGCGCCAGCAGCTGCCATTCCCAGATGCCGACCAGCGTGATGGCGACCGCGCCCGCCGTGCCGGTCCAGAAGAAGCTGACCGAGGCCGGATCGTCGCGCGACACGTGCCGCGTCAGCAGGCCATAGATCGCGAACAGCAGCGCGGCCAGCGCGGGCAGCAGGGCCGCGGGCGTCATCACGCCCCCGCCGGGCTGCAGGATGAACAGGATGCCCGCGAAGCCGATGCCGATGGCGGTCCAGCGACGCCAGCCGACCTTCTCGCCCAGGATCGGGCCAGACAGCGCGGCGATCATCAGCGGATAGACGGCGAAGACGGCATGGGTCTCGATCAGGCCCAGCCGCACGAAGGCCTCGATCATCACCAGCACCTCGGCGGCCAGCAGGACGCCGCGGGCGATCTGGGTGACGGGGCGGCGGGTGCGCAGGGCGCGGCGGATGCCGCCGGGCTGGCGGGCGGTCAGCGCGATCACGAAGGCCGCGAAGACCCAATATCGCAGCATGACGATCAGCTCGGGCGGATAGGCGCTGCCCAGCACCCGCGAGAACGCGTCCTGCAGCGCGAAGATGAAGCTGACCGCGCACATCAGGAAGATGGCGAAGCCCGTCCGGTCGCCCGTGCCGGTGGTCCGGGGCGGGATCGGCGGCGGCGCGGATGCGGCGGCGGCCGATGCGGCATAGGGCTGCTGGTCGGGTTCACGGGACATGGGACACCTCTGCTTGCCCCCTGCTGCTGCGCCCTTGCGCGGCGCGGGTCAAGGCAAGGCCGCCTTGCACATGGTGCAAGGCGGCCCGATCGTGCCCCAGATGCAATGGCCGCGGCTCAGTCGCGCGCGCGGACGATCTTGGCGAAAGGCTCCATCAGCTGGGGGTTCGCGGCGATCAGGCGGCCCGATTCCAGCGGATCGTCATTCTCGCGGATGCCGTGGACGAAGCCGCCGGCCTCGCGCACCATCAGGATGCCCGCCGCGACGTCCCAGGACTTCACGCCGCGTTCCCAATAGCCGTCGAAGCGGCCCGCCGCGACATAGGCCAGGTCCAGCGCGGCAGCACCGAAGCGGCGCACGCCAGCGGTCACCGGCATCAGCTGCGCCAGGTCCTGCAGCGTGGCGGGCAGCGGCCCGTTGCCCGCGAAGGGGATGCCCGTCGCAAAGACCGATTCCGCAAGGCGCGTCCGGCCCGACACGCGCAGGCGCTGGTCGTTCATGAAGGCGCCCGCGCCCTTCTCGGCGGTGAACAGCTCGTCCTTGGCGGCGTCGAAGATGACGGCCGCGACGATGTCGCCCTTGTGTTCCAGCGCGATGCTGACGGCCCAGTGCGGCAGGCCGTGCAGGAAGTTCGTGGTCCCGTCCAGCGGGTCCACGATCCAGCGGCGGGTGGGGTCGTCGCCCGCTTCCTCGCCGGTCTCCTCGCCCAGCCAGCCATAGCTGGGGCGCGCGCCGCGCAGTTCTTCCTTGATGATCCGCTCGGCCTCGCGGTCGGCGCGCGACACGAAGTCGCCCGCGCCCTTGATGCTGACCTGGAGGTTCTCGACCTCGCGGAAGTCCTTGACCAGGCTGCGACCCGCCTTGCGGGCGGCCTTGATCATGATGTTGAGATTGGCGCTTGCCATCTTGTACCTCGGGGAATCTGGGGGTTGCCCGCGTCTTAGGCGAGCGCGGGGCGAATGTGAAGCGAAAGGCGCCCTAGCCCGCCGATCCGCGCAGCATCCGCAGGGGTTCGGTGCGCGAAAGTCGCAACACATGGGCCATGTAGGGCTGGCGCAGGTCGTCCTCGCGCACGGCGGCGAACAGGCGGCGGCGCAATCCGCCCTGTCCAAGGGGCAGCAGCGCCAGTTCGGGATTGGCGGCCTCTCGGCGCAGGACCCAGTCCGGCATGACCGCGATCCCGCGCCCCGATGCGACCAGCATCAGCGCCACGGCGGTCAGCTCGACATGGCGCGTCTGGGACGGCTCGATGCCTGCAGGTGTCAGGAACTGGCTGAAGACGTCCAGCCGCGCCCGGTCCATCGGATAGGTGATGAGCGTCTCGCGCGCCAGGTCCTCGGGTTCGGCAAAGCCCTTGGCGGCCAGCGGATGCGAGGCGGGCACGACCATCGTGGGGGCATAGTCGAACAGCGGCTGGAAGACGACGCCCGGCAGATCCTCGGGGTCCGACGATATGACCAGGTCCACCTCTTCGCGGACCAGCGCGGGCAGCGCGCCGAAGGCCAGGCGCTGGCGGATGTCCACGTCCACATCGGGCCAGGCGCGGCGGAAGATGTCCAGCACCGGCAGCAGCCAGTCGAAACAGGCATGGCATTCCATCGCGATATGCAGCCGCCCGACGCGCCCGGCCTCGACGCCCTTGAACTCGGCCTCGGTCGCGGCGACCAGCGGCAGGACCTGTTCGGCCAGCCGCAACAGGCGCATCCCGGCCGCGGACAGGCGCATGGGCTTGGCGCGGCGGACGAACAGCTCGACCCCGGCCTGCTCCTCCAACGCCTTGATCTGGTGGGACAATGCGGATTGCGTGATGTTCAGCACCTCGGCCGCGCGGGCCAGGCCGCCCTGACGGTGGACGGCATCGACGGTGCGAAGGTGGCGAAGCTCCAGATGCATGATGAATGAAACTCAGCTTGATCTTGAGGATTATGAATTTGTCTCACTGATACGCGCATGGCACAAGCGATGCCAACAGAAAGGAACCACCATGTCCGCCCAAGCGCCGAAAATCAGCTTCGAGTTCTTCCCGCCGAAGACGCTGGATGCGTCCTTCCGGCTGTGGGAAACCGCGCGGGCGCTGGCGCCGATGGGACCGGACTTCGTGTCGGTCACCTATGGCGCCGGTGGCACCACCCGCCAGCTGACCCACGAGGCCGTCACCACGATCAACCGCCGCTATGGCCTGCCGGTCGCGGCGCATCTGACCTGCGTCGAGGCCACCCGCGACGAGACGATGAAGATCGTCGACGACTACGCCCAAGCCGGTATCCGCGAGATTGTGGCCCTGCGCGGCGACGCGCCCAAGGGTGCCGACCGCTTCACGCCGCATCCCGAGGGCTTTGCCAACTCGATCGAGCTGATCGAGGCGATCGCCGCGCGTGGCGACATGACCATCCGCGTCGGCGCCTATCCCGAACCCCATCCCGACAGCGCGGACAGCGATGCCGACGTGGCATGGCTCAAGCGCAAGATCGACGCGGGCGCGACCAGCGCGATCACCCAGTTCTTCTTCGAGCCCGAGACCTTCTTTCGCTTCCGCGACAAATGCGTGGCCGCGGGGATCTATGCGCCGATCATTCCGGGCATCCTTCCGGTCCAGAGCTGGGCAGGCACCAAGCGCTTTGCCGCCACCTGCAACACCACCGTGCCCGCCTGGGCCGAAGAGGCGTTCCAGCTGGCCGAGCTGGACGGCCCCGAGGCGCATCGCCGCCTGGCGACCGACCTGTCGGTCGATCTGTGCGCGCGCCTGATCGAGGGGGGCGTGGACCGGCTGCACTTCTACACGCTGAACCGCCCCGAGCTGACGCGCGACGTCTGCGCCGCGCTTGGCGTGACGGCCCGCCCGGAACTGAACGCGGTCGCCTGACCGCTCAGGCCGGGTGGGGGCCCTGCCCCGGCGCGGCCTCGACCGGGGCCTCGCAGCCCTTGTCGGCCAGATGCCCCGTCAGGCGGCCCGGTCCCGCATAGGGGCAGGGCACCGACGGGTGCAGGCATTCGGTGGCAAAGCGCCCCGCCTGCCTGCCGCCCCGCGCAAGGAACAGCTTGCCCCATCGCCGCCACGTGCCCAGGGACGGCGCGGTGACATCGCAGGGAAACAGCGCCCGCCACCCGTCCGGCAGGGGCAGGCCGTGCGATTCGCCGCGTTCCAGCATCCAGACCAGCGGGATGTTCGACAGCGGCCTTGCGAATTCATACCCCGCCAGCTGCCCGCCGATATCGGGATGCGATCCGCGGAACCACGCCTGCTCGATCCGGCCCGCCGCGTGGTCGTCGTCCCACAGGACCGGCGCGAAGGCCAAGCGCGTCTCGTCCAGGGCAAGCGCCTGGTATCCGTGGGCGATCCCCTGTCCAAGATGCGCGTCGTGAAAGCGGAAGCGCGGCTCGGTCATCATCCACAGGAAGGGCAGGCGCAGGCCCAGCGACATGACCGCATCGAAGCAGCCCAGCATGCGGATCGGGGCCTCGGGGTGGCAGCGGCGTCGGCGGAACAGGTCCTGCGCCTTCTGCGGCCCGCCCCGGCGATAGAAGCGCCAGGCCAGCCGGATGTTGCGGGGCGTCGCGAATTCGGGGCGCAACAGCCCCACCCGCGCGATCATGCCCGCAAGGCTGCGCACCGCGAAACCGCCCCTGCTGTAGCCCATCATGAAGATCGGATCGCCCGGTCGCCAGCCCGAGGCCAGCCAGCCATAGGCCTCGACGATGCGTTCTTCCAGCGCGGTGCCCATGATCAGTTCGGGAAGGGTGCGCCACCGGTTCCACTGCTGGCCGATGGCGTAATGGACCCGCATCCGTTCGTTCGGACGCGGCAGGCCCAGCTCACCGCCCAGAAGGCGATGGATCCGGCCTATGGAACTGCGACGCCCCTGCGCAAGCGATGCGAAGGTGCCATCCATCAGCACCACATGCGTCCTGGTCGGCCGAATCGAATTCATGCCCCCAACCTAGCACGCCGTGCGGGAAGGGGGCATGTGACGTCACAGCGCCATGACGGTCGCGCGGGTCATCGCGCCGAAGCCGTTGAAGCGGGTGTTGGTGACCACGGAATAGGCCCCCGCCCCCTGGAAGACGACGAAATCGCCCTCGGCGATGTCGGCGGGCAGCGCCAGTTCGCCCGGCAGGCGATCCACCGAATCGCAGGTCGGGCCGAAGATGACGCGGCCGCCGGCGTCACCCTCGCGC
Organism: Paracoccus zeaxanthinifaciens ATCC 21588; assembly: GCF_000420145.1. GTDB lineage: Bacteria > Pseudomonadota > Alphaproteobacteria > Rhodobacterales > Rhodobacteraceae > Paracoccus > Paracoccus zeaxanthinifaciens. Next base: position 148,532 of record NZ_ATUJ01000006.1, read on the forward strand.
AGGACGCCCTCGGCGGTATAGACCTCGATCCGGTCGATATTGCCGATGATCGGCAGCTCGGCCAGCCCGCCATAGGTGCCGTCGTTCAGGAACACGTCGCCGCCGTCGCGCACGCCCTTCACGCGGGTGATCAGCGCGAAGGCATCGGCGCACAGGCCCCGCCCCGGTTCGCAGACCAGGTCGGGCGCATCGTCACCGAACATCTCGGTCGTGGTGTCGCCAATCTCCTGGAAGATCGATTCCAGGTCCGGCTCGACCCCCACCACGCGATGCGAGGGGAAGCCCCCGCCCACGTTCAGGCGCGTGGCGCGCACGCCCGCCATGTCGCAGATGTCCTTGGCCACGCGGATATAGCTTTCCCACGCGATGGGGTCGGTGCATTGCGTTCCCGGATGGAAGGTCAGCGAGGGGATGTAGCCCCGGCGCGCGACCTCGGCCAGCAGCTCGGCCGCAAGCTCGGGACTGGCGCCGAATTTCGACCCGAAATCATAGGCCGCGCCCAGAACCGGCAGCTTGAAGCGGGGCGAGATCTCGACCCCCTGCCCGTCCACCTCGGTCGGGACCTGATCGAACAGCTTCTCCAGCTCGGAGCGGCTGTCCACCGACCATGCGCGGATGCCCGACCCCACGGCGTGCGCGATCTCGGAACGGGCGCGGACGGGGTTGTGGTAATGGCGCGCCGCGTCGGGGGCCATGCGCCCGATCAGGTCGATCTCGAACGGGGATGCCACGTCGAAGCCGCGGATGCCCGCCGCCAGCAGGTTCTGGATCACGGCCTCGTCGGGGTTGGACTTGACGGCATAGGTCACGAAACCCGGGAAACCCTGAAGGAAACGCCGCGCCCGGTCCTGCAGCACCGTCGGCGCGAAGACCATGACCGGATGCTCGGGCTTCAGGTGACGGATCACCTCGGCCGGATTGTCCCAGACGGTCTTCTCTTGTCCCATGGCGGTTCCTTTCGCACGAAGGGTGTCAATTTTGGGCGCGAACCCAGACTGGCGCTTTTGGGTTCCGATTTCACCAATGAAAAGGGTAGTTATGCCTCACAGATCGGTTATTATGACGAATTGCATGTCATTTTGACGAAACGGCCACATGGACGATCTGGATCGCAACATCATCGCGCTTCTTTCCGGCGATGCACGCATGTCGCTGGCCGTCCTGGCGCGTCGGCTGAAGGTCGCGCGGTCCACCGCGCAGACCCGGCTGGAGCGACTGGAGGCCACGGGCGCCATCGCCGGATACACGCTGCGGCTGGGCGAACAGGCCCGCGAGGGGCGCATCCGCGCGACCGTCCTGCTGGAGATCGCGCCCCGGTCCCTTGCGGGCGTGATGACCCGCCTGCGGGCGATTTCCCAGGTCGAGCGCGTGCACACGACCAGCGGGCGGATCGACATGCTGGTGCAGCTGGCGACCGGATCCACGTCCGAGCTGGACGAGACGCTGGACCGCATCGGCGCGATCGAGGGCGTGCGCGGCAGCGAGAGCCTGATCCACCTGTCCACCAAGCTGGATCGCGCCACCTGAGCCACGCGGACGTTGATTTGCGCGGCATCCGGCGCGACCATCGGACCATGACGGGGCGATTCCCCGCGATTTCGCCGGGATGGTTCCCCTTCGCCTGAAAGGGGGTTTCGCATGACGTCTCACGGCATGCCCTGCTGGTACGAGCTTTCGACCGCGGATGGCGGCCTTGCCGATGCGGGCGGCTTCTATGCCGCGCTTCTGGGTTGGCAGGTCGCGGATTCGGGGATGGAGGGGTTCAGCTATCACCTTGCGCGCCTGGGTGACCGGATGGCGGCAGGCCTGATGGAGATGCCCGGAATGCCCCCGGCCTGGACCATCTATTTCGAGGTCGCCGACGCCGAGGCCACCTGCGGGCTGGTCGCCGAGACCGGCGGCACCGTCCTGCGCGAACCCGCCGAGATTCCCGGCACCGGACGTTTTGCGATCCTGTCCGACCCGCAGGGCGCGGTCTTCGGCATCCTCGAACCCGCGCCCATGGAGGATCCGCAGCCCGGCGCCTTCGACATGGCGACCCCCGGCATGGCCAACTGGAACGAGCTGATGACCGCCGATCCCGAAGCCGCGCTGGACTTCTATGATCGCGTCTTCGGCTGGCAGCCGGGACAGGCGATGGATATGGGCGATCAGGGCAAGTACCACATCTTCACGCATGACGGATCCGATACCGGCGGCATGATGGGCCTGATGGGAATGCCGCAGCCCTTCTGGATGCCCTATTTCGGCCACGGCGCGATCGCGCGGGCGGCGGACCATGCGCGCGACCTGGGCGGCCAGGTCCTGCATGGCCCCGAAGAGGTGCCGGGCGGGATGCATGTCCTGATGATCCGCGATCCGCAGGGTGCGCATTTCGGGCTGGTCGGCCCGAAGGGCGACTGACCGCAAGCGTCTCTTGGCCTTTCGGCCTGCATTCGCTAATCCCGTCCTCAAGCAAGGGGATGTGAAGCGATGACCATGGACAAGAGCTTTGACGCCCGCGCAGCCGAGGCACGGATCAGCGCGGAGTGGGAACGGAACGGGGCATTCGCCGCCGGGGCGAATGCCCGGCGGTCCGAGACCTTCACGGTGATGATCCCGCCGCCCAACGTCACGGGCAGCCTGCATATCGGCCACGCCTTCAACAACACGCTGCAGGACATCCTTGTCCGCTGGCACCGGATGCGCGGCTTCGACACGCTGTGGCAGCCCGGCCAGGACCACGCGGGCATCGCGACGCAGATGGTCGTCGAACGCCAGATGGCGCAGCGCGGCGAACCGGGCCGGCGCGAGATCGGCCGCGACGCCTTCGTCGAGAAGATCTGGGCCTGGAAGCAGGAATCGGGTGACACGATCATCAACCAGCTGAAGCGCCTTGGCGCATCCTGCGACTGGTCGCGCAACGCCTTCACCATGTCGGGCGCCCCCGGTGCGCCCGCGGGCGAGGATGGCAATTTCCACGACGCCGTGATCCGCGTCTTCGTCGACCTCTACAACAAGGGCATCATCTATCGCGGCAAGCGGCTGGTGAACTGGGACCCGCATTTCGAGACCGCGATCAGCGATCTCGAGGTCGAGAACCGCGAGGTTCCCGGCCACATGTGGCACTTCAAGTACCCGCTGGCCGGCGGCGAGACCTATGAATACGTGGAACGCGACGAGGACGGCACCGTCACCCTGCGCGAGACCCGCGACTATATCGCCATCGCCACGACCCGCCCCGAGACGATGCTGGGCGACGGCGCGGTCGCGGTGCATCCCGACGACCCCCGCTATGCCCCCATCGTCGGCAAGCTGGTCGAGATCCCCGTGGGTCCCAAGGAACAGCGCCGCCTGATCCCGATCATCACCGACGAATATCCCGACCCCGATTTCGGGTCGGGCGCGGTCAAGATCACCGGCGCGCATGACTTCAACGACTACGAGGTCGCCAAGCGCAACGACATCCCGCTGTTCGCGCTGCTGGACACCAAGGGCGCGCTGCGCACCGACGGGCTGTCCTATGACGAAAGCGCCGCGATCGCATCGCGCGCCGCGCGGGGCGAGGATGTGGGCGACGTGTCGAACGTGAACCTCGTCCCCGAGGATCTGCGCGGGCTGGACCGCTATGACGCGCGCAAGCGGGTGATCGACCAGATCACCGCCGACGGCCTTGCCGTGACCTATCTCCACAAGGAGATCGAGAAGGAGACCGGCGCCGAGCATCTGGAACGCCGCCCCGTGATCGAGAACAAGCCGATCATGCAGCCCTTCGGCGACCGCTCGGGCGTGGTGATCGAACCCATGCTGACCGACCAGTGGTTCGTGGACACGCAGCGCATCGTCGGCCCCGCGCTGGATGCCGTGCGCGAGGGTCGGACCCAGATCCTGCCGGAACAGCACAAGAAGGTCTATTTCAACTGGCTCGAGAACATCGAGCCCTGGACCATCTCGCGCCAGCTGTGGTGGGGCCACCAGATCCCGGTGTGGTACGACGAGGACGGCAACCAGTACTGCGCCCCGACCGAGGCCGAGGCCCAGGCAATGGCGCCGGGCAAGGTGCTGACCCGCGACCCCGACGTGCTGGACACCTGGTTCAGCAGCGGGCTGTGGCCCATCGGCACGCTCGGCTGGCCGGAACCCACGCCGGAACTGGAGAAGTACTTCCCGACCGACGTGCTGGTCACGGGCTTCGACATCATCTTCTTCTGGGTCGCCCGGATGATGATGATGCAGTTGGAGGTGGTGAAGGACATCCCCTTCCACACCGTCTATGTCCACGGGCTGGTGCGCGACGAAAAGGGCGCCAAGATGTCCAAGTCCAAGGGCAACGTCATCGACCCGCTGACGCTGGTGGACGATTACGGTGCCGACGCGCTGCGCTTTACCCTGACCGGCATGGCCGCGATGGGCCGCGACCCCAAGCTGGGCCCGAAGCATGTCGAGGTGAACCGCAACTTCGTCACCAAGATCTGGAACGCCACCCGGTTCGCGGAAATGAACGGCGTGCGCGGCGGCGTGGCACGGCCCGCGCCCGCCCATACCGTGAACCGCTGGATCATCGGCGAGGTCGCGCGCATCCGCCAGTCCACCGACGAGGCGCTGGCCGCCTATCGCTTCAACGATGCGGCGACGGGGCTTTACGCCTTCGTCTGGGGCAAGGTCTGCGACTGGTACGTGGAATTCGCCAAGCCCCTGTTCGACGGCGAGCACGCCGAGGAAACCCGCGCCACGATGGGCTGGGTGCTGGACCAGTGCTACCTGCTGCTGCACCCGATCATGCCCTTCGTCACCGAGGAGCTGTGGTCCCTGACGGGCGACCGCGACGGCATGCTGGTCCATGGCGAATGGCCCGAATACGGGCCCGAGCTGATCGACGCCGATGCCGACCGCCAGATGAACTGGGTCATCCAGCTGATCGAGGCCGTGCGTTCGGCCCGCGCGCAGATGGGTGTTCCCGCCGGCGCGAAGCTGGACCTGATCGTGACCGAGGCCGACGATGCGGCCCGCGCCGCACTGGCCGCCAACGCCCCGCTGATCGAGCGGATGGCCCGCGTGAACGCGCCCGTCGAAGGCGAGGCGGGCCGCGGCATGATCGCGGTCTCGGCCACGGGGGCGTCCTTCGCGCTGCCCATCGGGGACGTGATCGACGTGGCCGCCGAAACCGCGCGCCTGCAGAAATCGCAGGCCAAGACGACCAAGGATACCGACGGCCTGCGCAAGCGCCTGTCCAATCCGAAATTCGTCGAGAACGCCGAGCCCGAGGTCATCGACGAGACCCGCGACAAGCTGGCCGCGCTGGAGGACGACCTTGCGCGTCTTCAGGCCGCGCTGGACCAGCTGGCAGCGATGTGAAACGCAAGGGGCGGCCCGATGGCCGCCCCTTCGTCATTCCAGCGATGCGATCGCCTGCGGCAGGCGTTCCTCGAATATCGCAAGCTCGGTTTCCGGGGCGCAGCTGATGCGGATGCAGCGGTCCAGCGGCGCGACGCCCGGCATGCGGATGAAGACCCCGCGTTCCTGCAACGCGCCCACCAGCGCCCGCGAGAACGCTCCGTCGCGCCCCGTGTCCAGCGCCACGAAATTCGTGGCCGAGGGCAGCGCCCGCATCCCGTTGTCGGCCCCGATCTGCGCGATCCGGTCCCGCGCCGCCGCGACCGAGGCCACGACATGGGCCAGCCAGCCCTGGTCCAGCAACGCGACCAGCGCGCCGATCTGGGCGATGCGGTTCACGCCGAAATGGTTGCGGATGCGGTCGAAGCCCGCGATCAGGTCGCGATCCCCGATGGCATAGCCGATCCGCGCGCCCGCCAGCCCGTAGGCCTTGGAGAAGGTCCGCATGCGGATCACGCGCGGATCCTCCGCCGCGATCCGCGGCACCGCGGACTGCGGGGCGAACTCGACATAGGCCTCGTCCAGGATCAGCAGGCAGTCGGGCGGCAGGCGGTCCAGCATGGCGGTCACGACCGACGCGTCGTGCCAGCTGCCCATCGGGTTGTCGGGATTGGCCAGATAGACCAGCTTCGCGCCGACCTGCCGCGCGCGGTCCAGCAACGCCTCGGGATCCTCGGCGTCATCGCGATAGGGGACCTTGTGCAGGACGCCCCCGAAGCCCGCGACGTGATAGTTGAAGGTCGGATAGGCCCCTTCCGAGGTCACGACCGCATCGCCCGGCCCGACGATCAGCCGCACCAGGTTGCCCAGCAGCCCGTCGATCCCCTCGCCCACCAGGAGATGCGCGGCATCGATCCCCAGATGCGTCGACAGCGCCTGCCGCAGATCGTGGCTGGGCGCGTCGCCGTATTTCCAGATCTCGGCCACGGCCTCGCGCATGGCGCGGGCGGCCAGGGGGCTGGGTCCGAAGGCGCTCTCGTTCGCGCCAAGCCGCGCGTCGAAGGGGCGGCCCATGCGGCGTTCGAGTTCCTCGGGGCCGGTGAAGGGCACCGTCTGGGGAAGGGATGCGGGGATCGGGGCAAATCTTGTCATGGCGCGCAGAATACCCGCGCGCATGGCAGCCGCAAGATGGGCCTCAGAAGGCCCGGAAGGTCATGGTGGTCAGGGTGCGGCTGATATGGGGGATGTCGAACAGCCGATCCGACAGGAAGCGGCCGACATCCTCGTCCTCGGGGATGTAGACCTTGGCGATCAGATCGTAATCCCCCGAGGTCGAGAACAGCTCGCTCACGACCTCTCGGTCGTAGATCGCCTCGGCCACCTGGTAGGTCTTGCCGGGTTCGCAGCGGAACTGCACGAAGACTGCTCGCATCGGGTTCTCCTGTCCTTGCGGCGCGAGGTTAGACCGTGGGCGCGGCGCGGGTCCAGTCCCCCCGCGCATGGCCGCGCCAGAACCGCGCCATCAGCAGGATCGCGGCCAGCGTCAGCCCCACGCACAGCCCCAGCCACAGCCCCGCCGCGCCGACGCCAAGCGGGAAGGCCAGCGCCCAGGCCACCGGCATGCCGACCACCCAGTAGCTGAAGCCCGCCATCCACATCGGCACGCGCGTGTCCTGCACCCCGCGCAGGAAGCCCAGGGCGATCACCTGGAAGGCGTCGGTCAGCTGGAACAGCGCGGCGAAAGTCAGCAGCGACACGCCGATGGCCACGATCTCGGGGGCCTGCGGGTCGTTCGGGTCCATGTACAGCTGCACCAGGCCGGGGGCGAAGAAGATGTAGATCGCGATGGCGATGATCGCGAAGACCAGCGACATGGCCGTCACCGTGATGGCCGCGTCCCGCATCCAGGCGCGGTCGCCCCGCCCCTTGGCCTGGCCCACGCGCACGGTGGCCGCGTTGGACAGGCCCAGATGCGCCATGAAGGTGATCGCGGTGATCTGCAGCGCGATCCCGTGGGCCGCCAGCTGCTGCGTGCCGATCCAGCCCATCATGATGTTCGAGGCGACGAACAGCCCGCCCTCGGCCAGCATGGTCAGGCCGATGGGCCAGCCGAGGCGCGCGACCTCGGCCATGGCATGCCAGTCGGGCTTCCAGAAGCGCTGGAACAGCGCGTATTTGCGCGCCTCGGCCAGCCAGGCGGCATAGAGCGCCAGCAGGACCAGCTGGAACAGCTGGACCGTGAAGCTGGCAAGGGCCGCGCCGGTCACGCCCAGTTCGGGCACGCCCAGGTTGCCGAAGATCAGCACCCAGTTCAGGAACAGGTTCAGCGGCAGCCCCGCCAGCGTGACCCACATGACGATGGCCGTCCGTTCCATCGCGGCAAGATATGACGACAGGGTCAGCTGGCCCAGCACCAGCGCCAGGCCCCAGCCCGCGATGCGCAGGTATTCCTGCGCCAGCGCGCTGACGGCGGGCGTCTGGCCAAGCGCCAGCAGGATCGGCTCGGACCACCACAGAAGCGGCATGCCCAGAAGCGCGAATCCCGCCGACAGCCACAGCGCCATGCGGGTGCCGCGGCGGACCTCGGTCTCGCGGCCGGCGGCGATGTTGGTGGCGATGGGGCCCATCACGGCGGTGCCGAAGCCCATGCCCAGGAAGAACAGGATATGGAAGCACGAGGTCGCGATCACCAGCGCGGCAAGGGGCTCGACCCCGTACCAGCCGATCATGACGGTATCGCCCACGCCGATGGCCATGCGAGCAAGATGGCTGCCGATCAGCGGCAACCCAAGCGCGAGCGTCGCGCGGATATGGGGGCGATAGCGTGCGTATGACATGGGCAAGGCCATATCCCCTGCCGCCCCTTCGGGCAAGCCGCAGACCGCTGCCGCTTGCCGCAATCCCCCCCATCTGCGATAGATCGCCCGTCCCCGACCATGAGGCCGCCCATGAGCTTTCGCGCCCGCCACCTGCTGGGCATCGATCACCTGAAGCCGGACGAGATCACCGCGCTTCTGGATCTTGCGCAGGAATACGCCGCCTTCAACCGCCGCACGATCAAGCATTCGGACGCGCTGGCAGGCATGACCCAGATCAACATGTTCTTCGAGAACTCGACCCGGACGCAGTCCAGCTTCGAGCTGGCGGGCAAGCGTCTGGGCGCGGACGTGATGAACATGTCCATGCAGTCCAGCAGCGTGAAGAAGGGCGAGACCCTGATCGACACCGCGCTGACGCTGAACGCCATGCAGCCCGACCTGCTGGTCGTGCGCCACCCCCATTCGGGGGCGGTGAACCTGCTGGCCGAAAAGGTGAACTGCGCCGTCATCAACGCGGGCGACGGGCGGCACGAACACCCGACCCAGGCCCTGCTGGACGCGCTGACGATCCGCCGCGCCAAGGGGCGCCTGCATCGGCTGACCATCGCCATCTGCGGCGACATCGCCCATAGCCGCGTCGCGCGGTCGAACCTGATCCTGCTGGGCAAGATGGAGAACCGCATCCGCCTGGTCGGGCCGCCGACGCTGATGCCGTCGGGGGTGGCCGATATGGGGGTCGAGGTTCACCAGGACATGAAGAAGGGGCTGGAAGGGGCCGATGTGGTGATGATGCTGCGCCTGCAGAAGGAACGCATGGATGGCGGCTTCATCCCGTCGGAACGCGAATATTTCCACCGCTTCGGGCTGGATGCGGAAAAGCTGGCTGTCGCCGCGCCCGACGCCATCGTCATGCATCCCGGCCCGATGAATCGCGGGGTGGAAATCGACGGCACCATCGCCGACGACATCAACCGCAGCGTCATCCAGGACCAGGTCGAGATGGGCGTCGCCGTCCGCATGGCCGCGCTGGACCTGCTGGCCCGCAACCTGCGCGCCGAACGCGGACGCGCAGCATCGGGGGTGATGGTATGAGCACGACCCTCTTCACGAATGCCCGCCTCATCGACCCCGAGGCACAGACCGACGGCATGGGCAGCCTGCTGGTCCGCGATGGCCGGATCGCGGGCATCGGCGCCCCGGACGAACCCGCCCCCGAGGGCGCGACCCAGATCGACTGCCGCGGCCGCGCCTTGGCCCCCGGCATCGTCGATTGGGGCGTCAAGATCGGCGAGCCGGGCGAGCGTCACAAGGAAAGCTTCCGCAGCGCGGGACGCGCGGCTGCGGCGGGCGGCGTGACCACCGTCATCGTCCGCCCCGACACCCTGCCCCCCATCGACACCCCCGAGGCGCTGGAATTCGCCGCCCGCCGCGCCACCGACGCGCCCGTGAACATCCGCCACATGGCCGCGCTGACCCGCGCCCGCGAGGGCCGCGAGATGGTCGAGATCGGCTTTCTGACCGATGCGGGCGCGGTCGCCTTCACCGATGGCGTGCGCGTCGTTCGCGACAGCAAGCTGCTGTCGCGCTGCATGACCTATGCCCGGGGCTTAGGCGCGCTGATCGTAGGGCATCCTCAGGATGCGTCGCTGTCCGCAGGGGCCGCGGCGACCAGCGGCAAGTTCGCCTCGCTCTATGGCATTCCGGCGGTGTCGCCCATGGCCGAGGTGATGGGCCTCGACCGCGACCTGGCCCTGGTCGAGATGACGGGCGTGCGCTGGCATGCCGACCAGATCACGACCGAGGCCGCGCTGCCCGCGCTGGCGCGTGCCCGCGACAAGGGGCTGGACGTGACTGCGGGGATCTCGATCCACCACCTGACGCTGAACGAATACGACGTGGGCGATTACCGGACCTTCTTCCGCTTCACCCCGCCCCTGCGCCCCGAGACCGACCGCCAGGCGATGGTCGATGCCGTGGCCAGCGGCGCGATCGACGTGATCGCCAGCTTCCACACACCCCAGGACGAGGAATCGAAGCGCCTGCCCTTCGAGGCCGCGGCCCCCGGTGCCGTCGGCCTTCAGACCCTGCTGCCCGCCGCCATGCGGCTGGTCCATCAGGGCGGGCTGACATTGCCGCAGCTGTGGAGGGCGATCTCGCTTAACCCGGCGCGCAGGCTGGGGCTGGAGGCGGGGCGGCTGGCCAAGGATGCGCCCGCCGACCTGGTGCTGTTCGATCCCGACGCGCCCTTCGTCATGGACCGCTTCGCGCTGCTGTCGAAATCGAAGAACACGCCCTTCGACGGGGCAAGGATGCAGGGCCGGGTCAAGGGGACCTGGGTCGCAGGCAATCGCGTCTATGGGGGCGAGGCATGATCTGGGCGATCTTCGGATATCTTCTGGGGTCCGTCCCCTTCGGCATCGTCATCACACGGGCGATGGGCCTGGGCGATCTGCGCCAGATCGGGTCGGGCAATATCGGCGCGACCAACGTGCTGCGGACGGGCAACAAGCCCGCGGCCCTGGCGACGCTGCTGCTGGATTCGGGCAAGGGCGCGATCGCCGTGCTGATCGCACGCCAGTTCGGCGGCGCGGATGCGGCCCTGCTGGCGGGGGCCGCGGCCTTTCTGGGGCATTGCTTCCCGGTCTGGCTGGGCTTCAAGGGCGGCAAGGGGGTCGCGACCTTCCTCGGCACCATGATCGCGCTGCACTGGCCCGTGGGGCTGGCCGCCTGCGCGGTCTGGCTGGCGACGGCCGCGGTCTCGCGCATCTCCAGCCTGTCGGCGCTGGTGGCCGCGACATCGGCGCCGTTGCTGGCCCTGGGCCTTGGACGGCCCTGGCTGGCCCTGGCCGCGGTCTTCATGACGGCGCTGATCTTCCTGCGCCACCATGCCAATATCCGCCGCCTGATGGACGGGTCCGAACCGAAGATCGGGCGGAAGTGACGCCCTAGCGCTGCGCGACGATGGTCGGCCGGTTCGACCGGCTGGCCGCGACGGGGGCGCGCGCCTCTTCGTGTTCGGGCTGGGCATCCGCGATGCCGGGTCCGAACACGGGTTTGACTGCGCGGGGCGGGGTCTGCATCCGCTCCAGCGCGGCGGCACCGCGACGGGCCGAATGCGCGATCGACACCAGCGCCGAGGCCGCCGCCGCCAGAAGCACCAGCGCGGCCATCCCCACCATTCCCAGGGCGATCGGCATGGGCGGCACGCCCTCGGCCTGGCGGATCAGAACCGCGACCGCCGCGACCAGCGACAACGCGCCGATCAGGAAGACAAAGGCCACCAGACGGCCGAACCACGCCAGGAAATCGATACGCATCATCTGCCCCAAATCATTCGTTTCGGCAGGCGATGCCACCACCGGACGCGCCGATCAAGCGCGTCCGGGGTCACATGAACGGGATCAGTACGAATATTCGTCGTAGATCCGGCCCAGATCGCCCTGCCAGTCGCCGTGATAGCGTTCGAGCAGCTCGTCGGCGGGGGCCTTGCCGCTGTCCACGCTCTCGCGCAGGGCATTCAGGAAATGCGTCTCGTCGGGGACAAGGCCGCCCTGGCCGGGGCGCGCGCGGTTCTTCAGGCCCGTCTCGGCGATGGACAGCACCTCGCGCGACAGGTCCAGCAGGCGGACGCCGCCGGCCTCGCCCGCAAGGGCGTCGCGGCCCGCGGCCACGCGCAGGCCCTGGCGCGTCTCGGCGTCCCAGCCCTTGACCAGGTCCCAGGCGGCATCCAGCGCCTGCTGGTCATAGGTCAGGCCCACCCACAGCGCGGGCAGCGCGCACAGGCGGCGCCACGGACCGCCATCGGCGCCGCGCATCTCGATGAACTTCTTGACGCGGGCCTCGGGGAAGACGGTCGTCATGTGGTCGGCCCAGTCCGACAGGGTCGGAACCTCGCCCGGCAGGGCGGGCAGGCGACCGTTCAGGAAATCGCGGAAGGACTGCCCGAGCGCGTCGATATACTTGCCATCGCGATACACGAAATACATCGGCACATCGAGAACGTAGTCCACCCAGGCCTCGTATCCGAAGCCGTCCTCGAAGACGAAGGGCAGCAGGCCCGTGCGGGCATCGTCCAGGTTCTGCCAGATATGGCTGCGCCAGGATTTCATGCCGTTGGGCTTGCCGTCCAGGAAGGGCGAATTGGCGAACAGCGCCGTCGCCACCGGCTGAAGCGCCAGCGCCACGCGCAGCTTCTTCACCATGTCCGCTTCCGAGGAATAATCCAGGTTCACCTGCACGGTGCAGGTCCGGTACATCATCTGCGTGCCAAGCGTGCCGACGCGACCCATATAGTCGGTCATCAGCCGATAGCGCCCCTTGGGCATCATCGGCATGTCCTCCTGCGACCAGATCGGCGCGGCCCCAAGGCCGATGAAGCCCGCGCCGATATCGGATGCCACGGCCTCGACCTCGGCCAGATGGCTGTTCACCTCGTCGCAGGTCTGGTGGATCGTCTCCAGCGGCGCGCCCGACAGTTCCAGCTGGCCGCCGGGCTCCAGGCTGATATTCGCGCCGTCGCGTTCCAGTCCGATCAGCTTGCCGGCCTCCTGCACCGGGGTCCAGTTGAAGCGGTCGCGCAAACCTTCCAGCATGGCGGTGATGGATGCGTCACCCTCGTAGGGCAGCGGCTGCTTCGTCGCCTCGACATAGCCGAACTTCTCGTGCTCGGTCCCGATGCGCCAATCCCGTGCCGGTTTCTCGCCCGAGGCGACATAGGCTGCCAGTTGATCGCGGCTCTCGATCGGGCCACCGCCCTGCTGGGGAATTGACATGGGGGCGCGGCCTCTTTGACTGGTTGCAGTCGGTCACAGGTGGCAAGCCGACTGCGCCAAGTCAAGGCGTGGGCGGCCGATTGCCCGCGCCGTGATGCGGCCGCCGCCACAGCACCGCAAGACGTGGCGCATCGGACACGCGCATCGCCTGCGCAAGGACGCCCATGTCGATGCCGGGCAGCCGCGCGAAGGCATCGGCCAGCGCCTCGGCGCCCTGCGCATCGACGGGTACCAGCAGCGCCTCGGGGCCCGCGCCGCGCAGGCGCCAATGCGCATGGCCCCGCAGGTCGATCAGGCGGATCTCGGACAGGTCCGACAGGGCCATCTCTCCGCCCATGCTGTCGGTGCCCCAGTAGCGGACGGCCCCCTCGACCACCTCGACCAGGCCGGGCGAGGCGACGTCGCGATGAAAGAAGGACCGCCGCACCGCCCCAAGCGCCAAGACCGCGCCGACACCCGCCAGCCCCGCGCCCAGGACACCCCAGAACCAGCCGCCGCGCGTCGCGATCCAGACGCCCAGCACCGCCACGGCGGCGCTGACGATCGCCTCGGAATGACGGCGCAGGCTGTCGCGCAGCTCGGGGCGGATCATGCGTCCTGCCACCGGGCCAGGTCGTCCTCGTCGCCGTCCCTGGCCGCGACCCAGGCGACAGACCCGTCGCGGCGGATCTCGCGCTTCCAGAAGGGGGCGCGGGATTTCAACCAGTCCATGAGATAGTCGGCCCCCTCGAACGCGGCGCGGCGGTGGCGGGCGGCGGTGGCGACCATCATGATCGGCTCGCCCACCGCGATGGTGCCGTGCCGGTGCAGGATGTGCCAGTCCGACAGCCCAAAACGGTTCGCGGCCCGTTCGCCGTATTCGGCCAGAAGCCGCTCGGTCATGCCGGGATAATGCTCGATCTCGAGCGCGCTCAGGGTGCCGCCCTCATCCCGGACGATGCCGGTGAAGGTGACGATGGCGCCCGCGCCCCGCCCGAAATCCCGCAGCTGGGCCGCGGGGTCGAAGGGCGCGGACTGCACATGGGCCGACATGGGGGTCAGCCGCCCGTCATCGGCGGAAAGAAGGCCAGTTCCCGGACCCCGTCCAGCGGCGCGTCCAGATTGGCCAGCTGCTGATCGACCGCGCAGCGCAGCGATGCGGGATCGGCGAAGGCCGCCGCATGGCCCGCCGAACGCGCCGACAGTTCGGCCATCAGCGCGCGCACGGTCGCGGCTTGGGTCTCGACAGTCTCGCGCGGGGTGCCCACGCGTTCGCGCAGGGACGCGAAATAAAGGACCTCAAGCGTCATCACCCGGTTCCTTGAGGAAGGGCAGCGCCTTGGTGAAATAGTCCCAGCCCGTCCAGAAGGTCAGGCCCGCGGCGATCCAGATCAGGACCAGCCCCGCATGGGTCGCCAGTGCCGCAGGGCTGCCCGACCAGATCAGGCCGGTCTCGCCCACGCGAGGGGGGCTGCCGACCTCGACATAGGCAAGCCCCGTCCCGAGGAACAGGACCGAGATCGCGACCATCTGCACGGTCGTCTTCCATTTCGCGAGATTGGTCACCGACAGGTTCCGCGACCGGTCGCCCAGGTATTCGCGCAGGCCCGACACGAAGACCTCGCGGAACAGGATCACCGCGACGGGCAGGATCAGCCAGGGGTTCATGCCGCTGTATCCGGTGATCACCATCAGCGCGATCACCACCATCGCCTTGTCGGCGATCGGGTCCATCGCCGCGCCGAAGCGGCTTTCCTGTTTCCACGCGCGGGCAAGATAGCCGTCGAACCAGTCGGTCACGGCCGCCAGAAGGAACAGCGCAAGCGCCGCCCAGTCGGCCCAGGGCCGTTGGAAATAGAGGAACATCAGCGGCACCGCCGGAGCGGCGAGCAGTCGCATCATCGTCAGGATATTGGGCAGGGTCCAGCGCATGGCCGCAAGCTAATCCCTGCCCGTCCGCTTGGAAAGGGGCAAGGCGCAGTGTCAGGCAGGCTCGGCGCAGCCCTCGGGCAGATCGAAGCGGCGACCCGCGATGATCAGGCGATGCGCACGGATGCGGTATTCGCCCAGCGAACCCGTGGCGGGGCCGAAGACCTCGACCATGTCGCCTTGCAGGATCGGCGCATCCTCGAGGCCGGCGGCGCGATTCTCGGCGTGGCTCGCAAGCTCGACGGTCCAGTTGAAGCCGTCGGCGGCGCGGACCTGCAGGGTCGGCTGGCTGCCCGCGATGTTGATGTCCGTCAGAAGGCCCGTCAGGCGCTGACCGCCCCCGGTGGGGACTGCGCCCGTGACATCCACGGGTGCGCGGCAGGGGCTGCGATCAGCAAGAAGGCCGAAGCGGCGGAGGAAAGGCATGGCAATCTCCCTTGTTCGGTTGGGCGTCAACCTTAGCGCGAAACCGACGATCCCCGGCGGTAGCACGATACCCTTTGGGACAATCGCGGATTTCCGCCCGTTTCAGCCCTTGGCGTGGAAGTGGTCATAGACCTTCTGCGCGATCGCCGCCGAGATCCCCTCGACCGCCTGCAGATCGGCCAGACCCGCACGACTGACGGCCTTGGCGCTGCCGAAATGCGCCAGCAGCGCGCGCTTGCGCGCGGCACCGACGCCCGCGATCTCGTCCAGGGGGTTCGACATGACCGATTTCGCGCGCTTGGCGCGATGGGTGCCGATGGCCCAACGATGCGCCTCGTCGCGCAGGCGCTGGACGAAATAGAGGACCGGGTCATTCATCCGCAGCGCGAAGGGGCGCTGACCGTGGCGGTGGAACTCCTCCTTGCCGTGATCGCGGTCGACGCCCTTGGCGACGCCGATCATCGGGATGTCCTCGACGCCCATCTCGGCCATGATCTCGTGGACGGCGCTGACCTGCCCCGCGCCGCCGTCGATCAGCAGCAGGTCGGGCCAGGCCTCGGTCATGCGGTCCGGGTCCTCTTTCAGCAGGCGGGAGAAGCGGCGGGTCAGCACCTCCTTCATCATGCCGAAATCATCGCCCGGCGTGATCTCGGTGCCCTTGATGTTGAACTTGCGGTACTGGTTCTTGATCCAGCCTTCCGGCCCCGCGACGATCATGCCGCCGACGGCGTTCGTGCCCATGATGTGGCTGTTGTCATAGACCTCGATCCGGCGCGGGGGTGCGGGCAGGTCGAACGCCTCGGCCAGCCCCTCGAGCAGGCGCATCTGGGTCGCGCTTTCGGACATGCGCCGCGCAAGGCTTTCCTTGGCGTTGCGCAGGGCGTTCGTGACCAGCTCCTGCTTCTCTCCGCGTTGGGGGACCAGCAGCTCGACCTTGCGGCCCGCGCGTTCCGACAGGATGTCGCCCGCCAGCTCGGGATCCTCGGGGGGGTGGGACAGGATCACCTGCCGCGGCGGCGGCTTGTCGTCGTAGAACTGCACCAGGAAGGCCTGCATCACCTCGTCGGGGGATTCGGCACCGCCGAGGCGGGGATAGAAGTCGCGATTGCCCCAGCTTTGATTGCCGCGGATGAAGAAGACCTGCAGGCAGGCCTGCCCGCCCTCCATGTGCAGGGCGATGATGTCGGCCTCGGCCACGCCCTTGGGGTTGATGGCCTGCACCGATTGCACGGCGGTCAGCGCCTTGATCCGGTCGCGCAGCGCGGCGGCGCGTTCGTATTCCATCGCCTCGGCCGCCTCGGCCATCTCGGCCTTGAGATTGGCCTGGATGGTCGTGGACTTGCCCTGCAGGAAGCGTTCGGCATCGCCGACAAGGGCGTTGTAATCCTCGACCCCGATGCGCCCGACGCAGGGGCCGCTGCACCGCTTGATCTGGTACAGCAAACAGGGCCGCGTGCGGGATTCGAAGACGCTGTCGGTGCAGTTGCGCAGCAGGAACACCCGCTGCAGCTGCGTCAGCGTCCGGTTCACGGCCCCCGCGCTGGCGAAGGGCCCGTAGTAATCGCCCTTCTCGGATTTCGCGCCGCGATGCTTCTTGATCTGCGGAAACTCGTGCCCCTTGGCGACAAGGATGTTCGGGAACGACTTGTCGTCGCGCAGCAGCACGTTGTAGCGCGGCTTCAGCTGCTTGATCAGGTTCTGTTCCAGCAGCAGCGCTTCGGTTTCGGTATTGGTCGTCAGGAACATCATGGCCGCGGTCTCGCGGATCATGCGGGCGATGCGCGCCGAATGCCCCGAGGGGCGGGCATAGTTCGACACCCGCGCCTTCAGGTCGCGGGCCTTGCCGACATAGAGAACGGCCTGCTGCGCATCCAGCATCCGATAGACGCCGGGGCTGCCATCGAGCGTTCTGACATAGTCCTGGATGAGCGCGTGGCCGGTTTTCTGGGTCATGTCGTCAAGAAAGTGATTCTTTTCATCGGCTGCAAGTTTCCGACTGCCTTGGCAAGGGAGAGTCTTTCCACGGATTCTGTGGATAACTCTGTGCAAGGCCTGTGAGGCAGCCCCGCCCGCACCAGCAATCGTTACAGTTCAGTGAAACTGCCCTATTTTTAGGCAGCACCCAAGGGCATTGATTTCATTGCCTTTATTTTTCATCCACAGGGGAAGCATCGGAAATACATGGAAGAATCCCGGTCATGCACATGAACGTGGGCGGCGGGTGGACAAAGATGCCGCAGGGGAATGGCGGCGGGCCTATTCACGGCCCTGCACATCGGGCGTCTTCCAGCCCAGATGCTGCCCTCCGTCCACGCAGATCAGCTGCCCCGTCACCCCCCGCGCCGTCACGAGATAGCGCAGCGCGTCGCAGATGCCCTGCGGGTCCGCACCGCGCCCCAGCACGGTCGAGGCGCGCTGCCGGGCAAAGTGATCCTCGGGCTGGCGGGCGCCGATCAGGGTCGGTCCGGGACCGATCGCGTTCACGCGGATATCTGGGGCCAGCCCCTGCGCGGCGGTGCGCGTCAGCCACCACAGCCCGGCCTTGGCGATGGAATAGGTCATGAATTCCGGCGTCGGCTTCAGCACCCTCTGATCGACCATGTTGACGACCACAGCCTGCGCCTCGGGCTCGCCGTTCTCGTCGGGGGCGGCCTTCGGGGCCTGCGCGGCAAAGGCCTGCATCAGCTGGAAGGGCGCGCGCAGGTTGCTGTCCATGTGCCTGTCCCAGCCCTCCATCGAGGCGCTGTGCAGGTTGTCGTAATCGAAGATCGAGGCGTTGTTCACCAGGACGCCCAGTTGCCCCATCGCGTCATGGACCCGCCCGACCAGCGCACCCGCCTGGTCGTGGTCCAGCAGGTCCGCCTGGAAGGTCCGCGCATCGACGCCCAGGGCACGCGCATCGGCGGCGGTCTGTTCGGCAGCCTCGGCCGATCCGGCGTAATGGATCGCGACGGGATGGCCCATCCGCGCCAGTTCCAGCGCCATCGCGCGGCCCAGCCGCTTCGCGCCACCCGTGACCAGTGCGACGCCCTTCACAGCAGCACCCATACATAGGTTCCGTAGCAGGCCAGCAGCACGGCCCCCACGGCACGCCCCATCGCGATGCCCCGGAACAGGAACGGCATCAGCAGGGCCGAGCTTGCCAGCATGACCCATAGGTCCAGCCGCAGCATCTCGGGCGGGACGGGCAGCGGTGCCACGATCGAGGTGATCCCGAGGATCGCGAGGATGTTGAAGATGTTCGAGCCGACGACATTGCCAAGCGCCATGTCCGCCCGCCCCCGCAGCGCCGACGCGACCGAGGCCGCCAGTTCCGGCAGCGAGGTTCCGATGGCGACCAGCGTCAGGCCGATCACGGTATCGCTGATCCCGAAGGCCAGCGCGATCTCGGTCGCACCCGCGACCAGCATGTTCGCCCCGATGGGCAGCGCGACGAGGCCCGCGACCAGCCAGAGGGCGATGCGCGGCCAGGTGGCGCCCAGCTCGGCGCCCTCGACCTCGTCGGCGGCCTCGGCCTTGCCGGTGGTCAGCTGCCGCCACAGCACCAGCGCCAGCGCGACCAGAAGCAGCATGCCCTCGATCCGGCCGATGGTGCCCGTGAAGGCCAGCGCGATCAGCAGGACCGAAGCCCCCATCATCATCGCCCAGCTTTCGCGCAGGTCGTGCCCACGTGTCGGGATGCCCGAGATCAGCGCGGTCGCGCCCAGGATCACCAGCACGTT
This sequence comes from Paracoccus zeaxanthinifaciens ATCC 21588, assembly GCF_000420145.1. Classification (GTDB taxonomy): domain Bacteria; phylum Pseudomonadota; class Alphaproteobacteria; order Rhodobacterales; family Rhodobacteraceae; genus Paracoccus; species Paracoccus zeaxanthinifaciens. The sequence continues at coordinate 167,492 of NZ_ATUJ01000006.1, forward strand.
GGCCACGTTCGATCCGACGACATTGCCCAGCGCGATGCCGCTGGACCCCTTCAGCGCCGCCGACAGCGACACCAGCAGTTCAGGCGCCGAGGTGCCGAAGGCCACGACGGTCAGGCCCACGACCAGCGGCGTGATGCCCAGCCGCAGCGCAAGGTTCACCGCGCCCTTGACCAGCAGGTCGCCGCCAAGGACCAGAAGGACAAGCCCGCCCAGGACAAGAAGAATTTCAGCGATCACGACGCCCGATCCCAAGAATGTTGCGCAGGGCCCGGCGGAAGGCAGGGCCGCGGATGACGGCCATCGCGACCATCACCAGAAGAAACAGAAGAACGACGCGGACGCTCATGCGCGGGTTCCGAAGCGCTGGAACGCGGCGCGTTCCTCGGCGGCGTCGAACAGCGCATCGGCGGACAGCCCGATCCGGCGCAGCAGCGGACGGCGCAGGCCAAGCGCGTCGAAGCGCAGCTTCTCGCCGTAAAGCTCCTTCATCTTCGGGACCAGGTGGCCGATCCCGTCCGCAAGCCCGAGGCGCACGGCCTCTCGGCCCGCCCAGAACTCGCCGGTGAACAAGTCGCGATCCGCGTCCAGCCGGTCGCCGCGACGGCTGCGGACATGATCCTTGAAGGCCTCGTGGATGGGCAGCAGGATGTTGTTCAGCCGCGCCACGTCCTCGGGGTTCTCGGGGCGGAAGGGGTCCATGGTGGATTTCGACCGACCCGCCGTGTGGACCCGACGCTCGATGCCCCACCGCTCGATCAGCTCGTGGAAGCCGAAGCCCGCCGAGATCACGCCGATCGACCCCAGGACCGAGCTTTCGTCCGCCCAGATCCGATCCGCCGCGCAGGCCAGCCAATAGCCGCCGGACGCGGCCATGTCCTCGACGAAGGCATGGACGGGGACGCCGGTCTCGTCGGCGACGCGGCGGATGCGCGCACCGATCAACGAAGATTGCACCGGCGATCCGCCGGGCGAATTGATCGCAAGGGCCACCGCGACGGGCTTGCCGCGCCGGAAGGCGCGTTCGATCAGCGGGGCCAGTGCGGCGTCGTTCAGCCCCCCGCCACGACCGGCGCCACCGATGGCGCCCGTCAGGCGGATGACCGCGACACGTGGCTTGCGGGACAGAAGCGGGGTCAGGACGGGTATGCGCATGTCACGACAGATAGGCGCTGCGCATCGCGGCGACAAGCAGCCGCGTCAGCCTGCCGCGCGGATCGTGTCGCCGGGAATGAAGGTCGGCGTCAACGAGATGACGCGATCCTCGGGGCGGGTATCCTTGCCCGCCACCAGCCGCGCCGCGCGGCGACCGATATCGACGCGGCGCGCATCGGTCGTGGCCAGCCGCACCGGCAGCCCGTCCAGCAGATCGACCCCGTTGAAGCCCGCAAGCCCGATCCGGCCCGGCACGTCATATCCCTGGTCGAGGCAGTGCAGCATCCCCCCTGCCCCGATCATGTCGTTCGAGAAATAGAGGAAATCCAGATCCGGCGCGCGCGACAGGATGCGCTCGGTCAGCTCGCGGCCCTTCAGCAGCGACGACCCACCCTGGTAGTATTCGCGCGCCTCCAGCTGGATGCCGGCCTTGGACAGACCCTCCTCGAAGCCCAGCAGGCGTTTGCGGGCGCGGTGATCCTCGGGCATGTGCGTGCCCACGAAGCCGATCCGGCGATAGCCTGCGGCGACAATGCGCTCGGCCATCTCGCGGCCCGCGCGGATGTGGCTGATGCCCACCAGCGTGTCGATCCCCTCGCCGTCGGTATCCATGATCTCGACCACCGGGATGCCGGAATTCTGCAGCATGGCCCGGGCGGCCTTGCTGTGTTCCAGCCCCGCCAGGATCACCCCCGAGGGCCGCCATGACAGCATGTCGTACAGCACCATCTCCTCTCGGGCGGGGGAATAGTTGGTGACCCCGATAACCGGCTGCAGCCCAGTATCGTCCAGCTCTGCCGAGATCCCGCCCAGCACGTCCGGAAAGACCAGGTTCGACAGCGACGGAATGACCACGGCCACCAGGTTGACCCGCTGGCTTGCCAGTCCGCCCGCGATCTTGTTGGGCACGTATCCCAGCATCTTGGCGGCGGTCAGCACCTTTTCGCGCGTGGCGGCCGACACGTCGCCCCGGTTGCGCAGGACGCGGCTGACCGTCATCTCGGACACCCCCGAGGCCTCGGACACATCGCGGAGGGTCAGCGGGCGTCGCGGTCTGGTAGGGATCATGGGATGTCGTTTCCAGTGTTGCAGGCCCGTCATGTTAGCGCGGGTCAGGCCCTGCCACAACCAGCCCCGGATCACCGCTTGCCAAAGCGCCCCCCTGCCCGATATTCAGGGCGCGACGGCCCCGTGGCTCAACTGGATAGAGCAGCCCCCTCCTAAGGGGCAGGTTGCAGGTTCGAATCCTGCCGGGGTCACCATTTTTCAATTTTATATCATACACTTGCGCGATCCATGCGCGCACATCCTGCAGGTTCTTGCAGGATTTTCCGGCGGTTTTCGGTGCTGGATCGAGAGCATCCCGTACAAAACCCGTACAGTTGGACCGGGCTGGCTTTGATTCAGCTGGGAGATGGGCAAAGAAAAACCTCGGTCCGGCGGCAACCGAAACCGAGGCAAATTCAAAAGCAGGCACGAAATTCTGCTTCCCCAAGTATAGCGCATCGAGCCGCCCTGTCACAACGAAAATCCTGCGGGCCGGCTGTCCCGATGGGAGGTTCGCATGACGCATGTGTTGACGCACCGCGGTCTGCCGGACGGGATGACCCGATGGGACCTCTACGGCCTCGTGGTCAAGGCGGCGAAGCATTTCGGCCTGACCGATACGATGCTCAAGTACCTGCGCTTCGCGATCTCCCGGACACAGGATCAGGACTATGCCGCAGGCAGGATTTGCGCCTTGTGGCCCTCGGTCTCGGAAACCGCATCGCAGCTGGAGGCGGACCCGCGCCAGATTGCCCGGGCCGAGGCCCGGCTGGCGGAGCTGGGCTTCATCGTGAAATCCAGCGCAGCGCGGTGTCGGCGCTACGGCGTCAGATCGGAAAACGTCATCCGCTACGCTTTCGGTATCAACCTCGCCCCGCTGGTGGATCGGGCCCGCGAGATCGAGGCCGCCGCGCGGAAGGTTTGCTTCGAGAAGGAAGAGGCCAAGCGCCTGCGCCTTCATATCCCCAAGCTGTTGGAGCGGGTCCGCACCTCCGGGGACGCTTCCGCCGAAGAGGCCGCGGAAGTGATCCTGCCATCTCGCCGCCCCTCCCGCATCTGGCGCTATGCGCGGCTGAAGGAGATCGCCGACGCGCTGGAGGCCTTGATCGAGACGTTCACCGACGCGTCTGTGGCAGTGGAAATGTCCGACCGGTGCGACGCGGATGTCGCACCCAGCGAAGGTAGAAAAACAAACTCAAAAAGAAGTAGCAGCGGGCAGCCCGAACCCCGGCTGACCCCGGCGCAGTTCTGCATTCTCGCCAGCACAGGCTTCGAAGATGCGGTTCGGCAGTATGCGCCTCCCGGTGCGCCGCCGGATTGGCGCACGATCCCCGCCGCGGCAAAGGATTGGGCGCAGGTACGGGGCATCCCGGTTGGTCTCTGGCAGCGGCAGGTCGACTGCCTCGGTCCGGAGAAGGCGGCCATCTGTCTTCTCGTCGCAGATCGAAATGCAGAGCGGGTCGGCAGTGTGCATCAGGTCGATGACCTTCGCCGAGCGTTCCTGGGCCTGGCGCGCAACACCGCTGCGCGTGGTTCCGCACTTCACGGTTTGGTCGGAGAGCTCCAAGGCTTGCGGCGTCAATTGCACGACCGCGCCACCATGCCCGACGCTTCAGGTCATGTGCCGCGGAGTGGTGGTGAGATCGCCTCCCACACGGCAGGCGAACCACCGCTTCGCAGCCGCCAGCGGCGGCTCCCGGAGGCAACGGTGCAGGTTTTCCGCGAAATGTCAGAGGGGGCCGAGTGATGGTCACGGGACGGAAATCAAGTTCACCCACGTCTTGCGACGCGGGAACAGGCGAGGGGGCTGCGCCCCCTTCGAACCCCCCGGCAGTTTCAGGAGCCAAGTATGCCGAGCAGTTGTCCCGATCGATCACCTTCCGGGTGTCCCAGTTTGAGAAGGACGCATTGGATGACATCGCGCGTCAGGCCCGCCGGCCTCTAGCGGAGCTGCTGAGAGAGGCCCTGGGGATGGTGACGTCCGGCCACCGCACCAACATCCCCATGGCGCCGCCGGAGTTGATGCGGGCCGTCGCTCGCCTCGAGGCCGACATGGATGAGGTCACGCGCGTTCTGCGGGCGGCCGAGGCAGATGGCAGCTATCTGGACCGCCTGGCGATCCTGAGCCTGCTGGTCGCCATCGATCGGAAGCTGGGCAAGCTGGCGCACCGGCATTGGAGCTGGCGATGATGGTCAAGTTCTTCGACCATGGTCAGGGCGAGGCCGCTCCTGCGGTGAAGTACCTTATCGAGGAGGTGGTGGTAGACTACGACCAGTACCGCCAGCCCAAGCTCGACGCGGCTGGCAGGATCAAGCGTGTGCGCCGCTCGATCGTTCCCGAGGTTCTGAAGGGGCACCCGGAGCGCATGATCGACCTCGTGGACGCTGTGCCGCATCGCTGGCGATACAAGTCCGGGGTGTTGAGCTTTGCCGCCGAGGATGCCCCGACAGAAGCGCAGCAGCGCCAGATGATGGAGGCGTTTGAGGCCTTCGCTTGCCCGGGCCTAACCCATGACAGCTATCGGATGTTGTGGGTGCGCCATCTGCACGCAGGTCGCGTGGAGTTGCACTTCCTTATGCCGCGGGTGGAGCTGCGGACGGGAAAGTCCCTCAACATCGCGCCGCCAGGTCACGAGCAGTCGTTCCTGGCTTTCATGGATCTGCACAACCGGCGGCATGGCTGGGCCGATCCCATGGACCCGGGGCGGGCACGCGACGTGAAGACCATCACCGAAGCGCCAGAACGGGCGCAGACACGAGAAGCGGTCCATGAGTGGGTGAAGGAGCAGGTCGGTCTGGGGGTGATCCATGACCGCGATACGCTGCTCGAAGCGCTAAAGAGCGTCGGCTTCGCCATCCCGAGAGCGGGGGGCGATTACGTGACCGTCGCCGACCCTGACCAGCCAAAGAACAAGTGGCGTTTGAGAGGAAAGTACTTCCATGACGACTGGACCGCAGAAACAGCTCAGCCCCCGCATCCGACAGAACATGGAGCAGATGCTGGAGGCTCAGCTCGACTCGCTGCAATCCCAATTGAAGAGCTCGAACGATGTGTTGCGGAAGACTGCGCAAAGCGCCGCGCGTACAATCTCGGACGATTTAGAGAGCCTTCGCGACCTGTCCCGCAAGAGCACGCAGGACCTGAAGGACGAGGTGGCGCACCGAAGGGCCGAGATCGAGAGCCTGATGCGGGAGCTGGAGCAGCAGCGCCTGAGCCACGGCAAGATCGTGACAGGGAAGGTGGTGGCCCTGATCCTGTCGGGGATCGCCCTCGCCGGGTTAATGGCGGCGTTCAGCGCGTTCCTAGGCGCGAAGGTGGCGACCCTGCCGCCGCCCGAGCCACCGATCCAGCTGATCCCGGAGCAATTGACGGGCAGCCGGACTATCCGTGGCGTCGGCGGCCTGGGACAGGTGATCGTCCTGCCGTCGGGACTGTCGCCCGCAAGCTGCCCGATCGGCGCTGGAACGAACCGCACCTGCCTGACGATGGAGTGATCCCCGATGACCCTGACACCGCTCGAGAAAGAGTTGCTCGCCTGCGTCGAAGAATTGGAGAAGAGCGTGTCCGCGTGCATGCAGCGGCAACTCGAGCAAGAGAAGGCGCTCGCCGAATTGCGGAGCGAATTGAACGACTCGTTGTCGACCTTGCACGGCGCCTTGGAGGCCGGGCGCCGGCCGCTGGAGCAGACCGAGCCAGAGGAGCGCAAGCGGACGGGATTCATCCGCAGGCGCCCCTAAGCGTTGGTATTGAGCCAGAGCAGTGAAAGTGGATGAGGAAATGACAGCGAAAACTGTGCAGGGGAAAGCAGCAAGACCTTCGTACCCGGCCGAGACAAGGGCAAGCGCGGTCCAGGAGGTCCTCGATGTCCAGGACGATCACCCGTCCCTCTGGGCTGCCGTCACCGAGGTGGCGCCACGCGTCGGCTGTGCGCCGAAGACATTGCTGGAGTGGGTTCAGGACAGCGGTCTGCTGCAGACTGTTGATTCAAGGCTTCTGTCCAACCGGAAGCGCCTCGCTGCGTTGTCGAAGGCCGAGCTTGAGCTGGAGAACCAGCGGCTGCGAGCCGAGAACGACGTGTTACGACAGGCCTGCGTGATCTTCGCCCGCGGCCCGGCGGGGGGAGGGTTCTGATGGCGCATTGGTATACGGCTGACTTGCATTTCGGGCATGCTCGCGTAATCGAGTTGGCTCGGCGGCCTTTTTCGTCCCTGTCAGAGATGAACCGCGCCGGGTTTGCCGGAGGCTGATTTCGGTTAGTTACGCGGCCACGGCTTCTGTTTCCATAGTGGCGTAGAAGTTTGCCTCTGCTTCTGCCGGCGGGATGTTCCCGATCGGCTCGAGCAGGCGACGGTTGTTGAACCAGTCGACCCATTCGAGGGCGGCATATTCGACGGCCTGGAAGTTGCGCCAAGGACCGCGACGGTGGATGACCTCGGCCTTGAACAGGCCATTGATTGTCTCCGCCAAGGCGTTGTCGTAGCTATCGCCGACGCTGCCGACGGAAGGTTCGATGCCGGCCTCGCCGAGCCTCTCAGTGTATTTGATCGACAGGTATTGCGACCCTCG
>NZ_ATUJ01000007.1 GCF_000420145.1 Paracoccus zeaxanthinifaciens ATCC 21588
CAGAAAAGATTACTCATGATGCCCCCACCTGTTTGGGAGCGTGAATCACGCCGACAGGACGGCATCAAGAAAATTAATGGGTCCTGACCCTAGTAGTCAACCCGGACCGGTCGGTCCGTGCACGTCAGTTGCCAAGGACCGCTTTTGCTGACCTGACATAGACTGTTTGCATCGGCAGCGAAGGGCGGCTGTCCGCCCATTGCCATCACATAATATCTAAGCTTGTCATCAGATCACGAGCCCGCGCTCTGTCTCGCACATACTTTCTGCATACTGAGCTGGGGAATGCCCGTGGAAGCGCGCTGGACGACTTTCGTTACGGCGACAGCAACTCCGGGACGAGCAGAATCAGAAGCTCATCAATGAATGCGATCTGGATAACTCGAAAACGGGTCAACTATGATGAGGTGCTCCGGCCGGCCGCTAAGCGACTAAGCAGGAAGTCTTAAAATCAATGACTTACAAAACCTTTACTCGGAGCTGGCTTAAGATACCCCCGGATGGCACTAACTATGCACGGAGTAACAAATCTCAGTGCGTCCAGGGGGCGCGGCGGTCGGTGGCGAAGTTCTCGCCATAGCCGCGGGGGCGGACGTTCTGGCTGCGCTTGTGCGGCTCTTGCACGACATAGTCCAGACCGCGTTCGCGGGCGTAATCCTCGGCCTGCTTGCGGGTGTCGAAGCGCAGGCGAACCTGCGACTGCGTATCGTCGCTGCTGGTCCAGCCCATCAGCGGATCGATCTCGCGGGCATCGGCGGGCGGGTATTCCAGCAGCCAGCCACGCGTGCGGGCCATCCCCGAGGTCATCGCGTTGCGGGCAGGCTGGTAAATACGGACGCGCATGGGTGTCTTCCTCGAACAGGGTTCGGCCTTTGTATCGCCGCAATCGAGCGGTGCTTCAAGTCCCGAGAATGCCGCAGGAACGGATCGCTCGCCCTGCCGTTAGGTCTGCACATGACCACGAAGGAGGTTCCCATGCTTCGCCTGACCGCCGCCGCCATCCTTGCCGCAACCCCTGCCCTTGCCGACGACCACTCGGCCCACTCGACCGCCCCCATGGACAGCACCGAGGCCATGAGCGCGGATATCGCAGGCCCCGAGGGTCAGCCCCACGGCACCATCACCGCGATGCCCACGCCCTCGGGGATGATGCACCTGAAGATCGAGCTGACCGATGTGCCGGCAGGCACCTATGCCGCGCATCTGCACGAGACCGGCCTGTGCGAGGGCCCGGAATTCAAGAGCGCGGGCGGCCATCTGGCTGGCGAGGGCCGCGATCACGGCGTGAACTCGGAGAACGGGCCGCATCTGGGGGATCTGCCCAATGTCCACGTTCCCCAGAGCGGCATGCTGACGGTCGAGTATTTCGTCCCCGACCTTGCGGCAGAACAGGTCGTTGATGCAGACGGCACGTCCTTCATGATCCATCAGGGGATGGACGACATGGAATCGCAGCCCTCGGGGGATGCGGGCGGCAGGATGGCCTGCGCGGTCCTTGCCGCTGCCAGCCAATGAGGCAAGCGGGGCCCTTCGGGGCCCTGTTTTTTTACAATGCTGCAAAACGGGTTATGATGGGAACGACACCGCCGGAATGGCGTTCAAGACCCGACAAGCAAGAGGTTCCCGCATGAAAATCCGCCTTGCCCTTCTGGCCGCCGTGACCGCCCTGGGTGCCTGCGCCTCGGGGCCCAGCTATACCGTGGCAGATCGCGTCTGCAATCCGGCCAAGCATGCACGGGTCGTCGGCATGAACTGGGGCGAGGTCAGCTTTCCGCCCACGCTTCAGGTTCGCCTGGTGGATTATGGCCGGCCGGTTCCGCCTGCGACGAACCCGGCCCGCCTGACCCTGCACACCGACCCGAAGGGCTGGATCGGCCGCGTCAGCTGCGGCTAGGCCCGTCGCTTGGAACGCTTGTTCCCGCCCCGCTGACCTGCCCGCCCCGCGGATGAACGACCGGCGCTGCGCGTCGCCTGCTCGGTCGCTTCCTCGATGGCGGATTGGCGGGCCAGGGGATCGTCCGACACCGCCAGGTCCACTGCCTCGAGGCGTTTGACCTCGTCGCGCAGGCGTGCAGCCTCCTCGAACTCAAGGTTCTCGGCGGCCTTGCGCATCTGCTCGCGCAGGGCATCCAGGTGGGCCTGCAGGTTCGCGCCGACCTTCGCGCCCTCGACCTTGGCGGTGACGCGCGACTGGTCGGTATCGCCCTGCCACAGCCCCGCAAGCACATCCTCGACGTTCTTCCGCACGGTCTGCGGCGTGATCCCATGTTCCTCGTTATAGGCGATCTGCTTCTCGCGGCGGCGCTCGGTCTCGGCCATGGCGCGTTCCATGCTGCCGGTGACGCGGTCGGCATACATGATGACGCGACCGTCGGCATTCCGCGCCGCGCGACCGATGGTCTGGATCAGCGACGTTTCCGACCGCAGGAAGCCTTCCTTGTCGGCATCGAGAATCGCGACCAGCCCGCATTCGGGGATGTCCAACCCCTCGCGCAGAAGGTTGATGCCGATCAGGACGTCGAAGGCGCCAAGTCGCAGATCGCGCAGGATCTCGATCCGCTCGATCGTGTCGATATCGCTGTGCATGTAGCGGACCTTGATCCCCTGTTCATGCATGTATTCGGTCAGATCCTCGGCCATGCGCTTGGTCAGCGTGGTGCACAGGGTCCGGTAACCGGCGGCGGTGACGCGGCGCACCTCGTCCAGCAGATCGTCGACCTGCATCTCGACCGGGCGGATCTCGATCTGGGGGTCCAGAAGACCGGTGGGACGGATGATCTGTTCGGTGAATACGCCGCCCGTCTGGTCCATTTCCCATTGCGCGGGCGTGGCCGACACGAAGACCGATTGCGGGCGCATCGCGTCCCATTCCTCGAACTTCAGGGGGCGGTTGTCCATGCAGCTGGGCAGGCGGAAGCCGTGTTCGGCCAGCGTGAACTTGCGCCGGAAGTCGCCGCGATACATGCCGCCGATCTGCGGCACGCTGACATGGCTTTCATCGGCAAAGACGATGGCATTGTCGGGGATGAACTCGAACAGCGTGGGGGGCGGCTCGCCCGGCGCGCGGCCCGTCAGATAGCGGCTGTAGTTCTCGATCCCGTTGCAGACGCCGGTGGCCTCCAGCATCTCGATGTCGAAATTGGTGCGCTGCTCCAGGCGCTGCGCCTCCAGCAGCTTGCCTTCCTCCTGCAGGACCTTCAGACGCTCGGCCAGCTCCTTCTTGATGCCTTTCACGGCCTGCTGCATCGTCGGGCGCGGCGTGACATAGTGGCTGTTGGCATAGATGCGGATCTGCTTGAAGCTGTCCGATTTCGTGCCGGTCAGCGGGTCGAATTCGGTGATCGCCTCCAGCTCGTTGCCGAAGAAGTCGAACCGCCATGCGCGATCCTCGAGGTGGGCGGGCCAGACCTCGACCAGATCGCCGCGCACACGGAAGCTGCCGCGCTGGAAGCTGGCATCCAGACGCTTGTATTGCTGCGCCACCAGCTGGCCCAGAAATTCACGCTGGTCATAGCTTTCGCCGACGATCATGTCCTGCGTCATCGCCGAATAGGTCTCGACCGAGCCGATGCCATAGATGCAGCTGACCGAGGCCACGATGATCACGTCGTCGCGTTCCAGCAGGGCGCGCGTCGCACTGTGGCGCATCCGGTCGATGGCCTCGTTGATCTGCGATTCCTTTTCAATATAGGTGTCGCTGCGCGGCACATAGGCTTCGGGCTGGTAGTAGTCGTAATAGCTGACGAAATATTCGACCGAGTTGTCCGGAAAGAAGCCCTTGAATTCGCCGTAAAGCTGCGCGGCCAGCGTCTTGTTGGGCGCAAGGATGATCGCCGGGCGCTGCGTCTCTTCGATGATCTTCGCCATGGTATAGGTCTTGCCGGTGCCGGTGGCGCCCAGCAGGACCTGATCGCGTTCCCCCGAGACGACGCCCGCCGACAGCTCCTTAATGGCTGTCGGCTGGTCGCCCGCGGGCTGGAACTCGGATTTCATGACGAAACGCTTGCCCCCTTCCAGCTTGGGGCGCGTGACTTCGGGAAAGCGCTGGACAGGCGCGCTCGTGTTGTTGTGACCCATGAGGTTCCCGTTCCGTTCGGACTGGCCCCCAAGATGTGCGTTGCGGGGCGTCAGATCAACCGCGCTTGAGCCTCGAAGGTTGCAAGGCGTCCCAACCCTGCCCGCCGGAAATCTCGTCCGCGAGGATCTCCGACGTGACCGGACCAAGGGTGAAGCCCTGATGACCATGCCCGAAATGCGCCCAGAGGTTCGGCTGATCCGGAACCCGACCGACCAGCGGCAGCATGTCCGGCATGCAGGGGCGACGTCCGGTCCAGGGTTCGGCCTCGACCGGGGCGCCCACGTCGAACAGTTCCCGCGCGGCCTTCTCGCCATGCTTCAGCTGCGGCGGGGTCAGGCGCGGATGCGAGGTCAGCTCGGCCGCGGTCGCGATGCGCAGGCCGCGACGCATGGGCGACAGCACGACCGAGTTGCCGAAATCCGCGATCGGGTGCTGCGGCGGCAACTCCATGTGGTAATGCCGGTGATAGCCGCGCTTGTAGACCATCGGCACGCGCAGGCCGAAGCGTTCGGTGATGGCGGGCGACCAGGGGCCAAGCGCGATGACGGCATGTTCGCCCTCGGCCTCGTCCGCGATCCATGCCGCGCCCTTGCGATGCAGATCGCCCGCATCGCCGTTGATGATCCGCCCGCCGCGCTTCTGGAACAGCGCGGCATAGGCCGCGACCAGCCCACCGGGGTCCGAGCAATTCCACGCGTCCATCCAATGGGTTGCGCCCTGAACCTCAACCTTGATCGAGGGTTCGACCGCGCGCAGTTCGGCACCGGTCAGCAGCCGCGCATCCACGCCGAAATCGTTGCGGAAACGCTCGACCGCCTTGGCGCCCTTGTCGAACTTGGCGGGCGTCCGGTGCAGTTCGATGAAGCCGTTCTTGCGGATGATGTTGTCCGAACCCGACGCCGCGATCAGCGGCGCGTGGCGGTCGGTGGACTGGCGGATCAGCTTGCCCCAGGTCTGCGACGCCCGCCGATGCGCGGCCGGAAGCGAGTTCAGCGCATAGCTCCAGACCGCGCCCATCTGCGACATCAGCCCCGAGGGCGTCCACTTGACGTCGAAGCCGCGCCCCATCGCGATCTGCAGCAGCGCACCGGGTGCCAGCGGCATGGCATAGGGCTCGACCGCCTCGGTCTGGATCAGGCCGGCATTGCCGTAACTGGTCTCGCGTCCGGGGACGTTGCGTTCGATGATGGTCACGTCGTGACCACGCTCCTGCAGGGACAGCGCCGTCGTGACGCCGACCATACCCGCACCCAGAACCAGAATCTCGGCCATGCCTGCCTCCTTGTCGATCTTGCGACAAGGGATGCAGATGCTGCCTTCTTCCGGCAAGGTCTAACGTGAATTCTTCGGCCTGTTTGCGAATCTTTGCAAGATTCAGGCGAAAAGCTCGCGGCAGAACGTCAATCCTTCGACCAAAGCGTCGACTTCTGCCTTGGTGTTGTACATCGCGAAGCTGGCGCGCGCAGTGGCGCTGACGCCGAAGAACTCCATCAGCGGCATGGCGCAGTGGCTGCCCGCGCGCACGGCGATTCCCTTCTTGTCGAGGATGGTCGAGATGTCATGCGCATGCGCCCCCTCCATCGTCATCGAGAAGATCGCGCCCTTGTCCGCCGCGTCGCCCTGGATCTGCAGCCAGTTCAGCGCCCGCAGCCGGTCACGGGCATAGTCGCGCAGCCCCCGTTCGTGGCTTGCCACGTTCTCCATCCCGAGGCCCATCAGGTATTCCAGCGCGGCGCCCAGTCCGATCTGGTTCACGATGCCCGGCGTGCCGGCCTCGAACCGCAGGGGCGGATCGGCATAGGTCACCTCGTCCCGGCCCACGGTGCGGATCATGTCGCCGCCCCCCAGGAAGGGCCGCATCTCGGCCTGCCGTTCGGCGCTGATCCAGATCGCGCCCGAACCCGAAGGCCCATAGAGCTTGTGACCCGTGATGCAGTAGAAATCGCAGCCGAGCGCCGCGACATCGACCGGCATGTGCACCGCCGCCTGGCTGCCATCGACCATCACCGGAACATCCGTGCCGCGCGCGATGGCCGCGACATCGACCACGGTGCCCGTCACGTTCGACATATGCGTGACCGCGATCAGCTTGGTGCGCGGGCCGACGGCCTCGAGCACCTTTTCGGCAGGCAGGCTGCCATCGGGCTCGGGCTCGACCCATTTCAGGACGACGCCCTGCCGTTCGCGCAGGAAATGCCAGGGCACGATATTGGCGTGATGCTCCATCACCGACAGCACGATCTCGTCGCCCGCCTGAAGGCGCGGCGCGGCCCAGCCATAGCTGACAAGGTTGATCCCCTCGGTCGAGCCGCTGGTGAAGATCACCTCATCCTCGGCGGGGGCGTTCAGGAAGCGGGCGATGGTGCCGCGGACGCGCTCGTAATTGTCGGTCGCAAGGTTCGACAGGTAATGCAGCCCGCGATGGACATTGGCGTATTCGCCCTCGTAGGCGCGGGTGATCGCGTCGATCACGACCTGCGGCTTCTGGGCGCTGGCACCGCTGTCCAGATAGACCAGCGGACGGCCGTTCACCTGGCGCGACAGGATCGGGAAATCGGCACGGACGGCGTCGATGTCAAAGCTCATTGCGGCATCTCCGGCATGAGGCCGAGCGCGGCGGCCAGGAAGGACAGGACGGTGCCCATCGCGATCAGGGTGACGAACATCACCAGCAGCACCTTGGGCCCGCTGGTGAACCCGTGCAGGGCCTTCGTGAACTGGACCGTCAGCCACAGGAACAGCGCGATGGCCATGATCCCCGCGATCCCCGCAACGGGCGGCACGGCCAGCGACAGGACGACCTGCGCGGCCTGCACGATCAGCAGCAGGACCTCGATCCAGACGGTCAGGATCAGCGCGTCGGGGAATGTCCCCCTGCCGCCGAAGATCCGTCCCACGCCGGCCATCAGCCCGGCGCCCATCACGATCGCGGCCATCTGCATCGCGGCCAGCATCATCGGCTGGCGGACGACCGACAGCATCGGGGCCTCGGCCCCCTCGGGCGCGGGGAAGATCGACGAGACGAGGAACGCCATCAGCGCCGAGACCGAGACGGCCAGCACCAGCGCCATCCAGCGGGCCTGCATCGGCAGGTCCAGCCCGATCAGCTGCCTTGCCGCCGCATCGGGATCGCGGAAGGTGGTTCGCACAAGGTGCTTGAAATCGTCGAAACTCATTGCCGCCTCGTCAGCGCCCGGAAACCGGCGCCCCAGATCAGAAGGAAACCGACACCCGCGATCGCGCGCGTCAGCGTAAGCGCGGGCCCCGGCCCCACGAAACCCGCCGTCAGCCCCGCCAGAAGCGATGCAGGCGCCGCCGCCAGCAGCGCCCAGAACAGCGCAAGCCGGGCGTGGCGCGGGTCGATCCGCCACGGCGTCACGCGCAGCAGCAGGCCCGACAGCCCCGCCACGAAATAGGCCAGAAGCGGCAGCATGAAAAGGGAACCCATCAGCGCACCCCCCATGCGGGCGTCCAGCGGGATCGAGGGGTCGATCTGCGCCGCGCGGGCATGGCCGGGGGCCTGCGAGACCAGCTGCATCAGGCCCGCCAGCATGACGACGACCAGAAGCGTGGTATCGGGAATGTCGGCAAGGCCCCGCACCACCCGGCGCGGGGCCCACCAGCTTGCAAGCACGCGGCGGAGCATGCCGCCGCGCGCCTCGCTCAGATCTGCGGACGATCCGTCAGCCACGCATCAAGCCGTTCGTTGATCTCGTCGCGCAGGCCCTCGTCCTCGACCTCTTCCAGCGCGTCGGCAAGGAAGGACAGGACCAGGAAGACGATGGCGCGTTCGCGCGGAATCCCGCGAGAGCGGAAGTAGAACAGCGCGTCCTCGTCGATGGCACCCGTGGTCGACCCGTGAGAGCAGGCCACGTCATCGGCATAGATCTCCAGCTCGGGCTTGGCCAGGAACTGGCTGCGCTCGTCCAGAAGCAGCGCCTGGCTGATCTGGTAGCCGTCGGTCTTCTGCGCGCCGGGCTTGACCAGGATCTTGCCCTGGAACACGCCGGTGGCGCCGTTCTTCAGCACCTTCTTGAACACCTGGCGGCTTTCGCCGCGCAGCGCGCCGTGGGTGATGAAGACGGTGTCGTCATGGTGGAACGGACCGACGTTCTGGTCGCCCAGAACCGCCGCCGCCACATGCGCGACCGCATCGTCGCCGACCATGTCGATGATCGCCTCGTTGCGCATGACGTTGCCGTTCACCGACAGCACGAAGCTCTTGATGGCGGCGCCTTCGTCCACGCGGGCGAAGATGTGCGAGATGCCGATCTTCGGATCCGCCGCGCGCTTGGCCGCGATCATGTGCAGGCGAGCGCCCTTGGCAAGATCGGCCTCGATCACGCCGTTGGACCGCGCGCCGACGGTGCCGGTCTCCAGCAGGGTCGCCTCGGCGCCTTCCTCGACGCGGATGACGTGGTGCCAGACCACGTCGGCGTCGTCCGAGCCGCGACGATGCAGCACGTGGATCGGCTTCGAGGGCGTGCCCGTCACGCGGATCAGCAGGCCGTCCTGCGCAGCGGCGGTGTTCAGCGCCGCGAAGGGGCGTGCGGCAGGCTTCTGGCCCGCCGTCTCCAGCGCACCGTACAGCCCCTTGGCCCAGTGGTCGGCATCGTCATGCGTGCCCTTCAGGGTCGAGATCTCGACCCCTTCCAGCGACAGGTCGTCCGAAGCCGCTGCATCGAAGACGCCATCCACGAAGACCAGCGTCAGCTTGTCGCGCGAGGTGAACAGCGGCGACGCACCATCGGCGATCGGCAGCGGCTTGGCCTCGGGGGCGTTGAACGGACGCGGATCGGTAAAGCGCCAGTATTCGTCGCGCGGACCGGGCAGGCCCATGTCGCGCAGACGTGCCAGCGCCTCGGACCGTGCATCGGCCGACCAGCCGCCCTTGGGCAGCGGCAGCGCGGCAAGGCGAGCCTCCAGCGCGTCCGCGGCCTTCGGTGCGCCGGAAACCTGCGGCGTCACCTCGTCCTTGGTTTTCACGGCTGCTTCAGTCATCAATCGGCCTCCGCCAGCAGGTCGCCATAGCCGTTCTCTTCGACTTCCAGCGCCAGCTCGGGGCCGCCCGACTTGATGATGCGACCGTTCGACATGATGTGCACGACATCCGGCTGGATGTGGTTCAGCAGGCGCTGATAGTGCGTGATCACGAGGAAGCTGCGGTCCGGCGAACGCAGCGCGTTCACGCCTTCGGACACCAGGCGCATCGCGTCGACATCCAGGCCCGAATCCGTCTCGTCCATGATGCACATGCGCGGTTCCAGCATGGCCATCTGCAGGATCTCGTTGCGCTTCTTCTCACCGCCCGAGAAGCCCATGTTGACCGGACGCTTCAGCATCTCGGGGCTGATCTGCAGCTCCTTGGCCTTCTCGCGCACGATCTTCAGGAACTCGGCCGAGGACAGCTCTTCCTCGCCGCGCGCCTTGCGCTGCGCGTTCACGGCGGTGCGCAGGAAGGTCATGTTGCCCACGCCGGGGATCTCGACCGGGTACTGGAATGCCAGGAATAGGCCGGCAGCGGCGCGTTCCTCGGGCTCCATCTCCAGCAGGCTCTCGCCGTCCAGCGAGGCGTCGCCTTCGGTCACCTCGTAGCCGTCGCGGCCCGACAGGACATAGGACAGGGTGGATTTGCCCGAACCGTTCGGACCCATGATGGCGTGGACCTGACCGGCGGGGACCTCGAGGCTCAGACCCTTCAGGATCTGCTTGTCCTCTTCTTCCAGCTTCACGTGCAGGTTATCAATCTTCAGCATATCTTCCTCATCGGATGGTGGCGGCGGTGCCGTCCCGCGGCACCATCATCGAATTTTGCGTGGCGGCCTCAGCCGACCGAACCTTCAAGCGAGATCGCGACCAGCGACTGCGCTTCCATGGCGAACTCCATCGGCAGCGCCTGCAGGACCTCGCGGCAGAACCCGTTCACGACCAGCGCGACGGCCTCTTCCTCGTCCATGCCGCGCGACCGGCAGTAGAACAGCTGATCGTCGTCCACCTTGCTGGTGGTCGCCTCGTGCTCGACCCGGCTCGAGGTGTTCTTGACCTCGATATAGGGCACCGTGTGGGCGCCGCACTGATCGCCGATCAGCAGGCTGTCGCACTGGGTATAGTTGCGGCTGTTCGTGGCCTTGGGGTGCATCGTCACCAGGCCGCGATAGGTGTTCTGCGCCTTGCCGGCCGAGATGCCCTTGGACACGATGCGCGAACGCGTGTTCTTGCCCAGGTGGATCATCTTGGTGCCGGTATCGGCCTGCTGGAAGTTGTTGGCGATCGCGATCGAGTAGAACTCGCCCTGCGATTCATCGCCGCGCAGGATGCAGGACGGGTATTTCCAAGTGATGGCCGAACCGGTCTCCACCTGCGTCCACATCACCTTGGCCCGTGCCTCGCGGCAATCGGCGCGCTTGGTCACGAAGTTGTAGATGCCGCCCTTGCCTTCCTCGTCGCCGGGGAACCAGTTCTGGACGGTCGAGTATTTCACCTCGGCGTCTTCCAGGATCACCAGCTCGACCACGGCAGCATGCAGCTGGTTGGTGTCGCGCTGCGGCGCGGTGCACCCTTCCAGATAGCTGACATAGCTGCCCTTGTCGGCGATGATCAGCGTCCGCTCGAACTGGCCGGTATTCTCGGCGTTGATGCGGAAATAGGTCGACAGCTCCATCGGGCAGCGGACGCCCGGCGGGACATAGACGAAGGACCCGTCCGAGAAGACGGCGCTGTTCAGCGTCGCGAAATAGTTGTCGGACTGCGGAACGACGCTGCCCAGGTACTTCTTCACCAGCTCGGGATGCTCGCGGATCGCCTCGCTGATGGAACAGAAGATGACGCCGGCCTTGGCCAGCTCGTCCTTGAAGGTGGTGCCGACGCTGACGCTGTCGAAGACCGCATCGACGGCGACCTTGCGGCCTTCCGCAGGTGCCTCGTCCGCGCCCTCGACACCCGCGAGGATCATCTGCTCCTTCAGCGGGATGCCCAGCTTTTCATAGGTCGCCAGCAGCTTGGGGTCCACCTCGTCCAGCGACTTCGGCTTCTCTTCCATGCTTTTGGGGCGGGCATAGTAGTACTGATCCTGGAAGTCGATTTCCGGATAGTTCAGCATCGCCCATTTCGGCTCGGTCATGGTCTGCCAGCGGCGGAAGGCTTCCAGCCGCCACTCGGTCATCCATTCCGGTTCGTTGTTCTTTTCCGAGATAAGACGGACGATATCCTCGTTCACCCCCTTGGGGGCATAGTCCATCTCGATCTCGGTGTCCCAGCCGTACTTGTAGCTGCCCATGTTGCGGACAGTTTCGACCGTCTCGCGGTCGACGCCTTCGCGCACGTCCAGATCGGTGGCTTCCGTCATTCTCTTTCCTTCCTCGATGGCGGGCCCCTGCCCGCCCGTTCCGTCACGCATGTCGGCTGCGCCAGCGCCTATAAGCCTTTTCCCAGGCGTCCGCAAATCGGTTGATCTGATCGTCGCCCAAAGCGGGGCTTATCGAAACCCTGATCGCCGATTGGGCCTGCTGATCGTCGAACCCCATTGCCTGCAGCGCACCGCTGGCCCGGACCTTGCCCGAAGAACAGGCCGAACCCGCCGAGATGGCAAATCCCGCAAGGTCCATCTGCATGACCTGCGTTTCACCCTTCCAGCCGGATGTAAGAATGCACGAGGTGTTAGGCAAGCGTCGTGCGTTCTTTCCGGCCACCACGGCCTCGGGCGCGATGTCGCAGATCCGCGCCTCCAGCATGTCGCGGCGCGCGCGTACCTCGTCCCACAGACCGGCCTCGAGGTCCTTCTGCGCGGCCTCGGCGGCGGCGGCAAGCCCGATGATCCCCACGAGGTTCTCGGTCCCGGCGCGGCGGCCCTGTTCCTGGCCCCCGCCGCGGATCAGGGCGGGCACCTCGGTCCCCTTGCGCAGGATCAGTGCGCCGATGCCCTTGGGACCGCCCAGCTTGTGCGCGCTGACGAAACCCGCCGTGATCCCCATCCAGTTGAAGGCCATGGGCACCTTGCCGAAGGCCTGCGTCAGGTCGCTGTTGTGCAACCCCTCGGGCAGCTTCTGCATCACGCCGGTCTCGTTGTTGGCCAGCTGCAGGCTGGTTCGGGCGGGATCGGCCACCGTGACGATGCCGTCGCCGTCCACCGCCAGATCCTGTTCGCACCAGACCTTGATCGCGCTATGTTCGACCGGCGCGCAGTGGAAACCGCCGCCGCCCAGCACCATCGAGGCGGCCTCGGTCGTCCCCGAGGTAAAGACCACGTCCGCGCCATCGGCCCCAAGCGCGCTTGCAAGGCGCTGCCGCGCGCCCTCCAGCGCCATCTTGGCCGCGCGCCCCTCGGTATGGACCGAGGACGGGTTGCCCGCGATGTCCAGCGCCTCGATCATGGCGGCCTTGACCTCGGGGCGGATCGGCGTCGTGGCATTCCAGTCGAGATAGTCGCGCGTCATTCCAGCGCCTCCGCAATCCGGGCCGCAAGCCGTGCCGCGACCTTGTCCTTGTCCATCCGGGGCCATTCTTCGGGGCCCGCCTCGGTGATCAGCGTCACCGCGTTTTCCGTGCCGCCCATGATGCCCGTCGCGGGGCTGACATCGTTGGCCACGATCCAGTCGCAGCCCTTGCGCAGGCGTTTGGCCGTCGCGTGGGCGATCACGTCATGCGTCTCGGCGGCGAAGCCCACGACCAGCCGGGGCCGGGATGCGTCGTTCGACAGCCAGCGCAGGATGTCGGGGTTCTCGGCCATGTCCAGCGCGGGCGGATTGCCGCTGCCGTCCTTCTTCATCTTCAGGCCGCTTTCGTTCGTCACGTGCCAATCCGCGACGGCGGCCGCCATGACGGCGATATCGGCGGGCAGCGCGGCCTGCACCGCGTCGCGCATCTGGCGGGCGGTCTCGACCCGGATGACATTGACGCCATCGGGCGGGGCGACCGATGCCGGGCCGGTCACGAAGTTGACCCGCGCCCCCAGGTCGCGCAGCGCCGCCGCGATGGCCGTCCCCTGCGCCCCCGAGGACCGGTTCGCGATATAGCGCACCGGATCGATCGGCTCATGCGTCGGCCCCGAGGTGACGATCGCGTGCCGTCCGGCCAAAGGCTGCGGATGCGGGGCGAGCGCGTCGCGGATCGCCGCCACGATGGCCTCGGGTTCGGCCATGCGTCCGGGGCCGTATTCGCCGCAGGCCATGTCGCCGCTGTCCGGCCCGACCGACAGGATGCCGTCGCGTGCCAGCGTCTCGCGGTTGCGGCGGGTGGCGGGGTGGTCCCACATCCGCACGTTCATCGCCGGCGCGATCAGAACGGGCTTGTCGGTCGCCAGCAGAAGTGTCGTGGCAAGGTCGTTGGCGATACCCTGCGCCATCTTCGCCATCAGGTCCGCAGTCGCCGGGGCGACCACGACAAGATCCGCGTTGCGCGACAGCTGGATATGGCCGATCTCGGCCTCGGTGCCGATGTCGAACAGCGCCTCATGCACCGGCTCTCCTGCCAGCACCGACAGGGTCATGGTCGTGGTGAACTGCGCGCCTGCCTGCGTCAGGACGGGCGTCACCGACAGCCCCTCGGCCCGCATCAGCCGGATCAGCTGCGGGATCTTATAGGCCGAGATCCCCCCGCCCACGATCAGAAGTATGCGCTTCGGTTGCATGGCACCCATCCCCGTGATCCGGCAGAGATAACGACCGCCCCGCCTTATCGCAAGCGATAGGCGGCGCGAAACGGAACAGCCTTAAAGAGCCGCCAGCACCTGCCGCAGGCAGTCGCGCGGCAGCATGATCAGCATCGGGCCGTCGATCTGCAGATCGACCGGACCCGTCGCGCGATTGGATGTGCCGACGCGGCCCGCGGGCGCGAAGTCGATGCCGTCGATGGGCCATTCGAGGCCGCTGCTGCGCCCCGTCGCGGGCCCCATCGGGAACAGCGACACGCGCGTACCCGCCTGCAGGTCCAGCGCGATCCGGGCGGGCGCGGCAAGGACCACGTCATCGGGCGCCAGCATCACGACACGCGGCGCATCGGGCGCGACCATCGCGGTCAGCGCGGCAAGGTTGTGGTCCAGCCGCAATCCGGCAAAGCCCACCGCCATGACCAGCGGCGCGCGGATGCGGCGCAGGCATTTCGTGAAATCGGTGCTGTCCTGCTCGGCGACATGATGGATGCGTTCCGGGGGGATCCGGGCGCGGGCCTCGTCGCTGACACTGTCCAGATCGCCGATCACCGCATCGGGCATGCGGCCCAGCCGCAGCGCGCTGTCGGCCCCGCCATCGGCGGCCACCAGCACCGGCGCGACGGCCAGCGCCTGCGCAAGATCGTCCCCCTCGACGGCACCGCCGCCGATGACGGTGACGCCTTCGGGATGGGCGATCATTCGCGCCCGACCCCGCTGAAGATGCGCTTGAACGGAAAGGCCCACAGCACGCCCAGCAGGATGTAGATCCCGACCTCGACCAGGATCGGCTGACGCCCGAAGCGGGCGTCGAGCCAGTTCATCAGCGAAACCGCCACGACCACATAGATCGGCATCAGCACGACCAGCACCAGGATGGACAGCCTCTTGCGCGTCTGAAGCTTCATGGCGGTTCCTCTCCGGTTCAGTCCGCGAAGGGATCGGTCACCAGGATGGTGTCGTCGCGTTCGGGGCTCGTGGACAGCAGCGCGACGGGGCACTGGATCAGTTCCTCGACGCGGCGGACATATTTGATCGCGGCGGCGGGCAGATCGGCCCAGCTGCGCGCACCGGCGGTCGATTCCTGCCAGCCGTCCATTTCCTCGTAGATGGGGGTGACGCGGGTCTGCTGCGCGGCGGCGGTCGGCAGATAGTCGTATTTCACGCCGTCGATCTCGTAGCCGACGCAGATCTTCAGCTTCTCGAACCCGTCCAGCACGTCCAGCTTGGTCAGCGCGATGCCGTTCACGCCGCTGATGGCGCAGGTCTGGCGGACCAGAACAGCATCGAACCAGCCGCAGCGACGCTTGCGACCCGTCACGGTGCCGAATTCATGGCCGCGTTCGCCCAGGCGCTGACCGTCGGCATCGTCCAGTTCGGTCGGGAACGGGCCTTCGCCCACGCGCGTCGTGTATGCCTTGACGATGCCCAGCACGAAGTCGATCGCGCCCGGCCCCATGCCGGTGCCCGACGCCGCCGCGCCCGACATCGTGGTCGAGGAGGTGACATAGGGATAGGTGCCGAAATCGATGTCCAGCAGGCTGCCCTGCGCGCCTTCGAACAGGATGCGCTTGCCGGCCTTGCGGGCCTCGGCCATGGTCTTCCAGACCGGCTGGGCATAGGGCAGCAGCTTGGGCGCGATTTCCTGCAGCTTGGCCTTCAGCGCGTCGCGGTCGATGGGTTCGGCGCCCAGGCCCTGACGCAGCGCGTCGTGATGGGCCAGCAGGCGGTCCAGGCGATCGTCCAGCGTCTGTTCGTCACCCAGGTCCGCAACGCGGATCGAGCGGCGGCCGACCTTGTCCTCGTAGGCCGGGCCGATGCCGCGGCCGGTGGTGCCGATCTTGGCCTTGCCGGCGGCTTCCTCGCGCAGCTTGTCCAGGTCCTGGTGCAGCGGCAGGATCAGCGGGGTGTTCTCGGCGATCATCAGGCTCTCGGTCGAGATCTTGACGCCCTGCCCGGTCAGCTTGTCGATTTCCGAGAACAGCGCCCAGGGATCCAGCACCACGCCGTTGCCGATCACGGCCAGCTTGCCTTCGCGCACGATCCCCGAGGGCAGCAGCGACAGCTTGAACACCTTGTCGCCGATGACCAGCGTATGGCCGGCATTGTGGCCGCCCTGGAAGCGCGCAATGACATCAGCGCGTTCGCTGAGCCAGTCCACGATCTTGCCCTTCCCTTCGTCGCCCCACTGGGCGCCGACAACCACCACGTTGGCCATGAGCCGTCCTTCCGTTTTACCGAAACTGCTTTTCGCCCCGGCTCTAGCGCATCGCGCCCCGCTGTGAAAGCACTGAAAACGCCCTTACCAGTGCGGGGGCCTCTGATCGGCCAGCGGGATCGAGCCGTCGGATTCGGATTGGCGCTGCGCCTCGACCTCCATCAGCATCTGCATGCGGGCGGCCAGCCGGTCGATGATCCGGTCCTGGCGCGCGATCACCTCGGACAGGTCCTCGGTGACGCGGGTCAGGTAGGCCAGCTTTTCCTCCAGCTCGGTAATCCGTGCCTCTGCGTTCTTGTCCATGTCGTTCCCTTCCTTTATGGCCTTTCCCGGATTTGGCCCCTTAAAGGCAGCAAGACCATGGCAAAAGACCAGAAGAAACAGCCCCGCCCCAAGGCAGACACGCCGAAGGGCTTTCGCGACTATTTCGGTGCGGAGGTGACGGAACGCAAGGCGATGCTGGACCGCATCGCCGAGATCTATCATCGCCATGGGTTCGAGCCGCTGGAGACCAGCGCCGTCGAGACGGTCGAGGCCCTGGGCAAGTTCCTGCCCGACGTGGACCGCCCCAACGCAGGCGTCTTCGCCTGGCAGGAGGAGGCGGTTCCCGGCGGCGGCACCGCGGGCGACTGGCTGGCGCTGCGCTATGATCTGACCGCGCCGCTGGCGCGCGTGGCGGCGCAGTATCGCAACGATCTGCCCAGCCCCTATCGCCGCTTCGCGATGGGCCCCGTCTGGCGCAACGAGAAACCCGGGCCGGGCCGTTTCCGCCAGTTCTATCAATGCGATGCCGACACGGTGGGCAGCGCGTCGGTCGCGGCGGATGCCGAGATCTGCGCCATGCTGGCCGATGCGCTGGAAGGCGTGGGGATCGCGCGCGGCGACTACATCGTGCGGATCAACAACCGCAAGGTCCTGAACGGCGTGCTGGAGGCCGCAGAGGTCCGCGCCGATCAGGCCGAGGACGTGCTGCGCCAGATCGACAAGTTCGACAAGGTCGGCCGCGACGGCGTGCTGGCCCTGCTGACCGAAGGCCGCAAGGATGACAGCGGCGCCTTCATCGACGGCGTCGGCCTGTCGGTGGATCAGGCCCAGCCCGTGCTGGCCTTCCTGACGTCCAAGGGTGACGACAACGCAGCCACGCTGGCGAACCTGCGCGCCGCCGTCGGCGCATCGGCCATCGGCGCCGAGGGCGTGGACGAGCTGTCGCAGATCGCCGACATGCTGGCCGCGATGGGCGTGGCCGAAGATCGCGCCGTCATCGACCCCTCGATCGTGCGGGGGCTTGGATATTACACCGGGCCCGTCTTCGAGGCCGAACTGACCTTCGAGATCCTGGACGAGAAGGGCCGCAAGCGCCAGTTCGGCAGCGTCGCGGGGGGCGGTCGCTATGACGGCCTGGTCGAGCGTTTCACCGGCCAGAAGGTCCCCGCAACCGGCGTCAGCATCGGCGTGGACCGCCTGCTGGCCGCGCTGCGCGCCAAGGGGCTGGCGGGCGCCGACAGCCAGGGTCCGGTCGTCGTGACCGTGATGGATCGCGACCGCATGGCCGATTACCAGGCAATGGCCGCGGAACTGCGTGCGGCGGGCATCCGGGCCGAGGTCTATCTGGGCAACCCCAAGAATTTCGGCAACCAGCTGAAATACGCGGACAAGCGCGGCGCACCCGTCGCTATCATCCAAGGCGGCAACGAGGCCGAGCGCGGCGTCGTGCAGGTCAAGGACCTGATCCTGGGCGCCAAGATCGCGGCCGAGGCGTCCTTGGACGAATGGAAATCCCAGCCCGCCCAGACCGAGGTCGCCCGCGCCGATCTGGTGGCCGAAGTGCGGCGGATCCTCTCATGATCCCCAAGCGCGACAAGCAGAGCGTCGGCCAGCGCTTTCTGGCCGCCTTCCGCGACGCGGGCGGGGTCGAGGTCGCGCCCGACCTGCTGCTGCCCGCCGAAAGCCTGCTGGACCTGTACGGAGAGGATATCCGCGCCCGCGCCTATGTCACCGCCGACCCGATCCGCGGCGAGATGATGCTGCGCCCGGATTTCACCGTCCCGGTCGTGCAGGCGCATATGCAGAACGGCGCGGAACCCGCCCGCTACTGTTACCTGGGCGAGGTGTTCCGCAAGCAGGACATGGGCGACACCCATCCCGAAAATCCGCGCGACATCGAATATCTTCAGGCCGGGTTCGAGCTGTTCAGCCGCGATCCCGATGCCGATGCCGAACTGTTCGCGCTGTTCCACGACCTGCTTGCGCCGCTGAACCTTCGGGCCGAGATCGGGGACATGGGCCTTCTGCTGGACGCCGTGGCGGCCCTGCCCCTGCCCGACGCGCGGCGCGACGCGCTGATGCACCACATCTGGCGGCCCGGCCGCTTCCGCCGCCTTCTGGCGCGCTTCGGTCAGCCGACGACCCCGCGCGATTTCCCCGAAACCGACGCCCCCTGGGCCGGCCTGCGGTCCGAGGACGAGATGATCCGCCGCATCGCGCGGCTGAACGCCGATGCCGCCGTCGCGCCGCTCGCGCCGATCTGGTCGGAACGCCTGGACCGCCTGTTCGCGCTGCAGGCCCCCGCCGATCAGGTGACGCCGCTGCTGCGCGATCTGGCGCAGGACATGCCCGCGATCGCCCCCGCCGTGGACCGCATCGCGGCGCGGCTTCAGGCCATCGCGGATCGCGGGATCGACCTGTCGGCCGTCACCTTCGATGCCAGCCACGGGCGCACCACGCTGGAATATTACGACGGCTTCACCTTCAGCTTCGCCGCCGACCGCGCGGGCTGGCCCGATGTCGCGTCGGGCGGTCGCTATGACGCGCTGACGCGGGTGCTGGGCAAGGGCCGCGAAATTCCCGCCGTCGGCGGCATCATCCGCCCCGGCCTGGTTGCCGAACTGGAGGGCGCAGCATGATCCGCCTTGGCGTGCCGTCCAAGGGGCGGCTGATGGAACAGACCTTCGACTGGTTCGCGGATCGCGGCGTCACCCTGTCGCGCAGCGGCTCGGACCGCGAATATGCGGGCCGGGTCGAGGGGGCCGAGGGCGTCTCGCTGGTACTGCTGTCGGCGGGCGAGATCCCGCGCGAACTGGCCGCGGGCCGGATCGAGCTTGGCGTGACCGGCACCGACCTGGTGCGCGAGAAGCTGGCCGGCTGGCGCGACCTGGTGTCCGAGGTCGCCCCGATGGGCTTCGGCCATGCCGACCTGATCATCGCCGTGCCCGATTGCTGGCGCGATTGCCGCGATCTGGACGATTTCGCCGCCATCGCGCGCGATTTCCGTGCCCAGCACGGCTTCCGCCTGCGCATTGCGACCAAGTATCACCGCCTCGTCCGCGCATGGCTGGCCGAGCACGAGGTCGCGGATTACCAGCTGGTCGACAGCCAGGGCGCGACCGAGGGCACGGTCACGAACCAGACCGCCGAGGCGATCGCGGACATCACCTCGTCCGGGGCGACGCTGCGCGCGAACAACCTGCGGATCCTTGACGAGGAACCGGTCCTGCGGTCCCAGGCGACGCTGTTTGCCAACCGTTCGGCGATGGGTCCGGAGATGCAGGCGTTCCTGACGCAGCTGGGCGCGGCCTAGACCAGCAGAACCAGCGACAGGGCGGCGACCAGCAGCCCTGCCGCAAGCTGCGCGATCCCGGGCAGCCAACGCGCGGCGGCACCGTCGGCAACCGCCGCCGCGCTGCCGCGTCGCGCCCAGACCGACAGCATCGCGACCGCCAGCGTCACCAGCGCCGTCCCCAGCCCCATGGCAAAGGTGCCCAGCACGCCGATGCCGAAGATGCCCATCCGCCATGTCAGGATCAGCACGAACAGCGCGCCCGTGCAGGGCCGCGCCGCGATGCTGGCCACGACCAGCAGACCGTCGCGCAGCCCCCGCGCCTGCGAGACCTGCGCCGCGCTTGGCCCATGGGCGTGACCGCAGCCGCAACCCTCGTGGTGATGATGGTGATGATCCTGCGCCCGCGCCGCCGCGCGCAGCTGCCGGATGCCGCGCCATGCCAGCCACAAACCGACGCCCGTGACCATCAGCGCGCTGATATCGGCCATCCGGCGTTCGGTCAGGTCGGTCAGCTGCTCTCGTCCAAGGTCCAGCAGGGTGATGCCCGCCCCGACCACGATCACCGCCATGGCCGATTGCGCCAGCGAGGATGCGACCGACAGCACGCCCAGCCGCATCATCGGCACATCGGCGCCATAGCCATAGCTGCCGATCACCATCTTGCCATGCCCCGGCCCCACGGCATGCGCGACCCCATAGGCGAAGCACAGCCCGACCAGCGACCAGACAGCGCCGGGCTGACCGGAACGCAAGCCGCGCAACGCGCCTGCCATCAGGGTCTGCGTTTCACGCTGGACGGACGCGGCCCAATGCTCGATCCCCGCAAGGCCGCCGCCAAGCCACAGAACCAGAGCCACCGCGCCCACGATCAGACCCGTGGCGGACAGCGCGCGCGTCATGCCCCCGCCTCGCATTCGACCAGCAGCGCATCCGCGCCAGTCGCCCCGATATCGACGGACAGCATCTCGGCCGAGGCGGTATCGTCATCGGCCAGCGCATGCGCCACCGCCCGCGCATAGGCATCCGCCGCGGCATAGGGATCGCCCGGCAGCAGCCGCGTCGCGCATTCCGCGCCCGTGACCGCAACATCCTCGGCGATCGAGAATTGCACATAATATTCAGGGTCGTAGACCTCGATCTTCATATCGTCCGAAACCCCCGCATCGCCCGTCACGGGCCGCACGTGGCGCGACACCAGGCGCCCGTCCTGGTAGGTCGCGGTGAAATCGCGCGGATCCTCCAGCGCGACGGGGGCGCCGTTCGCCTGCAGGAACAACCGCCCGTCGAAGCCCTCTTCCCAATCGCCGTCAAAGCCCTGGATGGCGGCGTTCTCTTCCTCGGTCAGGACGCCGTCGGCATCGGGATCGAGGCCCATATCCTCGATGATCAGCAGCGAATACAGCTCGTCATAGCTCCACTCGACCGCGATCTGGGCCAGCTTGCCGTCGCGGTATTCCAGCGCCAGCGAGGCGTCGATGAACACGTGCGGATGCGCGGCGGCGATCTGCGGCAGGGCGACAAGGGATGCGATTGCGGCTGCGTGGCGAAGGGTCATCGCGTCGTTCCGTCTTGAATGGCGGGTCCAGTTAGGCGCAAACGGGGTGCAATGCAAATCACCGCGCCGACAGGTGGCGCGATCGGGTGAAGGATTGCCGATGAGGGGGTGGAAAAGGATGCTGGGTATCGCAAGTCTGTTCGTGGCCCTGGGCGGGTGCGCGCTGGTCGATGCGCGCGCCACGCAACGCGAACGCGGCTTCGAGGCGACGCACCCGCCCTCGGGGCAGTTCATCGAGGTGGATGGCCGCCGCGTGCACGTCATGATCGAGGGCCAGGGCCCCGACCTGATCCTGCTGCACGGGGCCAGCGGCAACCTGCGCGATTTCAGCTTCGACCTGATCGACCGGCTGAAGGGACGCTATCGCGTGATCGCGTTCGACAGGCCGGGGCTGGGCTTCAGCGACGATATCGGCGCGCAGAACCACAGCCCGATATCGCAGGCCGAGTTCCTGCGCAGGGCGGCGGACCAGCTGGACGTGCGCGACCCCATCGTCATGGGCCACAGCTATGGCGGGGCAGTGGCGATGGCCTGGGGCATGCGCGCGCCGTCCGACACGGCGGCGCTGGTCGTCGTGTCCGGCGCGACCGAGCCCTGGCCCGGCGAATTGCAGGGCTGGTACCGCTTTGTCGGCACGCCCATCGGCAACCGCGTCGGCCCGCCCCTGATGACCGCGCTGGCGCCCATGTCGCTTGGCGACCGGATCATGGCCGGGATCTTCGCGCCCGATGCCGTGCCCCCGGGCTATGCCGACCATATCGGCGTGGGGCTTGCGGCGCGACGGGCGAACTATCGCAACAACGCGCGGCAGATCACGCAGCTGCGCCCCTTCCTGCGCGTCATGTCGCAGCGATACGCGGATCTGGACCTGCCAGTCGAGATCCTGCACGGCGCCGAGGATCACGTCGTTCCCGCACAGGTCCACGCGGTGCCCCTTGCGCGCGATCTGCCGAACGCGAACCTGACCATCCTGCCGGGCATCGGCCACATGCCGCAGCATGCCGATCCGCAATCGGTGGTGGATGCGATCGACCGCGCTGCGATCCGCGCCGGATTGCTTGCATCGCTGCCCGACACGCCCCAAGCTGCCCGAAACTGACGAGGAACCCCCATGCTGGTCATTCACGGCGTCACGCGCTCGCGTGCCTCGCGCATCATCTGGCTCTGCCACGAACTGGACCTGCCCTTCCGGCAAGTGCCGGTCATCCAGGGCTATCGCACCGCCGATCCCGACGCGCTGAGCACGCGCAGCCCCGAATTCCTGGCGCTGTCGCCCGCAGGCGCGATCCCGGTGATCGAGGATGACGGGCTGGTCCTGTCCGAGAGCATGGCGGCCACCCTGCACCTTGCGCGCAAGCATGGCGGCCCCGTCGCCCCCGCGACCCCGGCCGAGGACGCGCAGATGCTGCAATGGTCCTTCTATGCCGCGACCGCGATCGAGGACGACGCCCTGACCATCCAGATGCTGACCCGCCCCGAGGCCACCGACGAGGATCGAGAGATCATCGACGAGGCGATCGAGCGGCTGGAACGTCCGCTGAAGGTGCTCGACGCGCATCTGTCCGCGAACGGCCATCTTGTCGGGGGTCGCTTCACCGTGGCCGATCTGAACATGGCCGAGGTGATCCGTTACGGTTGGAACGACGCGCGGCTGCGCGATGCCTGGCCCGCGATCACCGAATGGTTGGCCGGCTGCCAGGCGCGGCCCGGCTTCCTGCGCATGTGGGAGGCACGCTTGGCTGAGCCCGTTTAGGTGGCACCCCTTGCGGCGCGGCACCGGCGCGACCACAAGCCCTTGCCGCCCCGCCCCATGCCATGAGATAACCGCCGCCAGACCAGACGACAGGACGACAGACACATGGCCGACGACCTTCTTTCGGGCGACGTGAACAATGACAGCTACTCGGCATCCTCGATCGAGGTGCTGGAGGGGCTGGAGCCCGTTCGCAAGCGCCCCGGCATGTATATCGGCGGCACGGATGAACGCGCGCTGCACCATCTTGTCGCGGAAATCCTCGACAACTCGATGGACGAGGCCGTCGCCGGTCACGCCAGCCGCATCGAGATCGAGCTGCTGGCCGATTTCAGCGTTGCCGTGCGCGACAACGGGCGCGGCATCCCGATCGACCCGCACCCCAAGTTCCCGGGCAAGTCCGCGCTCGAGGTGATCCTGTGCACGCTGCATGCGGGCGGCAAGTTCTCGGGCGATGCCTACCAGACCTCGGGCGGTCTGCACGGGGTCGGCGCATCGGTCGTGAACGCGCTGTCGGACCTGATGGTCGTGCAGGTCGCGCGCAACAAGGAGCTGTTCGAACAGCGCTTCAGCCGGGGCATCCCCGAAGGTCCGGTCCAGAAGATCGGCGCCGCGCCCAACCGTCGCGGCACC
Source organism: Paracoccus zeaxanthinifaciens ATCC 21588 (assembly GCF_000420145.1). Lineage (GTDB taxonomy): Bacteria > Pseudomonadota > Alphaproteobacteria > Rhodobacterales > Rhodobacteraceae > Paracoccus > Paracoccus zeaxanthinifaciens. The sequence continues at coordinate 23,440 of NZ_ATUJ01000007.1, forward strand.
ACGGTGACCTTCCATGCCGACGAACAGATCTTCGGGCATCACCGCTTCAAGCCCGCGCGGCTGATGAAGATGGTGAAATCCAAGGCCTACCTGTTCAGCGGCGTCGAGATCCGCTGGAAGACCGAGATCGACGACGGCGAGACCCCGCGCGAGGCGACCTTCCACTTCCCCGGCGGGCTGGCCGATTACCTGAACGAGACGCTGGCAGGCTCCAGCACCTATGCCGAGCGTCCCTTCAGCGGCAGCGTCGATTTCAAGCGCTTCAACGCGCCCGGCAAGGTGGACTGGGCGATCAACTGGACGCCCTCGCGCGACGGCTTCATCCAGTCCTATTGCAACACCGTTCCCACCCCCGAGGGCGGCACCCACGAGGCGGGCTTCTGGGCCGCGATCCTCAAGGGCATCCGCGCCTATGGCGAGCTGGTGAACAACAAGAAGGCCGCGCAGATCACGCGCGACGACCTGATTACCGGCGGCTGCGCGCTGGTCAGCTGCTTCATCCGCGAACCCGAATTCGTGGGCCAGACCAAGGACCGCCTTGCCACCGTCGAGGCGCAGCGCCTGGTCGAGAACGCCGTGCGCGACCATTTCGACAACTGGCTGGCCTCGGACACGAAATCGGCGGGCGCGATCCTGGACTTCCTTGTCCTGCGCGCCGAGGAACGCCTTCGCCGCCGGCAGGAGAAGGAAACCGCCCGCAAGACCGCGACCAAGAAGCTGCGCCTTCCCGGCAAGCTGGTCGATTGCAGCGCGACCAACCGCGAGGGGACCGAGCTGTTCATCGTCGAGGGCGACAGCGCGGGCGGCAGCGCCAAGATGGCACGCCAGCGCGCGACGCAGGCCCTGCTGCCCCTGCGCGGCAAGATCCTGAACGTGCTGGGCGCGGCCTCGTCCAAGATGGGTGCCAACCAGGAAATCAACGACCTGTGCCAGGCTCTGGGGGTCGGGCTGGGGTCCAAGTTCAACATCGACGACCTGCGCTATGACAAGATCATCATCATGACGGATGCTGACGTGGACGGCGCGCATATCGCGTCGCTGCTGATGACGTTCTTCTTCACGCAGATGCGCCCGATGATCGATCGCGGGCACCTGTACCTGGCCTGCCCGCCGCTCTATCGCCTGACGCAGGGGGCGCATCGCGTCTATGTCGCCGACGACGCCGAGAAAGAGCGCATGATGCAGAAGGGTCTGGGCGGTCGCGGCAAGATCGACGTCCAGCGCTTCAAGGGTCTGGGCGAGATGGACGCCAAGGACCTGCGCGACACCACGATGGATCCCAAGACGCGGAAGCTGATCCGCGTCAGCATCGACGACGACGAGGGCGGCGAGACCGGCGACCTGGTCGAACGCCTCATGGGCAAGAAGCCCGAGCTGCGCTTCGAATACATCCAGGAAAACGCGCGCTTCGTCGAGGAACTGGACGTCTAAGGCCGATGCGGGCGCGTTTCCGCGCCCGTTTCGCTTGTTCCTCGGGTCAGACCCACTTCGCCAGCGGTGGCAGGCTCATCAGCACGGCGTCGGGGTTGTGGCCCGTTTCCAGCCCGAACTTCGTGCCACGGTCATAGACGAGGTTGTATTCGGCATAGAGCCCGCGATGGATCAACTGCGTGTCGCGGTCTTCCTCGGAGAAGGTCTGGCGGCTGCGGGCCTCGGCCAGGGGCAGGAAGGCCGGCAGGAAGGCCGAGCCGACATCGCGAGTGAAGGCGAAGTCGCGTTCCCAGTCGCCATTGTTCAGATCGTCGAAGAAGATGCCGCCGACGCCGCGCGCGCGACCGCGATGCGGGATGAAGAAGTACTCGTCCGCCCAGGCCTTGAAGCGGTCGTAATACCCCTCGTCATGCGGATCGCAGGCGGATTGCATGGTCCGGTGGAAATGCTCGGTATCCTCGGGGTATTCAATGCAGGGGTTCAGGTCGGCGCCGCCGCCGAACCACCACGCGCCGGGGGTCCAGAACATGCGCGTGTTCATGTGGACGGCGGGCGCATGGGGGTTCTGCATATGGGCGACCAGGCTGATGCCGCTGGCCCAGAAGCGCGGATCGGCCTCGATCCCCGGCACGCCGCGGGCGGCCATCGCCTTCTGGGCTGCGGGCTGCAGGGTTCCGTGGACCTCGGACCAGTTCACGCCGACCTTCTCGAAGACCCGACCGCCGCGCATGACCGACATGATGCCGCCGCCGCCATCGTTGGCGCGGGTGGTCGGCGTCACCTCGAACCGGCCCGGCGCGGCGTCGCCGCCCGCGCGATCCTCCAGCGCCTCGAAGGCCGCGACGATGCGGTCGCGAAGCTCGTGGAACCAGGTGGCTGCTCTTTGGCGCTGGTCGTCCATCGGATTGTCCCCATTCGTGATTTGCATAGGCCCGGAACGGGCGGCTAAACTGTATCACCGCTGTAAAGAGAGCCGCCATGCGTCGCAACACCGCCCCATGGGCGATCCTGTCCCTGCCCCTTCTGATCGCCGCCTGCGGAACCCCGCAGGAACGCTGCATCAGCCGGAATACCGACGAATATCGCACCGTCAGCGCCCTTCTGGCCGAGGTCGAGGGCAATATCGCCCGTGGCTATGCCTGGGAGGAACGGCAGGTCGTCCGCACGCGCTTCGGCCAGTGCCGCGACATCCGGCGCGACAAGGACGGCAAGGCCGTGACCGTCACGCGCGGATGCTGGCGCGACTATGTGGACGAGGAACGGTACCGCGTGCCCATCGACCCGCTGGTGGAAACGCGCAAGCGCGACAACCTTGCGGCGCGCAAGGCCGCGCTGGCGCAGGGTGCGGCAAGCGCCGTCCGGGCCTGCCGCGCCGCCTTCCCGGAAGAAACCTAGAGGATCTGCGCCGTCACCGGATCGGCAAGGCTGCGACCGCCATCGACGGTCACGATCTGCCCGGTGACGAAGCGCGCGCCGTCGCTGACGAGGTATTGCGCCGTCTCGGCGACCTCGTCGGCGGGGGCGATGCGGCCCATCGGCGTGCCCGCGATGATCTGGCTGCGCTTCTCGGGGTCGTCCTTCAGCGCGCATTGCAGCTCATGCGACATGACGCTGCTGAAGCTGACGCCGTTCACGCGGATGCGGTGCGGCGCAAGTGCCAGCGCCAGCCCGCGCGTCGCCTGTTCCTGCGCCGCGCAGGCGATGGAATATCCAAGCATCGACGGGATCGGACGCCGCGCGGCCAGGGTCGAGATGTTGACGATTGCCCCCGCCGAGGTGCCGTCGCTGTCGCTCTCGCTCTGGCGGATCATGCGCTTGGCGACCAGCTGCGACAGGCGCATCTGCGACATGAGGTTCTGGCGCAGCATCTCCTCGAGCGTGTCCATGTCGGTCGCCAGGGGGTCGCTGTCGCGCACGAAGCGATGCGCGTTGACCAGGATGTCCACCCGGTCGAAGGCGTCCAGCGTGGCCGACAGCAGGTTCGCCATCACCAGCTTCTGCGACATGTCGCCCGCGAAACGCTGGACCGTGCCGTCCTCGTCGTAATCCGAGACCGCCGCCGCAAGGGCCGCATCCTCGCAATCGGCGAACATCACCATCGCGCCGCGTTCCACGAAATGGCGGGCGATGGCCAGGCCGACGCCGCGTGCGGCGCCGGTCACGATCGCGACCTTGCCCTGGATCGACAGGGTCATCGACGCGATCCCTTGCGGGTCAGCGTGGCGGTGCCGCGCCCTGCGGCGGTCGCCTCGATCACCTTGAAGCGGTTGTCGCCGCCGATCTCGTGGACCTGCCCGAAATGATCGGCCAGCACCGCCTCGTAGGGCAGATGCCGGTTCGCGACCATCCACAGGCGGCCCGCGCTGGTCAGGATGCGCGCGGCGGTGGCGATGAAGGATGCGCCCAGCTTGGGATCGGCCTGACGCCCCTGGTGGAACGGCGGGTTCATGATGACGCCGTTCACCGGATCCTTGAGCCGGAAATCGCGCGCATCGGCCCAGTGGAAATGCGCGCGCGGATCGTCGATGTTGCGGCGCGCGCTCTCGATGGCGGCGTGGTCGGCCTCGACCAGGTGCAGTTCGGTCACGCCCTTGCGGGCCAGCGCCTGCGCGGACAGCCAGCCCCAGCCCGCGCCAAGATCGACGACGCGGGTCGGCAGCTTCTCGGGCAGATGCTGCGCCAGCAGGGCCGAACCCGGATCGATCCCGTCGGCCGAGAAGACGCCCGGCAGCGTGATGAAGCCCGGCGCGGCCTGATTTTCGCGGGCATGCCAGTCGGCGGGGATCCAGTCGCCGGCCTGAACCTCGACGCGGAAGATCTTGCCATGCGCCTTGCTCGTCACCTCGTCCACGGGGGCCAGCTTGCGCATTTCCTTGAGGACGGCATCGACGCCATCCGTCTTCTGGCCGTCGATCCACAGCGATGCGCCGGGTTCAAGGCGGCTTGCGGCCAGCGCGATGTCGGCATGGGCCGCCGCCTTGGCGCGCGCCAGCCGCACGATGGCGGCGTCGAAGCGCTGGTCGTCAAGCCCCGTTACGGCGGCGATTCCGCGTGCCGTCAGTCCGGCATGATCCGGGAAATGGCGCTGAAGGACCGTCACGCGGTCCGTGTCGAGGGCGCGCAGATCATCGCCCGCGCTTGCGCCCACGAACAACATCTTCCCCTCGGGCATGCCCTGGGGGAAGGCAAGTTCCAGTCGTGATTGGGTCACGTGATTACTCTTTTTCCATGGTGCATTGCAGGGGATGCTGCTGGCGCCGGGCCAGCTCCATCACCTGGGCGACCTTCGTCTCGGCCACCTCGTGCGAGAAGACGCCGACGACGGCGACCCCCCTGCGATGGACGGTCAGCATGATCTCGATCGCCTGGGCATGGCTCATGTGGAAGAGCCGTTCGAGAACATGGACCACGAATTCCATCGGCGTGAAATCGTCGTTCAGAAGCAGCACCTTGTACATCGGAGGCCGCTGCGGTCGCGTCTTGGGCTTGACCGCCAGGTCGGACTGATCATCGGGCTGGTCGGGATCGCTCATCCAATGCGTCATCGGTGCCTGATCGTTCCTGAAATGCTGCTGAACCGGTTTGCGGCAGATGCCGTCAGACACCCGAATATAGGTAAGTTTGCGGCAGATGAAAGCCCCTGCCGGAAACGCATCCCGCCGGCCCCCTGCGGCGGGTTGGCGCAAATTGGAACAATCCAGTGTTTCAAGGAGAAAAGATGCGTGATATTATCCCTCTATTAACGACGGGCATGCGAGCAACGACAGGCCCGCACGAGGCAGAAAGACAGCGACAGTGACCCGATTCAAATCCTTGCACCGGCTCTGCTGGTTTGCGTTGGTGACCGCCCTGCTGATCGGCACGGTGGTCCGGCCCGTCCAGGCGGCACCTTTTGCGGCCTATGTGATGGACGCACGCACCGGCCAGCCCATCTATCGACAGAACTCGGATACGCGGCTCCATCCGGCCTCGTTGACGAAGATGATGACCCTGTACCTGGCGTTCAGCGCGGTCGAAAGCGGACAGGTCCGGCTTGATTCGCGCTTTACCGTGTCGTCGAACGCCGCGGCCGAGCCTCCTTCGAAGCTGGGCCTGCGCGCGGGCCAGCAGATCGAGCTGCGCTACCTTCTGCGCGCGGCGGCGATCAAGTCGGCCAACGATGCCGCCACGACCATCGGCGAAGGCATCGCGGGGTCGGAACAGGCATTCGCCGCGCAGATGACACAGATGGCGCGTGCCCTGGGGATGAACAACACCCAGTTCCGCAACGCCCACGGCCTGACGACCGAGGGGCACTTCTCGACCGCCCATGACATGAGCATCCTGGGTCGTCACCTGTTCTACGACTTCCCGCAATACTACAACCTGTTCTCGCGCCGCTCGGCCGATGCGGGCGTCACGCAGGTCTCGTCCACGAATCGCCGCTTCCTCGACGATTACGCGGGCGCGGACGGGATCAAGACGGGCTATACCCGTGCGGCGGGCTTCAACCTGACGGCCTCGGCGCAGCGCGGGAACAAGCGCCTGATCGCGACCGTCTTCGGCGGCACCTCGACGGCGCAGCGCAACCAGACCATGGCCGAACTGCTGGACAACAGCTTCGGTCGCGTGCCCGACCGCGTCCGCGAGACTCGCCCGGCCAAGCCGCGCATGCTGGTGCAGGCGACGACCCGCCGCGCGCAGGTCGAACCCAAACCCGAGGCCACGCGCCCCGAACCGCAGCGCATCGTGCTCGACAGCTCGCCCGCACCCGCAGCGCGCCCGACCGCTGCCGCAAGCCTGGTTGCCGCCGCAGCCGAGCCGACCGTCAGCTTGGACGAGGCGCTGGCCCGTGCGACCGCGGGCGCCACGCAGGCCGCGACCAGCACGCTGACACTGGCGGCGAGTGCGCGTCCCCGCTCGCGTCCCGGCGGGCGCAGCGATGCGGTCGAGACCGCGATCGCGCAGGCGGTCGCCTCGGATGGCGGATCGGCCAGCCTTGCCAGCCCCGTGATCGAGGCATCGACCCGCCCCGAACCCTCGCCCGAGCGCGAGGCCGAGGTCGCGACCCCCGCCCCCGCAGGCACCGTCACCAATGGCGACCTGACGCTTCAGCGTTCGGCAGCACCGCGCCGCCGTTCGGAAACGGTGATCCTGGCCGCGATGGGCGAAGGCGACCTGAGCGATGCAGCCGCGCTGGAAATCGTCAGCCGCCCGCCGGACAGCGGCCGCAGCTTCGGCATCGCTCTCGGCCTGTTCCGCACCCGGAACGAGGCGCGCGACGTTCTGGTCCAGCTGGCGCTGCAGGACGGCAAGCTGTTCAACGGCGCCGACCGCCATGTCGCAGACACCCCCCGCGGGTGGGAGCCGCGCTTCACCCGCCTGTCGAAGGCCGATGCCGAACTGGCCTGCGGTCGCCTGGCAAGCCGTTCGCAGGATTGCAGCGTGATCGGCAACTGATCCGGCGCGCAGGACAAAGAAGAAGGGCCGCAGCGATCGCTGCGGCCCTTTTCGTTTCACCCGACCGCGCGATCAGGCGTTGAACAGGAAGTGCAGGACATCGCCGTCCTTGACCTCGTAGGTCTTGCCTTCGACGCGAAGCTTGCCAGCCTCGCGCGCGCCGCTTTCGCCATTGCCCGCGACATAGTCGTCATAGGCGACCGTCTCGGCGCGGATGAAGCCCTTTTCGAAATCGCCGTGGATCACGCCCGCGGCCTGCGGCGCCAGCGTGCCCTTGCGGATCGTCCAGGCGCGCGCCTCCTTGGGGCCGACCGTGAAATAGGTCTGCAGGCCCAGCAGGTCGTAGCCCGCGCGGATCAGGCGATCGAGGCCCGCCTCGGTCAGGCCCATCTCGCCCAGGAACATCTCGGCCTCTTCGGCGTCCAGCTGGCTGATCTCTTCCTCGATCTTGGCCGAGATCACGACATGGCCCGCGCCCTGCTTGGCGGCCATCTGCGCCACCTTGTCGGACAGCGCGTTGCCCTCGGCGGCCTCGTTCTCGTCGACATTGCAGACATAGAGCACCGGCTTGGCCGTCAGCAGCTGCAGCATGTCCCATGCCTTCTGCTCGTCCTCGGAAATCTCGACGGTGCGGGCGGGCTGGCCGTTTTCCAGCACGGCAAGCGCACGCTGCAGAAGACCCTGCTGTTCGGCCGCCTCCTTGTCGCCGCCCTTCAGCTTGCGCTGCAGGTTGGCAAGGCGACGTTCGATCGATTCCATGTCGGCGATCATCAGCTCGGTCTCGATCACCTCGGCATCGGCGATCGGATCGACCCGGCCTTCGACATGGGTCACGTCGTCATCGGCAAAGCAGCGCAGCACATGCGCGATGGCGTCGACCTCGCGGATATTTGCCAGGAACTGGTTGCCCAGACCCTCGCCCTTGCTGGCGCCCTTCACGAGGCCCGCAATATCCACGAAGGTGATGCGCGTCGGGATGATCTGCTTGCTGGTCGCGATACCGGCCAACGTGTCCAGACGGCGGTCCGGCACGGCGACCTCGCCCACGTTGGGCTCGATCGTGCAGAAGGGAAAATTCGCCGCCTGCGCCGCGGCGGTCTTGGTCAGCGCGTTGAACAGGGTGGACTTGCCGACATTCGGCAGCCCGACGATCCCCATGCGAAAGCCCATTGCGGCCCCCTTTGTATTGGCGGAACTGGTTTGGCGCCGCTGTTACGCGCACCGCGCGCCCAAGTCCAGCCTGCCGGGCGCCTTCGCATTGCGCGCGGCCCCCAAGGGGGCTAGTGCTGTCAGCAACAGAATGCGGGGGCAGAGATGACCAGAATCGAGCAGACTTTCGAAGCGCTGAGCGCCCAGGGCAAGAAGGCGTTCGTCGCCTACATGATGGCGTCCGACCCCGACGACGCCACCGCGCTGGAGATCATGCGCGGGATGCCCGAGGCCGGCGTCGACATCATCGAGCTGGGCATGCCCTTCACCGATCCGATGGCCGATGGCGCGACCATCCAGGCCGCGGGCCAGCGCGCGCTGGCCAATGGCGGATCGGTCGATCGCACGCTGCAGATGGTCCGCGATTTCCGCGCGGGCGACGACACGACGCCGATCGTGCTGATGGGCTATTACAACCCGATCTATGCGCGGCAGGGCGGTGTCGACCGCTTCGTGGCCGAGGCCAAGGAGGCAGGCATCGACGGCCTGATCATCGTCGACCTTCCCCCGGAAGAAGACGACGAGCTGTGCCTGCCTGCGACCCGCGCCGGGCTGAACTTCATCCGCCTTGCGACGCCGACGACCGACGACCGCCGCCTGCCTGCGGTGGTCAAGAACACCTCGGGCTTCGTCTATTATGTCAGCGTGACGGGCATCACCGGCGGCCCCGCGGCCAACGCGGCCGAGGTCGCCCCCGAGGTCGCACGCATCCGCGCCGCCGCGGGTCTGCCCGTGGTGGTCGGCTTCGGCATCTCGACCCCGGACGCCGCGCAGAACATCGCCGCGGTCGCGGATGGCTGCGTGGTCGGCAGCGCCATCGTCAAGATGATCGGCGAAGGCCGCCCCGTCCCCGAGGTGCTGGACTTCGTCCGCTCGCTTGCCAGTGGCGCGCATGCAGGCTGAGGCGATACGCCTCAGGGAAGCCACGCCCGACGATGCGCGGGCCGTCGCGGATATCTGGAACCCGATCATCCGCGACACCGCCATCTCGTTCTGGCCGACCGAGCGTTGCGCCGACGAGGTGTCGGGCATCATCCGCACGCGCCTGTCGAACGGGCGCGCGTTCCTCGTGGCGGTGCGGGGGGAACGCGTCCTGGGCTTCGCGACCTATGACCAGTTCCGCGGCGGCGCCGGCTACTCGCGCAGCATGGAGCACAGCATCAACGCCGCCCCCGAGGCGCGCGGACATGGCGTCGGCCGCCTGCTGCTGCGCGGGATCGAGGATCACGCCCGCGCGGCGGGGCATCGGCTGATGATCGGCGGGATCACCGCCTCGAACACCGCGTCCATCGGGTTCCACCGGGCCATGGGCTATGTTGAATGGGGCCGGATCCCGGCTGCCGGATGGAAGTTCGGGGAATATCACGACCTTGTCTTCATGGGGCGCGATCTGCAGGCCTGATCGCCAATGCGTGACAAATGCGCCCCTATCGCCGCACCGCGTTTGACGCTAGACTTGGTGGTATGGATTGCTGTCACACGCCAGATTTCTGCCGCGGGCCCTGCCCTGAACTGCCGAAGCCGCGCAGCTTCTGGCAGCGCATCGGCGACCGCATGGCGGCCTTCCTGCAATCGCGCCGCGCGGCGACCCCGCCAGAACGCTCGGTCGCCTTCACCATCGCGGTGATCGCACTGGGGGCCAAGCTGGCCAAGGTCGACGGCACCGTCGCCCGGTCCGAGGTTGCAGCCTTCCGCCGCGTCTTCATCATCCCCCGCGCCGAGGAGAAGAACGCCGCCCGCGTCTTCGACCTGGCCCGTCAGGATGTCGCGGGTTATGACGCCTGGGCACGCCGCATCGCCGCGATGTTCGCGCCCGCCGATCCCGTTCTGATCGACGTGCTGGAAGGCCTGTTCGTGATCGCCGTGGCCGATGGCGACCTGCACGAGGCCGAGATCGAGTTTCTGGACAATGTCGGCGCGATCTTCGGCATCACGCCGATCCAGATCGCGCAGATGCGTCACCGGCACGATCCCGGCGCGGCCTGCCCGCCCTGCCAGATGCTGGGTGTCAAACCCGACACGCCCCTGGCCGAGGCCCGCAAGCGTTGGCGCGAATTGTTGCGCGAAAGCCATCCCGACCGCGCCATCGGTCGCGGCCTGCCCCCCGAGGCGATCCGCCTGGCCGAGGCCCGGACCCGCCGCCTCAATGAGGCATGGGAGCAGTTCCGCAACATGCATTCGGAAACGCAGGCGCAGGGGGCCGCGTGATGCGGGCCCGGCGGCGCCTTGTCATGGCCGCCGCCATCGCGCTTGCCGGTCCTGCGCAGGCCGAACCCGAAGGCATCATGCGCTTCCTGTTGGACAACATGCTGAACGGCACGGATCTGGATGCGCTGTCCGAGGGGCTGGAGCATCTTGGCCCCATCATCGGCGGCCTGGCCGAGCGGATCGACGATCCGCGGAACTTCCACGCCCCCGAGACGCTGCCGAACGGCGACATCCTTCTGCGCCGCCGGGATGACGCGCCCGCCGCCCCGCCGCCCATCGACCCCGACCAGCCGCAGATCAGCCTGTGATCACTGCGTGTTGGCATCGGCCACGAGGCGGCGGTGCTTGCGCGCCTCGGCCAGCAGCGGCTCCAGCCGGGTGATGCCCTTGCCCTCCAGCGCGCGGATAAGGCGCAGGAACGCCTCGGCGGTGGCGATGCTGTCGCCCATCGCCGTGTGACGTGCATCGGGCGGGATCGCGATGCCCAGCCGGCTTGTCAGGGCGTCCAGGCTGTGATCCGCCGAGACGCCCCAGATCATCGCGGACATGGCGACCGTGTCCAGCACGGTATTGTCGAAACGCGCGCCCGTCCGGGGGACCGCCCGCCGAAGAAAGCCCATGTCGAAGGGCGCGTTATGGGCGATCAGCACAGCATCGTCGCAGAAATGCCGGAATGCGCCCAGGGCGGCGGTCAGGTCAGGGGCGTCGGCCACCATCGCATCCGTGATGCCGTGGATGCGGGTCGAGCCCGGCGGGATCGGTCGGCCCGGGTTCACCAGCGTCTCGAACCTCTCGCCCGTCAGGCGGCCGCGCGCGATGCGAAGACCGGCGATCTGGACGATCTGATCCTCGGTCGAAAGGCCGGTCGTCTCGGTGTCGAAGACGACGCAGGTCAGATCGCCCAGCCGGTCCGAGGCCGCACCCCGCCGCGCCAGCGCGAAATCATAGGTGACGCCGTGATCGCTGCCGACTTCCGGCGCGAGCTGAAGGGGCATCACCAGGGCTGCGCCCTCGGGCCAGATGCCGGTGGCGTGGCGGGCCAGGATCTCGGCCCCGTCCAGGTCCGGTTGCGCGGGGTCGGGGCATTCGCGCAGCCATCGCTCCAGATCGTCCATCGCGACGGGCGGGCCCGAGCCTGCGATGGTCACCTGAACCTCGTCCGGGGCGGTGATCCGCATTCGCGCAACCGCATCGGGCAGGCGTCCCGCCAGCGCGACGATCAGCGCATTCATCGAATCCGCATCCGCCCTAAGGCGCAGGTCCGGCAGTGCGTCGGTGGAAACGCCTGCGAATATCTCGGACGGGCGGGCCGTGTTCGGGGTTGCCTGCGCATCGGTCGACAGATCGCGCAGGGCGGCGGCCAGGCCGCGTCCCTCGGAGCGGATCGCCTGCGCCAGCTGCGGCGGGATCGGTCCGTCCAGCGCATCCAGCATCGGCACCAGCGACGAGGCGTGACGCCGCAAAGCCTCGATCCGGTCGCGGTCGGGTGCCTGGCGCAGGGCGTCGCGCAGGATCAGCAGGCGGCCCGCATCCATCACGCGCAGCCGCCCGGACAGGTGGCGGCCCGCATGGGTCAGGCAGGCAAGGTCCGTGGCCGTCGCCCCCGCGGCCAAGCGCCCCTCGGCTGCGTGAATGCCCGCACCCTGCAGATGCCGGTCCAACGGCTGATCCAGGCCCAGCCCCGGCAGCAACCGCGCAGCCGAGGCGTTGTAGAATACCACGCGCCCCCGCCGGTCGATCATCACGGCACCTGCGCCGAAATCGGCCAGGATCTCCTCCAACGCGGCCTTTTCGCGCAGCGTTTCGGCGGCGTGATCCTCGATGGCGTCGGCAAGGGCGCGGTCGCTCTCGGCGCGGGCGCGGGCGGCCTCGGTGGCGGCGGGGCCCAGATCGCCCAGCCATCGGGTGTCCGCCGGATCGCGCCCCGTGCGCAGCGCGCCTGCCACCCCCTCGATCGGGCGGGCGACGTTGCGGTCCAGCACATACCACAGCGCCGTCAGCGTGCCCGTCAATCCGAAGCCCAGCACAAGCCCGGCCTGGATGATCGCGTCCACCCCCCGCCCCGAGGCCGCGATCCACAGCGCAGCCACCGTCAGGACCGCCGCCGCTGCCAGCGCGGCGATACACAGCAGCAGCAGCCTGCGTCTCAGCATTCGGCCAGAAGCCGCGCGATCTCGGCGCGCAGCTCGTTCAGCTCGAATGGCTTGGCGATGAAACCGTCGGCCCCAAGCGCCAGCCCCTTGCGACGCTCGACCACGGAACCGCGCGCGGTCATCAGCAGCACGCGCGTATGGGCCAGCGCCGGATCCGCGCGCAGGTCCTGCACGATCTGATAGCCCGAGATGTCGGGCAGCATCACGTCCAGCAGCACGAGGTCGGGCCGGTCGCGGCGGATGCGATCGACGGCACCCTCGCCGCAGGGCATGCGGTCGTGGCGATGACCGTCGCGGGTCAGCAGAAAGTCCAGCGCGGCGGCGATATTGTCCTCATCCTCGATGATCAGGATGTCAGCCATTTGCGGACCCGCAGACGGCGGCAAAGGCCACGTCGTCCCGCGGCGCATCGACCCAATCGCCACGCGCGGGGCGGATGCGCCCGCCGGTGCAGTCGAACTGCTGCGGCACGACCAGCGTCTGGCCGCGGCGTTCGACCAGGATGATCTCGGCCTGGCGGTTGCCCTGATCGGTCGGCTGCACGGTGGCGGGATCCAGCGCGGCAAAGCGAACCTCGACCGGCGCAAGATAGGTCCAGGGCGCCCAGGGCTGGCTGTCGCGACCGACCAGCAGCACCTGCGAGCCCTGCGGCAGGCGGTCCTGCGCCCGCCCGAACCAGGCATAGTCGTTCCAGATCGAATACCCCACCATCGCAAGACCGATCGCCGCGGGCAGCAGCCAGGGCGCCGGTGCCAGGCCCAGCTTGCGCGCCAGGTGCATCAGCGCATAGCCGAGCGCCGCCGCCCCGATCCCCACCGCGATCACGCCCAAAAGTTCGACACCCACGCCCGTCATTGCAGTATTCCCTTTCCATGGCCGATGGCCGATTGCATCCCCCGCACGACGACGAAGGCGTCGCGCAGGTGGCTGCGTTCAAAGTCCGGCAGATCCGCCGGAGAGAGATAGTTGTCGGGCTTGCGCCCCGCCGACACAAGCTGCGCCTGGTTGTCCAGCCGCGCCGTCTGGATCATGTCATAGGCCGCGATCAGGTCCCGCGCCCCCGAGGCCGAGATCACCTGCCGATCCTCGGCATCCTCGAGCCTTGCGCGCGTGTTGACCGTGCCGATCCGGCCCTGCAGGGCATAGACGCGGGCAAGGTCGGTCACCGGCACGACGCCGTTGTGCTTCATGTCGATATGGTTGCGATGTTCGCCCGAACGGATGGTCGCGAACCCACCGATCAGCCCGAGCGGCGGGCGATGCTTGAGCGAATTCGCGATCATGTGCGCCACGAAGATCGAGTTCTTCGAGGCCGCCGCCAGCGTGTCGCGCTGCAGACCGGCCAGCAGTGCGGCGTCCCCGCCGATGGCGCGCAGATCGAACATCACGGATGACAGCATCTGCGCCTCGGGGCTGGGATGGGCGATCCAGTCGCGGAAATAGCCCTGCCAGACCGGCAGCGGCTGACGCCAGCGCGGGTTCGTCGCCATCATGTCGCCGGGGCAATAGACATAGCCGCAGGCATCCAGCCCGTCCGAGACCAGGCCCGCGAACTTGGTGAACCACGGGTCGTCGGGATCGGCCCCCTCGGCTAGGATGAGGCAATTGTCCTGGTCGCTGACGCTGGTCTGTTCCTGCCGCCCTTGGCTGCCGCAGGCGGCCCAGCACCAGGCGGCGGGGGCCGGGCCAAGACGCTGCGCCGCAAGATCCAGCAGTCGGCGCGTCACCGCGTCGGCCACGTCGGTGATCATGCGGGTGATGATCTCGTGCCGCTGGTTGGCCTTGACCAGTTGGACCAGCAGTTCGGGGATCCGGGCGGTCACGCGCGCCATCTCGGATGCGCTGCCCGATTGCGCGATCTCGCGGATGAGACCGGGGGCCGAGATGGCCTGCACGCGCATCAGGTCGGTCTGGCTGATCATGCCGACGAAGCGCCCATCCTCGACCACCGGCAGGTGGCCGACGCGACGTTCCAGCATCACGTTCAGCACGTCATAGCCAAGCGCATCGGGCGCAAGCGTGATCGGGTCGGGCGTCATCACCTCGGACACGGGGCGGCGCATGTCCAGCCCCTCGGCGACGACGCGGTTCGACATGTCGCGGATCGTCAGCAGCCCGATCAGCGCCCCGCCCGAGGTCACGCCGAGGCTGCTGATCCCCGCATCGCGCATCTTGCGCGCGGCTTCGATCACGGGGGTGTCGGGGGCGCAGGACAGCGGCGCGCGGGTTAGAAGGTCCTGCACCTTCAGCGCGGCCAGATCCGATCCGCGCCCCGGCCCGCGCCCGCGGTCGAAGAAGCGCGCGACGCTGCGGTGATCGCGGATCAGCCGCTGCAATTCCTCGCGCGGCAGCATCAGGATGCGGCAATCCTCCTCGGCCATGGCGGTGGTGACGGCGACGCCGTCGCGCAGCAGCCCGCGTTCGCCGAAGCTGTTGCGCGGGCCCAGCTGGGACACGCTGTCGCCATTGCGGTCGGTGACCACGACCCGCCCCGACCGGATCAGATAGATCCCCGGCAGGCGTTCCCCGAAGGCATAGATCGTCTGCCCCGCCGCGAATTCCCTTTGGCCGAAGGAACGGGCGACACGCGCCTGCTCGTCCTGCCCAAGGCCGTCATAGGGATGCACGGTGGCAATGAAGCCCGCGATATCCGTCGTCATGCGCCCTTCCCCATCCGCAAGCTGCCCGCCCCCGGTCGACGGGGGCGGGCATTGTCGTCAATGGCTGACCGCATCGCCCGCGCCGCGCGGCACACGGATGCTGTCGACCAGCTCCTGCACCTCCAGCGGGGGCTCCTCGGTGGCGTTCGACACGACATAGGCCACGCCGAAGTTGATCAGCGCACCGATCACCCCGAAGGACGCCGGAGAGATGCCGAACACCCAGTTGGCCGCCGTGTCCTCCAGCATGTTGGTGCCCGCGATGAAGAACCAACCCTTGTAGGTGAAGATGTACAGCAGCGTGGACAGGATGCCCGCGAGCATGCCCGCGATCGCGCCCTGCTTGTTGATGCGCTTCGAGAAGATGCCCATCATCAGCACCGGGAAGATCGAGCTTGCGGCAAGACCGAAGGCCAGCGCCACCGTCTGGGCCGCGAAGCCCGGCGGGTTCAGACCCAGCATCGTGGCGACCAGGATCGACACCGCCATCGAGATGCGGGCCGCCAGAAGTTCGCCCTTCTCGCTGATGTTGGGGTTGATCGCGCCCTTCACCAGATCGTGGCTGACCGCGCCCGAAATCGCCAGAAGCAGGCCCGCCGCCGTGGACAGCGCCGCCGCAAGGCCGCCTGCGGCCACGATGGCGATGACCCAGCCGGGCAGGTTCGCGATCTCGGGGTTGGCAAGGACCATGATGTCGTTGTTCACGGTCGTCAGCTCGTTCCCCTGCAGGTTCTGCTCGGCGATGACGGCCGACAGAGCCTCGTTCTCGGCGCCGTCGTTATAGTACTGGATCATGCCGTCGCCGTTCTTGTCCTCCCAGTTGAGAAGACCGGTGACCTGCCAGTTGCGCATCCACGCCTTTTCGGGATCGTTCTCGATCGCGTCCAGCGACACGGCGGGCTGGCTGAAGGTCTGCCCGCTTTCGGCACCGGGCCACATGGTGGCGGTCAGGTTGAAGCGCGACATCGAACCGACCGCAGGCGCGACGGTATAGAGCAGCGCGATGAAGACCAGCGCCCAGCCGGCCGACTTGCGCGCATCCGACACCTTCGGCACGGTGAAGAAGCGGATGATGACATGCGGCAGACCCGCCGTGCCGATCATCAGCGCCAGCGTGAACAGCACCATGTCCAGCGTGGACTTGTGATGCCCGGTATAGGACTTGAAGCCCAGATCCGTGACCACCTGGTCCAGCGTCGCCAGGAACTTGCCGCCGCCCTCGTTCAGGGATCCGAACAGGCCCGTCTGCGGCAGCACATGGCCGGTCAGCTGCATCGCGATGAAGACCGCCGGGATCGTATAGGCGATGATCAGCACGATGTACTGGGCGACCTGCGTGTAGGTGATGCCCTTCATCCCGCCAAGCACGGCATAGACGAAGACGAGCCCCGCCCCGATCCACAGACCGGTCGAGTTCGACACCTCGAGATAGCGCGAGAAGGTGACGCCGACGCCGGTCATCTGGCCGATCACGTAGGTGATCGAGATGATCAGAAGGCAGATGACGCCGATGATCCGCGCGGTCTGGCTGTAGAACCGGTCGCCGATGAATTCGGGCACGGTGAACTTGCCGAACTTGCGCAGATAGGGCGCAAGCAGCATCGCAAGCAGCACGTAGCCGCCCGTCCAGCCCATCAGGAAGGTCGAGTTGTCATAGCCCGTGAAGGCGATCAGACCCGCCATCGAGATGAAGGACGCGGCCGACATCCAGTCGGCGGCCGTCGCCATGCCGTTCATGACCGGCCCGACGCCGCGGTTGGCGGCATAGAACTCGGCGGTCGAACCGGCGCGGGCCCAGATCGCGATGCCGATATACAGCGCGAAGCTGAGGCCGATGAAGATGAGGTTCAGGGTAAACTGGCTCATGTCTGGTTCCCCCTCACTCGTCCACGCCGTGATCGCGGTCCAGCCTGTTCATCCGCGCGGCATAGAAGAAGATCAGCGCGATGAAGACCAGGATCGACCCCTGCTGGGCGAACCAGAACCCGAGGTCGGTTCCGCCGATCTTGATGGCCGACAGAAGCGGGCGCAGGATGATGGCGAAGCCGTAGGATACCAGCGCCCAGATCGCGAGGCATATCCAGATGATCCGGACATTCGCCTGCCAATAGGCGTTCGAAGATTGCTTGTCAGTCATGTCCTGAGGTCCCTCCCTGTTCAGGCATGTCGGTCCCGCCCCTTTCGCTTGTCGCGTTCCCTGGCCGGCGGGTCAGCCGGGAACGGTTGGCGCGCGCGACGCTCCTCCTTCGTCGCGCGCGTATCTCGTTCAGCCGCGGTTCATGCGGTTCTCGATCAGGTCCTCGACGACCTCGGGCTCGGCCAGGGTCGAGATGTCGCCCAGGCTGCCATAGTCGTTCTCGGCGATCTTGCGCAGGATGCGGCGCATGATCTTTCCCGAACGGGTCTTGGGCATGCCGGGCGCCCATTGGATCAGGTCGGGCTTGGCGATGGGGCCGATCTCGTTGCGGACCCATTTCTCCAGCTCGGAGCGCAGATCGTCCGAAGGCTCGATCCCGTTCATCAGCGTGACATAGGCATAGATGCCCTGCCCCTTGACCTGGTGCGGGTAACCGACGACCGCGGCCTCGGCGACCTTCTCGTGGGCGACAAGGGCGCTCTCGACCTCGGCGGTGCCCATGCGGTGGCCGCTGACATTGATGACGTCGTCCACGCGGCCGGTGATCCAGTAATACCCGTCCTCGTCGCGGCGGCAGCCGTCGCCGGTGAAGTAGTAGCCGGGATATTGCTGGAAATAGGTCTCCATGAAGCGCTGGTGATCGCCCCAGACCGTGCGCATCTGGCCCGGCCAGCTGTCGGCGATGCACAGGACGCCCTCGACCCCGTTGCCCTCGATCACCTCGGCGCTGCTGGGGTCCAGGATCTCGGGGCGGATGCCGAAGAACGGAACCGTGGCCGATCCGGGCTTGGTTTCCGTGGCGCCGGGCAAGGGCGTGATCAGGTGGCCGCCGGTCTCGGTCTGCCACCAGGTATCCACGATGGGGCATTTCCCCTTGCCGATATTGTCGTTGTACCAGTTCCAGGCCTCGGGGTTGATCGGCTCGCCCACGGTCCCCAGGATGCGCAGGCTGGACAGGTCGTGCCCTTCGACGAACTCGGTCCCCTTGCCCATCAGGGCGCGGATCGCCGTCGGCGCGGTATAGAACTGCGTGACCTTGTGCTTGTCGCACACCTCCCAGAAGCGGCCCGCGTCGGGGAAGGTCGGCACGCCTTCGAACATCAGCGTCGTCGCACCGTTCGCCAGCGGGCCATAGATGATGTAGCTGTGGCCCGTCACCCAGCCCACATCCGCCGTACACCAGAAGATGTCACCGTCGTGATAGTCGAAGGTGTATTGATGCGTCATCGCAGCATAGACCATGTAGCCGCCGGTCGTGTGCACCACGCCCTTCGGCTTGCCCGTCGACCCCGAGGTATAGAGGATGAACAGCGGATCCTCGGCCCCCATCGGGCGGGGCGGGCAGTCCGGGCTGACATGCTTCATCTGTTCCTTGACGTCGACATCGCGGCCTTCGATCCAGGTCGTCTGGTCGCCCGTATGCTTGACGACCAGGCAGCGCACCTTGTCGGAACAGTGCAGCAGCGCCGCATCGGTGTTCGATTTCAGATTCGTGCGACGCCCGCCACGCGGGGCGGTATCGGCGGTGATGACGATCTTGGCGCCGCAATCGTTGACGCGGTTCGCCAGCGCATCGGGCGAGAAGCCGGCGAAGACGATCGAATGGATCGCCCCGATCCGTGCGCAGGCCAGCATCGCATAGGCGGCCTCGGGGATCATCGGCAGATAGATGATGACCCGGTCGCCCCGCATGATCCCCTGGCTGAGGAGGACGTTCGCGAAGCGGTTCACGTTCTCGGACAGCTGGGCATAGGTGATGTGCTGTGCCGGATCCTTGGGGTCGTCGGGTTCCCAGATGATCGCGGTCTGGTCCGCGCGCGCGGGCAGATGGCGGTCGACGCAGTTCACGCTGGCATTCAGCACGCCATCCTCGAACCACTTGATATCGACCTGCCCGAAGGTGAAGTCGGTGTTCTTCACCTTGGTGAAGGGCGTCATCCAGTCGAGGCGCCTGCCCTCGCGCGCCCAGAACCCCTCGGGGTCCGAAACCGATTCGTCATAGAGCCGCGCATAATCCTGCGGGCCTGCATGGGCGTTGTCGAAACCCTGCGGAATCGGATGCTTCTGGATCTGTTCGGCCGTCATGTGTTCCCCTCCTCGTGGGGGCGGAACCCGGTGCTGCAGCGACGCAAGGTTCCGACCCGCCTTCCGGGGACATGTTAAACACATGGACAGCGATGCGTTAAGTCATTTTTTCAAAAGGATTTTTCTGTAAACGAATTGACCGAAAAGGCGGCGTGCAAGTAAAACGTTCACAACGAAAGGGGTCGCAACAGGTGCGGCCCCACCTTGCAGGCGCCCCTATTGCGGGCGGTCCATCCGGGCATAGACGCTGACGCTGCCGCGTGTCGGCTGGGACCATTGCAGTCGCAACTGGCGCTTGCTGCCGCCCTGTTCCGCCTGGACATAGGGGGTCGCGTCGATCCGCTGCCCCGAGCCGTTGAACATCGCGCTTTCGTTCACGACCGACAGGACGGACTTGGCCCAGCCCTGGAACGGCAGCCCCTGGATCACCGGCAGCGTCCATGTGCTTGCCGCGCTGTTCTGGCTGTACTAGACCATCAGCGGGTTGGCGACATAGGTGCTGATCCCGTTGAAGGTGTTGGCCTCGAACTGCAGGTTCCGCATCCGGTTGTAATCCAGATCCGCGATCGAGGTATCCACCCGGACGATCCGGTCCACGTCGCCGTAAAGCGCCTTGAACACGTTGCCGACGACCATCAGCCCTTGGATGAAATGCCCCGTGCCATAGGGCTTCACCGTGATCCAGGTGAACCAGGACGCCGTATCGGAACAAAGGAACGTGTTCCCCGTCACCGTCAGCCCGCCAAAGCTGTATTCGTTGCCGCGGAAATCGGGGGTGGCGCTGTGCTCGTTCGTCCACTCGATCGAGGCGTTGTCGACATAGTTGTCGGAAACGGTCGTCTGGATGTTCGTCAGCGTCAGCACCAGCCCGGCATTGCGCAGCCCCTGCCCCGAACCATCCCCCTGGAACCAGTGGTTGTTCGAGATCATGTGGCCGCCGCCATTCGCGACCATGAAATGCGCGAAACGCACGAAGCGGTTGCCGCGGATCTTCACGTCGTTCGCGTTCACGTTGATGCCGATGGTGCTGCGCTGCGCGACCGGCAGGTCCAGGTCCGAGGACAGGAACTCGCACCCGTCCACCTGCATCCCCTGGCACGCCCGCCCGACCGAGGTGATCGCACGGTCGCGGGGCTTGGTGAAGTGGCAGTCGCGGAACTGGATCAACTCGCCCTTGGCGGGCAGCATCACGGCGCTTGCAACGCCGTCGCAGGCAAAGTCGATATTGCTCAGCTGCAGCTTGCTGATCTCGGTGCCGGTGAAATCCAGAAGATAGCGATAGCGCTCGAAGGTGTAGTTCCGCGTCCCCGCCCCGCCATAGAGCGGCTGCGACAGGGTCAGCGTCTTCTGCGCGATGTTGCGACCGGCGACATAGGCCTCGCGGCCGACGCCGTTGCCGATGACGCGGCTGCCGATCTCGATCGCGGCGACATTGCCGACATTGCTCAGGATCAGCGGTTTGGACGGATCATAGGTGCCGCTGCTGGTCCAGCTGCCCTTGTTCCACGCGGCCCCCGGCTTGGCCAGGATCGAGCCGTTCTGGATCACGCGGCGATTGGCGAAACCGCCCAGACCCGGTGCGATCTCGTCGACCATAATCGGTTCGTCCAGGTCCACGCGGCGACCGCACAGGTCCAGCGCCACGTGATCGGTATATCCCAGCAGCGCCTGGATCGCCTTCTTCAGGCCAAGGGTCTCGTCGCCGAACGCCTTGGCATAGGTGGGGTAATCGAAGCTTTGCATGAAGGCCACGCGGGTGGCCGTGGGCGTGGTGATGCGTCCCTTGAAGCGGATCGGGCTGTCGATGGAGATGTCGCCCGAGATCAGGAAGTTCCCCTCGGGGACCACGACCTGCCCGCCATTGGCGGCACGGTCGGCTGCGATGAAGGCCGCGCGGTCGTTCGTGACGCCGTCGCCGCGGGCACCGAAATCGCGGACATCCACCCAGTCCAGCAGCGACGGCACGAATGCGGCGGCCACATCCTCGATCCGCAGGGATTCGATGCGGAAGGCACCCCCGTTGGATCCGACCAGATCGATGCCGAAATGGCCGAAGCTGGGCGCGGTGCCCCAGCTCATGTCCACGCCCGACCGCGCGCCGACGCCGATGATCGCGCTGACCTCGATGATGTCGCCATAGGCGGTCATGGGGACGGCGGGGCCGACCTCGACCAGGCCGGACACGTGATTGCGGGCGGCATTGCCCGCCCAGGCCCCGATCCGGGCCGAGGCCAGCGCACCGGCCACCGCCTTGACCCGCGCCGAGACGCGCAGATAGACGCCGGGGATCATCGGCGTCTCTCCCATGAAGCGGATGCTGGTCGTGCCCTGCTGCTTGACGATTTCCAGGCAGGCGCCGAAATCCTAGTCCGCGGGGATCAGCGCGGCATTGGCCGCATTGGCCCAGGTCGCGCTGCCGGACGTGCCGTTCGTCTGCGACCACGCATTCAACCCGGCCCGGAAGGCGGGCGGCATCAGCAAGAGCCCGTTGGTGACGGCAATGTTCATAAGGCTATCCCCCGTGATCGTCATGACCGCCGGACGAAACCGCCCGGCGCTGTGACGAAAGGAGATAGTTCACAAAAGGTTAACGCCCGCTGAACCCGGCGGGCGTTGCAACGCGCCCCGCCGCAACGGGACGCATGCCTTGGCGGCTCAGCCGACCAGTTCGCCCGCAAGCGCGCGTTCGATCAGCGCGCGGGTCTCGTCGATACCATAAAGCGCGATGAAACCGCCGAAGCGCGGCCCCTGATCAGCACCCAGCAGGACCTGGTAGAGCGCTGCGAACCACTCGCGCAGCGGCTCGAACCCGTGTTCCTTGCCGACGGCGAAGACCATCGACTGCAGCACCTCGGGATCGGCGGGCTGGTCCCATGCGGCCAGGCGACCGGCCAGATCCTCCATCGCGCGTCGCTCGACCTCGGTCGGTTCGCGGAAGGTGCGGGTCGGCGCGACGAAGTCGTTGAAATAGCGCACGGCAAAGCCCGCGGCCTGGTCCAGCCCCGGATGCGTTTCCGGGCTGGCCTCGGGGGCATAGCGCTGCATGAAGCCCCACAGCCCGTCCTTGCCCGCCGAGCCCGCGACGGATGCAAGGTTCAGCAGCATCTGGAAGGGCACGACCATGTCGGATGCCGGAACCTTGCCGCCATGGATGTGGAAGACCGGGTTCGCGGCCTGCTGTTCCGGCGTCTGATCGGGGAAGGCGCGCAGCTGCTGGTGGTATTCGTCCACCGCCTTCGGGATCACGTCGAAATGCATCCGCTTGGCCGTCTTGGGCTTCTGGTACATGAAGTACGACAGACTCTCGGTCGAGGCATAGGTCAGCCATTCGTCGATCGACAACCCGTTGCCCTTCGACTTGCTGATCTTCTGGCCGTGCTGGTCCAGGAACAGCTCGTAGGTGAAATGCTCGGGCTTCTTGCCGCCCAGGATCTCGCAGATGCGGTCGTAGATCGGCGTGTTGGTGCTGTGATCCTTGCCGTACATCTCGAAATCTACATCCAGCGCGGCCCAACGGGCGCCGAAATCGGGCTTCCACTGCAGCTTCACCTGGCCGCCGGTGACGGGAAGGGTGATCTCCTCGCCATCCTCGTCGAAGGTGATGGTGCCTGCCTTGGCGTCGACATGCTTGATGGGCACGTACAGAACGCGGCCCGTCTTGGGGCTGATCGGCAGGAAGCAGCTGTAGCTCTGCTGGCGTTCCTCGCGCAGGCTCTTGAGCATGACTTCCATGATCTGGTCGTATTTCTCGGCGGCGCGCAGCAGCGTCGCGTCGAAATGCCCGGCCTTGTAGTATTCGGTCGCGCTGATGAATTCGTATTCGAACCCGAAGGTGTCGAGGAAGCGGCGCAGCATCGCGTTGTTGTGGTGGCCGAAGCTCTCGTACTCGCCGAAGGGATCGGGAACCGAGGTCAGCGGCTTCTGCAGATGCTCGCGCAGCATCTCGGTCTGGGGGACGTTGTCGGGGACCTTGCGCATCCCATCCATGTCGTCCGAGAAGCAGATGAGGCGCGTGGGAATGTCGCTGATGATCTCGAACGCGCGACGGATCATCGTCGTGCGCGCGACCTCGCCGAAGGTACCGATATGGGGCAGACCCGAGGGGCCGTAGCCCGTCTCGAACAGGACATAGCCCTTCTCGGGCGGTGCCTTCTCGTAGCGTTTGAGGACCCGGCGCGCCTCTTCGAACGGCCAGGCCTTCGACTGCATTGCGGCGTCGCGCAGGGTGCTCATCTCATCTCTCCTATGAATGCTCGGCCCGCTTATTGAAAGGCGCAGGCATCGTCAATAATCTGATGAGGAACCAAGGAGAAACCGATGACTTCCGAGCTGCCGTCCCTGTCGCCCTGCGACGCCCTTGTCGCCGTGATGGTGGCCGTTTCCGCCTCTGACAGCAACATCCGCACATCCGAGCTGGTGGCGATCCAGCGCATGGTCGACCACGCGCCGGTCTTTGCCGATTACGACGACCAGCGCATCCGCGCGGTCAGCCAGACGGTGATGACCCTGTTCGAGGAAGAGGACGGGCTAGACGCCCTGTTCGGCCTGCTGCGCGATGCGCTGCCCGAACGCCTGTACGAGACCGCCTATGCCCTGGCCTGCGACGTGGGCGCGGCGGACGGCCGCCTGTATGACGGAGAGATCCGCATGCTGGCCGAGATCCGCGAGGAGCTGGACATCAGCCGCCTCCACGCCGCCGCGATCGAGCTGTCGGCGCGGGTGCGCCACATGACGCTTCAGGACTGAAGCGTCGCCTCGAAGGCGGCGATCACATCGCGTTGCAGCGATTTCGCCGCCCTCGTCCATGTGCTGACGCCAGCGGGCAGTTCGGCCCCCACCGAGGCATCGCGCCGCGCGGGATCCGCGCAGAAGATCGCGAAGACGCCCTGCTGCCCGCCCCGCGTCGTGACATATCCCGCAAGGTTCGACACGAAGTTCAGCGTGCCCGTCTTGGCCCGCACCTCGTGGGTCTGCGCGGGATCGGCGCCCAGATCCTCGGACAGGGGGTTCCGCTTCAGGACCGATGGCAGGTCCAGGTCGCGCCCCGGTCCCGCAAGGATCCGCGCCATGCCGAAGGCGCTGATCCGGCTGCCGGATGACAGCCCGGAATGGTCGGCCAGCCGCATTCCCTGCCCCGCATCCCCCAGCCATTCCTGCATCGCGGCCCCCGACGACCCAAGGTCCGCACGGCCGCTTGCGTGCAGGCCCAGCACCTCGGCGGTCAGGTTGGTCGAGAATTTCAGCATGTCGCGCACCAGTTCCAGCACCGGCGGGCTGTCATGTCCTGCCAGTTCCGGACCCTGCGGCGCGCGGATGGCGATCTCGGGGGCGGGCAGGACGAGCCCGCGTGCACGACACAGGGTCTGGAACACGTCGGCGGCATAGAGTTCGGGCAGGCGGACCGGCAGCCACCTGCTGCCCGCGCGCCGGATCGCCCCGCGCGACACCGTCCAGTATTCCCGATCCTCGTCCGCGCGATAGCCGAACAGCGCCGCCTGATCCGCCGCCGCCGCAGTCACGGTATAGGCGCGCGGCGATTCCCGCGACGCACGCGCCTGAAGCTGCATGCCTGCCCCACCCGAGCCCCAGCCCAGATGCACCCGGTTGAAGTTCAGCACCATCCCCGAGATCGAAGGGTTGTAGGCCAGGTGCGGCGACTGCTCGGGGGTGATCTGCGGCAGTTGGGGCAACGCTCCGCCCCAGACCGTGAAACGTGCGGGCGTCGTCACACCGGACGCGACCAGCGCGTCGGCAAGGGCGGCAAGATCATCGGTGCTCAGCACGGGATCGCCGCCACCGACCAGCACAAGCGCATCTCCATCGCGCAGGATCTGCGTGCGGAAGCGGTGCGTCGGCCCCAGCCGGTCCAGCGCGAAGGCAGCGGTGATCGCCTTCATCGTGCTGGCAGGCGCCATGCGTCGCGCGGCCAGCCCCAGGGACAGTGCATCGCCCCGCGCATCCAGCAGCGCATGACCCACTTCGCCCGCCAGACCGGCAGCGGCCACGACCCGTCCCGCATCGATGGCGGGCCTGACCGGCGGACGCATGGCAAGCGGATCGGCAAGCGCAAACCCGGGTGCGGCCCCGAAGGCGATCCCCGCGCGAAGGAAGCTGCGGCGTGAAAGGCTCATCGTGTGGCCCTGATGCTGGAGGAGGAGAGAGGCGACATCGGCAGGTTCAGGAAGACCCATGCCGGCGCGGGACTGCCGGGCAGCATGCGTGCCGCGCCCTCGGGCAGTCGATGCGGGCGCAGGATCTGCGCGGCGCGTGCGTTCCGGGCCGCAAGCCGGGTGCCGGGACGGGCAAGAACCGCGAAGGGCATGCTGTCTGCGATCTGCTGCCAGCGATCCCAACGGTCGAACTGCAGCAGGTTGTCCGAACCCATCAGCCAGACGAAATCGACGCCGGAATAGGAGGCCCGCAATCCCGCCAGCGTGTCGGCGGTCATGCGCGTTCCCATGCGCGCCTCGATATCCGTGACGACGATGCGTGGATCGCGGGCCAATGCGCGTGCCTGCGCGATGCGTTCGGGCATCGGCGCAGGGCCGTGGGACTTGAGGGGGTTTCCAGGCGAGACGAGCCACCAGACGCGATCCAACCCAAGCCGCGCGATCGCGGTGCGGGTGATCTGAAGATGGCCGTCATGCGGCGGATCGAAGGAACCGCCAAGGATTCCGATCCGCTGTCCGGCCATAGCTATGGGAAGTCCATGCCTCATGCCGGTGCAATAGCCGACGCGGCCCGCCTTGCCAACGGGCCGCGCCGTGACGCGTCACTTCACGGTGATGCGCCCGTCGGTATAGGGTTCGTAACCGCCATCGACGGCGCCCAGGTATTCGGCCACGACCTCGGCCAGGTCCGGCCCGAAATCATAGGCGTTCTGCCCGTTCTGCGCGAAGACGGAGTACCCGTCGCCACCACCACGCATGTAGTTGTTGGTGGTCACGCCATAGGTCGCGGCGGGGTCGATCGCGACCCATTCCTCGCCATCCTCGACCATCACGTCGCTGATGCGGGCGCCTGCCTCGGCTGCCGGATCGACGGTGTATTTCAGACCCGCGACCTGCGCGAAGCGGCCGGCCTGCTCCTCGTACTGGCTGGCGCCGTTTTCCAGCGCGGCGACGATATCGGCACCGGTCAGCTGGAAGGTGGCCAGCGTGTTCTGGAACGGCAGGACGGTATAGACTTCGCCCATCGTCACCTCGCCCTCGTCGATCGAGGCGCGAAGCCCGCCGCCGTTCTGGATCGCGATGGTCACGCCCTGATCGGCCACGCGGGCCAGCATGGCATCGGCGACAAGGTTGCCCATCGCACATTCCTGCTGACGGCACACTTCGCGCGCGCCCTCGATGGTGGCGGCGGACTGGGCGACGACCTTGCTGCGCAGTTCGGCGATCGGCTCGGCCATCTCGGCCACGCGGGCGGCGATGGCCTCGTCCTCGGGAACCGAGGCGTCAAGAAGGATCGGCTGGCCTTCGACCGCCGTGACCTTGCCCTCGTCGTCGAAGGTCAGCTTCAGATGACCGACATACTTGCTGTAGGCATAGGCCTGCGCGACGGGCACCTGCACCCCGTCCACCCCGCCGACCATGGTGGGATAGGCACCTTCGGCACCTTCCATCTGGCCCAGCAGCGTGTGCGAATGGCCGCCGATGACCGCGTCGATGCCCGGCACCTCTGCCGCGAAGACCTGATCGCGAAGATAGCCCACATGGGTCAGCGCGATGACCTTGTCGACGCCTTCGGCCTCCAGCGCCTCGGCGGCGGCGGTCAGGGCTTCGATGTCGTCCTGGAAGATCACGTCGGGACCGGGGGACGAGGTTTCTGGCGTATCGGTCGCCAGCGCCGAGATGATGCCGATCTTCTGGTCGCCCTTCTCGATCACCACCTGCTTGACGACCTTGTCCTTCAGGTCCGACTGCGACAGGTCCAGGTTGCTGGACAGGACCGGGAACTCGACCCCGTCGGCCAGCACGGCCAGCCCCTCGGGGCCGTCGTCGAATTCGTGGTTGCCCACCGCCATCGCGTCATAGCCGATGGCGTTCATGAACTCGACGACCTCCTCGCCCTTGTAGGTCGTGTAGAACATCGAGCCCTGGTACTGGTCGCCCGCGTCCAGCACGATCACCGGCTCGCCGTCGGCCTCGATCTGCTGGCGCAGTTCGGCGATCTTCGAGGCGATGCGCGCGACGCCGCCAAAGCATTCGTTCGCGGCCTTCGTCTCCTCGTCGCAGGTGCTGTCGTACTTGTTGACCGGCTCGATCCGGCTGTGAACATCGTTGGTGTGCAGGATATGCAGCACGCTGTCGGCATGTGCGGCCCCCGACATCAACGCAATCGCAGAGGTCGCGGCGAACAGGCTTCTGATCATGGGTGATTCCTTCCAATCCCTGACGGTCGGCGTCGAAAGATTGGCCCGCCCGCAGGCACAGGTCAAACGGAAGCTGACTTCGCGCTTGACCGGCGACGCCACGGCACGGCAAATGCCCGCATGCTGATCTATAAGGTATTCCGCGCGGCCGAATGGGCCGACATGCAGCAGCGGGGCGAAACGCCCGGCGCGCCCGTCGATCTTGCCGACGGTTACATTCACCTTTCGACGGCCGTGCAGCTGCCGGGAACGCTTGCGAAGCATTTCGCGAACGAAACCGGCCTGACGCTTCTGGCCTGCGAAAGCGGCGACATGGAACGGGACATCAGATGGGAAGAATCGCGCGGCGGCGCGCTGTTTCCGCATCTGTACCGGAACCTGCGCATGTCGGACGTGATCTGGTCGCGCGAGATCGCGCTGACAGATGGCGTCCACGTCACGGGGGTCGAGGAATGAGTATCGTCGAGAAGCTGGGCCTTGCCGCGCTGCACCGGATGGACCCCGAGCGCGCGCACGACCTTTCGATCCGCGCCCTCCAGACCGGGCTGGTGCCGCTGGCGGGGGCGCCGGTCACCAGTCCGCGCCTGCAGACGCGGCTGGCGGGGCTGGACCTGCCGAACCCTATCGGACTTGCCGCCGGGTACGACAAGAACGGCAAGGTCATTGCCCCCCTGATGAAATCCGGCTTCGGCTTCATCGAGATCGGTGCGGCGACCCCGCGCCCGCAGCCCGGCAACCCCAAGCCGCGCCTGTTCCGTCTGTCCCAGGACCGGGCGATCATCAACCGCTTCGGCTTCAACAACGAAGGTGCGGATGCCGTGGTGGGGCGGATGCAGACGCGCCCGCGCGGCATTCCCGTCGGACTGAACCTGGGGGCGAACAAGGACAGCCAGGACCGCGCCGACGATTACGCGCAGGTTCTGGCCGCCGCAGCGGATACGGCGGATTTCGTCACGGTCAACGTGTCCTCGCCGAATACCGAGAAGCTGCGCGACCTTCAGGGCGCCGACGCCCTGTCTGCCCTTCTGCAGCATGTGATCGGAACGCGGGACGCCAAGAATGCCGCGCTGCCCGTATTCCTCAAGATCGCGCCCGACCTGTCGGACGCCGAGATCGCGCAGATCGCGGGTGTCGCGCTCGATTGCGGCGTGAACGCCATCATCGCGACCAACACGACCCTGTCGCGCGATGGATTGGCCAGCGCGGATGCCGGTCAGGCGGGCGGCCTGTCAGGGCAGCCCCTGTTCGAACGCTCGACCCGCGTGCTGGCGCGGCTCTGGCTGGAAACGGGGGGCAAGGTGCCGCTGATCGGCGTCGGCGGAATTTCCTCGCCCGAGGATGTGTGGCAGAAGCTGCGCGCAGGAGCCTCGGCGGTTCAGGTCTATTCCGCGCTCGTCTATCAGGGGATGTCGCTGGCACCGCGCCTTGCGCAGGCGCTGGATCAACGCCTGATGGCCGAGGGCACGACCCTGGAACAGCTGACCGGAAGCGGCGCGGCCGACTGGGCCTAGTCGCCTCCGCCCAGCAGGTGGTTCATGCTGTGGGACGGCTCGGGGCAACCCGCGTCGCCCACGATCTGCGCGGGAACGCCCGCGACCGTCTTGCAGGGCGGAACCTCGCGGACGACGACCGAACCGGCGGCGATGCGCGAATGGTGACCGACCTCGATATTCCCGAGAACCTTGGCACCCGCGCCGATCAGCACCCCCTGCCCGATCTTCGGATGGCGGTCGCCATCCTCCTTGCCCGTCCCGCCAAGCGTCACCGAGTGCAGCATCGACACGTCGTTGCCCACCACCGCGGTTTCACCAATGACGATGGAATGTGCGTGATCGATCATCACCCCGGTCCCGATGCGCGCCGCCGGATGGATATCCACCCCGAAGCATTCCGAGCAGCGCATCTGCACGAAATACGCCATGTCGCGGCGGCCCTGGTTCCACAGCCAATGCGCCATGCGATACGCCTGAAGCGCCTGGAATCCCTTGAAGAACAGGATCGGCTGCAGAAGCCGATGCGTCGCCGGGTCGCGGTCATAGACGGCCATCAGGTCCGCCCGCGCCGCATCGCCCAGTTCCTCGGATGCGGCATAGGCCTGGTCGGCGATCTCGCGCAGGATCTGCTCGCTCATCTCGCCCGAGGCCAGCTTCAGCGAAAAGCGATAGGCCAGAGCCCCCTCGAGGCTCTGGTGATGCAGCAGCCCCGCATGGATCAGCGCACCCAGCAGCGGCTCGTTCGCGACGGCGGCACGGGCCTCGTCGCAAAGCTGCGTCCAGATGGCATCTCGGTCGAGGCTCAGCGGTGTCTTGTTCGCGTGCTGCATGTTCATCCTGGGGCCCACCCGGTTCCTTCTTGCCATCGGTCATAGACCAAGTGGGTACCGGGTGGAACCCGGGCAAGCCCTTGAGGGATCAGGAAGGCAGGCGCAGTTCCAGCCAATGGACCGCGACATGCACGCGCCCCAATGCGAACTCTCCGCCATTGGCCGTCAGGATCAGCGGTTCGGCCTGCCAATAGGTCATGGGCGTTCCCAGCATTCCGCGCGCCCAGGATCCCTGCCCCTTGCCAAGCCCGTTCCCGAAGCGGTCCGTGCCGTCGCTCGTGCCCAGCCGCCAGCTTGCAAGGGTGCCGGTGATCGCCTCGGTGACGCGGGCCGTGGCACCAATCACCATCGCATGGGCGGGGATGACCACGGTGCTGACGACGGTGCCTGCCGCGTTCAGCAGGACCTCTCCCTCGGCGATGCCGGCGATCATGCCGGAACCCGAGGCGCCCATCGTCATCGCACCCATTGCCCATTCCGAACCGTCATGGACCGCCTCGGCGCCCCGGTCCCGCACGAAGCCGCGCATGCCGCTGCGGGGGGCGACGAAGACCCACCCCCCATTCGCGCCGATGGCAACCATGCCTGCCTGCCCCGACCACGCACCCTGCGCCCCGTCGGGAACGCCCCAGCACTGACCGTCCAGCACCGTCGCGGGCGGCGTCGCGACCGAAACGCTCTCAAGCACCAGGTTCACCAGCCCATCGAGGCGCATCAGCGCCTCGTTCACGGTTACATGCTTCTGCGCCCGCGCAGGCAGCAGCAGCGACATGCCAAGGCCGCCGTTTCATTCGAGATCTCTTCCTGCTAAGGGGCCGTATCCGTAGGTGTTTGATCGCACGGTTTGGTAGTGTGATCCTTTCTCAAGCTTGGAAAAGCGTTATGGGACGATTTCGTCATGGGGGCGCCACAACCACACACGCCGTCATAGCAGCAGTAATGAGGGCGGCCCGCCACCGGTCAGAGGGCCTTCCCGAATGACCGCAAGCTTCGCTTGCGACGTTGAGCTGGGAGCTGGGAGCTGGGAGCTGGGGATCAATCCCACTACGGTCGCGAAGTGGCGTAAACTGCAGACGGTCGATTATCGTAAGACCGGTCCAACGGGGCCTCGTTCGACGGTCCTCCCCGAGGCCGAGGAGGCGGCCATCGTCGCGTTTTGGCGCCACACGTTGTTGTCGCCTTATGGCACTGCGCTTGCCTATATGCCCTCCATCCCGTACCTGACACGCTCAGCATCGCACCGGTATCTACAGAGGCATGGCATCTCACGCCTGCCGAACATCGAGGGCGACAAACCGAGGAGGTCGAAGTTCAAACGCTACCCGAACGGCCCTCGACCTTGTCCTCGGACCAAGTATGGATGCCCCCTTGACAAGAGCTTCGTTTGATCTGGCATCTGGTCGGTCGCGGCCATTTGTACGGCGTCTAAGATGCAGCGAGTTTACAGCTGCGCGCCCTGATGAAGTCAGCCGGCGGTCGGGTCCCTATCAATGGCGCGCGCTCGGAGGCGCTCCGGTCCGAACTGGGTGTCCAATTCCGCTGTGTTACCGTCGCTTTGCCATCACCTCACGACTCGCGCCTCACCATCTCAAAGCCTTGCCGGTCCGATACCGGCGCGGCTTGTCTCTTACATTTCAGGCTGGGGTGGCTCGGTAACTGCCGCCACGGGCAATCAGCGCCCAGATTGTTTGGGCCATGAGGTTGGCTAGCGCTACGGCGACCACTTTCACCGGCTTGCGGACAAGCATTCGGTCGAGCCAATCAGGTGCCGGTCCTGACGAACCCACTCGACACCCTCGCCGCGCGCTGATCTGGGCCATGGTGCCGAGGTAGAGTGGTCTGCGCAGGTATCGACTACCGGCTTTGGATATCCGTCCGAGCTTTTCCTTCCGGCCGCTGGAATTTGCTCGCGGCGTGAGGCCGACCCGCCCCATTCCATGTCATTCATCTGAAACTGCCCCGCCTCGTGTCCTGTCCGCACGAGCAGAGAAACGAAAAGGCGGCCCGAGGTGTCACCCCTTGCCCACTTCTCCCAGCATGTAAACTTTGTACCCAAGGGCGTTCGCAAAGTCAATCACTATCGCATGGGTTGTGCGCAACAGGCGAACGCATCAAGTGATTTCAAGGACTTGCCCGCGCAACACCCGTTGCACGGATCGCGCAACGCGGGACGCTTCAGCCCCGCGCAGCGTCGATGAAGTCACGAATCCGGTCGGGATCCTTCACCCCCGGCGCGGATTCCACGCCCGAGCTGACATCGACGACCGGCGCACCGGTCAGGCGCACGGCCTCGGCGACGTTGTCCGGCGTCAGGCCGCCCGCAAGCATCCAGGGCCGCAGCCAGCGCCGCCCCACCAGCAGGCGCCAGTCGAAGGCCAGGCCGTTGCCACCCGGCAGCACGGCATCCTTCGGGGCCTTCGCATCGACCAGCAGCATGTCGGCCACCAGCCCGTATTCGGTCAACTGGCCCAGATCGTCGGGGCCGGAAACGCCGATGGCCTTCATGACCGGCAGCCCCGTCAGGGCGCGCACTTCGGATACCCGTTCGGGGCTCTCCTTGCCATGCAGCTGGATGATGTCCAGGGGGGCCTTGTCCAGCACCTCGGTCAGCAGCGCGTCGTCGGGGTTCACGAACAGCCCGACGCGGGCCACGCCCACCGGAACCTCGGTGACCAGTTGCGCGGCCTCGTCGGGCGTCACCGCACGCGGGGATTTCGGAAAGAAGACGAACCCAACGTAACGCGCGCCCGTCTCGATCGCGGCAGCAAGCTGCGCCTTGTCGCGCAGCCCGCAGATCTTCACATCGGCCATGGGATCAGCGCGCAGGCAGGCTGGCGCGCGATTTCGGTGCCGAGGGCGCATCGAGGATGGCGACCACGTCGTCCTTGGGCGCCTTGTGACGCTCGCGCAGGTGATCCATCTCGGATTCCAGGCGGTTGACCTGTGCATTGCCGCGCTTGGCCGCACGGCGGAAATGCGCCTCGCGCAGCCATTCCCAGATCAGACCCGCCAGCATCCCAAGCGCGAACGCGACGAAGATGATCAGGAACAGCGGCAGTTCCAGCGACCACGTTCCGCCAAGAAAACGACCCATATCGGCCGGAAAGGCCTTGAGAACGACAGCCTGCCGGTTCGCCAGGGCGACGGCCACAAGCACCAGCGCCAGCGCGGCGACAAAGATCAGTCGGATGAAACGCATATGGCCCTTCCCTTCACAGCCTTGGGGCCGGATCGGCCCGGATACGTTCTACGACGATCACGCCTCGTCGTTCAACCGATCCCGCAGCAGCTTGCCGGTCTTGAAGAAGGGAACGTGCTTCTCGTCGACATCGACGGATTCGCCGGTGCGCGGATTGCGCCCCAGACGGGCATCCCGCTTCTTGACCGAGAACGCGCCGAAGCCGCGCAGCTCGACCCGGTCGCCACGCGACATGGCGTCGATGATCTCCTCGAAGACCGTGTTGACGATCCGCTCGACGTCTCGGCGGAACAGATGCGGGTTCTCGTCTGCGATCATCTGGATCAGTTCGGACCGGATCATGCTTCCCTCCAATGGACCACGTGGCAATCAACGCGCGATGCAAATCGGTGGTTCACAGCGTTGCCAGCTTTACCCCCACCACGCAAGGCGCTTGACGCACAACCCTTCGATTCGGCAAGAAAAAGCCCGCCCCGCGTGATGCGGGGCGGGCAATGTGCAGGTGCTGAACCCGAAGGGATCAGTTGCCGCGGTTCAGCGCGGCGCCCAGGATGTCGCCCAGCGAAGCGCCCGAATCCGAGCTGCCGTACTGTTCGATGGCGTCCTTTTCCTCGGCGATCTCGCGTGCCTTGATCGACAGGCCCAGACGACGGGTCTTGGTGTCGATGTTGGTGACGCGCGCATCGACCTTGTCGCCGACCTGGAAGCGCTCGGGGCGCTGGTCCTGACGGTCGCGGGCCAGATCCGAACGGCGGATGAACGACTTGACGCCGTTGTATTCCACCTCGACGCCGCCGTCTTCGATGGCGGTGACTTCGACGGTCACGATGGTGCCACGCTTCACGCCGTCAACGGCTTCGGCCATGCCTTCGTTTTCCAGCGACTTGATCGAGAGCGAGATGCGCTCCTTCTCGACGTCGACGTCCTGGACGACTGCCTTGACGACGTCGCCCTTGCGGAAGTCCTGGATCGCGTCTTCGCCGCGGGTGTCCCAGCTGATGTCCGACAGGTGAACCATGCCGTCGATATCGCCTTCGAGGCCGACGAACAGACCGAACTCGGTGATGTTCTTGACTTCGCCTTCGATGACGGTGCCCGACGGATGGGTCTCCGAGAAGACTTCCCACGGGTTGCGCATGGTCTGCTTCAGACCCAGCGAGACGCGGCGCTTGGCTTCGTCGATCTCCAGGACCATCACGTCGACTTCCTGCGAGGTCGAGACGATCTTGCCCGGATGGACGTTCTTCTTGGTCCAGCTCATCTCCGAGACGTGGACCAGGCCTTCGACACCGGCTTCCAGCTCGACGAACGCACCGTAGTCGGTGATGTTCGTGACGCGGCCCTGGTGGACCGAACCGATCGGGAACTTCGATGCGACGGTATCCCACGGATCGGCCTGGAGCTGCTTCATGCCCAGGCTGATGCGGTGGCTTTCCTTGTTGATCTTGATGACCTGAACCTCGACCGTCTCGCCGATCGACAGGATCTCGGACGGGTGGTTCACGCGGCGCCACGCCATGTCGGTGACGTGCAGCAGGCCGTCAACACCGCCCAGATCGACGAAGGCGCCGTATTCGGTGATGTTCTTGACGACGCCCTTGACGGTCTGGCCTTCCGACAGGTTGGCGATGACCTCGGCGCGCTGCTCGGCGCGGCTCTCTTCCAGGATCGCACGGCGCGAGACGACGATGTTGCCCCGGCGGCGGTCCATCTTCAGGATCTGGAACGGCTGCTTCAGACCCATCAGCGGGCCGGCGTCGCGCACGGGACGGACGTCAACCTGCGAACCGGGCAGGAACGCGACAGCGCCACCCAGATCGACGGTGAAGCCACCCTTGACGCGGCCGAAGATCGCGCCTTCGACGCGCTGCTCGTCGGCATATGCCTTTTCCAGACGGTCCCAGGCTTCCTCGCGGCGTGCCTTCTCGCGGCTGATCGAAGCTTCGCCACGGGCGTTCTCGACGCGGTCCAGATAGACCTCGACTTCGTCGCCGACGCTCAGGTTGGCTTCTTCGCCGGGATTTGCGAATTCTTTCAGATCGACGCGGCCTTCCATCTTGTAGCCGACGTCGATGATGGCCTGGCCCGCCTCGATGGCGATGACACGGCCCTTGACAACCGAACCTTCGTCCGGAGTGTCGATTTCGAGGCTTTCATTCAGGAGGGCCTCGAATTCCTCCATGGTCGCTTTAGCGCACATGCGTTTACAGTTTCCTTTACGTCCGTTTGACTGGCCTGACGGTTGGCTCCGCCGGTCTGTAGCGCCCCCCGTGGCAACGACAAAGGGTCCGGCGAATACGCCCGACCCATGTGCAAGCGGTCTGTTCTGACCATGTCGCCCGTGTGACTGGCGTCCACATAACGCCGATCGCGGGAAAACTCAACGCCTAAACGCGTGCCCAGCGCCCGCCGCGCAGGGCATATTCGCGGATTTCGGGCGGGCCGAAGCCATCGCGGTCCATCGGCGCGACATGGCGTTCCAGCCGGACCGCGTCGCGTTCCACGTCCAGGACCGCGATCTCGTTCCGGGCGTCGCTTGGGCGCGCGCACAGCGCGGTACCGCCCTGCAACTGCAACAGGCCCGGATGCCGCCCCGTCGCCAGCAGCTCGTCCAGCGCGAAGATGTGCAGATGCCCCGACAGCGCGATCCGCACGCCCGCATCCTGCAACCGACGCGCGGCCTCGGGGGCGCGGCGCGCGGTCCGCTTCTCGACCGAGGGAAGCTGTTCCAACGGATGATGCAGCGCGACGATGTTCACGGCATGGGGATCGGCGCTGCCGACAAGGCGGCCGATCTCGCCCTCGCGGAACAGGCCGCGCTGCCAGGCAAAGGGATCGGCGCTGTTCACGCCCAGCACCCGCGCATCGCCCGCCTGCGCCACCGGCGACAGGTTCGCGCCGAAATGCCGCCGGAATCCCCGAAACGGCCAAAGCAGACGCGCCAGCGGGTTCAGCAGTGGAATGTCGTGATTGCCCGGCACGATCAGCGTCCGGGCCTCGATCCGGTCCAGGAAACGCTGCGCCTCCTCCATCTGCGGGACCAGCGCGCGATGCGTCAGGTCGCCCGTCACGACCACGATATCCGCATGCGCCTCGGCGATCAGCGCCAGAAGCGGCTCGACCAGGTCCTGCCGGTGGAAGCCGAAATGAAGGTCCGACAGGTGAACGATCCGGGTCATGCGCGCGTCTTGTCCCGTCCATCCGCCGGCAGCAGGACGCGCAAGGCATCGCGCCGGACCGACATGCGGAACGGGCTGGCCAGCCGCGTCTTCTCGCCGTCATGGGCCACCAGCTGCGCCTTGGCGGGGGTCTCTATCTCCATCCGGTCGGTGACGATCATGTCGAAATCCTCGTCCCGCGCGCTGTGACCGAAGGCAAGGCGCAGCGCGGACCGGAACAGGGGCATCGCGCGGCTGGCCTTGGCGACCAGCACCACCATGCGCCCGTCGCGGATCGCGTCCGCGCCCTCCAGCCCGAAGGTCTCCAGCTGATAGGCGCTGCGGGCCACGAAGACCAACGCGCTGGTGAAGTGACGCTCCTCTCCGTCGACGCGCGCAGTCAGGCGCATCGGGTTGCGCAGCCGCCGCAGCGCCACCGCGACCGACCAATAGGCCGCCAGCCGCGACCGCCCCCAGCGGCGATAGATCCCCTCGCGGGTCTTCAGGATCTGCGGATAGGCCCCGAGGCTGATGTTGTTGAGGAAGATCAGACCGTTCACCTCGCCCAGATCGGTCAGCGACTGGCGCGCATCGAGGATGGTGTCGATCCCCTCCTCGATCGTCTCGCCCACGCCAAGGTCACGCGCGAAATAGTTGAAGGTCCCGCCCGGCAGGACGCCCATCGGGATCCCCGTCCCCGCAAGCGCGCCCGCCACCGCCGATTGCGTGCCGTCGCCGCCCACCGCGATCACCAGGTCGAACCCTTCGGACGCCACATCGCGCGCAAGCTGCGGCAGATCGCGGCCATGTTCGGCCACGCGCGTCTCGAACCGGCCGCAATGCGGGGCAAGGCGCTTGTTCAGCAGGGCGGCGGTCTCGTGGTGCCTGCGCCGCCCCGAGCCCGAATTCATCACCGCGCAGACCCGGGCCGTGCCCAGATCGAACCGCAATTCCGCCTTGTCCATGATCACCTGTCCCCGTGTCGCGCAAATCGGCAGCGGACCAACACCGCGACGCGGCGCAGGGTTTCATGCGGTCACGACGCGCCCCGGATGGCAGAACAGCTCGAACCCGCCGCCACGGGCCAGCGCCGCAAGGGTCAGGCCCGCCCCTTCGGCCAGCCGCAGCGCATGGGCGGTGGGCGCGGACACGGCGACCAGCACCCCCGCACCCGCCATCGCGGTCTTCTGCACCATCTCGACCGAGACGCGGCTGGTCAGCACGATCGCCCCCTTTGACGCATCCATCCCCTGCCGCACCATCGCGCCGATCAGCTTGTCCAGCGCGTTGTGACGGCCCACATCCTCGCGGGCCAGGACGATCCCCTGCCCCGGCAGCAGAAAGCCCGCCGCGTGAACGGCGCGCGTCTCGTCGTGCAGGGGCTGCATCGCGCGCAGGGCATCGGTCGCGGCGGCGATCTCGGGTTCGGGGATGCCGACGCCGCCGACCTGCGGCAGATCGCGCATGGCGGCGGACAGGCTCTCGATCCCGCACAGCCCGCAGCCGACCGGGCCGGCCATGCTGCGACGGCGGGCGGCCAGCCGCTCTCCGCGGTCGCCCGCAAGCCACATCTGCGCCTCGATGCCCGCGTCATGGGCGACGATGCGCAGATCCTCGATCTGGGAGGCATCCTCGATCACGCCCTCGGTCAGGGTGAAGCCGGTCGCGAAATCCTCGATGTCCTGCGGGCTGGCCATCATCACCGCATGGGTCGATCCGTGATAGACCATGGCGATCGGCGTCTCCTCGGGCAGCGACCGCAGGATGGGGCTGGCGCCGGGGTGGCGGGTGGCGGCATGTCGGGCAAAGGGGTGCTGGCTCATGGTGCCTCGGGGGTCGTCGGGGTTTCGCCCGCAGGCATATCCTGTATCAGCGCCGCCCGCCATTCCGACAGAAGTGAGGCCCGCCGCAGCCGATCGTCATAGACCAGCAGCCCCGCATCCAGCCGGATCGGGCGCAGCGACGGCCCCGGCGCGGGCCCCGTCCCGGGGATCAACGCGACACCTGCGCTGTCGGCGATGATGCCCTGCGACCAGGGCGACAGCAGATGCGCCAGCAGCAGCTCTCCTCCTTCGGGGTCGGGGGCCGCCACGGGGACGAAGGCCGACCGCAGGATCGCCAGCACGTAATCGTCCAGCTCCAACTGCACCAGGTCGGGGTCGTCGGGCCGGAACCGCGCGGCATAGCTGGCGACGACGTTATAGGCCAGCGCCACGCGCCCCGCGCGCAACTCCTCGATCATGTCGCCCGAACAGCAGAACAGCCGCGCATCCAGGCGGCCCATCACCTCGGCCAGGCGCCAGAACCCGTCCGAGCCCTGATCGTCCTGCGACACGAGGAAGTAACCCACGCCCGACACCTCGGGGTCGTAGGATGCGATGCGCCCCGCGAAACGGTCGGGGTTCTCGCGCAGGGTCGCGATCAGTTCCCGCCTGCTGCGCGGCAATGGCAGATCCCCGAACCCCCTGCGCGAGGCCAGCGTCACGACCGGCTCCAGCGCCATGCCCCACAGCTGATCGCGCCAGCGCGCCCAGTCCGGCAGGCCCGGCACATCCAGTTCGACCGAGGCCGCGAAGCCGTCATTCGCCAGCTTCATCTGCAGATCCATCGCGGACGAGATCACCAGGTCGAACCGCGCCCCCTCGTCGCGGATCGCGCGCTGGATCTCGGCCGAGGAAGCCTGGACGTAATGCACGCGCCGCGTCGGATGACGGGCGGCGAAATCGGTCAGCACGGCGGCCATCGCCTCGATATCGGCATTCGACAGCACCTCGATCGGGGCGGCCGGCGGCAGACCGAAATCCTGTTCGGCCTCGATCTCGAATGCATGGGCCGGATTTGCGGACAACCAGGCCGTCAGGCCCAGGGAAATGATAATGCGGCGCATGTTCCCCCCGTTTCGCGCGGCGCGACGATCAGCCGCCCGCCATGTGCGGCGGCGACCTCGGACACGATGGTCAGCCCCAGCCCCGATCCGCCGGTATCCCCGACATTTCCCCCGCGCCGGAAGCGGGCGACCAGCGCGGCCGGGTCCCCCTCGATCCCGCGCCCGTCATCCAGCACCTCGATGCGCAGTTCGGTGCGCGAGGGGCGGATGGCGACATGCACATGCCCTTCGGATGGGGTGTATTTCAACGCGTTGTCCATCAGGTTGCGCAGCGCGATCTCGAACATGCGCGCATCGCCATGCATCTGGACGGGCAGCGCCAGCCCTTCGGTCGTGACCTCGATCTCGCGCATCTCGGCGATGGGGGCGGTCGCGCGCACGACCTCCTGGACGATGGCGGCGATGTCCAGCGGCCCCGCCGCGAACTGGTCGCTGCGATAGAGCACCATCGCATGATCCAGGATCTGGTTCGCCGAACGGCTGCTCTCGCCCACCGCGCGCACGATGCGGCGCAGCCTTGCGGCGGTGGCGGGGTCGTCGGTCTCCGACAGGGCCAGCTCGGCCTCGGTGCGGACCAGCGACAGGGGGGTG
Source organism: Paracoccus zeaxanthinifaciens ATCC 21588 (assembly GCF_000420145.1). GTDB lineage: Bacteria > Pseudomonadota > Alphaproteobacteria > Rhodobacterales > Rhodobacteraceae > Paracoccus > Paracoccus zeaxanthinifaciens. The sequence continues at coordinate 63,291 of NZ_ATUJ01000007.1, forward strand.
CGGATGCGGTGCGCGGCCTCGAAGATGAAGGTCTCGGTCATCTCCAGCGCGGCACGCAGGCGCGCGATCAGCCCGTTGATCGAGCGCAGCAGCGGCTGCAACTCGCGCGGCGTCTGGTGGCGCACGGGGCGAAGATCGCGCGGACCGCGCGCGGCCACGACCTGTGCCAGCCGCCGGATCGGCCCCAGCACCGCGCCCGCCGCCAGCAGCGCGACAGGCAGCGCCAGCGCCATGAACGCCGCCGCCGCCCATGCCGCGCTGCGGGCCGTGTCGCGGGCGATCGCGGCCTGCCCGTGGCGCGTCTGGCCCAGTGTCACCACCACCTGCCGCGCCCGATCCTCGATCAGCAGGCTGCGACTGACCGAGGCAAGCCGCAGCCGCGCATCGCGGAAATCAGTGGACCAGAAGACGGGCACCAGCCCCTCGGGGGGCATGGGGGGCATGGGCAGGTCGTCATACCCGGTCGCCGGATCGCCATCGACGCGCACGGCATAGAAGATGCGTTCCTCGCCCATCGCCCCCAGCATCGAGAAGGTGCCATAGGGCAGCTCCAGCTCCAGCCCGTCATCGACGCTGCGGATACCGTCCGCGACCGCCGTGACCGCCGCCCCCAGAACCGCGTCCTGCGACGCCCGCGACGCGCGATCCGCCACCCAGCCCACGGTGAAGGCCAGCCCCGCCACCAGTACCGCCGACAGCAGGATGAATTGCCAGACCAGCCTGCGCCGCAGCGAGACGCCGCCGCCCGGGCGCATCATCGTGCGGATCATTCGGGAAACAGCCGATAGCCGACGCCGCGCAACGTCTCCAACCGCGCGCCCGACCCTTCCAGCTTGCGGCGCAGGCGCCCGACATAGACCTCGATCGCGTTGTCGCTGACCTCTTCGTCGAACGAAAACAGCCGGTCGATCAGGTGCGACTTCGAGAAGGCCTGCCCGGGCCGCGACAGCAGGATCTCCAGCAGGCGCAGCTCGCGGGCGCGCAGTTCTCGGGTCTCGGGGCCGATGGTAATGCTGGCGGCCAGCGCGTCGAAGGTGAAGCCCGCGAAATGGCGGCGGCTGTCGGCGGCCCCGTCGCGTCGGCGCAGGACGGCACGGCAACGGGCCTGCAACTCGGCAAAGTCGAAGGGCTTGGTGATGTAATCGTCGGCACCCTGATCCAGTGTCAGCACCCGGTCGCCGACCGAGGCCGAGGCCGTCATCATGATCACCGCCGTATCGCGCCGCGCCGATCGCTCGCGCGCAAGAAAGTCGCGACCGTCTCCATCCGGCAGCGAAATATCAAGCAGTATCAGATCGTAAGGCGCGGAATCCAGAAATTCTCGAGCGTCGCCAAGCGTGGCCGCGTGATCGACGGCATGCCCCTCCATCGCCAGACGAGAGGCGACCGCATCCGCAAGCTCGCGGCTGTCCTCGACCAGAAGAAATCGCATTCGCCCAAACTTTCGGCATCCGTGACAGGTTCGTGTCAGCTTTCCACCAAAACATGAATCCCGCAAGCCTGCCGGGACCAACCCGCAGGCACGTCTGGGAGGACAAGCATGAAAATCATCGTTCGCGGGGCCGCCCTGGCCCTTCTGACCTCGGTTGCGCTGCCGGCATCGGCCGCCGAATGCATCGCGCCCGCCAACCCGGGCGGCGGCTGGGACTTCACCTGCCGCCAGATCGGCCGCATCATGACCGAACTGGAACTGGTTCCGAACATGGTGCAGGTGACCAACCTTGCCGGTGCGGGCGGCGGCGTCGCCTATGCGCAGGTCGTCTCGAAGCGCAGCGACGACCCCGAACTGTTCGTCGCCGCATCCTCGGCCACGACGACGCGCCTTGCGCAGGACGCCTTCGCGGGCGCAACGGCCGACCAGGTGCGTTGGGTCGGCTCGATCGGCGGCGATCCCGGCGTCATCGTGGTGGCCAAGGACAGCCCGATCCAGGGCCTGAACGACCTGGTCGAGGCCGTGAAGGCCGATCCGGGCAGCGTGGCCTTCGCGGGCGGGTCGGCCGTGGGCGGCTTCGACCACCTCAAGGTGCTGATGCTGCTGGGCGATGCGGGTGTCGAGGACATGCGCAAGATCAAGTATATCGGCATGGACGGCGGCGCGGACGCGATCACGCAGACCGTGGGCGGATTCGCGCAGGCCATGACCGGCGACATGTCCGAGATCACGGGCTTCATCCGTTCGGGCGATGTGCGTCCGATCGCGGTCCTGTCCGAGGAACGCGTCGCGGGCTTCGACGACGTGCCGACCGCGAAGGAACAGGGCGTCGATACCGTCGCGATGAACTGGCGCGGGATCTATGTCCCCAAGGACATCAGCGACGAGGATTACCAGCGTTGGGTCGATCACCTGACCGCCGTCGGCCAGTCCGAACAGTGGCAGACCGTCATGGCCGAGAACGGGCTGGAGCCGTACCTGGTCACCGGAGCCGAGTTCCAGAGCTTCGTCGACGAGAACATCGCCGAGATCCAGGAACTCTCGCGAGAGATCGGGCTGCTGAAATGATCCGAGGCGACCGCATCTTCGGCGTCTGCATGATCGTCCTGGCGTTGGGGTACATCCTCAGCGCCAGCGGCATCCAGACCAGCTTCATGTCGGACCCGGTCGGTCCGCGCGCCTTCCCCTACATGGTGGCGGGCGTGGTGATCCTGACCTCGGTCGTGATGATCCTGCGCCCCGATCCGGACCAGGAATGGCCGGCCGGGCCGATGCTGGGTCAGCTGGCCATCGCGCTGGCGGTGCTTGCGGGCTATGCCAAGGCGATCTCGCCGCTCGGGTTCCTGATCCCGACCGCCATCGCGGCGGGCGTCCTGTCCTGGCAGATCGGAGGCCGCCCCGTGCGCGCCGCGATCGCGGGGATCGGGCTGTCGGTGGGCCTGTTCGTCCTGTTCCGCGTCATTCTGGGCCTGGGCCTGCGCGGCCTTCCCTCGGGCATGGGGTTCTGATCCGATGGACATTCTTTCCAATCTTGCGATGGGTCTGTCCATCGCGCTCTCTCCCTACACGCTGGTGCTGGCGATCGTCGGCTGCTTCGTGGGCACGATCATCGGCGCGCTTCCGGGCCTCGGCCCGTCGAACGGCGTGGCGCTGCTGATCCCGATCTCGTTCTCGCTCGGGCTGGATGCGATCTCGGCGCTGGTGCTGCTGACTTCGGTCTATTACGGGGCGATGTATGGCGGGCGCATCAGCTCGATCCTGCTGAACATCCCGGGCGACGAGCCCGCGATGATGACGACGCTGGACGGATACCCGATGGCCCGGCAGGGCATGGCCGGCGAGGCGCTGGTCGTTTCGGGCGTCGCATCCTTCGTCGGCGCCTTCCTTGCGACCGTCGGCCTGATGGTCTTCGCCCCCTACCTGGCGCGCGTGGCCTACCAGTTCGGTCCGGCCGAGTATTTCGCGCTGTACATGCTGGCCTTCTGCACGCTTGGCGGCATCGGTTCGTCGAACCAGGCCAAGGCCGCGCTGGCCGCCGCGATCGGCCTTGCCATCGCGATGATCGGGCTGGACAAGACCACCGGCATGCCGCGCTTCACCTTCGGTGAACTGCACCTGATGGACGGCGTGGACTTCCTCGTGGCGATCGTCGGCCTGTTCGCCGTGGCCGAGATCTTCCACTTCATCGAGAGCCATGGCCGCGACAGCGCCATCGGCGTCAAGCTGGGCAAGATCCTGGTGCCGTGGAAGATGCTGCGCCAGACCTCGGGCGCGATGCTGCGCGGGTCGGGCATCGGCTTCATCGCGGGCGTTCTGCCCGGCGCGGGCGCCTCGCTCGGGTCGTTCCTGGCCTATATGGGCGAGAAGTCCGCAGCCTCGGACAAGGACAGCTTCGGTCGCGGCAACCCGCGCGGCGTCGCCGCCCCCGAGGCCGGCAACAACGCGGCCGCAGGCGGGGCGCTGGTCCCGATGCTGACGCTTGGCGTGCCGGGTTCGGGCACGACCGCCGTGCTGCTGGCGCTGCTGCTGACGCTGAACATCACCCCCGGCCCGCTGCTGTTCACCGAACGCCCCGAGGTCGTCTGGTCGCTGATCGCGTCGCTTCTGGTCGCCAACGTCGTGCTGCTGCTGATGAACGTGCCGATGGTCAAGGTCTTCGTGAAGATCCTGTCGGTCCCCGCATGGGTGCTGCTGCCGGGTGTGACGATGATCGCCTTCGTGGGCATCTACTCGTTGACCGGGTCCAGCTTCGACATGCTGATGATGGTCGGTTTCGGGGTGCTGGGTTATGTCATGCGCAAGCTGGACATCCCGACCGTGCCGGTGATCCTGGGCATCCTCTTGGGCAACTCGATGGAGGACAACCTGCGCCGCGCCATGGTGCTGTCGGACGGGGACTGGACCTATCTCTTCTCCTCGCCCATCGCATTGGGGCTGTGGATCGCCGCGATCATGGGCTTCGTCGCCCCGATCTTCCTGCGCCGCTTCCTGAAGAAGCCGCCGCTGCCTGCAACCGACCCGACCCTGAACGAGGACTGAGATGGCAACCCGCGTACTTGTTCCCTCGGGCGTGCTGGGCCTCGGCTTCGATGCCGACGCGCTTGCCCGGGGGGTGGACATGGCACCCGACATCATCTGCATCGACGGCGGGTCCACCGACAGCGGGCCGTTCTCGCTCGGGGCCGGGGTGTCGAAATATTCGCGCGCGGCGACGCGGGCGGAATGGCGCGTGCTGATGCAGGCGCGTGCCCGTGCGGGCGTGCCGCTGGTCATCGGCACCGCGGGCACTTCGGGGACCGACAGCACGGTCGACTGGATGTACGACATCACGACCGAGCTGGCCGCCGAACTGGGCCAAAGCCTGCGCATCGCCCGCATCTACAGCAGCCAGCCGCAGGACCGTATCGCCGCGGCCCTGCGCGCGGGCGCGATCACGCCCCTGACGCCCGCGCCCGAATGCGACCCCGAGGGGCTGGCCAATATCGTGGCGCTTGCGGGGGCCGAACACATCCAGGCCGCGCTGGAAGGCGGCGCCGACATCGTGATCGCGGGCCGCACGACCGACACCGCGACCATCGCCGCCCTGCCCCTGATGCGGGGCGAGGCTGCGGGCGCGTGCTGGCACGGCGCCAAGATCGCGGAATGCGGCGCGCTGTGTTCGACGCATCCGACCTCGGGGGTGATCATGGTCGATTTCGACCGCGATGGTTTCACCGTCGAGGCGCTGCACCCCGATGCGCGCTGCACGCCGCATTCGGTCTCGGCGCATATGCTCTACGAGAATTCGGACCCGTTCCGGCTGTACGAGCCGGGCGGATACCTGGACGTGACGGCTGCGCGCTATGCCGCGCTGGACGACCGCCGCGTCCGGGTCGAGGGGTCGGAATGGGTGCCCGGCCCCTATACCGTCAAGCTGGAGGGCGCGCGCATCGCGGGTTTCCAGACGACGATCATGGCGATCCTGCGCAACGCCCATTACGTCGCGAACGCGCAGGCATGGGTGGACCGGCTGAACGGCTTCCTCGCCCCCGAGATCGAGCGCCGCATGGGCCTGACCCCCGACGCCTATTCGCTGGATTTCCGGCTGATCGGCGTCAACGGCGCGCTTGGTCCCATCGAGAACCGCAAGGGCGACCCGGTCGAGGTCGGCGTGCTGGGCATCATCACCGCCGCCACCCAGGCCGAGGCATCCGAGATCGGCAAGCTGATCAACCCCTTCGTCCTGCACTATCCGCTGACCGACGACGAGGAACTGCCGACCTTCGCCTTCCCCTATTCGCCGGCCACGACGGATCGCGGCGCGCTGTACGAATTCGCACTGAACCACGTCATGGCGCTGGACGATCCGATGTCGGCCTTCCGGCTGCAATTCGACGAGGTGACGGCATGACCCGCAATCCGACGCTTGGCCAGATCGTGACCAAGGTGCGGTCCAAGAATGCCGGACCGTTCTGGGTGACCATCGACATCTTCTGCGGCACCGAGGACGCGTTCACGCGCGTCACCGAAGGGCTTGCCACGGATCGCGTCGCGCGACTGTTCGCGGTCGAGCCGCAGCTGCTGAAACGCTTCGACATCGCGGATCTGCGCGTGGTCAAGTTCAGCCTGCCGCGCCCCGTCATCCAGGGCGCGGCAGCGGATCGCGACATGCACGGGGCGCAATACGCCGCCCTGCTCGAGGAGCTGGCGCTGGACTAGGCGCCCGTTTCCGGCACGGCGATCACCGCGACGCAATCGCCCAGCTGCACGAGGCCGGGGAAATGGCGCGCGGCGATCACGCCCGCACGGTTCGCACGCAGCTCGACCGGCTGGGCGCCCATGCGGTCGCCCGCCCAGATCCGGGCGATGGGCTGACCTTCGGTCACGCTCTCGCCCAGATCGACCAGCGGGTGCAGCAGGCCTGCACGCTCGGCAAAGTGGAAGCAGTCGTCGCCCGGCATGTCCAACATCACGCTGTCCGCCTGCGCGACCGCATCCGACAGGATGCCCGCATGGGCCAGCACATTGCGCGCCCCGCGAATGGCGATCCGCGCCGATGCCGCGGTCGCGGTGCCGCCGCCGCCCAGCTCGGTCGTGACGAAGACCTTGCCCTTCTCCTCGACGGCGGTGTCGAACATGCCGACCGCGTCGATTTCCCGCATCATCATCGAATATGGCGCGCCGAAGGCCCGCATCGCCGCGACGCAGGCGGCCTGCTGGTCCGCATCGTCCAGGTAATGCGCCGCCGCATAGGGCAGGAAGTCCAGCGTCTTGCCCCCCGAATGGTAATCCAGCACCACATCCGCCATCGGCACCAGCACGCTGTCGAAGTAATGCGCGATCTTCTGGGTCACCGTCCCGTCCGGCCTGCCCGGAAAGCAGCGGTTCATGTTCACCTGGTCGATCGGGCTGACCCGCGTGCCCGCCGCGAAGGCGGGCATGTTCAGATAGGGCACGATGATGACGCGCCCGGTGATGTCCTGCGGCTCCAGCTCCCATGCAAGCTGCTGCAGCGCGATGGGGCCTTCGTATTCGTCGCCGTGATTGCCGCCGGTCAGCAGGGCCGTCGGCCCTTCGCCATTGGCGATGACGGTGATCGGGATCATCACGCTGCCCCAGGCGCTGTCGTTGCGCGAATGGGGCAGCCGAAGGAAGCCGTGATGCTTGCCGGGCCCGTCCAGCGGGATGGTGGGACTGATCGGGTTCATGCCTTCACCAGCATTCGACGGGGGATGTTGCAGAACAGCTCAGGCTCTCGTTCGGTGATGACGATGGATTCCGTCGTCTCGTAGCCCCAGCCCTCCATCCAGAGACCGGTCATGAAGTGGAAGGTCATGCCCGGCTTCAGCTCGGTCTGGTCGCCGCGGCGCAGGGACATGGTGCGCTCGCCCCAGTCGGGCGGATAGGACAGCCCGATCGGATAGCCGGTGCGGTTGTCCTTGACGATGCCATAGCGGTCGAGGACCGTGAAGAAGGCATTGGCGATATCCTCGCAGGTATTGCCCGCGCGCGCGGCCTCGAGGCCCGCGTCCATGCCCTCCAGCACCGCCTTCTCGGCGTCCAGCATTTCCTGCGGGGGCGTGCCCAGGAAGATCGTGCGCGACAGCGGCACGTGGTATCGCTGATAGCAGCCGGCGATCTCGAAGAAGGTGCCCTCGTCCTTCTTCAGCGGCAGGTCGTCCCAGGTCAGATGCGCCGCCGCCGCGTCGGGGCCGGAAGGCAGCATCGGCACGATGGCCGGATAATCGCCGCCATGCTGGGACCATTCGTCGTAACGCAGACCCGCGTCATAGATCTCGGCCACGAGGTCGCATTTGCGCATCCCCACCTCGATCTTGTCGGCGATGCGGCGATGCATGCGCTCGACGATGCGGGCGGCCTTGCGCATATAGGCCAGCTCCTTGGGCGTCTTGACCGCGCGCTGCCAGTTGACCAGCCCCGTCGCATCCAGGATCTGCGCGTCGGGCAGGCCATAGACCAGCCGTTCATGCGCCTTGGCGGAATACCAGTAATTGTCCATCTCGACGCCGATGAAGCCGGTATGCCAGCCCCGGTCGGCCAGCTGCGCCCACAGGTAATCCATCGGGTGCCGCTCGACCGACATGACGTAGTAATCGGGATAGCCGACGATGCACTCCTCGGGCATCCAGACGGTGCGCAGCGCGCCCGGCGCGTCGATGCCGCGACCGTACCAGATGGGCGGCCCCTCCGGCCCCACGATGACGCATTGATGGACATAGAAGGACCAGCCGTCATAGCCGGTCAGCCAGGCCATGTTGGACGGGTCGCTGACGATCAGCAGATCGAGGCCCAGCTTTTCCATGCTGGCGCGGGTCTTCTTCAACCGTTCCTCGTATTCCTCGGTCGAGAAACGCTCGGGGGTCCTTTGCAGTTCGGGCATTCACGTGTCTTTCGAAAACGCGGCAAGCGCGTGGGTGGCAATGGCGGTGTCCTGCACGCCGGTACCCGTCAGGTCGCAGATGGTGATCTGATCGGGATGGGTTCTGCCGGGGCGCTGCCCGGCAATGATCTGCCCCAGTTCGGGGATGACGGTGCCGTCATGGGCACCCGCGGCGATGGCGGCACGCAATTCGCCCATCAGCCGCACCTGGTCCGCGCGATCCGCCACATAGAGATCGGCGCGGGAAATGCATTCGGGGGTCAGCTCGTTCTTGCCGGGCTGGTCGCTGCCCATCGCGGTCACGTGCTGACCGGGGCGCAGCCATTCGGCCCGCAGGATCGGCTGCGCGGCGGGCGTGGTCGTGACGACGATGTCGGCCATGCCCACGGCCTCGGCCGGGTCGGCGGTCGCGCGGATGCGCAGGTCGGGTCCGTCCAGTTCGCGGGCCAGCGCCTGTGCGCGATCCGGGTCGCGCGCCCAGATGGCCGCGCGCGTGATCGGCCTGACCAGCCGCAGCGCCCGCAGCTGCATCCGCGCCTGCAGCCCCGCCCCCATGATCGCGGCCGTGCTGGCATCGCCCCGCGACAGGTGCCGCGCCGCGACGCCCCCCGCCGCCGCCGTCCGCAGGTCGGTCAGGTATCCGTTGTCCAGAAGCACCGTCCGCACGCGCCCCGTCACCGCATCCAGCACCACCATCAGCCCCGAGGTGGACGGCAGCCCCCGCGCCGGATTGTCGAAGAACCCCGGCGAGATCTTGACCGCGAAGCCGTCGAAGCCCGGAACCCAGGCGGTCTTGACATCCACCTCTCCGTTCACCTCGGGCAGGTGCATGGACATGACCGGCGGCTGAACCACGCCGCCCGTGGCCAGCCTGCGGAACGCGTCTTCGATCACGTCGATGGCGGCGTGGTCCAGATGCAGCCTGTCGCGCAGCTGCGCCTCGGTCAGAACGGCGGTCATGGCCCCTCGCGGAGGATGGCGGCATGGGCCGCGGGGTCGATATTTCCGCCCGACAGGATCAGGACCAGCGGCCCGCGAGAGGTCAGCTGCCCCGACAGGACCGCGCCCGCGCCGACCGCCGCCGCCCCCTCGACCACGTGGCCCTCGGATGCAAGGTGGCGGATGCCCGCGGCGATGTCCCTCTCTCGGACCAGGATCAGGTCGTCCATCAGGGCGCGGACCATGTCGAAGGTCAGGCGGTTGCGCAGCCCGATCCCGCCGCCAAGGCTGTCGGCAAGGGTCGGCAGTTCCTGCACCTCGACGGGGTGGCCCGCCCGAAGGCTGGCGGCCATCGCCGCACCGCGCTTCATGCTGATGCCGACGATGCGGATGTCGGGGCGGCGGGCTTTCATCGCCGCGGCGACGCCCGCCAGCAGGCCGCCCCCCGACAGCGGGATCGCGACGGTCGCGGCATCGGGCACCTGCTCCAGCAGCTCCAGCCCAAGCGTGCCCTGCCCCGCGATCACGTCGGGATGGTCGAAGGGCGGGATCAGGGCGAACCCCTCGTCACGCTTCAGGCGGCGAGCCTCGTGGAATGCCTCGTCCTGGCTGTCGCCGATCACGCGGGCCTCGGCGCCCAGATCGCGGATGGCCTCCAGCTTGTTGTCCGGCACCAGCGAGGACATGCAGATCACCGCCCGCGCCCCCGCCTGACGCGCGGCATGGGCCAGCGCCCGCCCGTGGTTCCCGGTCGAGGCCGTGGTGACGCCCGCCACCCGGCCCATCCGCATCACCGCGTTCGTGGCCCCGCGCAGCTTGAACGCCCCGGTCGTCTGGCGATGTTCCAGCTTCAGCCAGACGGGGGCGCCGACCAGCGCCCCAAGCGCCGCCGAGGGCGCGACCGGCGTTTCCAGCACCTGCCCCGCGATGCGGTCGCGGGCGGCAAGGATGTCGTCCAGCCCTACCACGTCCGTCTGCCGAACAGCGCCCCCGAACCGGTCGCGGGGATCTGCGCCTGGTCCAGCATCGCCCAGAACAACGCCTGGTTCGCGCTGAGGACGGGCTTGCCCAACGCCTCCTCGATCCGCGGGATCAGGGGCATCACCGGCAGCGCGGTGCAGCTGATGAACAGCGCCTGCGCGTCGGGATGATCGCTGCCGACGGCCATTTCCACGATCCGTTCCGCCGGCAGGACCGCCATGTCGCGGTCGTCCGGGAAGTTCATGGAGACGCGGCGGACCACGTCGATGCCATGCGCCTCGAAATGGTCGCCGACCAGGTTGGTCGTGGCCTCGAGATAGGGTGTCATCAGCGCGACGCGTTCCGCGCCAAGCGCCGCGAAGCCGCGCAGCGCGGCGCCCGCGGGCGTGGTCACATGCGCCCGCCCCCCGGCCAAGGCGTCCATCTGGTCGCCCAGCACCGCCGAGGCCGAGGTGCAGCCGAAGCCGATCCCGTCCAGATGCACCCCCGGCACGATCAGGTCCACCGCCGCCCGCAGGCGCGGGCCGGTATTGCGCAGGTTCTCTTCGGTGGTGGGGTTGTCGAATTCGATGCGGGTCACGTGCAGGCGCGTGCCCTCGGGCATGACCAGGCGGGCATCCCCCTCGATCGTCATGTCGGTCGCCAGCGCGATCAGCCCGAAGCGGCGGATGTCGTCCTTCCACATGGCGGCCACCTCAGACGGTCAGCACGGGACAGGGCGCAAGCCCGGTCACCTTGTGGCTGACGGAACCCAGCAGGTAATTCTCGGTCGCGCCCAGCCCGCGCGAACCGATGACGATCAGGTCGCACTCCTTTTCGCGGGCGACGGCGACGATTGTACGGGCGGGCTGCCCCGCGCGGATGAAGGCGCTGACCCGTTCGACGCCCGCATCGCGCGCCAGGCTTTTGGCGTAATCGGCCGCGTCGCGGGCATGGCTGCGCATGGCGTCGTCCAGGCTGCCGCCCTGATCGCGCGCGCCGCGCGTCATCGACAGCGACGCCTCCAGCATCGAGTGGTGGCGATAGACGGTGAGGATGATCAGCTGCGCATCGCACAGCCTGGCCATCTCGGCCGCCTTTTCCAGCGACCTTTCGGCCCCGTTCGATCCGTCATAGGCGACAAGGATGCGTTGGAACATGGATCACTCCGCAAAGGCCAGGTCGCGCAGGAACAGCGCGATGTCGGGGAAGAAGATCAGCCCCACCGCGACCGACAGCAGGATCACGATGAAGGGCGGCGTGCCCGCGATCACCTCGGCATAGGGGCGCTTGAAGACCGCGATGGCCGTGAAGATGTCGCAGCCGAAGGGCGGCGTGGCGCTGCCGATGGCCACCTGCAGGGTGATGATCGTGCCGACCAGCACCGGGTCCAGCCCGACCGACGCCACCACGGGCGAGAAGATCGGCACCAGGATCAGGATCACGACGATCGGGTCCACGAACATGCAGCCCACGAAGAACGCGATCGAGATGGTGAACAGCACGCCATAGGGGCCCATGTCGTCGATGCCGATGCCGCCCAGGATCGCCTGCGGGATCTGCGCGAAGCTGATGATATAGCTGAAGGCCGCGCCCGCACCCACCAGGATGAACACGACCGCCGTGATCAGCCCCGTCGATTTCGCGGTCGCATAGAGCTGCTTCACCGTCAGTTCGCGGAAGACGATCATCTCCAGGATCAGCGCATAGAGGACGCAGGCCGCCGCAGCCTCGGTCGGCGAGAAGACGCCCCCGTAGATGCCGCCGATGATGATGACCGGGAAGCCAAGCGGCCAGATCGCGCGGCGGATGGCGCGGGCGCGTTCGCCCCAGGTCGCGGGCGGTTCGGTCGGCACGTCGTGGCGCACCGCATAGATATAGGCATAGATCGAGAACAGCACGAGGATCAGCACCCCCGGCCCGATGCCCGCGATGAACAGTTCGGAAATCGAGGTGCCCGACACCACGCCATAGATGATCATCCCGATCGAGGGCGGGATCAGGAAGGCGATGTCGGATGCGTTGATGATCAGCGCCAGGCTGAACTTGTCGCTGTAACCCGCCTTCAGCAGGCGCGGGCGCAGCGGGCCGCCGATGGCGACCACGGTGGCCTGCGTCGAACCCGACACCGCGCCGAACATCGTGCAGGCGCCCGCGGTCGAAATCGCCAGCCCGCCCTTCACATGGCCCAGGAAGGCCATCACCAGGTCGATCAGCCGTTCGGCCGACTGGCCGCGCGTCATGATGTCGGCGGCGAAGATGAACATGGGCACCGCGATCAGGCTGGCGGGCTGGATCCCCGCGATCACCTGCTGGACCAGCGTGTCCAGCTGGCCGATGCCCCCGAAGATGCCGACGAAGCCGACGGTCGCGCCGATGATCAGCGGCACCATCATCGGAAAGCCCAGCAGAAGCAGGACGATCATCGTCCCCAGAATGGCCGTGGTCATCGCTCAGACCTCTTCTTCGTCGTTGTTGTCATAGCCTTCGAGCGTCGAGGTCGAGAGCCAGATGGCCCGATCGATCAGGTTCTTGATCGCCGTCAGCGCGTATTGCAGGCCGGTCAGGAAGAACCCGAGCGGCGCCCAGACCAGGATCCACCAGTTCGGGATCTGCAGCGCGGGCATCACGCGGCCCCGCTGCGCCTGCGTCATGACGTAATCGAAGGCGTACCAGGCCAGCCCCAGCATCACCGTCGCGGTCACCGCCGAGATGACGAACATCGCCACCTTGCGCGGGCGGAAGGGCAGCGCGTCGAAGAAGGCCGACATGCGGATGTGCCGACCGTGCCGCGCGGCATAGCTGATGCCCGCAAAGGTGATCAGCACGATCAGCGCCGTGTTCACCTCCTCGGAGAAATAGAGAGAGCGTCCGAAGCCGAAGCGGCCCACGACATTGGCCATGGTGTTCAGCGCCATCAGCAGGACGCCCGATGCCAGAAGCACCGCCTCGATCCGGGCGATCACGGTATCGACGACCCCCAGGATCCCCGGCAGCCCCGAGGAATAGGAGCTGTCGTCGATATCGTCATCGGCCAGCGAGACGGCCTCGGCGGCGGCGATGATGTCCGGGTCGACGGCAGGTCGGCGGTCGGGTTCGGGGTGCGATGTCATGGCTGGGGTCCGATGGGCAGGGGTCCGATGGGGAGAGGTTCGGAGAATGTCGGACCCGGGCCGGTCCGACCGGTGGGCGGGCCGCGCGATACGCGGCCCGCGATGTCAGGGGATCAGCCTTCGCTGCCCGCGGCCTCGAGGTCGGCCTTCATCTGGTCCAGCACTTCCTGCGCACGCGGACCGCCGATTTCTAGGAAGGTCGCCTCGACATCCGATGCGGTGTCGCGGAAGGGCGCGCGCTCTTCCTCGGACAGCTCGGTCACGGTCATGTCGGGCTTGGCCTCCATGATCATCTCCAGCGACTTGGCGGTCAGGCCCTGCTGGTATTCGACGATATGGTCGAAGGCGGCCGAAACGGCGTCCTGCACGACGGTCTTGTCCTCGTCGGACAGGCCCTCGTAGAACTCCTGGTTGGCCATCAGCGCGGTGGTGAAGTTGTTGTGGCCCAGGCGCGTGATGTGGTCCGTGACTTCGTACATGCGGGTGGATTCGATGTAGAAGGCAGGGTTTTCCTGACCGTCGATGATGCCGGTCTGCAGGCCGCCATAGACCTCGCCCCAGGGCAGCGGCGTGGGCGTCGCGCCGAAGGCCTTGTAGCTTTCGACCAGCAGCGGGTTGGTCATGACGCGGACCTTCACGTCGCTCAGGTCGTCAGGCCCCGATACGGGCTCCTTGGTGGTCAGCATGACCTCGCCCTCGGGATACATGCTCAGCAGTTCCAGCCCCTGCTCGGCATAGAGTTCCGGGAAGATCGAGTTGATGGCTTCCGAGTTGCGGAAGAAGCTGACCAGCTGCTCCTGATCCTCGGGCAGCAGGTAGGGCACGAAGAAGACCTGCGCCTCGGGGATGACCGCGCCGGTGAAGCCGGGCGACTGGTTCACGAATTGCAGGATGCCCGACTGGGTCTGTTCCAAGATGTTGTCGCTTTCGCCCAGCGTGCCATAGGGGAACAGCTGGACCTCGTGGTCGGAATTGGCCTCGACCTCTTCCTTGAACTTCTGGGCGAAGACGCCCTGCACCTCGTCCAGCGCCTCCTCGAAGGCATAGCGCCAGGTGTCGGCGGTGGCTGCGCCCGATCCCAGCATCAGTGCTGCGATACTGGCGGCGGTCAGGGTCTTGATGGTCATGTTACCTCCTTTGGGGGGTCGTCTCTTCGCGTTGCGCGTCCGGCCCTCGGGGTTGCGGGATACCGTCCGGCATCCCGATGGCGCTTGGGCCGAGAGTTCTGCCCATGCGGATTCCAAGTCAATTTCTATATTAAACCATGACAATTATACCGATGGGTGTCAAATAGCCCCCCGGAATGTCCTGCTTTGGAAGTAATCTCAGCGGTGCAATACTGCCGAAAGGTTGCGCAGCGCCTGTTCCAGTTCGCCCATGCCCGCCCCCCCGATCGAGACCCTGATCGCAGGCCCCGAGGGCAGTACGGCAAAGCCCGCGCCGGGCGCGATGGCGACCTGCCTGTCCAGCGCGGCAGCGACGGTGGCGGGCTCGTCCGCGCCTTCGGGCAGCGGCAGCCAGCGGTGCAGGCCGTGCAGGAACCCCTGCGAGCCCGTGCCGAGGTATCGCAGGGCCATGCGGTTGCGGGCGGCCAGCTCGGCCCTCTGGGCCTCGAGCAGGGCGTCGGCGGTGCCCCCGGATATCCAATCCTGCGCGATCTCGGCCATCAGGGGCGTCGCCATCCAGGCCATCGACAGATGCCGGTTCAGCGCGGCCTCTGCCAATTTTTCGGGCAAGGCAAGAAAACCCAGCCGCAGCCCCGGCGACAGGCATTTCGACAGCCCCGTGAAATAGAAGCTGCGTTCCGGCGCAAAGCCCGAGATGGCGGGCGGTCGGCGCGGCGGCATCGGTCCGGTCGGATCGCTTTCGAGGATCATCAGCCCGGCGGTCGCGGCGGCCTCGGCCAGCGCCTCGCGGCGGTCGCGGTCCACGATCCGCGCCTGCGGCCCCCCGCCCGAGGGCAGCAAGAACACCGCGCGCATCCGACCCCCCGAACGCGCGGCGGCCTCGATCAGGGCCTCGGGGATCATGCCGCGGTCGTCGCATTCCACGCCCTTCAGCCGCAGGTGCAGATGCTGGGCCGCTGGCTTGATCGTGTGGCAGGTGACCGCTTCCGTCGCGATCCAGTCGCCCGGCTGGGCCACCGTCAGCAGCGCCACGAACATCGCGGGCGTGGTGCCGTTGGTGATCAGGATGCGCTGCGCGGGTACGGTGATCCCGCAGCGCGACAGCCATGCCGCCGCCATCCCGCCGTAAAGCGACATGGTCTGGCGCGGGCGAAAGGACAGCATCGCGGATTGCGGCAGCCGGTGCGCAAGGCGCGTCATGCTGTCGGCCCAGGCATCCGCGATGCGCGGCAGGTGGACGGGCGTCATCATCGACAGATCCACCGGCGGGCGGTCGGTGGGCGCGCGGAACCACGGCACCTCGATCGATTCGCGGGGGCCGGACCTGACGAAGCTGCCGCGACCCACCTGCCCCGAGATCAGGTCGGCGCGGATCAGTTCCTCGTAGGCGCGGCTGACGGTCTGGACCGACACGCCCAGCTGCCATGCCAGGTCGCGATGCGGCGGCAGGCGCTGGCCCGGACGCAGGCTGCCCGCGTCGATGGCGGCGGCAATGCCCTGCGCAAGGCTGCGATAGGCGGGGCGGATGATATCCTCGCGGCGGAGTGGCCAATGCGACATGGCCGCAAGATCGCCGCAGGCGAAGCCATTGTCCAGATTGACATTCGTGCGGCGCAGGGGAACAACCCCGACATGACCCCGCCCAACGCCCCGAAACTGGACGACCGCGACATCGCGATCCTTGCGACCCTGACCCGCGAGGGGCGGATCGCCAAGACCGAGCTTGCCGCGCGGGTGAACCTGTCGCCCACCCCCTGCTGGGACCGCATGAAGCGGCTGGAGAAGGCGGGCCTCATCCGTGGCTACCGGGCCGAGATCGACCTGACCCGCATGGGCCCGCATGTCCATGTCTTCGTCACGGTCGAGCTGGACAGCCACCGCGCCGAAAGCTTTCAGACCTTCGAACGCATCATGGCGCGGATGGATGCCGTCACCGGCTGCTGGGCCATCGGCGGGGGCTTCGATTACCTCATGTCGGTGATCTGTCGCGACATCGCGGAATTCCAGGACATGATGGACGGCCTGCTGGAAAGCCGCGCGGGTGTGCGGCGCTATTTCAGCTATATCGTGACGAAGCCGGTCAAGGACCTGCCGCCCGTGACGGCGCTGCTGCCGCAAGGGTAATTCTCGGGTTCGGGGGGCCTGCGGCAGCGGATTCCTCTGCGGAATAACTTGCATTCAGTGAAAACCACCCCGCGCCACGGCGCATCCTGACCGCGCAATCAGTCAGGAGGTGGCCCATGTTCGACGATCATCGCAGCCCGCTGGAAGATCGGCTGGCCGATCCGGGCCTGCTGCCCGGCGCGGGCGATTTCCCCGCCGCAGGACGGCTGGCCGTCCGCGATCCCGCAAACGGCGCGCTTGTCGCGCAGGTCGCGATCAGCGACGCGAACGGCGCCCGCGCAGCCGTCGATGCCGCGCAGGCGGCCTTCGGGGACTGGTCCACGACCCTGCCCCAGAACCGCGCCGCGATCCTGCATCGCTGGCACGCGCTGCTGACCGAGGCCAAGGAGGATCTGGCCCGCATCATGGTCGCCGAACAGGGCAAGCCCATTTCGGAAGCCCGCGGAGAGATCGACTATGCCGCAAGCTTCGTGCAGTTCTATGCCGAGGAGGCCCTGCGCCCGAATATCGAGGGTGTCACCAGCCACCTGCCCGATGCCGAGATGGAGCTGTGGCGCGAACCCGTGGGCGTCGCGGCACTGGTCACGCCCTGGAACTTCCCCTGCGCGATGATCACCCGCAAGGCCGCGGCCGCGCTGGCGGCAGGCTGCACCGTGGTCATCCACCCCTCGGCGGAAACGCCACTGTCGGCGCTGGCGCTGGCCGAACTGGCGCGGCGCGCGGGCTTCCCGGACGGCGTGGTCAACACGGTGATCGGCGATGCCGCCACCATCGTGGGCGAATGGACCGCCGACAAGCGCGTGCGCGCGCTGTCCTTCACCGGCTCGACCGAGGTGGGGCGGCTGCTCTATCGTCAATCGGCCGACACGGTGAAGCGGCTGGTCATGGAGCTGGGCGGCCACGCGCCCTTCATCGTCTTCGAGGGCGCCGACCTGGATCGCGCCGTGGCCGAGGGCATCAAGGCCAAGTTCGCCACCAGCGGCCAGGACTGCCTGGGCGCCAACCGCTTCTATGTCCAGGACGCGATCTATGACGAGTTCTGCGCCCGCTTCGCCCGCGCGACCGAGGCGCTGAGCCTCGGCGCAGGCATGCAGGATCCCGATATCGGCCCGCTGATCCACGACCGGCAGGTGGCGAAATCGCAGGCCCATGTGGACGACGCGCTGGAACGCGGCGCGCGCCTGCTGACGGGCGGCGGCGTCGATGCCGAACTGGGTCCGCTGTTCTTCCGGCCCACCGTGCTGGCCGACGTCTCCGACGACGCCGCCATCATGTCCGAGGAAACCTTCGGCCCCGTCGCGGCCATCAGCCGCTTCACCACCGAAGAGGAAGTCACTGCACGCGCCAACGCCAGCGAATACGGGTTGGTCGCCTATGTCCACAGCATGGACCCGCGCCAGATCTATCGCATGACGCGGGCGCTGCAATACGGCATGGTCGCCGTGAACCGCACCAAGGTCACGGGCGCACCGATCCCCTTCGGGGGCATGAAGCAATCGGGGCTGGGCCGCGAAGGCGCCCGCCAGGGCCTCGAGGCATTCACCGAAATCAAGTATATCTGCCGCAACTGGGCCTGAAAGGAGCAATCATGCTGACGAATGACGAACTTGCGAAATGGGACCGCGAGAGCTTTTTCCACCCCTCGACCCATCTCGGTCAGTTCGAACGCGGCGAGGCCCCGCAGCGGATCGTGACGGGTGGCGAAGGCGTCCACATCACCGACCGTGACGGCAACCGCCTGCTGGACGGGTTCGCGGGGCTGTATTGCGTGAACGTGGGGTATGGCCGCACGCAGATCGCCGATGCCATCGCCAAGCAGGCGCACGAGCTGGCCTATTACCACTCCTATGCCGGCCATGGGTCCGAGGCGTCCATCACGCTGGCCAAGATGGTGATGGACCGCGCCCCCGAGGGCATGGCCCGCGTCTATTTCGGCCTTGGCGGGTCGGACGCGAACGAGACGAACGTGAAGCTGGTCTGGTACTACAACAACATCCTGGGCCGCCCGCAGAAGAAGAAGATCATCAGCCGCTGGCGCGGTTATCACGGGTCGGGCCTGGTGACCGGGTCGCTGACGGGGCTGGAGCTGTTCCACAAGAAGTTCGACCTGCCCCTGTCGCAGGTGGTCCATACCGAGGCGCCCTATTACTTCCGCCGCCCCGACCTGAACATGTCCGAGGCCGACTTCACCGCCCATTGCGCGCAGAAGCTGGAGGAGCTGATCGAGGCCGAAGGCGCCGACACCATCGCGGCCTTCATCGGCGAGCCCGTGCTGGGCACCGGCGGCATCGTCCCGCCCCCCGCCGGCTACTGGGAGGCGATCCAGAAGGTGCTGGACAAGCACGACATCCTGCTGATCGCGGACGAGGTCGTGACCGGCTTCGGGCGTCTGGGCAGCATGTTCGGCAGCGACCATTACGGCATGAAGCCGGACCTGATCACCAGCGCCAAGGGTCTGACCAGCGCCTATGCGCCGCTGTCCGCGACCATCGTCGGCCAGCGCATGTGGGAGGTCCTGTCGCGTGGCACCGACGAGAACGGCGTGCTGGGCCACGGCTGGACCTACAGCGCGCATCCCATCGGCGCGGCCGCGGGCATCGCCAACCTGAAGCTGATCGACGAGCTGGGCCTGGTCGGGAACGCGGGCAAGGTCGGCGCCTATCTGAACGCGCAGATGACCGCCGCCGTGGGCGATCACGCCCATGTGGGCGAGGTGCGCGGCGAAGGCATGCTCTGCGCCGTGGAACTGGTCGCCGAACGCGACGGTCGCCGCCTCTTCGACCCGTCCGAGAGCAAGGGCGCCAAGGTCGTGGCCGCCATGCTGAAGCGCGGCGTCATCGCCCGCGCCATGCCGCAGGGCGACATCCTGGGCTTCGCCCCGCCCCTGTGCCTGACCGAGGCCGAGGCCGACAGGATCGTCGAGGTCACCCGCGACAGCATCGCCGAGGTGCTGGGCTGACGAACCGGACCCCCGCCCCGATCAGGGCGGGGGTTTTCCGTTCACGCGCCGAATTCGTTCCCGCGCAGGCAAAGGAAAAGGGCCGCGTTCCGATCCGGAACGCGACCCTTTTTTCATCGACCGGACGGTCAAGATCTTACTTGATCTTGCCTTCCTTGTACTCGACGTGCTGACGAACGACCGGATCGTACTTACGAACGGTCATCTTTTCAGTCATCGTGCGGGCGTTCTTCTTGGTGACGTAGAAGTGCCCGGTGCCGGCGGTCGAGTTCAGCCGGATCTTGATGGTGGTCGGCTTCGCCATGAGTGTCGCTCCTGCTTCGGGGCAATCGCGCGCCGCAAACCCCGTGGAATTCGTATGGAAGCCGCCTTTTAGCTGTCCGTGCTGCGAAGTCAACCGCTTTCGGCGGGTTTTTTCACAAGGTTTTCCACAGACATGCCAACAGCCCCGGACGGGGTTGCAAGGCGTATTCCGAAGGTAAGGAAGTGGCAGCCCGTAGGGGAATCGAACCCCTCTTTCCAGGTTGAAAACCTGGCGTCCTAACCGATAGACGAACGGGCCACTTGGTTTCACCGACGACATCTGCCGCCCGTGGAAGCCGCCTTTTAGCGATCCTTGCGATGGTGTCAACAGCCTTTCGGCAAGTTTCTCACCCGCGCCGGATCAAGGCGCATCCCATGCGAAGGGTCCGACCTGGTGGTCAGGGTCCGTTCCGCGATGGAAGGAAGTGGCAGCCCGTAGGGGAATCGAACCCCTCTTTCCAGGTTGAAAACCTGGCGTCCTAACCGATAGACGAACGGGCCACTTGTCACGCTGCAGGTCTTCCCTGCGGCGTGAGGCGGTGTTTAGGCAAAGCCGTTCCGCCCCGCAAGAGGAAAAATGCAGCCGTCCCGTTTTTTTCGCCCGGACAGGCCAAACCCCTGAAAAGACGGGCCTTCCCCCCTGCCCCCTTCATCCGCGCGCGCATATGGTGGCGCGAAATCTTGCGGGATCATCGCGGGCAAGGTAGACCCGCGCCCGAACGAAAGGAAATGTCATGTCGATCACCGAAGACGAGGCCCGCAAGGTCGCGCATCTGGCGCGCATCGCGGTCGATGACGCCCAACTGCCGGCTCTGGCGCGCGAACTCAGCGGCATTCTGCATTTCATGGAACAGCTGAACGAGGTCGATGTCGAAGGCGTCGAGCCGATGACCGGCGTCACGCCCATGCGCCTCAAGCGCCGCGAGGATGGCGTCACCACGGGCGGCATGCCCGAGAAGATCCTGTCGAATGCCCCCGACGCGCGCGAGGGCTTCTTTGCCGTGCCGAAGGTGGTGGAATGACCGAACTGAACCGCATGACCATCGCCGGGGCCCGCGACGCGCTGGCCAAGGGCGAGACCACCTCGGTCGAACTGACCGAAGCCTGCATCGCCGCGGCCGAGGGCCAGGGCGCGCTGAACGCGTTTGTCCACAGGACCGCGGACATGGCCCGCCAGATGGCCGCCGAGGCCGACAAGCGCATCGCGGCGGGCAATGCGACCGCCATGACGGGCATCCCCGTCGGCGTGAAGGACGTGTTCGCCGTCAAGGGCGTGCCGACCCAGGCGGGCAGCAACATCCTCAGGGGTTTCGTGCCCGAATATGAATCGACCGTCACGCGCAACCTGTGGGATGCGGGCGCGGTCATGCTGGGCAAGCTGAACCAGGACGAGTTCGCCATGGGCTCGACCAACGAATCGAGCTGCTACGGCCCCGCAGTGAACCCGTGGCGCGGGCCGGACGGCCAGCAGCTGACGCCGGGCGGATCGTCGGGCGGGTCCGCCGCCGCCGTGGCCGCCGACCTGGTGATCGCCGCGACCGGCACGGATACCGGCGGCTCGATCCGCCAGCCCGCGGCCTTCACCGGCACGGTCGGTCTGAAGCCCACCTATGGCCGTGTCAGCCGTTGGGGCACGATCGCCTATGCCTCCAGCCTGGACCAGGCGGGTCCGATGACCAAGACGGTCCGCGACGCCGCGATCATGCTGGGCGCGATGGCGTCGGCCGATCCGATGGACAGCACCTGCGCCGACCTGCCCGTCCCCGATTTCGAGGCCGCGCTGACCGGCGACATCCGCGGCAAGCGCATCGGCATCCCGCGCGAATACCGCATGGAGGGCATGCCCGATGCCATCGACGCGCTGTGGAAGCAGGGCGCCGAGATGCTGCGCGACGCGGGTGCCGAGATCGTGGATATCAGCCTGCCCCACGCGAAATACGCGCTGCCGGCCTATTACGTGATCGCCCCCGCCGAGGCGTCCTCGAACCTCGCGCGCTATGACGGCGTGCGCTACGGGCACCGCGCCAAGCTGGCGCAGGGCGACGGCATCGTCGAGATGTACGAGAAGACCCGCGCCGAGGGCTTCGGCCCCGAAGTGCAGCGCCGCGTGATGATCGGCACCTATGTGCTGTCGGCGGGCTTCTACGACGCCTATTACAACCGCGCCCGCAAGGTCCGCGCGCTGATCAAGCGCGACTTCGAGAACGCCTTCGCCGACGGGATCGATTCGATCCTGGCGCCGACCACCCCCTCGGCGGCCTTCGCCCTGGGTTCGGTCGACAAGGGCGATCCGGTGCAGATGTACCTGAACGACGTGTTCACGGTCACGCTGAACCTGGCAGGTCTGCCCGGCGTCGCGGTGCCGGTCGGTCAGGACGCGCAGGGGCTGCCGCTTGGCCTGCAGATGTTCGGTCGTCCCTTCGAGGAGGGCGATCTGCTGAACCAGGCATCGGTGCTGGAACGGGCCGCAGGTTTTGTGGCCAAGCCCGACCGCTGGTGGTAACGTCGGCGGACAAGCGAACGGAGGCGTGATGCGCGGCTGGAAGGTGATCTTTGTGCTGGCGCTGGCCGGCTGTGGCGTCAACCAGGGTTGGAACCCGAACTATCAGTTCGAGAACAACCCCTATGGCGAATATCGCGCCGCCCGCGAGGCGGCGCTGGTATCGAACAGCGGCCCCGTGCAGGAGATCCCTGTCGCGCGTCCCTTCTATGCGCCCAAGGCTGCCGATATCGCGAGCAAGGACCCTGTCCCCGCCCCGGCCACCATGGGCGTGCGCAAGCTGCGGATCGTCAGGCCCGCCGCACAGGCGGACGCCCCGGTCGATATCGCCCCGCAGATGCGGGCCGAACAGGCGCCATGACGCATCCCAGCCCGAATCATGGCGACAGGCGCGGCCAGCGCCCGTCGCTGATCGTGCTTCACTTCACCAAGATGATCGACGCGGCCTCTGCCCGCGCAAGGTTGTGCGACCCCGCGGCCGAGGTCAGCGCCCATTGGCTGATCGACGAGGACGGCAGCATCGACGCGCTGGTCCCCGAGGATCGCCGCGCATGGCATGCGGGCGCGGGCAGCTGGCGCGGGCAGGACGACGTGAACAGCCGTTCCATCGGGATCGAGCTGGCCAATCCCGGCGATCGCCCCTTTGCCGCGCCGCAGATGGCCGCGCTGCGCGACCTGCTGCGCGGCATCATGGAGCGCTGGCAGATCGGCCCTGAAGCGGTGATCGCGCATTCCGACCTTGCACCGGGGCGCAAGGACGATCCCGGCCCCCGCTTCGACTGGGAAGGTCTGGCCCGCGAAGGGCTGGCCGTGTTCACCCGCAGGACCGCCGCCGACGCGCCGCTTGCGCAATCGCTGACGGCCATCGGATATCCCGAATGCGACGCCGATGCGCGGCTGGCGGCCTTCCGCCTGCGCCACCGCCCCTGGGCGCGCGGCCCCGAAACCGCTGCAGACCGCGCCGTCGCCGCCGCGCTTCGCGACTTGACGGCCCAGGGCCCCTCGTCCATATCCGCAGCTGCGCGGAGGGCCGGATGACCGTGGCGGTGCAGACCGTCGAGGAAAGTCCGGACTCCATGAGGTAACGGTGCCGGGTAACGCCCGGCGGGGGCAACCCCAGGGAAAGCGCCACAGAGAACAGACCGCCCGTGTCCGCACGGGTAAGGGTGAAACGGTGGGGTAAGAGCCCACCGGGGGACTGGCAACAGGACCCGCATGGCAAGCCCCACCGGGAGCAATGCCGAATAGGGATCGCGCGCGGGGGCAACCCCGCAGGGCCACCTTGCCCCAGCAGATCCGGGTAGGCAGCTAGATCCGGCCGGCAACGGTCGGGGCAGATGAATGGTCATCCAGCCGCGCAAGCGGTGGACAGGATCCGGCTTACAGGCCCTCCGCGCGCATCACATCAGGTTTTCTTCGACTTGGCCCGCGCCTCGGTCGCCTTGGCGATGGCATCGGCGGCCTCGCCCTGCATCTTCTGCGCGAACCCCACCATCTGCGCGGCATAGGCCTCGGCCCAGTCGGCAAAGCCCTTGCCGTCGCCGCCCGTCATCTTCATGGCCGAGGCGCGCATCTCCTCGCCCTGCTTGCGCATGGTCTCGTACTGGGTTTCCAGCGTGCCCTGCATCTGCTGCCACTGGTTGCGCACGGTATCGCTGGCCTGGGACAGATGCGCCTGCATCTGGCGGTTGACCTCTTCCTGCTGGGCCATCGCCTGTTCCTGCCACTTGCGGGCCTGGGTCATGGCCTCCTCGCTGTTCTTCGACATGGCATCCTGCCATTCGCCCATGCGTTCCTCGAAGGTGCGGGCGTTGTCGGCCAGCGCGTTCAGCATGTCGGACATCTTCATCATCGCAGAATCCTCCTGGTGGCGGGGCGGAATGCGAAAGGCCCCCGGTTGCAGGCTGCATCCGGGGGCCTCTGCTTGTCAAATGCGATGCGCGTTACTGGTCCGTCTGGACGGGGCTGTCGGTCGGCAGACCGCGATTGGCCTCGATCTCGCGCCAGCGGGCGACGGCGGCGTTGTGTTCCTCCAGCGTGCGCGAGAAGGCGTGGCCACCCGTGCCGTCGGCGACGAAGAACAGGTATTCCGTCTCGTCGGGGTTCAGCGCGGCGCGGATCGCGGCACGGCCCGGATTGGCGATGGGCGTCGGCGGCAGACCGTCGATCTGGTAGGTGTTGTATTCCGTCCGCGCGTTCAGTTCGGACCGGCGGATGCCGCGGTCCAGGATGCCCTGCCCGTTCGTGATGCCGTAGATGACGGTCGGGTCCGTCTGCAGGCGCATACCCTGGCGCAGGCGGTTCACGAAGACGCTGGCGACCTGCGGGCGTTCATCCGCGACGCCGGTCTCCTTCTCGACGATCGAGGCCATGATCAGCGCCTCTTCGGGGCTGTCATAGGGCAGACCGAAGGGGCGATCCTCCCATGCCTGGGCCAGGATCGCTTCCTGGCGGCGGGCCATGTCGGCCAGGATCGCGTTGCGGTCGGCGCCCTTCTGCAGCTGGTAGCTGTCGGGCGCGAGGCTGCCCTCGGCGGGGATCTCGGTCACCTCGCCGGTCAGGAACTCGGCCGCGCGCAGGGCCTCGACGACCTGCCAGCTGGTGACGCCCTCGGCCATGACCAGCGACAGGCGCACATCGGCCTTGGCCTCGGCCTGCGCGATCTCTTCGGGGCGTTCCTCGGTGGCGGGGTTGAAGCGGGCCATCTCCTCGTAGGCGCCCGTCTCGGGGTTCATGTCACGCAGCAGGACGCTGTTCTCGCGGACGCCCACGCGGACCAGCACCTCGGTCCCGCAGGTGGACGGGCCGCCCGCCGTGACCGTATCGACGATCTGTTCCATGCTGGCGCCCGGAGGCACGAGGAAGCTGCCGAATTTCAGGTCGCGCGCCTTGCCCATGTAATCCGCGCCCGCGCGGAAGATGTATGCGTGGCTGATCGCCCCCAGCGAGGCCAGCTGGTTGCTGACCGCGTTCAGGCTGGCCCCAGGCGAGATCTGGACGCATTGCGCAACCTCGCTTGGACCCGGACCGCTGAATTCGCGCTTGGCCCATGCGATGGCGGCGGCAATCGCCACCATCAGCACGATCAGCAGCGTCAGAAAGTTCGACGCGATGTTGCGCCAGATCATTACCGGACCTTCCCGATGATCAGGCAGGCATTGGTGCCCCCGAAGCCGAAGCTGTTGGACAGCGCGACATCGACCTTGCGGCGGACGGCGGCATTGGCGGCCAGATCCAGCTGCGGCTCGACCGCGGGATTGTCCAGGTTGATCGTCGGCGGGCAGATCTGGTCGCGGATCGCGAGGATGCTGAAGATCGCCTCGACCGCGCCGGCGGCACCCAGAAGGTGGCCGATGCTGGACTTGGTGGACGACATGACCGCGTTCTTCGCGTGATCGCCTAGCAGGCGTTCCACCGCGCCCAGCTCGATCGTATCGGCCATGGTGCTGGTGCCATGCGCGTTGATATAGTCGATCTGCGACGGCTCGATCCGGGCCGAGGCCAGCGCCGCCTTCATCGCGCGGAAGCCGCCATCGCCATCCTCGGCAGGGGCGGTGATGTGATAGGCGTCGCCCGACATCCCGTAGCCCAGCACCTCGGCATAGATCTTGGCGCCACGCGCCACCGCGTGCTCGTATTCCTCGAGCACGACGACGCCCGCGCCCTCGCCCATGACGAAGCCGTCGCGGTCGTCGTCATAGGGGCGGCTGGCCGATTTCGGATCGTCCTCGCGCTTGGTGGACAGGGCCTTGCAGGCGTTGAAGCCCGCGATCCCGATCTCGCTGATGGGGCTTTCGGCGCCGCCCGCGACCATCACGTCCGCGTCGCCGAAGGCGATCATGCGGGCCGCGTCGCCGATGGCATGGGCGCCGGTCGAACATGCCGTCACCGGCGCGTGGTTCGGACCCTTGAAGCCATAGCGGATCGACACCTGGCCCGAGATCAGGTTGATCAGCGCGCCGGGGATGAAGAAGGGGCTGACGCGCTTGGGGCCGCGTTCCTTGATCAGGACCGCCGTCTCGGCGATCGAGGTCAACCCGCCAATGCCCGAGCCGATCATCACGCCGGTGCGCAGCAGGTCCTCTTCGTCCTCGGGGGTCCAGCCCGCATCGGTCACCGCCTGATGCGCCGCCGCCATGCCATAGAGGATGAAGTCGTCGACCTTGCGCCGGTCCTTGGGCGCCATCCAGTCGTCGGGGTTGAAGGTGCCGTCCGTGCCGTCGCCGAAGGGAATCTCGCAGGCGTATTTCGTCACCACGTCCTTCGCGTCGAAGCGGGTGATCGGGCCCGCGCCCGACTGCCCTTCCAGAAGCCGCGACCAGGTTTCCTCGACCCCAGAGGCCAGAGGCGTGACCATACCCAATCCCGTAACGACAACCCTGCGCATCTTGGAAACCCTTGCCTGCCTTAGTTTGCGCGGTGATACACGCAGGAACCCCGGCACGCAACGCAACAACGCCTGCCCGTCCCGTGGAACAGGCAGACGTGAAGCCACTGAGGGGTCAGTGGAATTCCAGGACGGACTTGTCGTTCGACAGGTGACGCTCGGCCAGTTTCCGCCCGTGGACGCCCTTCACCAGCGGACGGACGGGATGCGATACTTCTGCGAGACCAGCAGATCCGCAACAGGCAGCCTCTGTCGCGGGGCACCCGCGCGGATGCGGACGGGCCACATGTTCGGCGCATTGGTGCCGACGCCAACGAGCGGCATGGAGTTCCCACCGAAGCCATCTGCTTGGCTGACGGAGTTTTCAAGACCAATTTTGCAGGCACAGTGCACTGCGCCTTGTCCGTCAGTCGTCAAACACGAAGCCGAGTTGCTTCGCTGCATCAATACAGCCCGAGGGCGAGCGGACATGTCCACCCGCCCTCGACGAAGATGTTCAATTTCCGCCGTGCGATGTGCATCGAGGCGGCAGCCGGCGCTCTGTCACAGACCCGCAGCGCGGAAATCCGCCAGCAGGTCGCGCTCGGGGCGGGCGCCGACATGGCCGATCACCTCGGCGGCGGCGATGCAGCCCATGCGGCCCGCGACCTCCAGCGGCCGCCCCGAGGCAAGGCCATAGATCAACCCGGCGGCGAACTGGTCCCCCGCGCCCGTCGCATCCACCGGCACCACGCGATGGACCGGCGCGGTCACGCGCTCCTCGTTGCGGATCAGGATCGCATCGTCGCCCGAGCGCGTGCAGACGACCGTGCCGCAATCGGCGGTCGCAAGGCGCAGCGCCTCTTCCAGGTCCTCGACCTGATAGAGCGACTGCCATTCGTGGACATTGCCGATGACGTAATCCATCCGCCCCGCGACCAGTTCGCGGAAATCGTCGCGATGCCGGTCCACGCAGAACGGGTCCGACAGCGCGATGCCCGCCTGCCCGCCCGCGCGGTGGATCTGGTCGGCGGCCTTCATGAAGGCGTCCTTGCCCTTCGGCTTGTCGAACAGGTACCCCTCCAGGAACAGCCAGCCCGCACCGTCGAAGACCGCCGGATCGACATCCTCCGGCCCCAGCTCGGCCGAGATGCCGAGATAGGTGTTCATCGACCGCTCTCCGTCGGGGGTCACGAAGATGATGGTGCGAGAACTGGGCAGGCTGCCGCCCGGAACCGGCGCGTTGACGAAGCGCGTGCCCGCACCCTCGGTCTGGGCGACATAGCTGCGGCCGATCTCGTCATCGGCGACGCAGCCGATGAAGGCGGTGCGCAGGCCCAGCTTGCCGATGCCCGCAAGCGTGTTCGCCACGCTGCCGCCCGCCGCCATGCGCGATCCCGAATGGCGTTCGGAATGGTCGTCCGCCTGCGCCGCCATCAGGTATTCCGAGCGTTCGCGGTCGACCAGCTGCATGATCCCCTTCTCGATCCCCAGCTGTGCCAGGCGCTCTTCCTCGGTGGGGGCGATGATGTCCATGACGGCATTGCCGATGCCGATGACATAGGGCTCGTTCATTCGGTCTTCTCCTCGAATGCGCAGAATTCTTCGATGGGGCAGATGGCGCAGCGGGGCCGCCGCGCCTGGCAGACATAGCGTCCGTGCAGGATCAGCCAGTGATGGGCATGGGTCTGGAAACGCGCGGGGACGTGATCCTCGATCGCGCGCTCGACCTCGTCCACGTCGCGGCCCGGGGCGATGCGGGTCCGGTTGCCGACGCGGAAGATATGGGTGTCGACGGCCTGCGCGGGATGCCCGAAGGCGCAGGACAGGACCACGTTCGCGGTCTTGCGCCCCACCCCCGGCAGCGACATCAGCGAGGCGCGGCTGTCGGGAACCTCGCCGCCGTAATCCTTGACCAGAATGCGAGACAGGGCGATGACGTTCTTCGCCTTCTGGCGGAACAGGCCGATGGTCTTGATATGCTCGGTCACGCCTTCGAGGCCCAGATCCAGCATCTTCTGCGGCGTGTCGGCCTGCGCGAACAGCCCGCGCGTGGCCTTGTTCACCCCGACATCGGTCGCCTGGGCCGACAGCGCGACCGCCACGACCAGGGTGTAGGGGTTCACGAAATTCAGCTCGGTCTCGGGCGCGGGGTTGGCGTCCTGCAACCGCGAGAAGATCGCGACCTGCGTGCCGAAGGGCAAGGCTGGGGGAAGGCGTTTCGACATGATCCCCCGCTTTTGACCGCGCCCGCGCGCCAATGCAAGCGCCGCGCGGAATTCCGCACCGGACCGTGCAGTTCACCGAAACTTGGCTTTCCATTTGCCCGGAACTGCGACAGCGTGCCACGCGTTGAAACCGGCCCGACAGCGGGCCGACAAGAACAAGACGGCGCGGCACATGCCCCGCCACCGGAACATCGAAAGGGAGCTCCGATGAAACTCCGCAGCACCGCAATCCTGGCCGTTTCCGGCCTCATGGTCCTTGGCGCCTGCGCCGATCCGAACGCCACGGGCACGGGGACCGGCACCGGTCTCAGCCGCACCCAGCAGGGCGCGCTGGCAGGGGCCGCCGTTGGCGCGCTCTATGGCGCGACGCGCGACGACGACAACAACAACGAAGGCCGCGATGCTGCGCGTGGCGCGATCATCGGCGCGGCTGCCGGCGCGATCGCGGGCAACATCTTGGACCGCCAGGCGGCGGCGCTGGAACAGTCGATCCAGAACCCGAACGTCCAGATCGTGAACCACGGGTCCTACCTGCAGGTCGTCATGCCCGAGGGCATCCTGTTCGCGACCGACAGCGCCGCGGTTTCCGGCCCCGCCCAGAGCGATCTCTATGCCGTGGCGCGGAACCTGAACCAGTATCCGAACAGCCGCGTCGAGGTGATCGGCCATACCGACAATACCGGCAGCGCGTCCTATAACCAGGACCTGTCGCAGCGCCGCGCGCAGTCGGTTCTGGGCATCCTGTCGGCGGCAGGCGTCAGCCAGAACCGCATGGTCGCCGTCGGCCGCGGCCTGACGCAGCCCGTCGCGTCGAACGACACCGCATCGGGTCGTGCGCAGAACCGCCGGGTCGAGATCATCATCCGCCCGACGCAGTAAAAGGACGGGCCGGTTCACCCCGGCCCCGCCCAATCGGAAACGAGAAACCCCCGGCTGCCACGTGGCACCGGGGGTTTCTTCATTCCAGGGACGGGGCGGCGCTCAGTTCAGGCGGCGCGCCACATCCTCGATCGCATCGTCGATCCCGGCCGAGCGGTTGCCCGCCTGGACCTGCTTTGCCAGCAGCTCGGAGGCGGCGGACACGGCAGCGGCGACGGCCTTGTCACGGACGGCGCGCACGGCGTCGTTCTCGGCGCTGGCGATCTGATCCTCGGCCGCCTGCAGGCGACGGTCGATCGAACGCGCCAGGTCGTCCTGCGCACGTGCGGCCTGAGCCTCGGCGTCGCGACGGGCATTGGCGACGATTTCCTCGGCCTGGCCCGTCACTTCGCGCTGGCGGCGCTCGTAGCTGGCATAGATCTCCTGCGCTTCCTCGCGAAGGCGGCGTGCCTCGTCCAGATCGGCGCGGATCCCCTCGGCACGCTTGTCCAGCAGGCCGCCCAGAAGGGCCGGAACCTTGAAGTAGACCAGCACGCCGATGAAGACGATGAACGCCAGCAGCACGATGAAATCGGTGTTGCGCAGCGAGAAGAACGGACCCGTCGCGGCGGCTGCCGGACCGGCGATCATCGCGCCGGCGGCTGCGGTTGCGAGAAGACGCTTCATTGCACCGCTCCTTTCATCCGGGCGTCGATGGCGGCGTCGATGCTGGCGGCATCGGCGTTGCCACCGAAGGACGCGACCAGTTCGGCGGCGACATCACGTGCGACTTCGCGCGCGCCGGCATCCGACGATGCGCGGATCTCGCGCAGGCGTGCTTCGGATTCGGCGGTGCGGGCCGCGATTTCGGCATCTGCCTTGGCGATTGCCGCGTCCAGCTCGGCCTGGATCTCGGCGCGGTTCTGCGCCACGATCGCCTGAGCTTCGGACCGGGCATCGGCCAGGGCCTTGTCATAGGCAGCTTCGGCCGCACGGGCCTTCTGCTTGAATTCCTCGGCGGCCATCAGATCGCCGGTGATCGCGCCCTGACGGTCCGACAGGACGGCGGCGATACGGGGCAGCGCGACGCGCGACAGGACCAGATAGAGGACCACCAGCGTCACGACCAGCCAGAAGATCTGGTTGCCGAACGTGGTCAGATCCAGCTGCGGAAGTCCCGCGGCTTCGGCATGGCCCGCTGCATCGGCCCCGTGGGCCGCGGCATCGGTGCCGTGGGCTGCGTCGTGACCGACGACTTCGCCCTCAGAGTGTTCGACCGCGTGGGTGGCGGCCTCTTGCAACAGGCTGAACATTTCCTACCCCATGGCCTTGAAGATCACGATGGGGCGGGGGCGAACCCCCACCCCGCCGCAAGGATGGCGTGGGATCAGACCGCGAACATCAGCAGAAGCGCGACGAGGAACGAGAAGATCCCCAGTGCTTCCGCAAAGGCCATGCCGATGAACAGCGTGGCGGTCTGACCGGCAGCAGCCGACGGGTTGCGCAGGGCACCGGCCAGGAAGTTGCCGGCGACGTTGCCCACGCCGAGGGCTGCGAAGCCCATGCCGAACGCGGTCAGGCCGACGCCGATGTACTGGCCCAGTTCTGCGATATTGCCTTCCATGGTATCTCTCCTTGCGGTTGGAAGATTGGCGATCTTGGTTGGGCGACCCCGGCAGGGGTCGCTGTCGCTGCGCGTCGTCGCCTCAGTGCGACGGGTGCAGCGCATCCTTGAGGTAGACGCAGGTCAGGATCGTGAAGACGTAAGCCTGCACGAAGGCCACCAGCACTTCGAAGGCATACATGCCGACGACGGCCACGATGGCGACGGGTGCGACCGCGGCGATTGCCGCGAAGCCTGCGAAGACCTTGATGACGGCGTGGCCCGCGATCATGTTGCCTGCCAGACGGATGGACAGGCTGAGCGGACGCACGAAGTAGCTGATGACCTCGATCACGGCCAGGATCGGGCGCACGGCCAGCGGCGCGGACTTGATCCAGAACAGTTCGAGGAAGTGGCTGCCGTTCTTGACGAAGCCGATGACGGTCACGCCGATGAACACGGCCATGGCCAGCACGCCGGTCACCGCGATATGCGAGGTGACGGTGAACGCGGTCGGAACCAGGCCCAGCATGTTGCCGAAGCAGATGAACATGAACAGCGTCAGCACGTAGGGGAAGTACTGCAGGCCGTCCTTGCCGGCGATGTCCTCGATCATCTTGTGGACGAGGCCGTATGCCATCTCGGCGACCGACTGCGCGCGGTTCGGGACCACGGCGCGGCCACGGGTGCCCAGCACCAGCAGCGCGATGGACGCAAGCGCGGTCAGCGCCAGCCACAGCGTGACGTTGGTGGGCGTCCACCAGTGGACCTCGGCCCCGCCGAAGAGCGGCTTGACCACGAACTGGTCCATCGGGTGGAATTCAAGGCCGCCGCCAGTCGCTTCCGTCGCCACGATCAATCCCTCTCGTCACTGCCCGACCTCGGGCCGGTATCCTTGTCGATCTCGCCCGCGGTGCGCATCATCGTCTTGATGCCGGCCGCGAGGCCGAGAAAAATGAAGACGACCATCATCAGGGGCATCGTCCCCAGAAGATAGTCCAGACCGTAACCGATCGCCCCGCCAAGCCCCAGCCCGGTCACAAGCTCGATCACCATCCGCCAGGCCAGGTTGGCCTGTTCGTACTTGCCCATCGGACCTGGGGTCCGCGGACCGGGTGCCTTCGCGGCCAGCTTCTCCTCGAGCGCGCGGAGACGGTCGGCATCCGATCCCTTTTCCGCGTCGTCCCGGGGTTCACCGGCCATGCTTCACGCCCCCGTGTTCGTTGCAGGCTGTCTAGAAAGAACAGCCCCCCAAGTCAAGCACGGGGTTCCCCGTTGCAAGCCCATGAAAAAGCGTCATATTCCCATTTCGTCGCGCGCATTGCATTCCGCGGCGCGGCAGGACATTATTCAACCCGCTGGTTGACCAAGGCCCGATCCCCATATGCCCCCTGCCCCCATTCCACCATCCGGCCCCGACCGGCTGGACCTGATCTTCGCGGCCCTTGCCGATCCCACGCGCAGGCGCGTCATGTCGATGCTGCTGGAAGACGACATGGCCGTCAGCGACGTCGCCCAGCCCTTCGAGATGAGCCTTGCGGCCGTGTCCAAGCACCTCTCGGTGCTTGCAGCCGCGGGCCTGATCCGTCAGGAACGGCGGGGCCGGATCACCTGGTGCATGCTGGACCCTTCGGGAATGCGCATGGCCTCGGTCTGGATGCAGGGCTTCGGACAATTCGATCCGGTGGACCTGGACGATTTCGAACGCTTCCTGGAAGCCGAACTGAGGGAAATGGATGACGACGACGCCTGAGGTCCTGTGCATCGGGGCGATGCTGTGGGACGTGATCGGCCGCGCGCCGCGCCGCATGGCGCCCGGTGCGGATGTGCCGGGACGGATCCGCCACATTCCGGGGGGCGTCGCGCTGAATGTCGCGGTCGCGCTGGCCCGTTGGGGCGTCTCGCCCGCCGTGCTGTCCGCCGTGGGCCGCGACCCCGAGGGCGAGGCCCTGATCGCCGAGGCCGAGCGCCTTGGCGTGCTGACCGGACACTTGTTCCGCGACGGCGGCCTGCCCACCGACTGCTACATGGGCATCGAGGACAGCGAGGGGCTGATCGCGGCCATCGCCGACGCCCATTCGCTGGAGGAGGCGGGCGACGCGATCCTCTCGCCCCTGGACGACGCGCTGGCCGCCTGGTCGCGCCCGGTGGTGCTGGACGGCAACCTGACCGAGGATCTGCTGGCCGTGATCGCCCGCGATCCGCGCCTGTCCCATGCCGATCTGCGCGTGGTGCCCGCAAGCCCCGGCAAGGCCGAGCGGCTGGAGCCCCTGATCGCCGCACGGCGCGGCTGCTTCTATCTCAACCGTCTCGAGGCCGAGATCCTGGCCGGGCGCGCCTGCGCGGATGCCGCCAGCGCCGCCGAGGCCGTGGTCGCGCGCGGCGCCGCCCGCGTGCTGGTCACGGACGGTCCCCATGCGGCGGCGGATGCGATGGCCAACGGGCCGACCCTGACCCATCGCCCGCCCCCCGTCACGGTCGCGCGCGTCACCGGCGCGGGCGACTGCTTCCTTGCCGCGCATCTTGCGGCCGAATTGAAGAACCAGCCGCGCGATGCGGCCCTGCGGCAGGCGGTCGAAGCCTCTGCCGCGCATGTCTCCGGAAAGGACGTCCCCTGATGAAAGATGCCCCCCTCAGCTTCTCGCCCGAAGTCGCAGATGCGTTGAAGCAGGGCCGCCCGGTCGTGGCGCTGGAATCCACGATCATCACCCACGGGATGCCCTGGCCGCAGAACCTGGAAATGGCCCAGAAGGTCGAGGATGTCATCCGCGAAGGCGGTGCGGTCCCCGCGACCATCGCCGTGATGGGCGGTCGCATCCATGTCGGCCTGACGACCGAGGAACTGACCGCGCTGGCCCAGACCCCGCCCGACCAGGCGATGAAGCTGAGCCGCGCCGATCTGGCCGTCTGCATCGCGAACGGTCGCACCGGCGCCACGACGGTCGCGGCCACGATGATCTGCGCCGAACTGGCGGGCATCCACGTCTTTGCCACCGGCGGCATCGGCGGCGTTCATCGCGGCGCGGAAACCAGCTTCGACATCTCGGCCGACCTGCAGGAGCTGGGCCAGACCCCCGTCACCGTCGTCGCGGCGGGCGCGAAGGC
This sequence comes from Paracoccus zeaxanthinifaciens ATCC 21588, assembly GCF_000420145.1. Taxonomy (GTDB): domain Bacteria; phylum Pseudomonadota; class Alphaproteobacteria; order Rhodobacterales; family Rhodobacteraceae; genus Paracoccus; species Paracoccus zeaxanthinifaciens. The sequence continues at coordinate 97,788 of NZ_ATUJ01000007.1, forward strand.
GATCCTCGACCTGCCCAAGACCTGGGAGGTTCTGGAGACGCTCGGCGTTCCGGTCATCGCCTTCGGTCAGGACGAGCTGCCCGCCTTCTGGTCGCGCGAGAGCGGCATCAAGGCGCCGCTGCGCATGGACGATCCGGCGGAGATCGCCGGGGCCGCGAAGATGCGCGCGCGCCTGGGCCTGAAGGGCGGCCAGCTGGTCGCGAACCCGATCCCGGCCGATGCCGAGATCGCGCGCGACGAGATCATGCCCGTGATCGAACAGGCGCTGGCCGAGGCCGAGGCGCAGGGCATTGCGGCCAAGGCCGTCACGCCCTTCCTGCTGGGCCGCATCTTCGAACTGACCGAGGGCCGCTCGCTGGCCTCGAATATCGAGCTGGTGCTGAACAACGCCCGCCTGGCCGCGAAGATCGCCGCCGCCTTCTGATCAGGCGACGGGATTGTCGAACAGGGTCCGCAGATCGAAGCTGTCGGCCCTGTTCAACTTGTCGGCGTGCCGGTCCAGGAATGCATCGGCCGCCGCCTGCCCCGCGGATTTCATGTCCTCCAGCATCCCGGGCCGCGGCAGCAGCTTGGACCGCGCGTTCAGGTCGTTCATCAGCTTGTCGTCGTCGATCAGGTGCACCAGCACGTTCTTCATGGCGCGGTTGTTCATCCGCCCCTCGTCGAACAGCTTCTTGACGAAATTGATCGCCCGCAGCTGCGACAGGAGCGAGCTGTTGAAGCTGACCTCGTTCACGCGATCCGCGATCTCGACCGGACTGCGCGGGACCACGTCGCGGACCAGCGGATTGATCGCCACGATCATGATGTCGCGCGGGAACCGCCCCTCGTACAGCGGAAACAGGGCCGGGTTGCCGGTAAATCCCCCGTCCCAATAGGCCTCGGTCATGCCCGATGCGGGGCACGCGATCTCGACCGCCTGGAACATCGTCGGCAGGCAGGCCGAGGCCATGATCGCATCGACCGTCGCATCCGCGCCCGTGAACACCCGCAGCCGCCCCGTCCGCACATTGGTCGCGGCCACGAACAGCTCGGGGCCGCCCGCGCAGGCGTAATCGGCATAGGGAAGCCCCTGCATCAGCGGCCCGAGCGGGTTGGTATAGAGCGGGCCGTAGTCGTAGGGGCTGAAGATCCGGGTCAGGTTCTCGAGCCAGGCCGAGGGCTGGAACATCTCGGTCCAGCGCTGCATCGTGCGGTTCATCGGCATCAGCGACTGCGTCCAGCGCACGATGCGGTTGTCGCTCATCAGGCCGACCTCGGACCAGAGGCGGTCCAGGTTCTCCTTGGCGGCCATGCGGCCCGCGCGCCCGCCATGCGCGCCCAGGCCCGCCTTCAGCGCCGCGCCGTTCAGCGCCCCGGCCGAGGTGCCGCTGACGGCGGCGATCTCCAGCCAGTGTTCGTCAAGAAGACGGTCCAGAACGCCCCAGGTGAAGGCGCCATGCGCCCCGCCGCCCTGCAGGGCCAGGTTGACCGATTTGCGTTCCATCCAGCCCCGCATTCCTTTCGCAGTCGCAGAAAGGATAGGAAGGCGGGGCCGATGACGCAAGCTGCCGGGGGATCAGTCCTCGGCGTTGGCCTCGGCGCGGCTTTTCCCGGCGACATCCAGCGCCAGCGTGGCGGCCATGAAGGCATCCAGATCGCCGTCCAGCACGCCCTGCGTGTCGCTGGTTTCCTCGGAGGTGCGCAGGTCCTTGACCATCTGATAGGGGTGCAGGACGTAGGACCGGATCTGGTTGCCCCAGCCGGCCTCGCCCTTGGCGGCGTGCTGGGCGTTGATCTCGGCGTTGCGGCGGTCCAGCTCCATCTGGTACAGGCGCGCCTTCAGCGCGGCCATGGCGTTGGCGCGGTTCTGATGCTGCGACTTCTCGGAACTGGTCACCACGATGCCCGTCGGGATGTGCGTGATCCGCACCGCCGAGTCGGTCGTGTTGACGTGCTGACCGCCCGCACCGGACGAGCGGTAGGTGTCGATGCGGATCTCGTTGTCGGGGACCGTGATCTCGATATTCTCGTCGACCACCGGATAGACCCAGACGCTGCTGAAGCTGGTGTGACGGCGCGCGGCGCTGTCATAGGGGCTGATGCGGACAAGGCGATGCACGCCCGATTCCGATTTCAGCCAGCCATAGGCGTTGTGCCCGCTGATCTTGTAGGCCGCGCTGCGGATGCCCGCCTCGTCGCCGCCGGTCTCGGACAGAAGCTCGACCTCGTAGCCCTTCTTCTCGGCCCAACGGACATACATCCGCGCCAGCATCGACGCCCAGTCGCAGCTTTCGGTGCCGCCCGCGCCCGCGTTGATTTCCAGGAAGGTGTCGTTGCCGTCGGCCTCGCCGTTCAGCAGGGCCTCCAGTTCCTTCTGCGCGGCCAGCTCGGCCAGCGATTTCAGGTTCGCCTCGGCCTCGGAGACCAGATCGGCATCGCCCTCTTCCTCGGCCAGTTCGACCATCTCGGCATTGGCGGTCAGGTCGGCGTCGATCCGGCGATAGGTCTCGATCGCGTCGGCCAGCGCCTGGCGTTCGCGCATCAGCTTCTGCGCGCGGGCCGGGTCGGACCACAGGTCGCCATCCTCGATCATGGCGTTCATTTCTTCCAGGCGATGGGGCGCGGTCTGCCGGTCCATGCGCTGACCCAGCAGCGTCAACGAGCGACGGATGGATTCGATTGTGGACTGCGTCTCGGCGCGCATGGAATTCCCCTTCTGGTGCGAGGGGCAGACATAGCTTGCCCCGCATCCGGCGGCAAGACCGGGCGAAGCCGCCGCGCCGAAAGGATTAATCCATTATGGATAATCAAATTACATTTAAATTGATTCAATTGTTATTTCCTTTATATTTTGGCCCGTGATCTTTTAAATGTCCCCGAGGTTATCATGTCCCATCAAAATCACGGAATGAGCGGTTTCGACCGCTTCGTCGAAGCCTGCCTTCACGGCGAGGCGCTGAACAGCACCGATCATGTCCTGCCCCAGGTCTTCGGTCGCCTTCTGAACCACAACCCGCTTGTCTGGCACGGCGACGAACAGGTGCTTCTGTCGGTCTTCGGCAGCCTGATCGACACGCTGCGGCTGGATGACGACAGCGGGCCCGCCGATGCGGGGCTGACCTTCTTCGGGCAGTTCATCGACCACGACGTGACCTTCGACGTGACCAGCGTCATCGGCCGCACCATCGACCCGCGCCGCATCCGCAACATCCGCACGCCCAACATGGACATGGATTGCGTCTATGGCGACGGCCCCGAAGCCAGCCCGCATCTCTATACAGAGCTGGAGGGCCACGAGGGTTACCTGCTGTTCGGGCGGTCGGACTATCACCTGGACCTGGCGCGCAACGCCAAGGGCACGGCGCTGATCGGCGACCCGCGCAACGACGAGAACATCTTCGTCAGCCAGATCCAGGGCGCATATATCTGCCTGCACAACCTGATCCTGCGGCAGCTTCACACCAACGGGCCGATGGCCTCGGACATCCGCGATCGCTCGATGGCCGGAACCTCGAACGACCTGTGGTCGGGAAATGCGAGAATACCGGTAAATGATTATGAAATCGCCCGGCGTTTCGTCCAATTGCATTATCAGACGCATGTCATGGACGATTTTCTTCCGGGTTTCGTGGCGCAGAATGCGCTTCACGACGCGAAGGAAGGCGCGGGTTATCTCAGCGACGCGCCGCTGATGCCGGTCGAGTTCTCGGGCGCCTGCTTCCGCTTCGGCCATGCGACCGTCAGGAACCGCTATCAGCTGTCGCCGGGGACCGAGATCTCGATCTTCGGGCATCGCGGCAAGCGGACGGCGGAACACCAGATGGACATGGGGCTGTTCTTCCAGTCGGGACACCAGCCTGCGCAGAAGGCCCGCCCCGTCGGGCTGGGCGTGGCCGAGGGCCTGTTCGAGCTGCCTTTCATCCATGACGGCCTGCACCTGCCAAACGGTACCGAAGTCCCGGTCGAACTGGCGCGCAAGCTGCCGCTGCGCAACATCCTGCGCGACCGTTACGCGCTGGAGATCGCAAGCGGCCAGCAGGCCGCGGCGGCGCTGGACCTGCCCGCCCTGCCCGCGCCCGAGGTTCTGGCCGATGCGGGGATCACGCGCACGCCGATGTGGTTCTATGCCCTGCAAGAGGCCGATGCCGGCGGCCAGGGTCGCCTGACCGGCGTGGGCGGACGGATCGTCGCGACCACGCTGATCCGCATCCTGCAGGCCGATCCAGACAGCCTGTGGCACGCCCACGGGTTCGAGCCGCTGCCCGAGCTGGCCCGGATCGGCGACTGCTTCGCCTGGGTCGAGGAGAACCGCGTCGACCTGCTGGGCCACGTGGATCTGCTGAACGGTTAATACAGCCCGCCCGAGGACATGGTCCCGAAATCGGGCCGCTTGGGGATGACCCGCTTCTGGCCGGTCGAGGTGGTGATCGACTGCCCCGTCCGGCCCGAGGCACCGGCCTCCCACGGCAGGATGACGGTGGCGTCCCCGAAGCCCGACACGACATAGGGCGACAGCCAGTCCGGATCGGTCCCGTCGCGGAAATATTCGCTGATGACGTTCGGCCCCGTCGCATCGTCCGGCAGGCGCTGGCCGGTCACGCGGTCGATCTTGACCCAGTAGCCGCCCGGCGGGACCTTGAACTCGGTCCCGCCGAATTCGCGCACGGCCTCGCGCATGAAGGCGTTGAAGACCGGAACGCACAGCGTCCCGCCATAGGCGCTGGACCCGAGCGACCGCGGCTGGTCGTACCCCAGATAGCAGCCCGCCACGATATTGCTGGAATAGCCGATGAACCACACGTCCTTTGCGTCGTTCGTGGTGCCCGTCTTGCCCGCGATCGGCACGGGCAGGTTCACGCCCTTGCCCGACCCGCGCTTGACCACGCCCTCCATCATCGAGGTCAGCTGATAGGCCGTGACCGCGTCCATCACCCGTTCGCGATTGTTGTCGATGACCGGCCCCTGGCCGAAGGGCAGCGCCTGCATGCCGCAGGTCTCGCACACACGCTTGTCGTGGCGATAGACGGTGCGCCCGCGACGATCCTGCACGCGGTCGACCAGCGTCGGCTCGACCCGCTCGCCGCCATTGGCGAACATCGCATAGGCCGCGACCATCTTGAACAGCGTCGTCTCCTGCGCGCCAAGCGAGTTGGCAAGGAAGGGCCGCAGCTTGACATAGACGCCGAAACTCTCGGCATAGCGGGCGACGTTCTCCATGCCGATATCGTCGGCGATGCGGATGGTCATCAGGTTGCGCGACTGCTCGATCCCGGTGCGCAGGGGAGTCGGACCGTAATGGCGACCCGAGCTGTTCTTCGGCTCCCACAGGCCCTGCGGCGTGTTGATGCGGATGGGTTCGTCCACCACGATCGTCGCGGGGGTATAGTTGTTGTCCAGCGCGGCGGCATAGACGAAGGGCTTGAAGGCCGAACCCGGCTGGCGCTGCGCCTGCGTCGCGCGGTTGAAGACCGAGGACTGGTACGAGAACCCGCCTTGCATCGCCAGCACGCGCCCGGTGTTCACGTCCATCGCCATGAAGCCGCCCTGCACCTGCGGCACCTGCCGCAGCGTCCAGCGGATGAAGCTGCCGTCGCTGTCGCTGGTCATCGCGCGCACCAGCACGACGTCGCCCAGTTCCAGAAGGTCGGACGCGACCTGCGCGCGCGGGCCCAGCTGCCCGCTGTCGCGGTCCAGCCTGCGCGCCCATTGCACGTCGCGGGCGGGGATCCAGTGGCCGTCGGCGTCCTCCTCGATCCCCTCGATGCCGATGCGGGCGTCGCTTGCGCCCAGTTCCAGCACGACGGCGGGGTGCCAGCCGGGAATGTCGCGCGGCAGGCGCAGGTCCCACAGGGCGCCGCGCCACTCGGCCTCGTCGTCCAGCAGGTCGGCGGCGATCACCTCGCCCGTGCCGCGCCAGACGCCGCGACCGCGGTCGTAATCCTCCAGCGCGCGTTGCAGTGCCGATGCGGCCTGGTCCTGCAGGTTCGGCTCGACCGTGGCGCGGATGGTCAGGCCGCCGCCGAAGAACTCCTCCTCGCCGAACTCGCGGCTCAGCTGGCGGCGGATCTCGTCGGTGAAGTAGTCGCGCGGCGGCATCTGGCTGCCGGCCGAGGGGAAGTCGCCGTTCTGGACCGAGCGCAGCGGCAGACGCGCCTCGGACTGATAGGTCGCCTCGTCGATGAAGCCGTTCTGCCACATCTCGCGCAGGACATAGTTGCGCCGCTCGGTCACGCGCTCCTTGGCGCGGACGGGGTGGTATCGGCCCGGCGCCTGCGGCATCGCGGCCAGCATCGCGGCCTCGTGCGGGGCCAGCTCGGCCAGCGCCTTGTTGAAATAGACCTGCGAGGCCGCGGCCACGCCGAAGCTGTTCTGCCCCAGGAAGATCTCGTTCAGGTACAGTTCCAGGATCTCGTCCTTGGTCAGCGTGCGTTCCAGCCGCGCCGCCAGGATCAGTTCCTTGACCTTGCGTTCGACGCTGCGGTCGCTGGACAGAAGGAAGTTCTTCATCACCTGCTGGGTGATCGTGGACGCGCCGCGCACGCTGTTGCCGCGACTGGCGACAGCCTGCCACGCGGCCCCCACGATGCCCCGCAGGTCATAGCCCGGATGGCTGTAGAAGTTCTTGTCCTCGGCGCTGATGAAGGCCTGCTTGACCAGGTCGGGGATTTCCTCGACCGGGACGAAGATGCGGCGCTCCTCGGCGAATTCGTCGATCAGCTGACCTTCGCCGGAATAGACGCGGCTGATCGTCTTCGGCGCATACTGGGCCAGCGTCTCGTGGCTGGGCAGATCGCGGCTGTAGATCCAGAAGATCCCGCCCACGGTCAGCGCGGCGAAGAACAGACCGGTCACGACCCAGGAAAAGATCGCACCGAAGAAGGACAGGATGGGACGCAGCACGCAATAACCGCCTTGTGAACGCAGGTGAGGTCTCTATACCGCCCTTCGCCCGGACGGTCAAAGCACGTCAGCGTCGAAGAAGCTGCGTCCGCGCACCCTCGTCCCGCCACCATCCGAGCGTGGCGTCGGCCACCGCCTCGACCATGCGGGCGCGCCAGGCCGGGTCGGTCAGGTTCTGCCGGTCGTTCGGGTCGCTGATGAAGCCCAGCTCCAGCAGCGCCGAGGCGATGTCGGGCGATTTCAGCACCGAGAACGCGGCCCCCTGGATGGGCCTGCCATGCAGCCCGATGCCCTTCAGCGCCATGCGCGACGCCAACAGCCGCGCGAAGGCGTCCGATCGGGGCTGCGTGTCGGTGCGCGCGAAATCCATCAGGACATGGGCGAGGGCGTCATCCTCGCCCGCAAGGTCCATGCCCGTCAGCAGGTCCGCGCGGTCGTGGCGCATCCCCAGTTGCCGTGCCGCGCGGGCATTGGCCTTGGTGTCCCAGACATAGACCGTCGCCCCCGCCGCCTGCCCCCGCGGCAGCGCGTCGGCATGCAGCGACAGCATCAGGTGAGAGCCCGCCTCCCTTGCCGTGGTCATGCGCGATTCCAGCCCGACATAGACGTCGCGATCGCGCGTCATGTTCACCGTCACGCCGCGCGCCTGCAACGCGTCGCGCAGCTCCTGCGCGAAGGTCAGCACGAGGACGGCCTCGGTCTCTCCTCCGGCCTGGGCACCGGGATCGAAGCCTCCGTGACCGGGATCCAGCGTCACGATCAGACCGTCGGCGCGTTCGAAGGGAACGATCTCGGCGGGATCGGGCAGATTGCGCAGCGCGGCAGCGGCCGAGGGGCGCGGCGCGAAAGCCTCGTCCGAGACCGGATCCAGCAGGATGCGCAGGCCCGCCTCGGCGCCGCCCACATCCATTCCGGCCTGGGTGACGCGGAAGGGACCGGGCAGTTCGAACACCATGCGCGACCAGCCGCGGCGGAAGGCGCCCCACCGGATCGCGGGAAGAAGATCGTTCCCGAACAATCCCTTCGGGCTGCTTCCGCGAAAGTCTATACCCTTGACATCGACGACCAGGCGCGCCGGATCCCCCACCAGGAAGACGCGCCACGGAACGGGGCGGTCCAGCACCAGCCGGAACTCCAGCGGCTGGGGGCCGAAGACGCGCTGCCACCAGCCGTCGGGTGCCTGCGTGATGGATGACGCCCCCGTCAGCAGGCGGGCATCCTCGGCCATGGCAGGGAACGCCATGGCCAGCGCAAGGATCGCAGCAAGCGCCTTCATCTTGCGGCCATGAAGTCCGTCAGGCGGCGCAGACCCTCGGCGATGTCCTCGGTCGCGCGGGCATAGCTGAAGCGCAGCCACTGCCCCCCGCGCTCCGGATCGAAGTCCAGCCCCGGCGTCACCGCGACACCCGCGCCGTCCAGGATCTCTCGGGCCAGGTCCAGCGAATTGTCGGTCAGGTGCGACACGTCGGCATAGACGTAGAACGCGCCCTCGGGCGGGGCGATGCGGTCGAAACCCGCCTTGGGCAGCCCCTCCAGCATCAGGCTGCGGTTGCGGGCATAGACGGCAAGGTTGGCTTCGGCCTCGGGGATGCAGTCCAGCGCGGCAAGGGCCGCGATCTGGCTGGCATGGGGCGGGCAGATGAACATGTTCTGGGCCAGACGCTCGAATGTGCGGACCATGTCGGGCGGCACCACCATCCAGCCCACGCGCCAGCCGGTCATCGAGAAATACTTGCTGAAGCTGTTGATGACGATCACGTCATCCGTCACCTCCAGCGCGGAATGGCAGCGATCGCCATAGGACAGCCCGTGATAGATCTCGTCCGAGATCAGCGTCATGCCGCGCGCCTTCGTGGCATCGGACAGCGCCTGCAGTTCCGGCACGGTCAGCACGGTCCCCGAGGGGTTGCCGGGCGATGCGACGATCAGGCCCTGCGCATCGGGCAGATCCTCGGGGCGCGGCTGGAAACGGTCCTCGGGGCGGGTCGGGATGCCGACCGGGTCCAGCGACATCGCCCGCAGGATCTGGCGATAGCTGGGATAACCGGGGAACCCCATCGCCACCTTGTCGCCCGCCTCGAACAGGGCCGAGAACGCCAGCACGAAGGCGCCGCTGCTGCCCGCCGTCACGACCACCCGCGCGGGGTCCAGATCGATCCCGTACCAGCGGCGATAAAGGTCCGCGATCCCCTGCCGCAATTCGGGCAGCCCAAGCGCGACCGTGTATCCAAGCGGCGCGTCCAGCGCATCGGCCAGCGCGCGACGGGCACCTTCGGGCGCGGGGGTGCCGGGCTGGCCGACCTCCATGTGGATGATGTGGCGGCCCGCCGCTTCGGCGCGGGCGGCATCGGCCATGACGTCCATGACGATGAAGGGGTCCACCTGACCCCGATCGGATTTGCGCATGCTCGGACCTCGGTTCTTTTGGCTGCCCTGATAGCGCGACAGGGGCTGCGGGGCCAAGCACCTTCCTGCGGGATCGGTCACGCCGCCGTGTTCGCAGGCTGCTTGCGCCGCCGGACCGGTCGGTCCACTGTTTGTCGCGAAACGACCAGAGGTTCGCAGATGAAGCGCATGATCGCCGCCCTTGTCATGGGCACCGCACTGGCAGGCCCAGCCCTGTCCTTCGACATCCAGTCCATGTCCGACGAAGAAAAGGCAGCCTTCGGCGAGGCCGTCCGCGAATACCTCGTGGCCAATCCCGAAACCCTGGTCGAGGCGATCACCGCACTTGAGGAACGCCAGGCCCAGACCGCCGCGATGGACGACCAGCAGCTGATCACCCAGAACAGCGAGGCGATCTTCCAGGACGATCACAGCTGGGTCGGCGGCAATCCGGACGGTGATCTGACCATGGTCGAGTTCATGGATTATCGCTGCGGCGTCTGCCGGCAATACAATGAATCGGTGTTCGACGCCGTCGAGGATGACGGCAATATCCGACTGATCGTGAAGGAATTTCCGATCCTCGGCGAGGATAGCGAACGCTCCAGCCGCTTCGCGCTGTCGGTCAAGGCGCTTGCGGGCGACGACGCCTACAAGGCTGCCCATGACGCGCTGATCACCCTGCGCAGCAGCGCCTCGGACGACGCGCTTCGCGGGATCGCGGACGAGATCGGCGTGGATGCCGACAAGGCCATTGCGGGCATGCAGGACGATGCCGTGACCGAGATCCTGCGCAAGAATTACGAGCTGGCGCAAAAGATGGGCATCCAGGGGACGCCCAGCTTCGTCATCGGCGACCAGCTGCTGCGCGGCGTTCCGCGCGCAGGCATCGCCTCGACGGTCGAACAGATCCGCGAGACGATGTGATCCCTGACGGACGAAGGGGCGGGCATGGCCTGCCCCCTCGTCCGGTCGGCGCATCCACTGCCGGTAGATGCTGATCCGGGCAGGTTAGGCCGTGAACGCGTTACCTGCCGCCTGCTGGATAAGGAAGGTCGGCCCCTCATCCCAGGGAAGGAATCTGCCTGCCAGCCCGAGCGATTGGTTTCTACGCGACGGTCAGGCTGCGAGCAGCGCAGCGACTGTGCCCCCGAACCCAGACAGCCCGCGACGCAGGTAGCGGGCTGTCGGACGGATCGGACGGAACCTGCCCCGGATCGTCCCCGGGGCAGCGCCTCAATCTTCGCTCGAGCGGGAATAGACGTCCTCGTAGCGGATGATGTCATCCTCGCCCAGATAGCTGCCGGTCTGGACCTCGATCAGGACCATCGGCACCTTGCCCGGGTTCTCCATCCGGTGGACGGCACCCAGGGGGACATAGATGGACTGGTTCTCGGTCACGAGGGTGACCTGATCGTCCACCGTGACGCGGGCGGTGCCGTTCACCACGATCCAGTGCTCGGACCGGTGGACATGGCTTTGAAGCGACAATGCGGCGCCCGGCTTGACAACGATGCGCTTGACCTGGAAGCGGTCGGCAAGGGCCAGCGTCTCGAACCAGCCCCAGGGGCGATGATCGCGCGGGAAGGATTCGGCCTGCTTGTGGCCCTTTTCCTTCAGCGCGGTGACGGCCTTGCGCACATCCTGCGCGCGCGACTTGTCGGCCACCAGAACCGCATCCGAGGTGGCGACGACCATCAGGTCCTTCAGCCCGATCCCCACGACCTGCAGATCGGAATCCTCGGAGCGCAGCAGCACATCGTCGCAATCGATCGCGGTCGAGTTCCGGCAGGCGACGTTGCCCCCTGCCTGCCCGTCCAGCTGTTCGCGCCAGACCGCGTCCCAACCGCCCAGATCCGACCAGCGCCCCGAGAAGCGCACGACGCTGAGGTTGTCGGCCTTCTCCATCACGGCAAAGTCGATGCTGTCGTCGCGCGCGCTGTCCCAGCCCGCACGCGCAAGGCGCAGGAAGCCCAGATCGACATGCGATTCATCGATGGCGCGGGTGACCGGCTCGATGAATTCGGGGGCGTGGGCCTTGAAGGCCTCGATCATGACGCGCGCGCTGAACAGGAAGATGCCCGCGTTCCACAGGAAATTGCCCGCCTGCAGCATCTGCTCGGCGCGCGCGGCGTCCGGCTTCTCGACGAAGCGGGTCAGCGGCTGCACCGCTTCGGGGCCGTTGCCGCCCAGTTCGAGATAGCCATAGCCGGTCTCGGGGCGATCGGGCGTGATGCCGAAGGTGACGATCCGCCCCTGGCGCGCGGCGACGGCGCCCGTCTCGACCGCTTCGCGGAATGCGCCCGCATCGGGGATCACGTGGTCCGAGGGCGCGACCAGCAGCAGCCCCTCGGGGTCGGTCTGCGCCTGCAGCAGGGCGGCGGCAAGGATCGCGGGCGCGGTGTTGCGGCCCGAAGGCTCGATCACGATGCGCCCGGGTTCGATCCCGGCCTGTTCCAGCTGCTCGGCCACGATGAAGCGGAAATCGGAATTGGTCATCACGACCGGCGCGGCGAAGCCGTTCCCCGACAGGCGCAAGGCCGAGGCCTGGAACAGCGTCTCATCCCCGATCAGCTGGGCGAATTGCTTGGGAAAGCTCTTTCTGGAAACGGGCCAAAGCCGCGTGCCGGAACCTCCAGCCATCAGAACCGGGGTGATCGTACTCATGACAAACCTCTTTGCGCGGCCCGCGCGTCAACAATGCTTCCTTGCGCGGCCCCCGCAGGGGCCACCCGCGCAGGATAGCCCCGAACCATACGCGGACAAAAGGCAATCCGTCACCTTTTATCGCAATGTTTCGAACGGAATGGGCCGGACGCTCAGTGTCCGCGGTCGCAGATCGGGCAATGCGGCGCGCCGTCCGACCCGACCGAGGTCGCCTCGCCGCAGATGCTGCAGGCGTGGTGGCGCAGGCTTGCGCGGCCCTGCAGCACCATCAGCTCCTGCGGCAGACGCTTGCGCAGGTAACCGGCGCTGCTGATCTGCTTGAGCATGGTCAGCGATTTCGGCTCGGGGCGCTCGGGCGTGCGCCGCCCCTCGGCGCGGCCGCCGCCCAGATCGTCGAAGCGCGCCCCCTCGGGCTTCACATGCGCCAGGTCCGTCCGGTCGAGATAGCTGACCGCCAGTTCGCGGAAGACGTAATCCAGGACCGAGGTCGCCGTCTTGATGCTGTCGTTCCCCTCGACCGGGCCGGCAGGCTCGAAGCGGGTGAAGGTAAAGGCGTCGACGAATTCCTCCAGCGGGACGCCGTATTGCAGCGCGACCGACACGGCGATGGCGAAGTTGTTCATCATCGCCCGGAAGGCCGCGCCCTCCTTGTGCATGTCGATGAAGATCTCTCCGACCGAGCCGTCATCGTATTCGCCGGTCCGAAGATAGACCTTGTGCCCGCCGACGCTGGCCTTCTGGGTATATCCCTTGCGGCGCTGCGGCAGCTTGCGGCGATCGCTGCGGGCGGCCTCCTTGACGACGATCCGCTCGGCCATGCGTTCGGCCAGGGCGCCCGCGCGGACAGGTGCGGGGGCATCGGGCAGGATGTCGTCCTCGACCTCGGCGACATGGGCGGCAAGGCGCGACCCCTCGCGCTGGATGCGGCAGTGCCAGAGGCCCAGATCATGCGCCAGCTCGAACAGGGACTGGATCTGGGCGATGCCGGTCGCATGCGGCACGACGGTCCGGCGCTGCACGTCGCCCGACAGCGCGTGCTGGACGGCGGCGGTCAGGCGGATCGACGCCTCGGGGTGGACGCGGCGGGTGCTGCTGCGCCCGACGGCCTGCGCGCAGTCGAAGACCGCCAGGTCGGCAGGGTCCAGATCGGGGGCGCCCTCGACCGTCATCGCGCCGCAGACATGGGCGTTCGCCGCCTGGATCTGGCGGGCCGAGAAGCCCAGATGCGCCAGCATGTCGAAGCCGGGATCGTCCAGCCGGTCCTGCGGGATGCCCAGGATGTCGCGGCAGAATTCCTGCCCGAGCGTCCACTGGTTGAAGACGAAGCGGATGTCGAAAGCATCCGGCAGCGCGGCCTCGATCCGGTCGATCTGGTCATGGCCGAAGCCGTGGCCCGCAAGGGCCGCGTGGCCGATCTCGGGGCTGCCCAGCAGGGTGCCGTGCCCCGTCGCATGGGTCGCGATCCGCGCGATCGCATCGGTCGGATAGCCCAAGGCGCCCAGCCCTGCGGCAACCGCGGGCGCGATGACACGGCGATGCGCGCCATCCGCGTCGGGCACATGATGGACCAGCGCCTGAAGCGGCTCGATGCCGTCGGCCTCCCAGCCCAGAAGCAGCCGCAGATCGCCCGAGGGACGGACGGCGCAGACCTGTCCGTGACGCAGGCCCGATGCCTGGGCCAGGGCCAGCGCATTGCCGAAGATGGCCTGCGCCGGGCCGCGCTCATCGGCGCGATCCGACAGCATGCGCAACATCGCCCGCCGGTGGGTGCCGAAGGCGGTCCCCTCGGCCGTGCAGGCCGCGATGCGGGCCGAACTTTCCCACGCCGCACCCGCGATGACCGCGCACAGTTCGGTCGCAAGCTCCTGTGCCTCATCCGATCCATAGGCAAGGCCCATCGACATCAGCACGGCCCCCAGCCCCACGGGGCCGATCGCAAGGTGATCGGCCTGCGGGTCCGCGGCGTGCTGCGCGATCGCGGTCAGGCGGGTGGCATGGGCCAGCCCCTGGTGGTCGAACTGGCCGCCCTGACAGAAGGCCGGCAGGTACAGATGCGCGGACAGATCGGCCCGCCCCGCAAAGGGGGGCATGTTGTCCGTGAATTCCAGCGCGGGATCGCCCGTCGCCCATGCGGCATCGCCGATGCGATCCCACAGGCCGGCATCGTCGCCGTCCTGCATGGCGCGCAGGAAGCCGTCGCCCAACCGCAGGGTGCACTCGGTCTGCTGGCCGGTGACGCTGGCCCAGCCCTCGCCGTCCCAGTCGTCGTCGAAGACCGGCAGCTCGGTCGAGGCAAAGCCCTGGCGCGCATGATCCAGCACGCGCTGCACCTGCGTTTCGGGGATCATCGCGCGGCGGGCCTCGCGCAGGGCATGGCTCAGCGCGGGTTCAGTACCGGTGCGGGCAACCTCGGCCAGGGCGGCAAGGCGGTCGCGCTGCATCCGCGACCCGGCGATCAGCGCCGAGAGCTTGCGTTCCTCGTCCAGCTTCCAGTCAATGAAGCGGCGGGCCTCGGGGTGGGCCACGTCGCAGACCGCATGGATGCCCGGCTTGCGGATCGCGGCACCGCGCATCAGGGCGGCGCGCGCGCGGTCGGCCTCTTGCAGCGGGGCCATCAGGGGCGCGTCATCGGCAAAGCGCAGCGTAGTGTCGGTGTCAGGGCGCGCCGGTTCCTCGGCGCCATAGGCCCAGGCAAGGCCGAAACCGTCCCAGAGACCCGCCACCGGCGCGGCCATCCCCTGCGCCATCATGCGCGTCATGTCGTCCAGAAAGGCGCGGGCGCAGGATTCCGACGCCAAGGTTCCGGCCTTCCATGCGCGATGGGTCAGCGCGCCTGCGATGCGTTCGATCAGCTGGGGCAGACCGCCCTCATCGCTGAACGACGCCCCCGGCGCGGGACGCGAGGGCCAGAGGAATTCGGGAACGCCATCCTCGGGGATGCGCTGCGTTTCGGACGGCACGACGCCGCGCGCCAGCATCGAGGCAAGGGCATCGACCTGGATCGCGGACCAGTGGGATGGGGCAAGCACGTCGCCCTTGTCGGACGGATGCGCGACCAGCGCGATATCGGCCCATGGCCCCGCGAGGTCGTTCGAGAAGCGACGTTCGATCTGCATGGTTTGCGCCATCCTTCCTGCATCGCGCCCGCGCGACAGACCTGCCCACGCGCATGACGCGGGGATCGGAGGGCATGGCCATCCGTTTCGGTCCTATCGAATTCGCATGTGGCTGCGGCTCGAATCGCCACCACATCTTGTGCCGGTTGGGCTGTTTGACCCAAGGTGGCGCGCGCCTTGGGGCCTTTCAACCGCTTTATTTGGCCCGTGTCGGGCGTCCCGCCATTGACAGGGGCGAAGGCGGATTCGCCCACAGGACAAGGCGATCACGGACGGGAAAACAGGGGGCAAGCGGCGATTTCCGCGCGAAACCAAGGGCGTGCCGAAACCCGCCCTCAGCTTATCCACAGGGTTGCGCGAAAACCGCCCACAGCTTGCTCACAGCCGATGCAAAAACGTCACAATCGGCAGGTTTTTGCAGGGCTCAGCCAGCAGCCTCGGGGAAGACAGCCCCGGCATCGGTGACGATCAGGTCCAGCGGCTGATCGAAGGGCTCGACGGGAATCGCCTGAACGCGCTGACAGGCGAATGCCAGGCCCATCGCCAGCACAGGCCCCTGCGCGCGCAGCCGTTCCAGGGTGCGGTCGTAGAAGCCGCCGCCATAGCCCAGCCGGTGCCCCTGCCCGTCGAACCCCGCCAGCGGGACGATCACCACGTCGGGGCGCATCTCGGGCGCATCCGGCCCGGGATGAGAGACGCCGAAATCGCCGCGCACCAGCGGTGCATCGGGCTGCCATTCGCGAAAGACCAGCGGCCGGTCGCGGCCCGTGACCACCGGCAGGACCAGCCCGCCCTGATGGTCCTGCAGCGCGGGCCGGGGGTCGGCCTCGTCGCGGATGGGCCAATAGGCCGCGACGACGCCGCGCCGGAAGGGCAGCAGCGCATTCGCAAAGTGCCGCGTCAGCGCATCCGCGTCGCCGCCTGCCGCGCGTGCCGCCAGCGCCTGGGCACGCAGCGTGGCCTTCGCGGTCACAGCAGCACCGCCGATGCCAGCCCGAGGAAGGCGAAGAAGCCCACCACGTCCGTCACCGTGGTCACGAAGGTCCCCGAGGCAAGCGCGGGGTCGGCGCCCACCTTCTCCAACCCCAGGGGCACGAGGATGCCCGCAAGCGCCGCGATGGCCAGGTTCACGATCATCGCGACGGCGATCACCGCGGCCAGCGACACGCCGTCGAACCAGATGAAGGCCACGATCCCCATGACGACCGCGAAGGCCAGGCCGTTCAGAAGGCCCACGATCGCTTCTCGTCTGACGACGCGCCAGACATTGCTTCCGCTCAGGCTCTTGGTGGCAAGGGCGCGCACGGCGACGGTCAGCGTCTGCGTGCCCGCGTTCCCGCCCATCGAGGCGACGATGGGCATCAGCACGGCCAGGGCCACGACCTGCTGGATCGTCGCCTCGAAGACGGCGATGACCAGCGATGCGGCAATGGCGGTCGCCAGGTTCACGATCAGCCAGGGCAGGCGCTGGCGCAGCGTCTCGGCCACGCTGTCGGTGATGGCCGATTCCTCGCCCACGCCCGCAAGGCGCAGGATGTCTTCCTCGTGTTCCTCGTCCAGGACGGTCATGGCGTCGTCGATGGTGATGACGCCGACCAGCCGCTCCGATGCATCGACCACCGGGGCCGAGATCAGGTGGTACTGGTTGAAGGCATAGGCGACATCGCCCTCTTCGGCATAGGCGCTGATGGTGCGGAAGCTGTCCTCGGCCAAGTCGCGCAGCGGCACGTCGCGCCGCGTCGCCAGCAGGCGCCCAAGCGTGACATAGCCGATGGGATGGCGGCGCGGATCGACCAGGATGATGTGATAGAACTGCTCGGGCAGCCATTCCTCGGCGCGCAGGAAGTCGATCGTCTCGCCCACGGTCCAGTGTTCGGGCGCGGTGACGACCTCGGACTGCATGAGGCGGCCCGCCGAGTATTCGGGATAGGCCAGCGACTGCTGGACGGCGGCGCGATCGCTTTCGTCCAGCGCCGCCAGGATCTCGGCGCGGTCGGGTTCGTCCAGATCCTCGATCAGGTCGACGACATCGTCGCTGTCCATCTCCCGGACGGCCTCGGCAAGGACGTGCCGGGGCAGCATCTCGACGAATTCCTCGCGGATGGATTCGTCGATCTCGGACAGGATCTCGCCGTCGATCTCACCGCCATAGAGGTCGATGAAATCCTTGCGCCCGCTCGGGGTCAGCCGCTCGATCAGGTCGGCGATGTCGGCGGCGTGCATCGGCTCCAGCGCCGCGTTCAGCATGTGGGCGTCGCCCGCCTCCAGCGCCTCGTCGACGCGGGCCAGCCATTCGGGGCCCGGGCCGAAATCGCCTTCGTCGCGGTCGTCCTGACGGTCCAGGATCTGTTCTTCGGCCATGATGTCCCTCTTGTCTTGCGTTACCGGCCCAACAGATCAGCCGCGCAGAAGTTCAAGCGCGGCACGGTGCAGTTCGGGGCTGGCGGCGGCGATGACCTGCCCCCCTTCATGCGCCGGACCGCCCTGCCAGTCGGTGACGATCCCGCCCGCCGCCTGCACGACGGCCAGCGGCCCCGCGATGTCATAGGATTGCAGACCGGCCTCGATCACAAGGTCGATCTGTCCGATGGCCAGCAGACCATAGGCATAGCAGTCCAGACCGTAGCGCGTCAGCCGCACCCGGTCGGCCACGCGGCGGAACGCGGCGGCCTCGGGCGGGGTGCCGATCTCGGGGAAGGTGGACAGCAGCGTGGCCTGCGCCAGGTCCACGCCGTGACGGACCGCAAGGCGGCGTTCGCCCATCGGGCCGGTCATCCGCGCCTGGCCCAGCCCGCCCTCGAACCGTTCGGCGGTATAGGGCTGGTCGATCAGGCCATAGCGGACCCCCTGCCCGTCCGACAGCCCGATCAGCACGCCCCAGCTGGCCGCACCGCTGATGAAGGCACGCGTGCCGTCGATCGGGTCCAGGATCCAGGTCAGGCCGCTGGTGCCGGCAAGCGCGCCGTATTCCTCGCCCAGGATGCCGTCACCCGGGCGCTCGGTCGCCAGCACCTCGCGCATGGCGCGTTCGGCGGCGCGGTCGGCCTCGGTCACGGGGTCGAAATCCGCGGGGCGCTTGTTGTCGGCGGCAAGATCATCGCTGCGGAAGAAGGGCAGGATCGCCGCCCGCGCTGCATCGGCCATGCGATGGGCCGTGCGGATCAGCAGGGCGCTGTCATGCCCCTCGATGCTGTCGGTCATGCTGTGCATAAGGCCCCCTTCGCTGCCGTTCGGATCGGTGTAACCCGTCCCGGCTGCGGGGACCAGCCATCCGGCGCGACTGTCGCCGTGGCTTCATCTTGCAGATGTGACGGGGCCCGCGACGATGCGCGGGCCCCGTTCAGATCACGCTGCGTCCGACAGCACCCTTGCCAGTTCGAAGATCTGGCGGCGCTGCGCGGCCGGCATGGTGTAATAGGCGCGCACAAGCTGCAGCGCCTCTTTGTCGGCGAAGATATCGCCTTCGACGATATCCGGGATCTCGCCCTCCATCAGCCCTTCGAAGAAGAAGCTGACCGGGACATCGACCGCCTGGGCGATATCCCACAGACGCGAAGCCGAGACGCGGTTCATCCCCGTCTCGTACTTCTGGATCTGCTGAAACTTGATCCCGACCTTATCGGCAAGCTGCTGCTGCGTCATACCGATCATCCAGCGGCGATGGCGAATACGTTTACCAACATGAACATCTACACTGTGCTTCATCGTCCAGCCCTTTCAATCTAAAGAGGCGGTAACCCGACGAGGCTCAATTAGCGAGTGTCATGTTGGTTAAGGCGTCCCATTCTGACCAAAAAGACAGGTCCGGACAGCCCGAAGGTGACCTTTCGTACAGCATCTCGACAGAATGCCTCGTTCCCGGTCAGATATCCGCAAAGGGAGGAACGCGTCATGATTCGGACAGCCGTCATCGAAACAGCGGGCAGCGATCCGGTGCTGCGGCAGGTCCCGCGCCCCGCCGCGGGGGATGGCAGGGTGCATGTCCGCATGGTCGCGTCAGCCCTGAATTTCGCCGATCTGCTGAAGGCGCAGGGCAAGTATCAAGAGCGTGAGGAGCTTCCCTTCGTGCCGGGCCTGGAAGGTGCGGGCGTCGTCGTCGACGCCCCCGAGGGCGCATCGGTCGCGCCGGGCGACAGGGTGATCGTCGCGGCCCCCGGCACCATGGCCGAAGAGGTCGCGGTTCCCGAAGCCGCGGTCCAGCGCATCCCCGACGAGATGGGCTTTGCCGAGGCTGCCGGTTTCCATGTGGCTTATGGGACAAGTCACATGGCACTGTCAGGTCGCGCGCGACTTAAACCGGGCGAGACACTCGTGGTCCTGGGGGCCGCCGGAGGGGTCGGCCTGACCGCGGTCGAGATCGGCCGCGCGATGGGCGCGCGGGTGATCGGCGTGGCCCGCGGGGCGCACCGGCTGGCCGTGGTTAAGGCGGCGGGCGCGCACGAGGTGATCGACAGCGCCGAATGCACGGATCTGCGCGCCGCGCTGCGCGACCTGGGCGGCGTGGATGTCGTCTATGACGCCGTGGGGGCCGAACCGGGCGAGGCCGCGTTCCGCGCCCTGCGGCGCGGGGGACGGTTCCTGCTGATCGGCTTCGCGGCGGGCCGCCCGCCCGAGCTTCCGCTGAACCACGCGCTGGTCAAGAACATCGCGGTCCACGGCTTCTACTGGGGCGGATATCGCGATCTGGACCCCGACGCCATGTCCGACAGCATGGAGGCCCTGTTCGCGATGTATCGCGCCGGCAATCTCAGCCCCGTCACCGGCGAGACGCTGCCCCTCGACCGCATCGCCGAGGCCTTTGCCATGCTGAGAGAGAGGCGCAGTGTCGGGAAACTGGTCATCACCTTCTGAAAAGCGCGACCTGACGCCTCTGTCAGTTGAAAAGCGGCGCGTTCCGCACGATATTCAAGCACAAGGCGCACCAGCGCCATTCATGCTTAGGGAGACTTCGATGGCAGACTACAACACCTACCGCTCCGCGCAGGGCGTCGGCGCCCGCCAGGCGGCGGTCGACGAGGGGCTGCGGGCCTACATGAACAAGGTTTATGGGCTGATGGCAGTGGGCATGGGTGTGACCGCCGTCGCGGCCTATGGCATCGCCACCGCAGCCGTGAACGACGGTCAGCTGACCCAGCTGGGCTATGCGATCTACGCCTCGCCGCTGAAATGGGTCATCATGTTCGCGCCGCTGCTGATGGTCTTCGCCTTCGGCGCCGCGATCAACCGCCTGTCGGTCGGCGCGGCCACCGGCCTGTTCTATGCCTTCGCGGCCCTGATGGGCCTGTCGATCAGCTCGATCTTCCTGGTCTACACCTCGGTGTCGATCGTGCAGACCTTCCTCGTGACCGCGATCGCCTTCGGCGGCCTGTCGATCTATGGCTATACGACCAAGAAGGACCTGTCGGGTCTGGGCACGTTCCTGATGATGGGCCTGATCGGCCTGATCGTCGCGTCGATCGTGAACATCTTCCTGCAGTCCAGCGCGATGCAGTTCGCGATCTCGGTGATCGGCGTACTGATCTTCGCGGGCCTGACCGCCTATGACACGCAGAACATCAAGAACACCTATCTGCAGATGGCCGGTTCGGACAGCGACTTCATCGGCAAGACCGCGATCATGGGTGCCCTGCGCCTGTATCTCGACTTCCTGAACCTGTTCATGTTCCTGCTGCAGTTCATGGGCAACCGCGAGTGATCGCGACGACCCGCTGAAACGACGAAGGCCCCGGCATCGCGCCGGGGCCTTTTTTCGTCATGCAGCCCGGCTTGCAGGCATGTCCGACAGCACCTCGGACGCGATGCGGAAGCTGTTCAGCCGCGCCTGGTGGTCGTGGATCTGACCGGTCAGGATCAGCTCGTCCGGTCGGTATTCCGCGATGATGCGGCCCAGCTGGTCGCGGATGTCGTCGGCGGTGCCGCAGGCGGTCACGCGCAGCGACTGGTCGACCGCACGACGCATCGGCGCGCCGATCGCCGCGTCGATATCGTCCACCGGAACGGGGAACTTGCCCGTCTGCCCCGTGCGCAGCCGCGCGAAGGCCTGCTGCATGCTGGTGCGCAGGCGGGCGGCCTCGGCCGAGGTATCGGCGGCGAAGACGTTGACCGCGACCATCGCATGCGGCTTCTGCCAGCGGGCCGAGGGGCGGAAATGGCTGCGATAGACATGCAGCGCCTGCTCCAGCGCGTCGGGCGCGAAATGGCTGGCGAAGGCATAGGGCAGCCCCAGATGCGCGGCCAGTTGCGCCCCGAACAGGCTGCTGCCCAGGATCCAGACCGGCACCTCGGTCCCCTCGCCCGGCAGCGCGCGCACGGCGGCACCCGGCTGCTTCGGCCCCAGATAGTCGATCAGTTCGACCACGTCCTGCGGGAAGCTGTCCGCCATCGGATCGCGGCGCAGGGCGCGGATCACGGACTGATCGCCCCCCGGCGCGCGGCCCAAGCCAAGATCGATCCGGTCGGGAAAGGCCGTGGCCAGCGTGCCGAACGCCTCGGCCACTGTCAGGGGCGCGTGGTTCGGCAGCATGATGCCGCCCGCACCGACGCGGATCCGCGACGTCTGCTGCGCGATCAGGCCGATCAGCACGGCGGTCGCGGCGCTGGCGATCCCCTCCATGTTGTGATGCTCGGCCAGCCAGTAACGGTGATAGCCCCAACCCTCGGCGTGCCGCGCGAGGTCGAGGCTGTTCGCGATCGCGTCCCGCGCCTCGGACCCTTCGGGGACCGGCGCAAGATCGAGAAGCGAATAGGGGATGTGCTGCGTCATTCACGCTATCTAGGCGGAATTGCGGACTCTGCAAGAAGGGGCCGGTCGCGGATGTGAAAAAGGGGCGCGCGGCGCCCCTTCCCCTCAGCCCATCTTGCGCAGATAGGTCCATGTCGGCACGCGCGCATTGCGTGCGACCGACCAGCTTTCGGCATCGCCCAGATAGGCGAACCCGCAATTGGTCAGCACCCGGGCCGAACCGGGGTTGTCCTGGAACGCCTCGGCGAACAGGGTCCGCGCCTTGTGGGGGTTGGCCGCGACGATGGCCGCGACGGCCTCGGTCGCAAAGCCCGTGTTCCAGAAGCCCGCACCGATCCAGAAGCCAAGCTCGGACTGCTCGCCCTCCATCCGGGTCAGCGAGACGACGCCCAGCACCTCGGCCAGGTTGTTGGCAGAGCCGTCGATGGCCCAGACATCCTCGTCGCGGTCGGTCGACAGGGCGCGCGCGACGAAACTGTCGGCGCTGCCGGGCGGCAGCGGATGCGGAATGGCGCGCGTCCCCTCGGCCACGCGGCGATCGCCGGTGTAATGCGCGATCAGGCCGGCATCGGACGGGCGCAGCGGGCGCAGCACGAAGCGATCGGTAGGGATCACCGGCTGCGTCAGGGCAGCGGCATCGACGGGCTTCAGGTCATCCAACCGCGAACCCTCCCTCATGGGTGCAGACATTACCATGTTTCCTCCCCCGGAAACTGGCGCCGGATCATCTCCGGGCAATACCTTGTTACGAAAACGGCTGGGGGGACCGGCTTTCGCCGATCCCCCCTCTAACATCGAAATGTTACGCCCGGGTTACTCGGCAGCTTCCTGCGTAGCAGGCATGACCGAAATATAGGTGCGACCCTTCAGGCCCTTGCGGAAGGACACGTGGCCGTCGGTCAGTGCGAACAGGGTGTGGTCCTTGCCCATACCGACGTTCTCGCCCGCCCACCACTTGGTGCCGCGCTGACGCACGATGATGTTGCCCGCGATGGCCGCCTGGCCACCGAACAGTTTCACGCCAAGACGGCGACCGGCAGAGTCGCGACCGTTGCGCGAGGAACCGCCTGCTTTCTTATGTGCCATGGGTAGTCCTCCTTAGGCTTCGACGGCCTGGGTGCGGCCACCGGTTGCGGCCTTGACGCCGGTCTTGTCGGCGCCGTTTTCCAGCACGTCCGTCACGCGCACCAGCGTCAGCTGCTGGCGGTGACCACGCGTGCGCTGCGAGCTGTGCTTGCGGCGACGCTTGACGTAGGTGATGACCTTGTCGGCCTTGATCTGGTCGATCACTTCGGCCTGGACGCAAGCGCCCTCGACCAGCGGTGCGCCCAGGGTCGAGCCGACCATCAGAATCTCGTTGAACTGGATTTTCTCACCAGCCGTGGCGTTCAGCTTCTCAACGCGCAGGACGTCACCCGCCTGCACCTTGTATTGCTTGCCGCCAGTCTTCAGAACCGCGAACATCGCTTCTTCCTTCGTCAACCGCGTCCTTCGGCCCCGGCGAACCGGCATTGAGTGGGGATTCCCCGCCTTTGGACAGCGCATCCCCTTCGGGATGTCATTGAAAACATTAGACCGGCCAAGGCAGAAGCCCGGCCGGTCCGGCGCGTATCGCGCATTCGACTGCGAAAGTCAAGCAATCGCGGGTCAGCCTGCGGCCTTTTCCTCCAGCGTCAGCCATTCCTCCTCGGCGTCCGACAGGGCCTGCTGACGTTCGGCCAGGGCCTCGGTCGCCTTCTGGAACTTGGCGGGGGCCTTCTGGAACAGCTCGGGGTCGGCCAGGAACTGGGACAGCTTGGCCATCTCGGCCTCCAGCCGCTCGATGATCGCGGGCAGCGCCTCCAGCCGGTGCTTCTCGGAGAAGCTGAGCCCCGCCTGCGGCTTGGCCGCCTTGGGCTTCTCGGGGGTGGCGGCCGGTTTCGCGGGCTTGTCGGCGGCTTGGACGGCGGGCTCGGCCTCGGGGCGTTGGGCGCGGTAATCGCTCCAGCCGCCGGCATAGACGGTGGCGCGGCCATCGCCCTCCATCGCGACGGTCGTGTCCGCCACGCGGTCGATGAAATCGCGGTCGTGGCTGACCAGCAGCACCGTGCCGTCATATTCGCCCAGCAGGTCCTGCAGCAGGTCCAGCGTCTCGACGTCCAGGTCGTTCGTCGGTTCGTCCATCACCAGCAGGTTCGAGGGACGCGCCATCAGGCGGGCCAGCAGCAGGCGCGCCTTCTCGCCGCCCGACAGGCTGCGGACGGGGGCGCGGGCCTGCGCCTCGTCGAACAGGAAGTCCTTGAGATAGGCCACGACATGCTTCGGCACGCCCCGCACCATCACCTGGTCGGACCGCCCCGAGACGCGCATCTCCGGGTCGCCCGTCAGCGCATCCCACAGCGTCTGGTCGGGGTTCAGCGCCGAACGGGTCTGGTCGAAGATCGCGACCTCGAGATTGGTCCCGAGCGTGACCGAGCCTTCGTCCGGCGCGACCTCGCCCGTCAGCATCTTGATCAGCGTGGTCTTGCCCGCGCCGTTGGGGCCCACGAAGGCGATGCGGTCGCCGCGGTTCACCAGCAGGTCGAAGGGGCGCAGGATCACCCGGTCGCCGAAGGTCTTGGCGATGCCGCGCACGTCGATGACTTTCTTACCCGAGGTCGGACCGCTTTCCAGCGCCATCGCGGCAGCACCCTGCCGTCGGATCTGGGAACTGCGTTCGGCACGCAGCGCGGCAAGGGCGCGGACGCGGCCCTGGTTGCGCTTGCGGCGCGCGCTGATGCCTTCGACGGCCCAACGGGCCTCGGCCTTGATCTTGCGGTCCAGCTTGTGGCGGGCGTCGTCCTCGGCCGACCAGGTGGCCTCGCGCCAATCCTCGAAATGCTCGAACCCGCGTTCCTGGCGGCGGACCTCGCCGCGGTCGATCCACAGCGTGGCGCGCGTCAGGCGGCGCAGGAAGGCGCGGTCGTGGCTGATCAGGACATAGCCTGCGCGGGTCTGCGACAGGTGATCCTCCAGCCAGCCGATGGCCTCGATGTCCAGGTGGTTCGTCGGCTCGTCCAGCAGCATCAGCTCGGGCGCCTGCGCCAGCAGCCGGGCCAGCGCGGCGCGACGGCGTTCGCCCCCCGAAGCGGTATCGATGGGACGGTTCGGGTCGAACTTCAGCCCCTCGGCGGCCATGTCCACGCGATAGGATTCGGCCTCGGGCAGGTCGGCGCGGGCGAATTCGCCAAGCGTCTCGAAGCCCGACAGGTCTGGGTCCTGCTCCATGTAGCCGGTCGAGACGCCGGCAGACAGCACGACCTCGCCCTTGTCGGGTTCGACAAGGCCGCCCATGACCTTCATCAGCGTGGATTTCCCCGACCCGTTGCGGCCCACCAGGGCCACCCGGTCGCCGGGCTGGACCGTCAGCGAAAGCCCGTCGAACACGGGGTTGCCGCCGAAGGTCAGCGATATGTCGTTCAATTGCAGAAGGGGTGCGCGTGCCATGATCGCGCCCTAGCCCCTGTCGCGGCGCGGGTCAATCTGTCGCGTGCGCGCGCGGTCGATATTGACAAGATCGGTCGGGATTGCGATGCCCCTGCCGGAATGCATCAGGAGGAACCCATGCGTCTGACCGCACTTGCACTGATCGCCGGCAGCGTCGCGCTGCCCGCCATGGCCGAGGAAGTGAACGTCTACAGCCACCGTCAGCCCGAGCTGATCCAGCCGCTGATCGACGCCTTCACCGCCGAGACCGGCATCGACGTGAACCTGGCCTATGTCGACAAGGGCATGGTCGAGCGCCTGCAGGCCGAGGGCGACCGTTCGCCCGCCGACCTGGTCCTGACCGTGGACGTGGCCCGCTTGGGCGAGCTGAAGGATGCAGGCGTCCTGCAGGCCGTCGAGGACGAGGCCCTGGACGCCGTTCCCGCGACGCTCAGCGACGACGAGAACCAATGGTTCGCCCTGACCACCCGCGCGCGCATCGTCTATGCCAGCAAGGACCGCGTGGCCGATGGCGACGTGACCACCTACGAGGACCTGGCCGATCCGAAATGGAAGGGCCGCATCTGCACGCGCACCTTCACCCACGACTACAACGTCGCGCTGACCGCCGCCTTCCTGGCCCATCACGGAGAGGCCGAGACCCGCGAATGGCTGAACGGCATCAAGGCCAACCTGGCCCGTCCGCCCGAAGGCGGCGACCGCGACCAGGTCAAGGCGATCTGGGCCGGCCAGTGCGACATCAGCCTGGGCAACACCTACTACATGGGTGCGATGCTGAAGGATGACGAGCAGAAGGAATGGGCCGACAGCGTGCGCATCGTCTTCCCCACCTTCGAGGATGGCGGCACGCATGTGAACGTCTCGGGCGTCGCGATGACCAAGGCATCGCCCAACCGCGAGGCCGCGCAGAAGCTGATGGACTTCCTGGTCGGCGACGAGGCCCAGTCGATCTATGCCGAGACCAACAACGAGTTCCCGGTGGTCGAGGGCGTCCCCGCCTCGGAACTGGTCGCAAGCTGGGGCGAATTCACTGCCGACGAGCTGCCCCTGGCCGAGATCTCGGACCTGCGTCCCAAGGCGCTGGACCTGATCGAGGAAGTGAACTTCGACGGCTGATCCCGGCCTGGCAGACGAAATCGGGGGGCGCAGCCGCAAGGGCTTGCGCCCCCTTTTCATGCCGCGCAAGACTTCGCCCCGAAGAACAACGGGGGGCGGCATGCCACAGAAGATCATCATCGACACCGATCCGGGACAGGACGACGCCGTGGCCATCCTGACGGCCCTCGCCTCGCCCGAACTGCAGGTGCTGGGCATCACCGCCGTCGCGGGCAACGTGCCGCTGGCGCTGACGCAGGTGAACGCCCGCAAGGTGGTCGAGCTGTCGGGCGTGGATGTCCCCGTCTACGCCGGCTGCGACAGGCCGCTGGCCCGCCCCCTGGTCACGGCGGAACATGTGCACGGCAAGACCGGCCTCGACGGGACCGACCTGCCCGAGCCTTCGGTCCCCCTGCAGGACGGGCACGCGGTCGATTTCATCATCCGCTCGCTGCGCGACCATGATGCCGGGACCGTCACGCTGGTTCCCGTGGGGCCGCTGACCAATATCGCCGAGGCGTTCCGTCGCGCCCCCGACATCGTCGCCCGCGTCCAGCAGATCGTGCTGATGGGCGGCGCCTATTTCGAGGTGGGCAACATCACCCCCGCCGCCGAGTTCAACATCTTCGTCGATCCCGAGGCCGCGGCCGAGGTCTTTGCCTCGGGCGTGCCGCTGGTCGTGCTGCCGCTGGACGTGACGCACAAGGCGCTGACCAGCGCGGACTGGATCGCCACCCTGCGCGCGATGCCGAACCGCACGGGGCCTGCGGTCGCCGGCTGGACGGATTTCTTCGAACGCTTCGACACCGAGAAATACGGAAGCAGCGGCGCCCCCCTGCACGACCCCTGCACCATCGCCTGGCTGCTGCAGCCCGACCTGTTCCAAGGCCGCCGCATCAACGTGGAAATCGAGACCGAGGGTGGCCTGACCACCGGCATGACCGTGGCCGACTGGTGGGGTGTGACCGACCGGCCCGCCAATGCGCTGTTCCTGAAGGATGTGGATCGCGACGGGCTATTCGCCCTGCTGACCGAGCGGCTCGGTCGCCTGCCCTGAGCGGTCGAGATCGGGCAGCGGGACGGTGCCTTCGCCATCGCCCAGCTGCTCGTCCAGGACCTCGATCAGATCCTCGGTGACGTCGATCGCATCCAGCGACACGAAGACCGTCCGGCGGTCCAGCACGGCGACCGCGCCCCGGTCCTGCATCGCCTGCCCCATCGCGGGCAGCGCCGCGCGGAAGAAGGCCACTCGGTCCTCCTCGGCCCAGCTGTTCAGGTCCTGCACGACCTGCGCGCGGGCGCGGCGGATCTCGGTCGCGCGGATGTCGAAATTCTCGGCCAGGCGGCGAAACTCGGCCGGGGGAAGCTCGGCGCGGCGCTGCGTCAGGTCGGATTCCTCGGTCGAAAGCTGCTCGGTCAGGCGCTCGTTCTCGGCAGCGATCTTGTCGCCCTCGACCTCGAGGACGCGCTGCGTGCGGCGTCCCCATTCCGATTGCAGATACAGGCTGTCCTGATCCAGCGTCAGGATGGGCGCCATGATCGGCACCGATCCGTCATCCGCCGCGATGGTGCTGTTGGGCAGCGTGGCTTCGGGCTGGTCCTGGCGCAAGGCCTCGACCCCCGGGATCTGCTGGCCAAGCGGTTCTGCCTGCTGCGCCATCGCCGTGGCCGGGACGATGCCCAGCCACCCCGCCATCCCTGCCCGAAGCAATCCCTTCATCAGAAGTTGGTCTGGATCGTCAGGTCGAAGTTCTGCACCTCGTCATAATCTTCCTTGCGCACGGCGTGCGAGAAGTTGAACCTCAGCGGTCCGATGGGCGTGGTCCAGAAGATCGAGGCACCGACCGCGGCGCGGACATACATGTCGTCGTCGATCTCGACGCCATAAGTGTTGTCCAGACCCCAGAGCGAGCCGACATCGGCGAACAGGCCGCCCTTGATGCCGTATTCCTCGGGCAGGCCGATGGGGAACTGCGCCTCGGCGCGGGCGGCCCAGAAGTAGTTGCCGCCAAGCGAATCCTGGTCTTCCGAGGTCAGGTCGCGAGGACCGTAGCCGCCGGATTCGAAGCCGCGCACGCGGCCGCTGGTGCCGAAGCGGTCGATAACCCAGGTGTCGTAATCGTCATAGCCGATGACGGCCCCGGCCTCGACCTCGGCGCGCAGGGTCACGTCGTCGCGCCATGCGGTCGATTCCACGCCCGCCAGCACCGATGTCTCGACCGTCTTGGTGTCGCCGCCCAGCCCCGCGACATCCTGCGAGAAGCGCAGGCGCCATGCGTTCAGCGGATCGAGGCCCGTGCGGCGCGAATCCCAGCTGTAGGTATATCCCAGGGCCGAGCTGAGGCGCGTGCCCTCCTCCTCTTGCAGGACGAGCGAGTTGGCGTCGTCCACGTCGTCCAGCTTGTTCTCGGCGATGCGGTAGCGCACTTCCAGGCGCCCATTGTCCGAGACGGGGAATTCCAGCGACGGTTTGATCGAGACGCTGCGCGTGTTGTAGTCGCTGTCGTCATCGTCCGAGGCGGTATAGTTCAGGTTGATCCCCGCCTTCAGGTCACGCCCCAGGAAGAAGGGCTCGATGAAGGTGAAGTTCCCCTCGCGGTCGTCCGAGTCGGTCGAGATGGTCAGCCCGACCGTCTGCCCGCGCCCGAGGAAGTTCTGTTCCGACAGCGAGGCCGTCAGGCCGACGCCGCTGCTGACGCCATAGGACGCGCCGAAGGACAGCGAGCCGGTCGGCTGTTCCTCGACATTGACGCCGACGATGACCTGGCTGGGGTCCGACCCCTCGCGCGTGTTGACCTGCGCATCCGCGAAATAGCCCAGGGCGCGGATGCGCTCGGCCGAGTTGCGGATCTCGCGGGCGTTGAAGGGATCGCCCTCGACGGTGGTGAACTGGCGACGGATCACCTCGTCCAGCGTGGTCGTGTTGCCCTCGATGTCGATACGCTCGACGAAGACGCGCTGGCCGCGGGTCAGGGCGAAGGTCAGGTCCAGGAGGCCCGTCTGCGGGTTGCGGCTGATGCGCGGCTCGATATTGACGAAGTTCAGCTGCTGCTGGATGGCGATGGTCTCCATCCGGCGGATCGACACGTCGATGACCGAGGGGTTGTAGATCTCGCCGCGCTTCACGCGGCTCTGTTCGGCGAAGGCCGAAGCGTCCACGCCCGGAATCTCGGAAATGGTCGTCACGTTGCCGAAGCGGTAACGCGGACCCTCCTGAATGTTGAAGGTGATGAAGAAGGCGTCGCGTTCGCGCGCGATCTCGGATGCCACGCCCTGCACCTTGAAATCGGCATAGCCGCGAGAGCGGTAGAAATCGGTCAGCAGCTGTTCGTCCAGCTGGATGCGTTCAGGCGCGAAGGTGTCGCGGCGGATGAAGGTCCGCAGCAGGCCCGCCTGCTTGGTCTCCAGCACGTTGCGCAGCCGGCGGTCCGAGAATGCGCGGTTGCCGGTGAAGCTGAGGCGCTCGATCTCGGTGACGTCGCCTTCCTTGATCTCGAAGACCAGGTCGACATTGTTGTTGCCGCGGCGGATGATCTTGGGATCGACGCGGGCCGACAGGCGCCCCTCCGAGGCATAGACCTCGGCGATGGTGCGCGCATCCGCGATGGCCTGGCTGGGCTGGTAGACGCGGCGCGACTGGCTTTTGACGATCTCGGCCAGCCGCTCGTCGTTGATGCGGCGGTTGCCCTCGAAGTTGATGCGGTTGACGATGGGGTATTCGCTGACGCGCACGACCAGCGTGCCGCCCTGCGGGACCAGTTCGACGGTCTCGAACAGGCCGGAATTCTGCAGCCGCTGAAGGCCCGCGTTGATGTCGCCCGCCCCCACGTCACGGCCGCGCGGCAGATCCAGATAGGACAGGACGGCCCCGGTCTCGATCTGGTTGTTCCCCTCGACGCGGATATCGTTGAAGACGACGGCGCGGGCCGGCGTGGGCATCAGCCCCGCAGGCACAGTCATCGCCAGGGCCGCCATCAGCGCGACCGCGCCCTTGCCCAGTTTCCGTTCCATCCCAGCCCCTCTTCGCTTCAGCCTGCATCGGCCCCTGCGGGGCCTGTTCTTTTGCCCATTTCTGTATCCCCAAGCGGGTGCGCCTGTCAAAAGCGCATCGCCGTCAGGGGCACAAAAGATCGTTGGTGAGCCCGAAAACCATCAGCGTCAGCACGATCGCCATGCCCGCGGCGGTCAGCACGTTCAGGATGCGATCCGAGGGCGGGCGACCGGCCACGGCCTCGTAGGCATAGAACATCAGGTGCCCCCCATCCAGGACGGGGATGGGCAGCAGGTTCAGGAAGCCGATGGCCGCAGACAGGACCGCGATCCACCACAGGAAGTTCGCGCCGCCCGCGCTGGCGGCCTGACCCGTGCTCTCGGCGATGCTGATCGCCCCGCCCAGGTTGCAGGTGCCGATCTGGCCGGTGACCATCGCCCACATCCCCAGCAGCGACGAGGTGATGATCCCCCGGGTCTGCACCGCGCCGATCCGCAGCGCCTCGAACGGGCCGGCGCGGCGGGTCTCGGCGGTGAAGAAGCTCTCGCCGCCGGTCACGCCGATCAGCCAGCGCTGCTCGAAGCCGCCGCCCTCGGCGGGCAGGTCCGACAGGCGCGGCGTCAGGGTCAGGTCCAGTTCGCCCTGCCCCTCGCGCCAGACGGTCAGATCGACCGATCCGCCCTCCGCGCCCTCGACCGCCTGGCGCAGCTGGTCGAAGCGGGTCACAGGTTCGCCCGCGATGGCGGTGACGACATCGCCGCCCCGCAACCCGGCATCCGCCGCGGCGCTGCGCGGGGCCACGCCGGTGATGCGGGCGGGCATCGGGTCCGGCCCCGCGACGGTGATGCGGCTGCCGTCGCGTTCGACCGTCCAGTCCTGCGTCGCGGCCAGCGGCAGCGCGTCGGATGCGCGGCCCAGATCGCCCCAGTTCTCGACCGGGATGTCGCCCACGGCCAGGATGCGGTCGCCCGGTTGCAGTTCGTTGACGACCGAGGGCGGCGCGGCGGCGATGGTGCCCACGCGCGGCTCGGGCTGCGGCAGGCCCTGCACGATGGCGAAGCCGCCGAAGATCAGGATCGACAGGATGAAGTTGAAGACCGGCCCCGCCAGCAGCGTCGCGAAGCGCGCCCAAAGCGGCGCGCCATGCAGCGTGCGCCGCTGCAGCGCCGGATCGACCGCCTGCCCCGTGCCCGCGCTGGCCGCGTTCGCATCGCCAAGGAACCGCACATATCCGCCAAGCGGCAGCGCCGCCACCTGCCAGACCGTCCCCCGCCTGTCGCGCCGAGAGATCAGCCGCGGCCCGAACCCGACCGAGAACACCTCGGCGCGGATGCCCGACCAGCGCCCGACGATGTAATGGCCGTATTCGTGCACGGTGACGATGACCGCCAGTGCCGTCACGAAGGCGGCGAGGGTCCAGACGGTTTCCAGGATCGGGGCGATCATGCGCGGGCCTCCTGCCTTGCGGGGCGGTCCCATTGCAGGACGTTGTGTTCGTATTGTCGGGCTTCGGTCGCGGGCGCGGATGGCATCTATCAGTTCACCACGGGCAGGCTGGCCATGAACCCGATCAGCATGGTCGCGATGACCGCGCCTGTCACTGCGTCGAAACGATCCATGAAGCCGCCATGGCCGGGGATCAGGTTGGAACTGTCCTTGACCCCCGCGCGGCGCTTCAGCCAGCTTTCGGCGATGTCACCCATCTGGCCCGCGAAGCAGACGATGGGCGAGACCCAGATCAGCGTCGCATCGCCCTGCCCGGCCAGCCACAGCAGCGCGCCGAAGATGCAGGACCCGACCCAGCCCGCGACGGTACCGGACCAGGTCTTCTTGGGGCTGAGGCTGGGCCAGAATTTCGGCCCGCCGATCACGCGGCCCACGAAATACCCCGCCGTGTCCGAGATGATGATGACCCCCATCAGCCACAGCACGAAGTTCAGGCCGAAGCTCTCGCGGAAACCGACAAGGCCATAGGCAACCAGCAGGATCGCGACGCCGAAGATGGCATAGGTGCCCCGGTCGCGCCGCGCCGCGCCGGGCAGTCCGATCAGGATCGGCACGGCCAGCGCCATCCAGGCCAGCGGATGGAACGAGGTCAGCGCCACCGCCTGCGACACGCCCGCGATGGCGGCCAGCGCGACGGGGCGGCTGCGCCCGAACAGCGTGACGTGCCGGGCCGGATGGCGCCAGCCGGTCATCGCCGCCAGTTCCCAGAAGGTGATGGCCGAGATGACGGCCATGCCCAGCCGCAGCCACAGGCCCGTGGACACCGCCAGTATGACGCCGATCCCCAGAAGAACCAGCGTCGAGGCGATGCGTCGCGACAGGTCGGCCCATTTGCCGCCGGGCATCCGCGTCCCCTTCGCCGGCGTCATGCGCCCCCGAAGCGGCGGTCGCGCATTCCGTAATTCCCGAGGATGTCGGACAGGTGCTGCGGCGTGAAATCGGGCCACAGGGTCGGCGTGAATTCGTATTCCGAATAGGCGGCCTGCCAGGGCAGGAAGTTCGAGGTCCGCGTCTCGCCCGAGGTGCGGATCACCAGGTCCGGATCGGGATGTCCGGCGGTATCCATGCAATCGGCCAGATCGGCCTCGGTCGGGGTCTCGATCTCTCCGGCGGCGATCTTGCGCGCAAGGCGGGTCGAGGCGCGCGTCAGCTCGTCCCGGCCGCCATAGTTGATCGCGACCGTCAGGTTCAGGCGCGTGTTGCCCGCCGTCCGCGCCTCGATCGAGGCCATCAGGTCCTGCAGCTTGCGGTCCAGCCGCTCGCGCCCGCCGATGAAGCGCATGCGCACGCCTTCGGACGCCATGCCGACGGCCTCGCGCTCGATATAGCGGCGGAAGATCTTCATCAGGCCCAGGACCTCTTCGGTCGAGCGCTTCCAGTTCTCGGTCGAGAAGGCATAGATGGTCAGCCAGTCCACGCCCAGCTCGGGGCAGGCGCGGACGATCTGCTTCACGCGCTCGGCGCCGCGACGATGGCCGACCAGGCGCGGCCAGCCGCGTTCGGTCGCCCAACGGCCGTTGCCGTCCATGATGATGGCGACATGACGGGGGCGCGCTGCACCCCCATCCGAAATCGCGGTCGCTGCCGAGAAGCCAGGGATCATGATCGCATCACACCTGCATGATTTCGGCCTGCTTGGCCTCGAGCGCCTGATCCACGTTGCCGATCGACTTGTCGGTCAGCTCCTGCACGGCGGTTTCCCAGAACTTCTGGTCGTCCTCGGGCATGCCGTTGGCCTTGCCCTTCTTGATCTGGTCCATCCCGTCGCGGCGGACGTTGCGGATCGCGACGCGGGCATGTTCCGCGTATTGCGCGGCGACCTTGGTCAGCTCGCGGCGGCGTTCCTCGTTCAGCTCGGGGATGGGCAGCATGATGATGGTGCCGTTGGTCTGCGGGTTGATGCCCAGCCCGCTTTCGCGGATGGCCTTCTCGACCTTGCCGACCATGCCCTTGTCCCAGACGTTGATCGTGACCATGCGCGGTTCGGGCACGTTCACGGTGCCGACCTGGTTGATCGGGGTCATCTGGCCGTAAGCCTCGACCTGGACGGGTTCGACCATGGATGCCGACGCGCGGCCCGTCCGCAGCGACGCGAACTCGGCCCGCAGGCTGTCCATGGCGCCCTTCATGCGCCGTTCCAGATCGTCCAGATCGATTTCGATGTCCTCAGCCATTTGGACTGCCTCTGTTTTAATTTCGTTTGCTTGTAACCGTATTGGGCAGGCTTGGCAAAGCCTTTGCCCGAAATCCGGGCGGTATGGGCGGGTTCAGACCCGCCCCCTGCCGCCGCTTTCGTCCAGCTGCTTCTCGATCGCGCGCAGGCGCATCAGCACCTCGTCGCGATAGGCGTCGGTGGCGGCGCTTTCCTCGGCCTGGTGGGCATCCTGCATCGAGTTCACGATCAGACCGACGACAAGGTTCATCACCGCGAATGTCGTGATCAGGATGAAGGGCACGAAGAACAGCCATGCCAGCGGATATTCCTGCATGACGGGACGCACGATCCCCATCGACCAGCTTTCCAGCGTCATCACCTGGAACAGCGAATAGGCCGACTTGCCAAGCGAGCCGAACCAGTCCGGGAACCCCGCCCCGAACAGCTTCGTCGCCATGACCGAGAAGATGTAGAAGATCACGCCCATCAGCAGGAAGACCGAGGCCATGCCCGGCATCGCGGCGAACAGCCCCTCGACCACGCGGCGCAGGCGCGGGGTGACCGACACCAGCCGCAGCAGCCGCAGGATGCGCAGCGCGCGCAGCACCGAGAGGCCCTGCCCCGCCGGCATCAGCGCGATGGCCACGACGCTGAAATCGAAGACGTTCCAGCCGTCGCGGAAGAAGCGCGGGCCGCGCGCGATCAGCTTGGCCGCGATCTCGGCCACGAAGACGGCAAGGCAGGCCGCGTCCAGCAGCAGGATCAGCGGACCCGCGACCGCCATGACGCGGCCCGAGGTCTCCAGCCCCAGCAGGACGGCGTTGAACAGGATGACGCCGGTGATCACCCCCTGGGCCCGACGCCCGTGGACAAGGGCGTCGAGGCGCGCGCGCAGGCTCATCGCGACCTCAGACGTGGACGCGGGTATAGGTGCCGCTGCCCGCCAGGATCGAGCGGAAACCGCCCGGCGCGTCCAGCGAGAAGACGATGATCGGCAGCTTGTTGTCGCGTGCCAGGGCGATCGCCGATGCGTCCATCACGCCCAGATGCTTCTGCAGCACCTCGTCATAGCTGACATCGCCGTAGCGCTTGGCATCGGCATGCTTGACCGGGTCCTTGTCATAGACGCCGTCGACCTTGGTGCCCTTGAAGATCGCCTCGCAGTTCATCTCCGACGCGCGCAGCGTGGCCGCGGTGTCGGTGGTGAAATACGGATTGCCCGTGCCCGCCGCGAAGATGACGATGCGCTTCTTCTCCAGGTGGCGGATGGCGCGGCGGCGGATATAGGGCTCGCAGACCTCGTCCATGCGGATCGCGCTGATGACGCGGCAATGGTGCCCAAGCGCCTCGAGCGCGGATTGCATCGCCAGCGCGTTCATCACGGTCGCCAGCATCCCCATGTAGTCGGCGGTCGTCCGCTCCATCCCCTGGGCGCTGCCCTGCAGGCCGCGGAAGATGTTGCCGCCGCCGATCACCATGCAGACCTCGACGCCCATCTTGGCGACGCTGTCGACCTCGTTCGCGATTCGCGCGACGGTGGGCGGGTTCAGGCCGAAGCCCTGGTCGCCCATCAGCGCCTCGCCCGAAATCTTGAGCATCACGCGGCCATATTGCTTGGGGGTCTCGCTGGTCATCTGGGGCTCCTTGAGGCCGGCCTGATGCCGGTCGCTTTCATCGCGGCGTTAAATGTCGCAAAAGGCCCGCAGGATCAACTGTCCGGAAGGCCCATGCGCATCCCTGACCTGACACATATCGACGCCTCGCGCCACCTGCTGATTGCGGGACCGACCGCCAGCGGCAAATCCGCACTGGCGCTGGCGGTCGCGCAGGCACAGGGGGGACTGGTGGTGAATGCCGATGCGTTGCAGGTCTGGTCCTGCTGGCGCGTGCTGACGGCCCGCCCCTCGGCCAATGACGAGGCCGCGGCGCCGCACGCCCTCTACGGGCACGTCACGCCGGGGCGGTCCTATTCGGTGGGCGACTGGCTGCGAGAGGTGGGCGATCTTCTGGGGCAGCGGCTGATCGTCGTGGGCGGCACGGGGCTGTACCTGACGGCGCTGACGCGGGGGCTGGCGGAAATTCCCGCGACCCCGGACCATGTGCGCCGGCAGGCCGATGCGCGGATCGCCGCGGGCGAGCTGCCCGCCATGATCGCCGAGCTGGACGCCCCCACCCGCGCCGCGATCGACCTGAAGAACCCCGTCCGCGTCCAGCGCGCATGGGAGGTGCTGACCACGACCGGGCGCGGCATCCGCGACTGGCAGGACGCCACCCCGCCCCCGCTGATCGCCCCGCAGGACTGCCAGCGCATCCAGATCGTGTCGGATCGCGACTGGCTGGCGGACCGCATCGCGGATCGCTTCCACCTGATGCTGGACCAGGGCGCGCTGGACGAGGTTCGCGCGAATCTGCCCATCTGGGACCCTGCCGCCCAATGGGCCAAGGCCATCGGCGCGCCCGAACTGGTCGATCACCTGCAGGGCCGCACCAGCCTTTCGGATGCGGTACAATCCGCGATTGTCGCGTCCCGCCAATATGCCAAGGGTCAGCGCGCCTGGTTCCGGGGGCGCATGAAGGACTGGGACATGTGGCAGGCAGGCCACGGCGGCCTGCACAGGGCGTGATTCGTCGGAAACCGAAGCCATGATTGTTGAGTTTCGTCAGGGATGGGCGATAATCCGCCTATGTCCTTTCGAAACGCAAGTCTTGGTGGAAGCGACGCATGTCTGTCTGGGATCGCACGGAATGGCAGGGAGGTTTCCCGTTCTCGCCCTCGCGACTGAGATCGCAGGGCAGCGGGCTGTCGCAGGTCACGGAACCCGCGATCCTCGATGACGGCGCGCCGCAGGATCGCAGCCCGCAGCCCTGGGAATCCGCACGCCGCCCCGCCGCGATCGCCATCCCCGAGGCGCTGGCGATCCGCGCGACGCCCGCGGCGCGCCGCTTCGCTCCGCGCCGCGCAGGGCTTCGTCTGGTGCCGCTCGGGGCGTTCGCATGGGGCAGCCGCGAGACGCCTGCCCGCCCCCGCACCCGGCCCGAGCATGTGCTTCTCAGCGTGACGGCGGGCGCGATGCGGATCGACTTTCCCAGGGATCACCTGATCCTGGAGCCGGGCGGCCTGTGCTTCATTCCCGCTGGCACCGCCTTTGCCGCGCGACCGCGCCGGGATGCCGACGGCCAGGCCCTGCTGGTGTCGCCGGAGATGTGCGCCGAGATGGACCCGGCCTTCCCCGACCGCACCCTGTCGGGCTGGCTGGATCACGGGGCCGAGGCTTTGGGCGTCGCGCTGCAGGACATGGCCGAGGATGCGCAGGGCAGCCCCGACCGCAAGGCGCTGACCTGTCACCTGAACCTGCTGGCCGTGCGCCTGTCGCGCATGGATACCACGCGGACGCGGCCCGACACGGTCGCGCCGGTGGCGGCGGACCGCCCGCTGGTCGACCGTTTCCTGTCCGTCGCCGCCGCCGATCTGGGGGCCTGCCGCACGCTGGCCGAAATCGCGCAGGATCTGGGCAGCACGCTGACGCAGCTGGATCGCGCCTGCCAGGAGGCGCGCGGCCGCCGTGCCATCGACCTGATCAACGAATTGCGGCTGGAACGCGCGGCCGAGATGCTGCGCCATACGGATCGCGCGCCCGCGCGGATCGCGACGGATCTGGGCTATGCCACCCATACCCACATGACCCGCGCCTTCGTGGCGGCCACGGGGCGCACCCCCGAGACCTATCGCACGCAGATGCGTTAATCTTCCGGAGTTTCGGCAGGGGCTTCCTCGGGGCGGCCCTTGAAGCCCAGTGCCACCACGAATTTCTCGGATGAATCGCTGCGGCTTGCGGGGGGCTTCACGTTGGCGACCTTCTCGAAGTTGCGCTTCAGAAGGGCCTGCATCTCGGTCTCGGCGCCGCCTGCCAGAACCTTGGCGACGAAGGTGCCGCCCGGCTCCAGCACGTCGAAGGCCAGCTGCGCCGCAGCCTCGACCAGCGCCACGATGCGCAGGTGGTCGGTGCCCTTGTGCCCCGAGGATGCGGCAGCCATGTCCGACATCACGACATCGGCAGGACCGCCCAGCCATTCCTTGACCAGGTCGTCGGCCCCTTCGGACAGGAAGTCCAGCTGATGGATCTCGGCCCCCGCGATCGGATCGACCTCTTGCAGGTCCAGCCCCAGAACGCGGCCGATCTTCTTGCCCGACTTCTCGCCCAGGGCATTCGTGCGGGCCACGGCGACCTGGCACCAGCCGCCGGGGGCGCAGCCCAGATCGACGACGCGCGCGCCGGGCACGAGGAAGCGGTACTTCTCGTCCAGTTCCAGGATCTTGTAGGCCGCGCGCCCGCGATACCCCTCGCGCTTGGCGCGCTGCACATAGGGGTCGTTCAGCTGCCGTTCCAGCCACAGCTTGCTGGACAGCTTGCGCCCCTTGGCGGTCTTCACCCGCACGCGCAGGTCGCGCTGCCCGCGTCCGCTGGTCTTGCCTTCCCGGCTGCCAGGTGCCTTCGTCATCATGCCACTCCGTTCAGTCCTTCGGGCCTCAGAACCCCATCGCGCACCATCTGGGCATAAAGCAACCCCTCTCGGAGCCCGCGATCGGCCACGGACAGCCGATTCGTGGGCCAGACCCGCATCAGCGTCTGAAGGATCGCGGCGCCCGACATGATCAGCGCATGGCGTTCACGCCCGATGCGCGGGTCCGTGCGCCGCCCGTCAGGCCCCAGCACGAGATAGCTGTGGATCACCCGGTCGATCTGGTCGCTGGTCATCTCCAGCCCGTCCACCTTCGTCCGGTCATAGCGGCGCAGCCCGAGGAAGCTGGCGGCCACCGTCGTCACCGTCCCCGAGGTGCCGATGATCTGGAACCCCTCGTCCGGCGCACCGTCGGCATAGGGCGCGAAATTGGCCAGCGCCTCCTCGAAGAACCAGCTCATGAGGGCGAAGCGGCCCTGGTCGTCCTCGACATCGGCGAACTGGTCGCGCAGGGTCGCGACCCCCAGGGGCACGCTGATCCAGTCGACGACGCGCGCCCCGCCCGGCTGCGGATTGCCGAACCCCTCGGACAGGCGCATGATCGCGCGCGGACGCTCCTTCGGCTCGACATCCTCGAGGTCGATCCAGACCAGTTCCGTCGACCCGCCGCCGATATCGACGACCATCAGCGTTTCGGTCTTGTGGCTGACCAGCGGCGCGCAGGAGATGACGGCAAGACGCGCCTCTTCCTCGGCCCCGATCACCTCGATCGGCAGGCCGGTTTCCCTGCGGATGGTCCGAAGGAAGTCGCGGCTGTTCTTCGCGCGCCGACAGGCTTCTGTCGCGACCAGCCTCATGCTGCGCACGCGGTGCTGATCCAGCTTGCGCCGGCAGACCTGCAATGCGTGGACCGTGCGCGCCATCGAGCTGCGTGACAGGCGTCCCGAAGCTTCCAGCCCCTGCCCAAGCTGAACCGGCTTGGAGAAGCTGTCGATAACCTGGAACTGACTGCCCGTAGGACGGGCGATCAGCATCCGGCACGAATTTGTTCCCAGATCCAGGGCAGCATAAAGCCCCCCCGTCTCGGGTTGTCGGGTGCCCGACGGCTCGACCGATTTTCTCGGGATCGCGTCCGCACCCGCAGGACGCTTGGGCGCCATGACACACGCCCTCCGATGACAAGTTATCCCCAGACTAGTCGCGCCTGACGCGACGTTCAAGGGGCGGCAGCGATGCCGCAGGTCGCGGGCGACATGGCCGGGGCTGCTTGACGCCCACTGGCGCGCGCGGCAATCAGGGGCAATGATCGACATGCGCCCGGTTGCCCACCCGATTGGAAAGATCGTCTTTGCCCTGGGCGCATTCATGCTGGCCCCGATGGCGGTGGACCTGTGGCATGACGACCCCCACTGGATGGTCTTCCTGGAATGCGCCTCGATCACGATCGTGACAGGGCTGCTGCTGGTCGTCGCCAACCGGGCCGAGCGCAAGCGCGCCCTGACGATCCAGCAGGCGTTTTTGCTGACATCCGGCCTGTGGATCGCGCTGCCGGTCTTCGGCGCCCTGCCCTTCATCCTGGGCGCGCCGAACGCATCCGTCACCGACGCCTTCTTCGAGGCGATGTCGGGCGTCACGACCACCGGCACCACGGCATTCCCCGAACTGGACGGCCTGCCGAAGGGCACCCATCTGTGGCGCGCGCTTCTGCAATGGATGGGTGGCCTGGGGATCGTGGTCGTGGCGATGGTCTTCCTGCCCGTCATGAAGGTCGGCGGCATGCAGTTCTTCCGCTCCGAGGGCTTCGACACCCTGGGCAAGATCCTGCCCCGCGCCGGAGAGATCGCGGCCGAGATGACCATCATCTATGTCGCGATGACCGCCGCCTGCGCGGTCACTTACATGGTGCTGGGCATGTCGGGCTTCGACGCGGTGGTCCATGCGCTGACGACATGCTCGACCGGCGGTTTCTCGAATTACGACGCCAGTTTCGGGGCCTATCTGGGGGCGCCGGAATGGGCGGCCTCGGTCTTCATGGTGCTGGCCTCGGTGCCGTTCATCCGGCTGGTGCAGGCGATGCGCGGGAATGGCGGGCCGCTGATCCACGACCGGCAGGTGCATACCTATCTGAAGCTGATCCTGGCCGTCTGCGGGATCATCATCATCTATCGCCTGATCTGGCTGGAACAGGATGTCTCCTTCTCCGAGGCGGTGCGGGAAACGGTGTTCAACACCATCTCGACCTTCTCGGGGACGGGGTTCGCATCGACCGACATGACGCAATGGGGGCACCTGCCCTTCGCGCTGCTGATCATCGTGGGGCTGATCGGGGGCTGCACCGGATCGACGGGCTGCTCGGTCAAGGTATTCCGCTACGAAGTGCTGTTCCAGGCCGTGCGCGCCCAGATCCGGCGGATGCATTCGCCGCACAGGCTTTATCCGCTGCGCTATGCCGGGCATCCGCTGGACAAGGGCGTCGTCGATTCGGTGATGGCCTTCTTCACGCTGTTCATGCTGACCTTCGGCCTGCTGATCGTGGGGCTGGCGCTGACGGGCCTGCATCCGCGCACCGCGCTGACCGCCGCCTGGACGGCCATCGCCAATGTCGGACCCGCATGGGGCCCCGAAATCACCGCCAACGGGTCCATCGTGGAATTCCCGACGGCGGCGAAATGGATGATGATCACCGGCATGTATCTGGGCCGGTTGGAGCTGGTCTCGGTCCTGGTCCTGCTGCTGCCGCGCTTCTGGCGGCCCTGATCAGGGAAGCGTCGCGCCGGGCGTGTCGTTCCGCGCGGGGGCGTGCCGCGTCAGGCTGCCGGCCATCTCGGCCTCGATCCGGGCCTGGTTCTGCGCATCCGATGCAGGCCAGATCAGCACCCAGCCTTCCGCACGGCCATCCTGCACGCGCCCCTGCGCGACGCCGATATGCGCGTCGTTGGCCCCCTTCAACCTGACCGAGCCGTTCGCGATCTCTCGCTTGGGGTTCGGCACCCAGCCAAGCGCGGTCACGAGGCCCGCAAGGTCCAGAAGCTCTTGCTGGCCGCCCTTCTGGCTGAACAGGATCAGCGCCGCACCGGACCCGTCCTTCGGACCCCAGATCGACAGCGCCCGTTCGGCACGGTCGAATTCCAGCGCCGAGCGCGGCGCGATGACAGAAAGCCCCGTCACCTCGTCGCGCAGTTCCGACAGCCCCAGTTCGTCGCGCCATTCCTGCTGGCGCTGCTTCAGCGCCTCCATCGCGGTGCCCGGATCGGTCGAGGCGCGGTTCTGCGCGATCTCGGCGCGGATGGCGGCCTGCGTGCGCGGGCCGTCCTGCCCGTCGATCGCGCCGTCATAGTGCCCGGCCCATGCCAGCATCGCCTGCACCTCGGCCAAGGGCGGCATGGGACGGCGGGCACCCGGCGCGGGCAGATCGGGCGCCTGCCCCGGCTGCAGCGCATCGCCAAGGGCCTGCGCCTCGATCACGGTCGCGCCCGCGGGCATCGCACCCGCATCCGTCAGGACCGGCAGCCAGGCCTGCGCGGCGGCAGGCGCCAGCGGTCCAAGGGTCACGGCAAAGCCGCCATCGGCCAGCGCGTGCAGTCCCGCATCGGGAAATTCCTCGCGGACATCGCCAAGGGCCTGACGGGCGGCGGCTTCGTCCTGCGCGCGCGACAGCGCCAGGAAGACATCGGGCGGCGGCGCGATCTCGGTCGGGGCCGCGTCGCCCACGGGCACAAGGACCATCCCCGGCGCGGGCACGCTGACGAAGCTGTCGTCGGGAACCGCGCCCGCGGCCTTCAGCTGCGCCAGCCGCGCGTCCGCGTCGGCGCGATCAAGCGGCCCGATCGCGATGCCGGTCCAGCCGTTGCCAAGATCCAGCGTGACGACGCCGTCCAGCGTCTCGGCCCATGCGCCGGCAGCCACGCTTGCCTCCTCGGCGCCGCGCTTGGCCTCGATCCGGATCACGGCATCCTCGGCCATCGCCGGGACCGGGATCATGGCCGCCATGAATAACGTTGCGATCTGCCGCATCTGCCGCCTCCTTCGCTGCCGCGTCTGCGCGGTCGTTGCCGGGCCTTTATTGACCCTGTTCCGCCACGCGCCTAGAAGGCGCCAAGCACTGCCGATCTACGCAAAAGGATGGCCCGATGACCAGCCCCAACCGACCCCGCAGTTTTCAGGAGATCATCCTGCGCTTGCAGAATTACTGGGCGGGACAGGGCTGCGCCGTCCTGCAGCCCTACGACATGGAGGTGGGCGCAGGCACGTTCCACCCCGCCACCACGCTGCGCGCCCTGGGCAGCCGCCCCTGGGCTGCGGCCTATGTCCAGCCCTCGCGCCGTCCGACCGACGGGCGCTACGGGGAAAACCCGAACCGGCTGCAGCACTATTACCAGTACCAGGTCATCATCAAGCCCAGCCCCCCGAACCTGCAGGAGCTGTACCTGGGCAGCCTGCGCGCGATCGGGCTGGACCCGATGGTCCACGATGTCCGCTTCGTGGAAGACGACTGGGAATCGCCCACCCTCGGCGCATGGGGCCTTGGATGGGAGGTCTGGTGCGACGGCATGGAGGTCAGCCAGTTCACCTATTTCCAGCAGGTCGGCGGGCATGACTGCAAGCCGGTCTCGGGCGAGCTGACCTATGGCCTGGAGCGTCTGGCCATGTATGTCCTGGGCGTCGAGCATGTGATGGACATGCCCTTCAACGACCCCGACAGCCCCATCGCGCTGACCTATGGCGACATCTTCCGCCAGACCGAGCAGGAATATTCGCGCTGGAACTTCGACCAGGCCGATACCGAGATGC
Organism: Paracoccus zeaxanthinifaciens ATCC 21588; assembly: GCF_000420145.1. GTDB lineage: Bacteria > Pseudomonadota > Alphaproteobacteria > Rhodobacterales > Rhodobacteraceae > Paracoccus > Paracoccus zeaxanthinifaciens. Next base: position 141,044 of record NZ_ATUJ01000007.1, read on the forward strand.
TGCTTCAGCACTTCAAGGACGCCGAGGCCGAATGTGCCCGCATCCTGGCCGCCGCCGAGACCGACGACGCGGGACGCCGCATCCCGATGGCGCATCCCGCCTATGACCAGGCGATCAAGGCCAGCCACCTGTTCAACCTGCTGGACGCGCGCGGCGTGATCTCGGTCACGGAACGCCAGGCCTATATCGGGCGGGTGCGTGCGCTGTCCAAGGGCTGCGCCGACCTGTTCCTGACCACCGAGGCCGCGGGGGCCGCATGAACGGCAAACCCGTCGTCGCAACCCTCGTGCTGGCGACCGTCCTTGCGGGCGGCGGCATGTGGTATGCGCAGGAATACGGATATTACGACCGGATCGACCCGGCCGACGGTGCCATCGCGGTGGACACACCCGCAGGCACCGTCGATCTGGACCTGATCGGGTTCGAGGGGATCGACGCCGACAGTTCCCCCCTGCGCTGGCGTGCCTGCGCGCGGGCCGAGAACCTGCCCGCCGATGCCGTCCCCTATCCCGACGCGACGCCCCTGATCGGGCCGCGCTGGTTCGACTGCTTCGACGCCCGCGAGATCGGGCGCGACCTTGAACGCGGCGCCGCGCGCGCCATCCTTGCCAAGTCCGAGATCCACACCGACGTGGACCGCGTGCTTGCCGTCTATCCCGACGGGCGCGTGTTCGGCTGGCACCAATACAACGACAAGACCCCGGAACGCGGAGTGATGGACTGATGCCCGACCTGCTGATCGAGCTTTTCTCGGAAGAAATCCCCGCACGGATGCAGACCCGCGCGCGCGAGGACCTCAAGCGTCTCGTGACCGACGGGCTGGTCGAGGCGGGCCTGACCTATGCCAGCGCGGGTGCCTTCAGCACGCCGCGCCGCCTGGTCCTGACCATCGAGGGCCTGACCGCCCACAGCCCCACCACGCGCGAGGAACGCAAGGGCCCCCGCACCGACGCCCCCGAAAAGGCGCTGGAAGGCTTCCTGCGCTCGACCGGGCTGACCCGCGACCAGCTCGAGGCCCGCGACGACAAGAAGGGCCAGGTCTGGTTCGCCACCATCACCCATGAAGGCCGCCCCGCCGCGGATATCGTGGCCGAGGTGCTGGAAGCCGCGATCCGCAACTTCCCCTGGCCGAAATCCATGCGTTGGGGCGCGGGATCGCTGCGTTGGGTGCGCCCGCTGCATTCGATCCTGTGCATCCTTTCGGACGAGGCCGGCGCCTCGGTCGTCGATCTGGACGTGGACGGCATCAAGGCCGGCGACACGACGCGCGGCCACCGCTTCATGGCCCCCGACGCCTTCACCGTCACCGGCTTCGAGGATTACGCCGCCAGGCTGCGCCGCGCCTTCGTCATGCTGGACACCGATGAACGCGCATCCGAGATCCGCCAGCAGGCCGACAACCTGGCCTTTGCGCGCGGCTGGGAAATCGTCGCCGACGAGGGGCTTCTGGCCGAGGTCGCGGGCCTTGTCGAATGGCCCGTGCCGCTGATGGGCGTGATCGAGGACCGCTTCCTCGACCTGCCGCCCGAGGTGCTGCAGACCTCGATGAAGGAACACCAGAAGTTCTTCTCGGCCCGCAACCCCAAGACGGGCCGGATCGAGGGCTTCGTGACGGTCGCCAACATCGTGACGCCCGATGACGGTGCGACGATCCTTGCGGGCAACCAGCGCGTTCTGGCCGCCCGCCTGTCCGACGCCGCCTTCTTCTGGGAAAACGACCTGCGAGAGGCGAAATCCGGCATGGAAGCTTGGGCCGAGGGCCTGAAATCCGTGACCTTCCAGAGCAAGCTGGGCAGCCAGGCCGACCGCGTCGCCCGCATCGCCGCCCTGTCGCGCGAGATCGCCCCACTTGTGGGTGCCGACCCCGACCAGGCCGAGCTTGCCGCCCGCCTGGCCAAGCTGGACCTGCGCTCTGCAATGGTGGGCGAATTCCCCGAGCTTCAGGGCACGATGGGCCGCTACTATGCGCTGCAGGCGGGCCATGATGCCGCCGTCGCGGATGCGGCGCGCGACCACTACTCGCCCCTCGGGCCGTCCGATGCGGTGCCCACCGCGCCGGTCTCGGTCGCCGTGGCGCTGGCCGACAAGCTGGACACGCTGACCGGCTTCTGGGCCATCGACGAGAAGCCGACGGGGTCCAAGGACCCCTTCGCGCTGCGCCGCGCGGCTTTGGGGGTGATCCGGCTGACAACCTCAACAACCGCAAGAATGTCGCTTGCGACAGTCACTTGGAAGCACTTCTCCAGAGTCTTTTCTCAACTTCAAGACCTCGGCTTCGCACAAATAGTGAAGGGCACCCAGGATCTACCCGAGAACATTGCGGTCGAGGCTAGAGTTAGCCTTGAGGCAAAAATGGTGCCCGAAGACCCCGATTCCGGGGCTCAAGGGTTCGGGAAGCACGAGGCTCGGGCCGCCGAAATCTCCGCCGACCTGCTCTCGTTCTTCCACGACCGCCTCAAGGTGTACCTGCGCGAGCAGGGCATCCGTCACGACATCATCGACGCCGTGCTGGCGCAGGACGGCAATGACGACCTGGTGCAGGTCGTGAACCGTGCCACCGCGCTGAACGACATGATGGCGACCGAGAACGGGCAGAACCTGACGCAGGGCCTCAAGCGTGCGGGCAACATCCTGGCCCAGGCCGAGGAGAAGGACGGCGTCGAATACAGCTTCGGCGCCGACCCGAAATTCGCCGATACCGACGCCGAACACGCGCTGTTCGCCGCGCTGGACACCGCCGATCCCGCGATCCGCAAGGCCATGGCATCCGAGGATTTCCCCGCCGCCATGCAGGCCATCGCGGGCCTCCGTGCCCCGATCGACGCCTTCTTCGAGGCGGTTCAGGTCAATACCGACAACCAGATCCTGCGTCGCAACCGCCTGAACCTGCTGTCGCGCATCCGCGATGCGGGCCGCCAGATCGCGGACTTCACCCGGATCGAGGGCTAGGGTCAGGACCCATTAATTTTCTTGATGCCGTCCTGTCGGCGTGATTCACGCTCCCAAACAGGTGGGGGCATCATGAGTAATCTTTTCTGGCTGACGGACGAACAGATGGAGCGGCTGAAGCCGTTCTTTCCCAAGAGCCATGGTAAGCCGAGGGGCGATGACCGGCGCGTGCTGAGCGGCATAATCTTCATCAACCGCAATGGGTTGCGGGGGTGCGATGCGCCCCGGGAGTATGGCCCGCCCAAGACGCTCTACAACCGGTGGAAGCGCTGGAGCGAGATGGGCGTGTTTGCCAGGATCTTCGAGGGATTGGCCTCGGAGGCAACGGATCAGAAGACGCTGATGATTGATG
>NZ_ATUJ01000008.1 GCF_000420145.1 Paracoccus zeaxanthinifaciens ATCC 21588
AAACACGCCCATCTCGCTCCAGCGCTTCCACCGGTTGTAGAGCGTCTTGGGCGGGCCATACTCCCGGGGCGCATCGCACCACCGCAACCCATTGCGGTTGATGAAGATTATGCCGCTCAGCACGCGCCGGTCATCGACCCTCGGCTTACCATGGCTCTTGGGGAAGAACGGCTTCAGCCGCTCCATCTGTTCGTCCGTCAGCCAGAAAAGATTACTCATGATGCCCCCACCTGTTTGGGAGCGTGAATCACGCCGACAGGACGGCATCAAGAAAATTAATGGGTCCTGACCCTAATGCAGGACCGCATCACCGTGCACCACATCGGCACCATCACCATCCAGGGCACGCAGGCCGACATCGCCGCCGCGCTGGCCCGCATGTCAGGGAGGAAGCCATGAGCAGATCCGACGACAAGCGCGAGGCCAAGGCGAAGGTCTATGCGCTGCAGGGCGGCCCGAACCCTTACCCGGAGGGGTCGCGCATGGCGGGCTTCTATGAGAAGTTCCGGGCGCATTATTGGGCCATGGAAGCGCGCTTCGACGACCTGGCCGAGGTCTACGGCGAGTTCAGGCCCGACAGGATAGAAGGGGAGAATGCATGAAGGAAGACGGCACGAAGAAGAACGCGATGTGCGACACACTGGATCTCCTGCTGCGCGGCGCGGGGATGATGTTCGTCGCCTTGATCGGCGTGGGGCTGGGGGCACTGGCGTTTGACGAGGGCGTTCTCAACGACACTTCCTACGGCCTGGCGATCCTGCAGTTCATCGGGGGCTCGATTGCCTTGGCCATGACGCCCTACGCGAAGTCCCGGAACAGACCCGGACCGTAGCGCGAAACTGGGAAACACATTGGGAAACATTCAGGGGGCTTCTGGCCCTCTGTTTTTTTGCCTTGTATTTGCTGGGCTTTATGGTGCCCGGAGGCGGATTCGAACCACCGACACGCGGATTTTCAATCCGCTGCTCTACCAACTGAGCTATCCGGGCCCCTGTGGCGACTGCTTCGTCGCCGGGTGTGGAGCGGTGTTTAGAAGGGGTTGGCGGGACTGTCCAGACCCAATCTCAACTTTTTATCGCCCTTCTTCTTCGTCCGATGAAATCTCTTCCAGGGGGGTGCCGGGGATGACGTATTGGCCCCGCAACCACTTGGCCAGATCCACATCCGCGCAGCGCTTCGAGCAGAACGGACGGTACCGTTCCACGCTGTCCTTGCTGCAGACGGGGCAGGCCATCAGCCCTGCCCCGAAGCCAGCAGCGACAGCGCCACGCGGTCGCGCTTGCGCGTCATCTCGAACAGGCCCATCGCGGTCCAGCCCAGCAGCGTCGCCTCGGCGCCCGACTGGCGGAAGACCGATTGCATCACCTGGTCCAGCGTCGCGCGGTCGCGCTTGGGCATGGGGGCGAAATCGACCGCGATCTGGCCGCCGATGCCGCGCAGCGCCAGCTGCCGCGGCAGGTCGCGGGCCAGCCCGATATTCGCTTTCAGCCCTGCAGCGGGCGAGCTGTCGGCCCCGGTATTCACGTCGATCGCAGTCAGCGCCCGCGTCGTCTCGATCCAGGCATGACCGCCGCCGGGCAGCGCGATGCGCGGCGACAGCAGCTCGTCCACGGCGTCCAGCACGTTGCAGCGCTCGAAGCTGTCATCGCCCTCCTCGACCGAATCGGGCTGGGGGTCGTTCCAGTCCAGCGCCGCCAGTTCATGCGGGGACGGTGCGTCCAGCAGCAGCTCGGGCCCGCCATCCGCATCGGCCAGGATCTGGTCCGCAAGGCCGGCCAGCTCGGCGATCTCGGCGGCGATGTCGTCGTCATCGGCGCCTTCGGCCGCGCTGCGCAGGATCGCGCCATAGGCGCGCTCGCCCATCGCGTCGCGGCCGAGCTGCTCCAGCTCCTCTCGGCGGGCGGTCTCGCGGATGCGGCGCGAGACGTTGATCCCCGCGGCCCCCGGCGTCACCAGCGCAAGCGCGCCGCGGAAGATCAGCTTGTTCGAGACGGGGATCGCCTTCCCCTCCTCGGCGACGCCGCTGATCTGCACCAGGATGCTGCCGCCCTCGGTCAGGCCGCGCCGTTCGCGAAGATAGCCGCTGGCCCCGTTCGGCAGGCGCAGGAACACACCGCCCTGCCCCTTCATGAAGCGCCCGACGGTGGCGCGGCAGATCGCGCCGGGGGCAAGATCGGTGATCGCATCGGGCGCGACCAGCAGATCGACAAGCTGGCCGTCCTGCATCAGTGCGGCGGCTTCCTGGCCGAAGATGCGGCCCAGAACGATTTCACGTCCCTTCATGCGTTTGCTCCTTCAGGGGCGGGAAAGATGCCTGCCGATGCAAGCAGGCTGGCGGTTTCCGACAGGGGCAGGCCGACCACGGCCGAGTGCGACCCCTCGATCCAGGGGATGAAGGCGGCGGCGGCGCCCTGGATGGCATAGCCCCCGGCCTTGCCCTCCCAGTCGCCGATATCGAGGTAACGCTCCAGCGATGCCTCGTCGATGGGACGCATCCGGACGCGGGTGGTCACCAGCCTTTCGCGGATGCCGTTCGCGTCGCGCACGGCAAGCGCGGTCAGGACCAGGTGCCTGCGCCCCGACATCAGCCGCATGAAGCCTGCGGCCTCGGCGCGGTTCTCGGGCTTGCCCAGGATGCGGCGCCCGACGCTGACGGTGGTATCGGCGGTCAGCACGACCTCGTTCGGGGCGACGTCCAGCGCCTCGGCCTTCTGACGGGCCATGCGGCGGACATAGTCGCGGGCGTTCTCGTGCTGGTGGGGGGTCTCGTCGATATCGGCCGGTCGCAACGCGGCCGGCCTGATACCAATCTGGGACAGAAGCTCCAGCCTGCGAGGGCTGGCCGAGCCGAGGATCAACCGTTTCGTGGCGATGCCGGCCATCTGCGGACCTCCGTTGGCGGGGGTCTTACTTGAAGCGATAATTGATCCGGCCCTTGGTCAGATCGTAGGTGTTCATCTCGACCTGAACGCGGTCGCCAGCAAGGACGCGGATGCGGTTCTTCCGCATCTTTCCTGCCATATGCGCAATGATCTCATGGCCGTTTTCAAGCTCGACCCGGAATGTCGCATTGGGCAGGAGTTCCTTCACGACGCCGGGAAATTCGAGCATTTCTTCCTTGGCCATGGTCACTCCATAATGATCGTTCCGCAGGATTCGGAACGCAGAGTAAATGCGTCCGACCGGAGAGGATTTCAAGGAAAAAGAGCGGGCTCACGCCGTTTCACGGCCCTTCGGGGCGCCTTCCTCGGCGGAAGGGGGGCTGCGGAACGGGTCCGGGCGGCTCAGATCGACGGGCGGGGCGGCGGGGCGCAGGGGCTGTGCGGTATCGGTCGCGGCACGGGACGCGGGGTCCGAAAGGCGCAGCGCGTGGCAGCCCTCGGCCTCGCCCAGGCGTCCGCGCGACAGGACCTGGCCGTCGCCCGTCTCCAGCGTGGCATCCTGAAGTGCGGCCTTGGGAAGATAGAGAAGCCTGCCCCTCAGCATCGCGCGCAGGTCCCCAAGCGATACGGTCTTGCGGCACAACACGCCCTGCAATTCTACGACCGCCTCCTGCATCGGGGGCGCAAGGCTGGGGCGCGGAGCCGCCGGTCGGGGCGCGGGTCGCGCCGGTGCCGTCACGGGGGCCGCAACCTCCTGCCCCTGCGGCAGGATCAGCATGACGCGCCCCTCGCGGACATCGCCCGCGCCCAGCCGGACCTGCATGTCGATGCTGCGATGGGCCACATCCTCCAGCATCAGCGCAAGGGGGCGGGCATCCTCGAGATGGGTCAGGAAACGGAAGCCCGCGATGGGCGCATAGCCGGGGATCGCGCGCATCTCGGATGTCAGCTCGGTCAGGAAGCGGTCGATGAAATCCGCGCACAGGGCCGCATCGCTTCGGGTGGGCCTGCGGCGATCGAGGGGGCGCGCCGTGACGCGCCCGAGGGCCTGCACCTCGATCAGCGCGGCCGCGACCTCGGGGGACAGCGCAATTGCGCCAAGCTGCTCGCCCGGGCCCTGAAGCAGCGCCAGCAGCGGCATGTCGGGCAGCAGTTCGGGCAGTTCGGCAAGGGTCAGCACGCCCGGCGTCACCGCAAGCGAACGCAGCGGCAGCGAGTAGAGCGCCTCGGCCGCGCGACCGATGGCTGCGGCGGCAGCGCGGGCGGGCGTCACCTTGGGCGCGGGCGGCAGATCGGGCGTTTCGGCCGCGACGGGATCGTCGCGCCGCTTCAGCAATCCGCGCAGCACCGTGCCGCGCGTTTCCGTCCGTTCCGTATCGCCTGCAGTCATGTCACGCCCGAATCGCAGCCCCGTTCGCGCTCAGCCTGACCCTAATCCGGTTTCCAAACCGTTAAGCCTGCTGAACGGGCGGGCGCGCCGGCAGCACGATGCGGAACGCAGCCCCGCCCTGCCCCGGCAGATAGCTGATCGAACCGCCAAGTGTCTCCATGATCTCCTTGCAGATCGCCAGACCCAGCCCCGCGCCGCCGGCCTTCGCGGGGTCGTTCAAACGCGAGAATTTCTCGAAGATCAGCGACTGGCGGCCCGCGTCGATACCGCTGCCATTGTCCACGATGTCGATGACCGCACCCCCGGTATCGGGCCTGCGCACCCGGATGCGCAGCGCCGGATAGGGGGCGTCGCAGTATTTCCGCGCATTGCCGATGACGTTGATCAGCACCTGCAGCAGCCGGTCCGCGTCGGTGATCACGCCCAGATGCTCGGACGGCAGATCGCGGTCGATGACGAAGCTGCGTTCGGGCCGCGTGGCCGATGCGGCGGCCAGCGCGCGGGCGATCAGGTCGTGCAGGTTCGCTGCCGTCACCGACAGTTGCGCGCGCCCGCTTTCGAGGACGGACAGGTCCAGAAGGTCGTCCAGGATGCGGGTCAGGCGTCCGGCCTCGTCATGGATGATACCCGCGAATTTCTTGCGTTCCTCGTCGCTTAGGGACGAATCCTTAAGTATTTCCGAGAATGCCCGGACCGAGGTCATGGGCGTGCGCAGCTCGTGGCTGATCTGCCCCAGAAAGGCGTCCTTCTGCACCGACAGCGCGGTCAGCTTGTCGTTCACCTCTCGCAGCTGACGGGCGGTGCGGGCCAGCTCGGATCGCGCGGCCTCGAGCCGCTGCGTCTCCTCCTTGGCGCGGTGGGCCTCGTCGGCGACCTGCAGCAGGTCCGACACCGTCAGCGCGACGCCCCCCGCCACGCGGTCGATCATCGCATGCGCGGTGGCCGATCCGATGGACCCTGCCAGCCGCCGTTCCAGCGCGGTCAGGAAGCGCGGCGTCAGGTCGGGCAGGAAGCCGGACTTGCCCTGGGCCTGCGCCTCGGCCTGGAAATAGCGCAGCGCGGCATCCGGGCCCCAGACGCGGCGGGCCATCGCCAGAAGCGGCTCGGCCCGATCGTCGCCGCGCGCCATGCGGCTGTGGCGGATCGGCTCGACCGCGGACACGAAGGACAGGCCCTGCAGACGCTCGACCGGGTCGGGAAAGCCGAAGATCGACACGCCGATGAAGGCCGCCGTGTTCAGCGCCAGCGACAGCGCGACGGCCGCGGTCCAGGGATCGACCCCCGCAGGGACCGGCAGATCGCCCCCCATCCCGACCGAGGGCAGGAAGATCAGCGCCATCCAAAGCGCGAACCCCGTGCAGATCCCCGCATAGGCACCCTTGCGGTTCGCACCCCGCCACAGCAGCCCGCCCAACATCGCGGGCAGCACCTGCGCCATGCCGGTAAAGGCCACCAGTCCCATTGCCGCCAGCGCCGCCGCCCCGCCCGAGGCCTGGTGATAGGTCCAGCCCGCCGCCATGATCGCAAGGATCGCGAGCCGCCGCGCGTTCAGCACGAAGCCACGCAGGTCGTCCGTACCCTCGCCCGCGGGAATCCGCCGCAGCGCCAGCCAGCCCGGCACCAGCCAGTGGTTCGACACCATCGTCGCCACCGCGATCGCGCATACCACCACCATCGAGGTCGCCGCCGAGAACCCGCCCAGAAAGACCAGCAGCGCCAGAAGGTCCTGCCCCGCAGCAGCAGGCAGCGTCAGCACGTAAAGGTCGGGGTTGGCCCCCGGCGGCAGGATCTCGGCCCCCATCACGGCGATGGGCAGCACGAACAGCGACATCGCGAACAGATATGCCGGAAAGGCCCAGCCCGCGACATGCAGGCGCTCCTCGTCGGCGGCCTCGACGACCATGACCTGGAACATGCGCGGCAGCGTCAGGATCGCGGCACCCGAGACGAGGATCAGCGCCGTCCAGCGGTCGGGCTGCAGCACCCACCCGCCCGCAAAGCGCGGATCCTGCGCCGCGTCCCCGATCCGGCGCAGCATGTCCACCGGCCCGTCGGCCAACCCCCATACGACGAAGACCCCAAGCGCCATGAACGCCGCCAGCTTCACCACCGCCTCGAGCGCGATGGCGGTCACGACCCCGTGGTGGCGTTCGTCGGCGGCAAGGTTCCTCGTGCCGAACAGGATGGTGAACAGCGCCAGCCCCCCCGCCACCCACATCGCGGTATTGCCAAGCGCTCCGTTCTCGGACGGGCGGCTGGTCGCGAACAGCTCGAACGAGAGGCGCACGGATTGCAGCTGCAGCGCGATATAGGGGGTCGAGGCGATGACCGCGATCAGCGTCACGATGGCCGCCAGCCGGTTCGATTTGCCGAACCGCGCCGAGATCAGGTCCGCGACCGAGGTGACGTGATGCATCCGCGCGACCCGCACCAGCCGCCGCAATCCCCACCACGCGCCGGTGAAGACGATGGTCGGGCCAAGATAGATGGTCGCGAATTCCAGCCCCGACCGCGACGCGTATCCGACCGCGCCATAGAAGGTCCAGGCGCTGCAATAGACCGACAGCGACAGGGTATAGACCAGCGGGTGGTCCAGCCAGCGCACATGGCCCGCAGCCGCCGCGCGATCCGCGGCATAGGCCACGCCGAACATCAGCGCGACATAGCACAGGCAGGTCGCCAGCAGGGCCTCAAACGGCATCCGGGTGATCCTCGGCGGCGCGGTTTGCGGTGGCCTCCGCCCGCAGCAGGGCGCGGTGCAGCGCGAAGACCGCAAGGATCAGCGCGGCCCACAGGCCAAAGAACCAGACGGCCCCCGTGGCAAAGCTGATCGCGGCGGGCATCCACCAGACCGGCACCAGCATCAGGACCATCGCAAGGACCGGCAGCACGCGCGCCGCATCGCCCAGCCTGCGCCTGCGAAACGAGGCGCGTTCAAGGAACAGCGGCCGCTCAGGCACGGATCAGCCTTCGGACCAGCCTGCGCAATTCGTCATTGTCGAAAGGCTTGGCCAGGACCGCGTCGGCCTGCTCGGCGGCCTCGGTATCGCCGCGCGCAGTCAGCATCAGCACCGGCGTCGCCGCAAGCGAGGCGTCGGGCGCCTGCCGCAGGTCCAGCAATATCTCGGCCCCCGAGCGGTTGGGCAACATCAGGTCCAGGATGACCAGCCGGGGACGGCGCGTGCTGATCGCCTCGACCCCGCCTGCCCCGTCGACATGCAGATCCACCTGCCAGCCGTCGCGCGACAGGATGAAGCGGACCGCCTCCGCGATGTTGGGTTCATCCTCGATCATCAGGATGTCAGGCTGCATCCGGCTCCCCTCCGACGACGCGCCCGTGATATTGTCCCGCAGGCGGCCCGCTTGTCAAAGGCCCGTGCGCGGCCCCTGCGGCACCAGGATCGAGGGTTCGCGCCGCGCCACGCAATCGCTGCGCGGGCAGATGCGGCAGGCGGGGCCCACGGGCAGCGCATCGTCGGGCGCGGGCCCGTCCAGCGGGATCATCAGCATCGTCGCCTCGGTCAGCCAGGGGCCGTGCAGGCCAAGGGGTTGGCGGCGGCTGGAATGACTGATCGTGGCGAACGCTCGGCCCTCGGTCGTGACGACGTGATGGGCCAGCGCGACCTGAGGCGCGGCCAGCGCCTGGAACAGCGGCCACAGCGCGCAGCTGTCGCCCGGGCGCGGCAGGGCAAAGCCCTTGGCGGCGCGGCGCAGCGTCAGCATCCCCGATGCATCGCAGACCAGCAGCCCCGCGCCCGCGAAACCCTCGGGTTGCAGATCGACGATGCGGCGCATCACCAGATCGACGGGCAGGTCCAGCCGCGCGGCAAGCGCCACCACGTCGCGATCGGCGCGCAGGCCGTCCAGCAGCGCCTGGTCCGGCAGCATCTGCCGGTCCCGCGCAAGACGCTGGCCTATGCCCGCAGCCATCTGCCGCGCCGCGTCCGAGGACAGCTGGATCGCCGGATCGGCCCCGTCGGCCAGCCATGCCTCGACCTCTTCCTGGGGCGAGGCGGCGGTGCCCTCGGCCTCGAAGCTGTCCAGATAGGCCACGAGCGATTGCGCGGTGACCGACAGGCGCTGGCTGTCCTGGTGCAGGTTGGCGTGGAACCGGTCGCGCCATTCGGGGGCGACCTCACCATCCTCGACCAGGATCGCGGCGGTCGAACGGACCGAGGTGACCGCCGACAGCACCTCGTGCATGGTCGTCAGCAGATAGGGATCCTGCGTCATGCGGTCCGACATGTCCACAAGCTGCCGTTCCAGCGATGCCGCGCGCCGCGACTGGGCGATCAGCAGCTCGGACCAGCCGGGATATCGGGCCAGGAACTCGGCCAGCTGCTCCAGCTCGGGGGGGCTGTCGCCGGCGACGGGATGGGCCGCAGCCTCGCGCAGCGCGGCGATGCGGACCTCCTCGCGGCCCTCGGACAGCTCCTCGGGGGTGATCTGCAGCTCGGCCGCCAGCTTTTCCAGCAGTTCGGCGCTGACGGGTCGGCGGTTATGCTCGATCAGGTTCAGGTAGGCGGGCGAGATGCCGACCGCACGCGCCACGTCGCTTTGACGGCGGTCCTGCGCCATGCGGCGTTCGCGGATGCGCGTGCCCAGCAGGACGTTCGGCCCCGCGCCGCTGTCACGCGCGGGTGTCACAGTGCGATCCCGTGCCGCCCCGCCAGATCGGTGAAGAACTGCCACGCGACCCGACCCGAGCGCGACCCGCGCGTGGCCTGCCACTCGATCGCCTGCGCGCGCAGGTCGTCCGCACCGATGCGCAGGCCATATGCCGCGCAATAGCCGTCGATCATCGACAGGAACTGGTCCTGATCGCAGGGGTGGAAGCCCAGCCACAGGCCGAAGCGATCCGACAGCGACACCTTCTCCTCGACGGCCTCGGCGGGGTGGATGGCGGATGAACGCTCGTTCTCGATCATGTCGCGGGGCATCAGGTGACGGCGGTTCGACGTGGCATAGAGGATGACGTTCGACGGACGCCCGCTGATCCCGCCATCCAGCACGGCCTTGAGCGACTTGTACTGCGTGTCGTCATGGCTGAAGGACAGATCGTCGGAAAACAGCACGAAGCGCTTGTCGGGGGCCGCGGCCAACAGCGACAGCAGCCGCCCCACCGATGCAAGATCCTCTCGCGCGATCTCGACCAGGACCAGGGGAAGGTTCTCGGCCACGGCGCGGGCATGGACGGCCTTCACCAGCGAGGATTTCCCCATCCCCCGCGCACCCCACAGCAGGGCGTTGTTCGCCGCGTGGCCGCGCGCGAATTGCAGCGTGTTGGCCAGCAGCGTGCGCTTGGCGCCGTCGATGCCCAGCAGCAGGTCCAGATCCTGCCGGTCCACATCGGGCACGGGGACCAGCCCCTCGGGGTCGGTGCGCCAGACGAAGGCGGTCGAGGCGTCGAAATCGGGGGCCGGACGCGGGGGCGGCGACATCCGCTCCAGCGCGTCGGCGATGCGGGTCAGAACCTCGGTCACTCGTCCTCCTCGACCCACAGACCCTGCGCGCGCAGCTCGGCCTCGCGGCGTTTCTCGATGCGGGCGACAAGCTGGATCGAGATCTCGTAGAGGCCATAGACCACGGTGAACAGCACCACCTGCGAGATGACGTCGGGCGGGGTCGCGACCGCGGCAAGCACCAGGATCGCCAGCACCGCATAGCGGCGAACGGCGCCCAGCCCCTCGGCGGACACGAGGCCCGCCTTGCCAAGCAGCGTCAGCGCGACCGGCAGCTGGAAGCTGAGCCCGAAGGCCAGCAGGAACTTCATCGTCAGCGCAAGATATTCCTGCATCGAGCCCTGGAAGGCGATGCCGGCCACGTCGCGCGTGGTCGTCACCTCGTCCGCGGTCGCCACGACAGGCGCCTGCTGAAATCCGAGGAAGAAGTCGTAAGCCATTGGCAAAATGACATAATACGCAAATGTCGCACCGATGGCGAACATCACCGGAGAGGCGATCAGGAACGGCAGGAATGCCGCCTTCTCGGACCGGTAGAGGCCCGGCGCGATGAAGCGCCACAGCTGGTTGCCGATGACCGGGAAGGCCAGGACGAAGCCGCCGAAAAAGCTGATATTGACCGCGGTGAAGAAGCCTTCCTGCAGCTTGATGATCTGCAGCTGGCAGCTCTGGTCGCGTTCGGCCAGCGCCTGGCAGATCGGCTGGGTCAGGATGTTGTAGATCGGCTTCCAGACGGTGTAGCACAGCACCATCGCGATGACGAAGGCCACCAGCGACCAGATGATGCGGGTGCGAAGCTCGGCCAGATGCTCGATCAGCGGGGCCGAGCTGTCGTCGATCTCGTCCTCGGGACGCGTCGTGTTGTCGGCCACGTCAGTCGTCTTTCATGTCGGAGCGGCGAACCGGATGCAGGCTGCGGCCAGTTGCGTCGGGGGTCGCGTCGGAGGTTTCCGGCACCGCCGCATCGGCGGCCCCGGGCGTTTCGGGGGCAGCGGGTTCGGGTGCGGCGGGGTCGGCCTGCACACCGCCCTTGGCGGCGGGCATCTTCGGCTCCCACTTCTCGAACCGGTCGGCGGCACGGTCCAGCGCGTCGAGGCCAAGCCCCTTCTTGCTGGTCAGGGACTTCATGTCGCGCAGCGATCCCGCAGCCTCGTCCAGGCCGGAACTGCGGGCGGCGTCTTCCATCGCCGAGGTGAATTCGCGGCCCATCGCGCGCACGCGCGCCATGATGCGGCCAAGCGAATGGAACAGATGCGGCAGGTCCTTGGGACCCACCACGATCAGGGCGACGATGCCGATAAGCAGCAGCTCGCTCCAGCCGATATCCAGCATGGGACGCGCCTTTCCGGGATCAGCTGCGGTCGGTCGTGTGCGGCGTCACGTCGCGCGCGGTCTTGCCGGGGACTTCCTCGTCGGTCTTCGAGGCGTTCTCGATCTCGTCCGCGCCGTCCTTGACGCCTTTCTTGAAGGCGGTGATTCCCTTGCCCACTTCGCCCATCAGCGACGAGATCTTGCCCCGTCCGAACAGGACAAGCACGACGACCGCGATCAGAAGAAGGCCGGGAAGGCCGATATTGTTCAGCATTTGACACTCCATCGCCGGGCGGTCCGACCGCCCGCGTGGCCATGTCTAAAAGGTCGCGGCGGCATTTGCAAAGCCCTTTGACGTGAACGCGCCACCTTGGCACGGCCCGCCGGTCGCGCGATAAGGCGGCATGGACATGGCCGCATACATCACCGCCTTCGTCACGCTGTTCGTGGTCATCGACCCGATCGGCCTGACGCCGGTCTTCATCGCGCTGACGCCCGGCCAATCGGCCGAGCAGCGCCGCCGCATCGGCATCCGCGCGCTGTTCATCGCCGCGATCCTGCTGATGGTCTTCGGCCTTGCAGGAGAGGCGATCCTGTCGGGCATCGGGATCTCGATCTCGGCGTTCCGGATCGCGGGCGGGCTGCTGCTGTTCCTGACGGCGCTGGACATGCTGTTCGAGCGCCGGACCGAGCGCCGCGAGGACAAGGCCGACAGCGACGATCCCGACCACGACCCTTCGGTCTTTCCGCTGGCCATGCCGCTTCTGGCCGGTCCCGGTGCGCTGGCCACGATGATCCTGCTGGTGGGCGAGGGTCCGAGCGTGGCGCATGTGCTGATGGTCAACCTGGTGATGCTGGCCGTGCTTGGCATCTGCATGGTCCTGTTCGTGCTGGCGACGCCCCTGGCGCGCGCCTTGGGCCGGACCGGCGTCATGGTCGTCACGCGCCTTCTGGGCATGCTGCTGGCGGCGCTGTCGGTGCAGTTCGTGATCGACGGGCTGAAAGGCTCGGGGCTGTTCTGATGGGCGCGGGGGACTGGCCCAGCCTCGTCTTCTACGGCCTGCTTCTGGTCTTTATCGGCGGCGCCGTCATCGTCGAATTCAGCGGTCGCGGGGGTCGCGCCATCCGCATGGCGGCCGTCTGGGCCGTGATCTTCGCGGCGGGCACGCTGGCCGCCGACTGGTGGATGGGGTCGGAACAGACCGTCACGCAGGACGGTCGCCGGATCGAGGCCCGCGCCGGCCCGAACGGGCATTTCCACCTGACCGCCGACGTGAACGGGCAGCCCGTCCGCTTCATCGTCGATACCGGCGCGACGGGGATCGCCCTGACGCGCGAGGATGCCGCGCGGCTGGGGCTGGACCCCGACAACCTTCGCTTCGACGGGCAGGCCATGACCGCGAATGGCGACGTGCCGACTGCGCGGGTGCGGCTGGACCGCTTCACTCTGGGCGGGATCGAGGATCGCGCCGTCCCCGCCACGGTCGTCGGCGGGGATCTGGGCGCGTCGCTGCTGGGGATGAGCTATCTCCGCCGCTTTGCCCGCGTCAGCTTCGAGGGCGAGAGGCTCATCCTCGAACGCTGATCACTTCGCGAAGGGGCGCACCATCTTCACGTCGGATGCGCCACCCTCGGCCATGCCGGTCAGTTCGGCATTGAAGGCGACGGTATGGGGCGCGTCGATATGGGTGCGGAACGCGGCCTCGTCGCGATATTCCTCGACGATGGTGATGCCGCGCCCGTCAGGGCCGTCACCCAGGTAGATGTCGAACAAGAGGTTCCCCTCTTCGGCGCGGACATCCTGCGCAAGTTGCGCCAACCGATCCTCGACGGCCTGTTCCCGGCCCGCAAGGGGGGTGATGCGTGCGATCACGCCAATGGTCATGATGCGTCCTTTCCTGTCTGCGCCAGATGCGGCGCGGCAGCCCGGATAACGCCCCGGACCGCCCTGCGCCAGAGGTGGCGTTCAGGCGCCGATATCCAGCCGCACCGGAATGCCCTTGGCCGCGGGCGTGCCCGAGGCCAGGTCGTGGCGCGACAGCGGCGACAGGGGGTTCAGTTCCGGGAAATATCCCGCGATGCACCCCCGCGGCAGATCATAGGGCAGAACGCGCAGCCCCTCGACCCGGCGGCGGATGTTGTCATCTGCGGCACCGTCCAGCGCGATCCGCTGCTCGGGCTCCAGCCCTTCGGCCATCATGTCGTCGGGCGACATCATGATCAGCATCCGGTCGCCCTCGATCCCGCGCAGACGATCGCTGTAGCCATAGACGGTGGTGTTGAACTGGTCGTTCGACCGCAGCGTCATCAGGCGATAGACGCCCTGGCGTTCGCCCAGGCCCGTCTGGTCCAGTGCGACGGGGACCGTGAACTCGGCCTTGCCGCTGGCGGTGTGCCAGATGCGCTGCCCCGCATCGTTGCCGCGATAGAAGCCGCCCTCCCAGTGCATCCGCTCCTCGTAGTCGTAGAACTGCGCCGAGTAGATGCGGCTGATCGCCTTGCGGATCAGCGAATAGTCGCGCCCCCAATCCTGCCAGGGCAGGTTCGGGTTCGGCTCCAGCACGGCATCGGCAAGGGCGGTGATGATCGCGGTCTCGGATCGCAGGGTCGGGTCGGCGGGCTTGCGCCTGCCGATCGAGGCGTGGATGTGGCTGAAGCTGTCCTCCATGCTGACATGCTGGTTCACGCCGTCGCGGATGTCCTCTTCCTGCCGCACGAGGCAGGGCAGGATCCACGAGGACCGCCCCGGCAGCAGATGCGTGCGGTTGAGGCGCGTGGCGATATGGACGGTCAGCTGCATCCGGCCCCATGCTTCGGCCACGCGGTCCTGGTCGGGCACGGCGCGGACAAGATTGCCGCCCAGCCCGATATAGGCCTGCGCCTCTCCGTCCAGCAGCGCGTTGAGGAAGGCGGTCGTGTTCCAGCCCTCCTCCATCGGGGGTTCGATGCCGAATTCCTCGCGCAGGCGGTCGTTCGGGACCTGTTCGGGCTTTTCCGCGATGCCCACGGTGCGCTGGCCCTGCACGTTGGAATGGCCGCGGACGGGGCTGCATCCCGCACCGGGGCGGCCGATATTGCCGCGCAGCAGCAGCAGGTTCACCAGCGTCCCGATCGCGTCCGAGCCGTGGACATGCTGCGTCAGCCCCATGCCATAGATGCCCATGACGGCCTTCGCCTCGGCATAGATGCGGCCCGCATCCTCCATCTGGGCGCGCGGGATGCCCGCGACACGTTCAAGATCGTCCCATTCCTGCGCCCGCACCCAATCCATCCAGGGCTGAAGATCATGCGTATGCTCGGCCAGGAAGTCATGGTCCAGAACGCCGCCTTGGCTGTCCTCCAGTTCCAGCACATGCTTGGCGATGCCCGTCAGCACGGCGATGTCGCCGCCCGCGCGCACCTGAAGATAGCGGTCGGCGATCTCGGTCGCGCTGCCCATGGTCATCTGCCAGGGCCGCTGCGGGTTCGCGAATTCGATCAGGCCCTTTTCCTTCAGCGGGTTGATCGCGACGATGTGGCAGCCGCGTTCCGCCGCCTGCTGCAACGGGTGCAGGATGCGCGGGCTGTTCGTGCCGGGGTTCTGCCCGACATAGAAGATCGCGTCGCAATGCTGGAAATCGTCCAGCGTGCAGGTGCCCACGGGCGATCCAATCACCTTCTTCAGCGCGACCGAGGTCGTCTCGTGGCACATGTTGGAGCTGTCGGGCAGGTTGCAATGCCCCCAGGCCCGCGCGAACAGCGCCCAGAGGAAGGACGGCTCGAGCGCCGCCTTGCCCGAGGCATAGAAGCAGGTGCGCTTGGGGTCCAGCGCGCGCATCTCGGCGGCGATGGCGGCGATGGCCTCGTCCCAGTCCACCTCGAGATACCGGTCGGTTTCGGCGTCATAGCGCAGGGGACGGGTCAGGCGGCCCGCCATCTCGAGGTCATATTCGGACCATCCGTAAAGCTCGGTCACGGTATGGTCGCGGAAGAAATCGGGCGTGCAGCGGATGCTGGTCAGGTCCCAGGCGGTCGCCTTTGCGCCGTTCTCGCAGAACTCGACCTTGTGGGGGTGGCGCGGCTTGCCCCATGCGCAAGAGGTGCACATCGTGCCGCCCTGCTTGTTCTGGCGCAGCAGGGTTTCGGCCATGCCGGGCACGGGACGGGCGGCGCGTGTCACCTGCGCGATGCCGCGGGGCGACCCCCAGCCGCCGACCGGACCGTCATATGAATGGGGCGTGGGACGTTCGCGGTCGGTCATGGCTTCCTCGTATGTCGGTGGCACGGACAGCGTAATCGTCGAACGTGTCCGCGCAAAGCGGGTTCCTCAGGCGGCGGGCATCCCGTGCCGCGCGGCGCGGCGGGCGCCCGACTGGGCGATCACCGCGCAGGCCAGCAATTGCGCCATGTGATAGACAAGTACAGGCAGAACCGTCGCACCCACGATCGCGGCGGGGAAAAGTGCCGTCGCAATGGGCAGGCCCGAGGCCAGGCTTTTCGTCGAGCCGCAGAAGAACAGGACCGAGCGGTCGGCATCCGGCAGCCCGCACAGCCGACCCAAGGCCGCCACCAGCGCGAAGACCAGCGCCAGCAGGATCAGCATGACCAGGATCAGCACGATCAGCGCGGTCGGCGGGATCTGCGCCCACAGGCCCGACACGGTGCCCGCCCCGAAGGCCGAGTAGACGATCAGCAGGATCGCGCCGCGGTCCACGAACAGCGTGGCGTTGCGGTGGCGCTGCACCGTCGCGCCCACCCAGGGGCGCAGCACCTGCCCCAGCACGAAGGGCAGCAGGATCTGCGTGCCGATGCGCAGGATGGCCGAGGGGTCGATCCCCCCGTCGCCCACCTGCAGGAACAGCGCGACCAGCAGCGGCGTCAGCACGACCCCCACCAGGTTCGACAGCGACGCCGCGCAGATCGCGGCGGGCACGTTGCCCTGCGCGATCGACACGAACGCGATCGAGCTTTGGACCGTCGACGGCAGCAGCCCCAGGAACACCACGCCGGTCGCGACCTCGGGGCCCAGCAGCGGGCCGAAGATCGCGGCCACGGCCATCGCCAGTACCGGGATCAGCACATAGGTCGATGCGAAGGTCAGCCCCTGCAGCCGCCAGTTCAGCATCCCGGCCCGAACCGAGGCCGGGTCCAGCTTCGCGCCGTACAGGAAGAACAGCAGCGCCACCGCGAAATAGGTGAAGCGCCCCAGCCCCTCGGCCGCGATGCCACGTGCGGGCAGGACCAGCCCCAGCAGGACCGCCCCCAGAAGCATCAGCATGTAGGTGTCGATGCCGATCCGTTTCAGTCGTGCGAACATGTCCGCCCCCTTTCAGATACCCGCCGCCATGCCGTCCTTGCGGCTGTCGGACCCACCTTCGAGGCCCCCCGCCACGGGGCGGATCGCCTGCGCGCCGCCGATGGGGCCCTTGACGCGGTTCACCCGGTGCCCCCGCGCGGCCAGATCGGCCAGCACGTCCTCGGGGATGGTGGGTTCGACATCCAGCCGCCCCTCGGTGGCGAAGCTGCGCGGGCGGTCGATGGCGTCCTGCAGGGACATCTCCTCGTCGATGACGCCCGACAGGAAGGCCGCGTGGCCCGCCGCCTGGTAATGCCCGCCCATGACGCCGAAGGGCATCATGCCGCGATCCGTGCGCAGCATGCCGGGGATGATCGTGTGCATGGGCCGCTTGCCCGGCGCGATGGCATTGGGATGCGTGGGGTCCATGCGGAAAGACGCGCCCCGGTTCTGGAACAGCACGCCCGTCGCCGGATCCAGCCGGGTCGAGCCGAACGGATGGAAGATGGAATTGATGAAGGACACCGCGTTCCCCTGCCCGTCCACGACGCACAGATAGATGGTGTCGCGATGCTCGACCTCGTCCCACAGGGCGGGTTCGCCCGCGCGGGTCATGTCGATGCGGTCGCGCATGGCAGCGATCCCGCGGTCCGACAGAAGCGTTTCGACCAGCCCCTCGCAGGCATCGGCATCCGCGATCAGCGCATCGCGGTGGTGATAGGCGATCTTGGTGGCCTCGGCCTGAACATGGACGCGGTCGGCAGGCGACAGCGAGGCCATGTCGAAGCCCTCGATGATCTTCAGGATCACCAGCGCCGCAAGCCCCTGCCCGTTCGGCGGGCATTCGAACACCTCGTGCCCGCGATAGGTCGCGCTGATCGGATCGGTCCAGAAGGCGGCATCCGCGCCACCCGCAAAATCCTGTTCCGTGTGCAGGCCGCCAAGCGCGTTCAGATGCGCGACCATGCTGCGCGCCGTCTCGCCGCCATAGAAGCCTTCGGGGCCCTTCTGCGCGATCTCCTCCAGCCGGTCGGCCAGCAGGGGCTGGGCGTGGCGGTCGCCCGCGACGGGGGCCTTGCCATCCGGCAGGAAGACCTTGGCCGCATGGGGATCGGCGCCGATGCGCCCGGCCTCGGCCGCCCAGTCGAAGGCCACGCGCGGCGTCACCGGATAGCCCGCGCGCGCATATTCGATGGCGGGGGCGAACAGCTCCGCCAGGGGCAGGCTGCCCATGTCGGCATGCAGCCGGCACCAGGCCGAGACCGCGCCGGGAACCGTCACGCCATGGGCGCTGTCCAGCGGGATGTGATCGCCGACGCCCGCCTCGCGCAGCGCCTCGACCGTGGCGGCAGCGGGCGCCTGCCCCGATCCGTTCAGCGCGCGCACCTGCCCGTCGGCCCCCGCGACCAGCGCGAAGCAGTCGCCGCCGATCCCCGTCATCAGCGGATCGACCACCGCCTGCACCGCACTGGCTGCAATTGCGGCATCATAGGCATTTCCGCCCCTCGACAGGATCCGAAGACCCGCCGAAGTTGCAAGCGGGTGGGACGTGGCTATCATCGCACCGGAAGCGAAGCCCGCCGCCCGGCGCCCGTTGAAGAAATCGAACCCTGTCATGAACCTTCCCCGCCTGCCTGAATCGAATTTGCGTGATCTTGGTGAAAGGTATACAGGTCAAACGACACGGAATACAAATGGAACAGGCATGGCCAGCCCCTCATTCTCTGCCGATCAGATCCATGCCCAATTGATCCGCGACATCGTGGGCGGCAAGCTGCTTCCGGGGGCACCCCTGGCCGAGGTGCAGCTGGCCGGACGCTTCGGCGTGTCGCGCACGCCCATCCGGCAGGCGCTGCACAGGCTGGACGCGGAAGGCATGGTCGAACGCGGGCCGCGACGCGCATACCTTGTGCGGCGCATGAACCAAGACGCCCTGCGCGACCTGTTCGAGAGTCTGGGAGAGATCGAGGCCCTGTGCGCGGGGCTGGCCGCGCGGCGCATGACACCGATGGAACAGGCAGCTCTGGGCATGATCGTGGATCAGGGCGACTGCCCCGATGCCGATTACGCCGAAACCAACCGCCGTTTTCACGAGGCGCTGCGCCTTGGCGCGAAGAACGCCGTCATGGCCGAGCTTGCCGCCGATCTGAACCGCCGGTCCCTGCCGTGGCGGGACGCGCAGTTCGACAAGGGGCAGGACCGCATCGACAGTTCCCGCAGGGAACACCGGCAGATCCTCGATGCGGTGATCGCCCATGACGCCGACCGCGCCAGCGCCGCGATGCGGGCGCATATGGCGACATCGCTTGGCGTGATCGAGAAGCTGATGAGCGAACGGACGCAGCCATGACCCCCGATCTGGACCGCGCGATCCGCGCAGCCAAGGCGGCGGGCGATCTGCTGCTGGACCACTGGCAGCAACGAGAGACGCTGGTGATCGACCAGAAGCGGCCGGGCGATTTCGTCTCGGCCGCGGATCGCGGGGCCGAGTTGCTGCTGCGCGAGGCGCTGATCCGGGACGGCGACGGCTGGCTGGGCGAAGAGACCGAGGCCATCGACGCCCCCCGCCGCTGGATCGTCGATCCGCTGGACGGCACGACGAATTTCCTGCGCGGGATCGGGCAATGGGCCGTGTCGGTCGCGCTGGAACAGGATGGCCGGCGCGTGCTGGGCGTGGTCCACGACCCCCTACGGTCCGAGACCTTCGCCGCGGCGCAGGGGATGGGGGCCACCCTGAACGGCCAGCCGCTGCGCCTGCCGCCCTGCCCGCCTGCGGGCGGCGCGCTGTGGGGGACGGGCCTGCCCTTCGGGGGGATGGCGCATATCGACGACCATGCCGACGACCTGCGCCGCATCCTGCCACGCAGCGCGGGCATCAGGCGGCTGGGCGCTGCGGCGCTGGATCTGTGCTATGTCGCGGCGGGCCGTCTGGACGGGTTCTGGGAACGCAGCCTTCGTCCCTGGGACATCGCCGCGGGGCTGGTCATCTGCGCCGAGGCCGGCATCCGGACCGAGGGCTGGACGCCCGAAGACCGCCCCGAGGACAGCGGCAACGTCATCGCCGCCCGCCCCGAGCTGTTTCAGGATTTCGCCGGAACCATCCGCGCATAGAGATCGCCCGATCCCCCGTCGCGCGGCAGCGTCGCCAGCCATTCGGCGACCTGCTCCGCGTCGCGCCAGTCGTCCCACAGGAAGACGCCCGTCTCGCCCCTGACAACGTTGAAGCGGTAATCGCCCAGCTGTGCCAGCCGCGCCATGACCCGCAGCGTCCTGTCGCGGAAGGCGGGCAGGTATTCGACCGACAGCATGGGGACCGGCTGGCTCAGGCCCGCAAGCACGTCCTCCTCGAAGCCCTCGACGTCGATCTTGACGAATTGCGGCAGCCCGTGCTGCGCGATCACCCGATCCAGCGTCGTCACCTGCACCTGCTGGCGGCGGTCCCAGCACACATGGTCGAAACCGGGTGCATCGGCCGCCTCCCGCGTGAAGCCCTGCGACAGCGACGACACCGTCGGGTGCAGGCTGGAAACCGCCATGCTGGCGACGGCCTCGGACGGGCCCAGCGCCTTGCGGATCAGCGTGACATCGCGCGGCAGGCTGCGGGCCAGGAAGCCCGCGAAGGGCTCTTGCGGCTCGACCGCGACTACCCGCGCACCTGCGGCCCGCATGGCGCGGCTGCGGCTGCCCACATGCGCGCCCACGTCGATCACCAGGTCGCCCCTGCGGATGATCCCGGCGTAATGCCTGCGCAACTGCCGGACCCTGACCGGGTTGTAGTAGATCGCGATCGACCGCATCAGTCCCAGCGCCGCGCGGAAATTCATGGCCGTTCCCTTTCCATGATACAGGCGCAGGCTGGACGGTTTCGCATCCGCCGTCCAGCGCGCAGCGACATTCGGCCGCGCCGGGACGTTCCTGCGGAACCGCCCGTGAAACCCGCACGTTCACATCCTTGCGACGGTTTCTCAGACGGACAGTGGTATCATGCGCATCTTCCCGACCCCCTACCCGCAATCGCAACCCGTTCCCGCGGCGACGGATCCGCTGGCCATGCGCAGCGCCGAACGCGTGGCACGGATCGTGGGCGACCTGCGACTTGGGCTGCCGGTGGTCCTCGCGGGAGAGGAAGGCGCCGCGATGGTCGTCCCCGTGGAAACGCTGCGCCCCGAACGGCTGGAGGCCATGCGCGACGAGGGGATGGAACTGATCCTGACCGCCCGCCGCGCCGAGGCGCTGCACCACCCCGTCGCAACCGATGTCGCCCGCATTCCCGTTGCCCGCGATGTCGGCCTCGAATGGCTGCAGGCCATGGCCGACCCGTCGTGCAGCATGGCCGGACCGGCAGCACTGCCGCGTGCCCCCCGTGCGGCGGCAGGTGCGCTGCACCGCGCGGCGATCCGTCTGGCGAAATCCGCTGAACTCGTTCCCGCCGCACTGGTCGTTCCCGGCCCTGACGTGATGGCCACCGCCCTTCGCCACAACCTGTCGATCCTGTCGGCCGAAGAGGCGCTGCTACATTCCGAACAGGCGCCGAACCCGCAGCCCGTTTCCGACGCGCGCGTGCCGATGGCGGCGGCTGCGGCGGGCCGGCTGCATGTCTTCCGCCCCGACGCGCATGGTCCCGAACACTATGCCATCCAGGTGGGCGAGCCCGATCCCGACCGGCCCGTCCTCGTGCGCCTGCATTCCGCCTGCTTCACCGGCGACGTGCTCGGCAGCCTGAAATGCGATTGCGGGCCCCAGCTGCAGGCCGCCATCGCCGCCATGAACGAGGCGGGCAGCGGCGTCCTTCTGTACCTGAACCAGGAGGGACGCGGCATCGGTCTGGCGAACAAGATGCGCGCCTATGGGATGCAGGATCAGGGCCTGGACACCGTCGAGGCCAATCACCGCTTGGGCTTCGAGGATGACGAGCGCGATTTCCGCATTGGCGCTGCGCTGCTTCGCCAGATGGGGATTTCGCAGGTGAAGCTGCTGACGAACAACCCCGCCAAGATCCGCCGCCTGGAATCCGAGGGGATCACCGTGGCGGATCGCGTTCCCCTGATGGTCGGCCGCGGCCCCGAGAACACCCGCTATCTGGACACCAAGGCGGCCAAGTCGGGGCATCTTCTTGCATGAAGGCTGACGCACTTTGGCTGACAGACCGGAACCGGCCCGTCATCGCACCCGGCACGATCGGAGAAGGGTCGCTTGTCACGACCCTCTTCACCGGCATCAGCCGAGGCACCGAACGGCTGGTTTCCTCGGGCAACGTCCCCGAAGCTGAACATGCCCGCATGCGCGCACCCTATCAGGAAGGGGATTTCCCGTTTCCCGTCAAATACGGATATTGCGCCGTGGGTCGCGCGACCGAAGGTGCGCATGAGGGCCGCGAGGTCTTCGCGCTGTTCCCGCACCAGCGGCAGTTCCGCCTGCCCGACCATGCTTTGACACCCCTGCCCGAGGGCCTGCCAGCCCAGCGCGCCGTGCTGACGGCGAACATGGAAACTGCGCTGAACGTTTTGTGGGACAGCAATGCCGGTGCGGGCGACCGAATCGCCATCATCGGTGCGGGGGTCGTGGGCCTGTTGATCGCCAGCCTTGCCGCGCGACTGCCGGGGGCCGATGTCACGGTGATCGACCCCCTAGCCGCCCGCGCGGAGCTTGCGACGCTGCTGGGCTGCCGCTTCGCGACGCCGGAGGATGTGCCGGACGAACAGGACGTCGTGATCCATACCAGCGCGACCTCGGCGGGGTTGAAGCAGGCCATCGCCATCGCCGGAACCGAGGCCCGGATCACCGAGGCAAGCTGGCACCCCGCGCCGGTGCAGATCCCGCTTGGCGGCGCGTTCCACAGCCGCAGGCTGCGCATCGTCAGCAGCCAGGTGGGGCGCATTCCCGACACACGCGCCGCGCGATGGAACTATGCCCGCCGCATGCGCAAGGCGATGGATCTTCTGGCATCCGACGACCGGCTGGACGAACTCGTCTCGGGCGAGACCGCCTTCGCGGATCTTCCCGACCGCTGGAACGATATCCTCAACGATGCAGGCACGCTGTGCCACCGCATCCGCTACTGAACCGAACGATAAGGAGCACCCATGTTCGCCGTCGAAGTCCGTGACCATATCATGATCGCCCATTCGCTGCCCTCGCCCACCTTCGGGCCCGCACAGGGCATGCATGGTGCGACCTTCACCGTCGATGCGGCCTTCTTCACCGAGGCACTGGACGACGAGGGGCTGGTCGTGGACATGGGCCTTGCGACCGAAGCGCTGTCGAACGCGCTTCTGCCGCTGAAATACAAGAACCTGGACGAGGTGCCCGAATTCAAGGGCAAGTTCACCACGACCGAGTTCCTGTGCCAGCACATCTTCGCCACGCTGGCCGATGTCGCGCGCAAGGGCGGGCTGGGCGATCCGGCGCGGCTGAAGCGGCTGCGCATCACGCTGCACGAAAGCCATGTCGCCCGCGCCTGGTACGAGGGGGAGATCTGATGGCATTCTCGGCCGAATGGCTTGCGCTGAGGGAACCCGCGGATCGCGCCGCACGCGATCCGGGGCTGATCGCGCGGGCGGCGCTTGCGGCGGGTCCGGACCCCGTGGTCCTGGACCTGGGCTGCGGCACGGGTTCGACCCTGCGCGTGATGTCGCCGCATCTGCCGGGGAATGCGCGCTGGCGGCTGGTGGACAACGACCCCGCGCTGCTTGACCGCGCCCGCACCGAAGCGCAGGGCCGCGCCCAGACGCACCGCATCGACCTGCGCGATCTGGATGCGCTGCCGTTGGACGGGGTGACGCTGGTGACGGCATCGGCGCTTCTGGACCTGATGCCCGCCGAATGGATCGCCGGTCTGGCCGCAAGGCTGGCCGAGGTGCAACTGCCCTTCTATGCCGCGCTGTCCTATGACGGGGTGATGCGCTGGCAGCCGCAACTGCCGGGGGACGAGGCGATCACGCGGGCCTTCAACGACCACCAGCGCGGCGACAAGGGTCTTGGTGCGGCGCTCGGGCCCGACAGCGGCCCCCGCGCAGTCGAGATCATGCGCAAGGCGGGCTTCCGCGTCCATCACGCCGACAGCCCCTGGTCGCTGAACGGGGCCGAGGCGCCGTTGCACCGCGCCCTGCTGGAGGGCATCGCCGATGCCGCGTCGGAAACCGGCAATGCCGACGCGGCCGAATGGGGACGAAACCGCATCGGCATCGCGGAACGAAGCAGGTGCCATGTGGGTCATATGGATATACTCGCCCTGCCGCCCGGCACGGGCTGAACCGATCCAGAGGGAGGGGACGCCATGCAGAATGTCGAAGTCACACCACGGGTCTGGGACCGCATCCTTGCGGTCCGGGCGGGTCACGCCTGCGCCTGTTGCGGCGATTTCACCGAAGCCGAGCACGCGGCGCTGATGCTCTATGGTCCGATCGCGCGGCGCGACCTGGGGCACATGACCATCGCCCAGATCGGGCAGTCGCTGGACGGGCGCGTGGCGACCGCCTCGGGCGATGCGCGCGACGTGTCCGGCCCCGAGGGGCTGGCGCATCTGCACCGCCTGCGCGCGCTGGTGGATGGCGTGGTGATCGGCGTCGGCACCGCGCTGCACGACACGCCCCGCCTGACGGTGCGCCTGTGCAGCGGGCACGACCCCGCGCGCATCGTCATCGACCCGAACGGCAGGCTGCCCGACGACGCCCCCGTGCTGCGCGACACCGGCGCACGGCGGGTCGTCGTCCAATCCATCGACCGTCCCCGCGCGAAGGGCGTCGAGGTGCTGCAACTGCCCCGCATCGACGACAGGCTGGACCCGGCCTCGATCCTGCGCGGGCTGCGCCGGATGGACATGGGATCGCTGCTGATCGAGGGGGGCGGCACGACCATCACCGGCTTCCTCGAGGCGGGGCTTCTGGACCGGCTGCAGGTCTCGGTCTCGCCGCTGATCATCGGGGACGGGCCGCAGGGGCTGACGACGCGCATCCCCGTCCAGCGCCTGTCCGACGCGATCCGCCCCGAAACGCGGGTCTTCGCGATGGGCGGCGACATCGTCTTCGACTGCGGGCTTGGCGCCCTTGCCGCGCAGGCGGCGATCCCGCTGCACGATGTGCAGGACAGGACGGAACGAAAGGCGGCGCTGATCGCTTGACCCCTTGGGAAGCTGAAGGAACCACGGGGGAAAGATGCTGAACCAATGGGCGAACCGGCTGCGCCTCAAGGCCGATCCGACGATCTTCTTCTCGGCGGCGGGGCTCAGCGTCGTCTTCGTCCTGGCGCTGGTTCTGGCGCCGCAGACCATCGGGGACGCCTTCGCGGCGGGGCGCGCGTGGATCGTCACAAACCTAGGCTGGTTCTTCATCCTTGGCGTCAATGTCTGGCTGGGCTTCCTGGTCTGGGCGGCGGTCTCGCGGCACGGGCATATCCGGCTGGGGCCCAGGAATTCCCGGCCCGAATACAGCAACGTGTCATGGTTCACGATGCTGTTCGCGGGCGGCATCGGCACGGTCCTGATGTTCTGGGGCGTGGCCGAGCCGATCAGCCACTTCCAGTCACCGCCCCTGCCCGGCGTCGAGCCCTATACCGTCGAGGCCGCGCAGGACGCGATCTCGATCGCGCTCTATCACCTTGCGCTGCACACCTGGACGATCTTCGCGCTGCCGGGGCTGGCCTTTGCCTATTTCATCAACCGCTATGACCTGCCGGTGCGCGTCAGCTCGGTCTTCTATCCACTGCTGCGCGAACGCATCCATGGCCCCATCGGCAAGGCCATCGACATCGCCGCGATCCTCGGAACGCTGTTCGGGGTGGCGGTGTCGCTTGGCCTCGGGTCGTCGCAGGTGGCGGCCGGCCTGTCCGAGCTGTTCGGCTGGGAGAACGGCACTTTCCTGCGCGTGGCCATCCTGACGGTGCTGACCCTGGTCGCCACCGCGTCCATCGTCGCGGGCCTCGACAGCGGAGTCCGCATGTTGTCGAACCTGAATATCGGCATGGCGGTCGGGCTGATGATCTTCGTGCTGCTGACCGGCGCGACGCTGTTCCTGCTGCGCGGGATGGTGGAAACGGTGGGCCTGTACTTGTCGAACCTGCCGCGGCTGGCCTTCTGGAACGACATGCTGCACGGCAACGGCATGCAGAACGGCGACTGGGGCTGGCAGGGCGACTGGACGGTCTTCTACTGGGCCTGGACGGTCACCTGGTCGCCCTTCATCGGGCTGTTCGTGGCGCGCATCTCGCACGGGCGGACGGTGCGCGAATTCGTGGCGGGCGTGCTGCTGGCGCCGTCGCTGTTCACCGTGATCTGGTTCGCGATCTTCGGCTGGCAGGCGCTGGCAATGGACGGGCTGGGCCTTCAGGCGCGCGAGGCGATGGGCGCGCAGGCCGGGACCATCAGCGCGGCGGTGTCGGAATCGATCCCGCTGGCGATGTTCGCCTTCTTCGAGCAGCTGCCCTTCGCGCCCCTCATGCAGGGGCTGGCGGTGATCGTCGTCGCGATCTTCTTCGCCACCTCGTCGGATTCGGCATCGCTGGTCGTGGACATGCTGTGTTCGGGCAGCCAGAAGGCCGGTCCGGTGCATCAGCGCGTCTTCTGGGGCCTTGCCGAGGGGCTGATCGCGGCCATGCTGATCGTCCTTGCGGGCGAGGCCGGGCTGACCGCGCTGCAACAGGTCATCACGGTGGTCGGCCTGCCGATCTTCATCCTGGTCTTCATGATGATCCCCGCCCTGATCCGCGGCTTCGGCGCCGAGGATATCGACCACATCACCATCGGCCGCCGCCCCGAGCTGAGCGAGTTCGAGCCTGATCCCTGAGCAACCGTGCCCCCGTTGCCGCAATGCCGCAACGGGGGCATCTGCTTCGCCCCTCGAAGGTTGATCTTGCAGGGTCGCGCCGCTATCAGCGGTCCCGAATGCATGGACCCGGTGAGATTCCGGGTGGCTCTTCCGGCCGCTGATCCGCCGGATAATCCTTAGAAAAGCCCTGATCCGATGCCGGAACGTCTTGCGAAGGACCATCCGACACAGGGCAGAGGACCGTTCAACATGACCCTGACCGAATACCGCAACCAGTGGTTCGGAAACATCAAGGGCGACCTGCTTTCGGGGCTGGTCGTCGCGCTGGCCCTGATCCCCGAGGCCATCGCATTCTCGATCATCGCGGGCGTTGACCCCAAGGTGGGGCTCTATGCCAGCTTCTCGATCGCGGTGATCATCGCCTTCACCGGAGGGCGTCCCGGCATGATCTCGGCCGCGACGGCCGCAACGGCAGTGCTGATGGTGACGCTGGTGCGCGATCACGGGCTGCAATACCTGCTGGCCGCGACCGTGCTGGCGGGCCTGATCCAGATCGCCATGGGCCTGCTGCGGCTGGGCCGCTTCATGCGATACGTCTCGAAATCGGTGATGACCGGCTTCGTGAACGCGCTGGCGATCCTGATCTTCATGGCGCAGCTGCCGGAACTGGATTTCTCGCGCGAGGGCGTGGGCGTGCTGGCCTATGCGCTGGTCGCGGCGGGGCTTGCGATCATCTACCTGTTCCCGCGCATCACGAAATCCGTCCCCTCGCCCTTGGTCACCATCATCGTGCTGACGGTGCTGGCGACGCTGATGGGTTGGGACGTGCGCACGGTGGGCGACCTGGGCGAGCTGCCCGACAGCCTGCCCGTCTTCCTGATCCCGCAGATCCCGCTGACGCTGGAGACGCTGCTGATCGTCCTGCCCTACTCGGCGGCCATCGCCGTCGTGGGTCTTCTGGAAAGCCTGATGACCCAGAACATCGTGGACGAGCTGACCGACACGCGGTCGGACCGCAACCAGGAATGCATCGGCCAGGGCATCGCCAACACCGCGACCGGCTTCATCGGCGGGATGGCGGGCTGCGCCATGATCGGCCAGTCGGTCATCAACGTGAAATCCGGCGGGCGGGGCCGCCTGTCGGCCTTCACGGCGGGCACCGTCCTGCTGATCCTGTGCGTGGGCCTGGGCGACCTGGTGGGCCGCATCCCGATGCCCGCGCTGGTCGCGATCATGATCATGGTGTCCATCGGCACGTTCAGCTGGTCCTCGATCGCGCAGCTGCGCACGCATCCGCGGTCGTCCTCGATCGTGATGCTGGCGACGGTCGCGACGGTCGTGTGGACGCACAACCTGGCCATCGGCGTGCTGGCCGGCGTGCTGCTGTCGGGGATCTTCTTCGCCGGCAAGATCGCGCAGCTGTTCCGCGTGTCCTCGACCCTGTCGGCGGACGGGCGTCACCGGACCTATGTGGTCGAGGGGCAGATGTTCTACGGCTCGGCCGAGGATTTCGCCGCGGCTTTCGACTTCCGTGAGGCGCCGGAACATGTGACGATCGACGTCAGCCGGGCGCATATCTGGGACATCAGTTCGGTCCAGGCGCTGGACATGGTGGTGCTGAAGTTCCGCCGCGAAGGGGCCGAGGTCCAGATCACCGGCATGAACGAGGCGTCGGAAACGCTGGTCGACAAGCTGGCCGTGCATGACAAGCCCGGCGCGCTGGACAAGCTGACCGCGCATTGAGGGGAGGAGAACCGATGAACCGCATTCTGGCCCTTGTCGACGGCTCGGCCTATTCCGAGAGCGTCTGCCATCACAGCGCATGGATCGCGGGGCGCCTGGCGACGGGCGTCGACCTGATGCATGTCCTCGGACGCCGCGAGGGCGCCGAGGCAAGCGACCTGTCCGGATCGCTGCGGCTGGGCGCGCGCTCGGCCCTTCTGGCCGAACTGGCCGAGGCCGACGCCACCCGCGCCCGCATCGCCCAGGCACGCGGTCGCGCGATCCTGGAGGATGCCGAGGGGATCCTGCGCGCGGACAATGTCGGCCCCGTCGCGACCCAGCTTCGCAAGGGCGACCTGGTCGAGGCCGTGACCGAGCTGGAACCCGACCTGCGCGCCATCGTGATCGGCAAGCGCGGCGAAGGCGCGGATTTCGCGACCGGTCACCTGGGATCGAACCTGGAACGCGTCGTGCGCGCCACGCGCATCCCCGTCTTCGTCGCATCGCGTGCCTTCAACCCGATCGAGCGCGTGCTCGTGGCCTTCGACGGCAGCGCCAGCGCGCGGACCGCGATTCGCCGCATGGCCGACAGCCCGGTCTTCGCGGGGCTGGCCGTCACGCTGCTGCATGTGGGCGAGGACAAG
The DNA here is from genome assembly GCF_000420145.1 of Paracoccus zeaxanthinifaciens ATCC 21588. Lineage (GTDB taxonomy): Bacteria > Pseudomonadota > Alphaproteobacteria > Rhodobacterales > Rhodobacteraceae > Paracoccus > Paracoccus zeaxanthinifaciens. Next base: position 28,448 of record NZ_ATUJ01000008.1, read on the forward strand.
CCCGCCATGCGCGACAAGCTGGACGAGGCCGCGATGACCCTGGCCGGTGCCGGACTGCGCCCCGACATCCGCATCGTCGCGGGCGAACCCGACGAGGTGATCGACAGGGTCGTCACCGATGACGGCTTCGATCTGCTGGTCATGGGCGCCTATGGCCACAGCCGAATCCGCAGCCTGATCATCGGGTCCACGACCACCGCGATGGTCCGTGCCGTGCGCATTCCGGTACTGCTTTACCGCTGATCGCGACGGCGCGGATTTTTGTGTCTTGCACATGGGGGCGTCCGGGTTTAGCCGGACGCCCTTCCGCGTTCCGAAGGGGCGTGGATTCTGCGACATCTTGTCGGTCAAGCCCCAAAATCAGCTACTAGATATATTGACCTGAGACCGGATAAACGCCTAGATGATGTGGTCATGGCGCCCGTGATTCACGCTAAGGGCGAAACGGAAGACCGGGCCTGAAACCCGGCATTTTTCCTGCCATCGGCGGCCCCGCGCGGATCGTTTCCGCGACGCGGCAGGCCCGGCAGCCGGCCATGACACGACATGAACGACACCGGGCGCGGGTCCGGCGACCTGTTGGCTGTTTCCGTGGGAAACGGTCCGGCTTGCGACCCCGACCAGACAAAAGGAACGCGACGGCCATGACGATCACGGTCTATTCGAAACCTGCCTGCGTGCAGTGCACCGCGACCACCCGTGCGCTGGACGCGCGCGGCATCAATTACGACGTCATCGACCTGACCCAGGACGACGCCGCGATGGAACGCGTGACCGCGCTCGGCTATCGCCAGGCGCCGGTGGTCATCGCGAATGACGACCTGCACTGGGCAGGCTTCCGTCCCGACATGATCGGTCAGCTGGCCTGAGGACGATGTCCGGGCTGGTCTTCTTCTCCTCGGGATCGGGAAACACGGCGCGGTTCGTGGCCAGCCTCGGGCTGCCCGGCCAGCGCATCCCGATCCGGCAGGACGATCCGATGCCCAGCCCCGACGCGCCCTATGTGCTGATCTGCCCGACCTATGCCGACGGCACGGGCGCGGGCGCGGTCCCCAAGCAGGTGATCCGCTTTCTGAACGACCCCGCCCGGCGGGCGCTCATCCGGGGCGTCATCGGGGCGGGCAACCGCAATTTCGGGCCCACCTTCGGGCTGGCGGCCCGGATCATCGCCGACAAATGCAAGATCCCCGTGCTCGACCGGTTCGAGCTTGCGGGAACCGAAACAGACACCGCCCGCATCCGCGACGGGCTCGAACAATTCTGGGGAATGCCATGCTTGACGCCGTGAGGCCCGATCTCGATTACCACGCGCTGAACGCGATGCTGAACCTGTACGACGATCAGGGCAAGATCCGCTTCGACGCGGACCGCATGGCCGCGCGGCAGTATTTCCTGCAGCACGTGAACCAGAACACCGTCTTCTTCCATTCGCTGGACGAGAAGCTCGATTACCTCGTGGACGAGGGGTATTACGAGAAGCAGGTGCTCGACGCCTATCCGCGCGAGTTCCTGCACGAGATCTGGGGCGCGGCCTACAAGGCCAAGTTCCGCTTCCCGACCTTCCTGGGCGCGTTCAAGTACTACACCAGCTACACGCTGAAGACGCGCGACGGGAAACGCTATCTCGAACGCTACGAGGATCGCGTGGTCATGGTCGCGCTGACGCTGGCGCGCGGCGACCAGACGCAGGCCATGCATTTCATGCACGAGATCCTGTCTGGCCGCTTCCAGCCCGCGACGCCGACCTTCCTGAACGCCGGCAAGCAGTCGCGCGGCGAACTGATCAGCTGCTTCCTGCTGCGGGTCGAGGACAACATGGAATCGATCGGCCGGGCCATCAATTCCTCGTTGCAGCTGTCCAAGCGCGGCGGCGGCGTGGCCCTGATGCTGACGAACATCCGCGAATCCGGCGCCCCCATCAAGGGGATCGAGAACCAGTCCTCGGGCGTCATTCCGATCATGAAGCTGCTGGAAGACAGCTTCAGCTATGCCAACCAGCTGGGCGCACGCCAGGGCGCGGGCGCGGTCTATCTGAACGCGCACCATCCCGACATCCTGCGTTTCCTCGACACCAAGCGCGAGAACGCGGACGAGAAGATCCGCATCAAGACGCTGTCCCTGGGCGTCGTGATCCCGGACGTCACCTTCGAGCTGGCCAAGCGCAACGAGGACATGTACCTCTTCTCGCCGCATGACGTCGAAAAGGTCTATGGCAAGGCGTTCTCGGAGATCTCGGTCACCGAGAAATACGCCGAGATGGTCGCCGACAAGCGCATCCGCAAGAAGAAGATCAACGCACGCGCCTTCTTCCAGACCCTGGCCGAGATCCAGTTCGAAAGCGGCTATCCCTACATTATGTTCGAGGACACGGTGAACCGCGCGAACCCGATCGCGGGCCGCATCGCCATGTCGAACCTGTGCTCGGAAATCCTGCAGGTGAACCAAGCGTCGGAATTCGACGAGGACCTGGGCTACAAGCAGATGGGCACGGACATCTCGTGCAATCTCGGCTCGCTCAACATCGCCAAGACGATGGACGGCCCCGATTTCGGCGCGACCGTGGAAACCGCGATCCGCGCGCTGACCGCCGTCAGCGAGATGTCGTCGATCAACTCGGTCCCCTCGATCCGCAAGGGCAATGACGAAGCCCATGCCGTGGGCCTGGGCCAGATGAACCTGCACGGTTATCTGGCGCGCGAACACATCCATTACGGCAGCCCCGAGGGGATCGAGTTCACCTCGGTCTATTTCGCCGCGGTGGCCTTCCACGCGATCCGCGCGTCGAACCTGCTGGCGCGCGAGAAGGGCACGACCTTCAAGGATTTCGACACGTCGGATTACGCGAATGGCAGCTTCTTCGACCGCTATGTCACGAAGGACTGGCTGCCCACCCTGCCCGAGGTCGAACGCCTGTTCGCCGATGTCACCCTGCCGACGCGCGCGGACTGGGAACAGCTGAAGGCCGACGTGATGGCGCACGGTCTCTATAACCGGAACCTGCAGGCCGTCCCGCCGACCGGTTCGATCAGCTACATCAACAACTCGACCAGCTCGATCCACCCGATCGTCTCGAAGATCGAGATCCGCAAGGAAGGCAAGATCGGTCGCGTCTATTACCCGGCCCCGTTCATGTCGAACGAGAACCTGGAATATTACCGCGACGCGTACGAGATCGGTCCCGACGCGATCATCGACACCTATGCCGCCGCGACCGAGCACGTGGACCAGGGCCTATCCCTGACGCTGTTCTTCCCGGCCGAGGCGACGACCCGCGACATCAACCGCGCGCAGATCCATGCGTGGAAGAAGGGCATCAAGACCATCTACTACGTCCGCCTGCGCCAGACCGCGCTGGAAGGCACCGAGGTGCAGGGCTGCGTGTCCTGCACGCTGTAAGTCACCGACACGATACCGGCCGGGGGCACGTCCCCCGGTTCCCGCAAATTCAGAAGGATGGGTCCGCATGAAGGATCACGTGATGGGCGCCCCCGCGCGCGCGATCAACTGGAACCGACTGCAGGATGAAAAGGACCTCGAGGTCTGGAACCGCCTGACGGTCAATTTCTGGCTGCCCGAGAAGGTGCCGCTGTCGAACGACGTCCAGTCCTGGGCCACCCTGCGCCCCGAGGAACGCGAGCTGACGATCCGGGTCTTCACCGGCCTGACGCTGCTGGACACGATCCAGAACACCGTCGGCGCGCCCGTGCTGATGAAGGACGCCGTGACCCCGCACGAAGAGGCCGTGCTGTCCAACATCGCCTTCATGGAGGCCGTGCACGCGCGCAGCTACAGCTCGATCTTCTCGACGCTGTGTTCCACCCGCGAGGTCGACGAGGCCTTCCGCTGGTCCGAGGAGAACCAGCACCTTCAGCAGAAGGCGCGGCTGATCCTGGACGAATACGAGGTCGGCTCGGACCCGCTCAAGCGCAAGATCGCCAGCGTGTTCCTGGAAAGCTTCCTGTTCTATTCGGGCTTCTACCTGCCGATGCACTGGTCCAGCCGGGCCAAGCTGACGAACACCGCCGACCTGATCCGCCTGATCATCCGCGACGAGGCGGTGCACGGATACTACATCGGCTACAAGTTCCAGCGCGCGATGGAGAAGCTGGACGAGGCCAAGCGCAACGAGATGAAGGATTTCGCCTTCGCGCTGATGTTCGACCTCTACGAGATCGAGGCCCATTACGCCGAGGAGCTGTATGACGGGATCGGCCTGACCGAAGAGGTCAAGGCCTTCCTGCACTACAACGCCAACAAGGCGCTGCAGAACCTGGGCTTCGAGGCCCTGTTCCCGCCCGCAGCCTGCGAGGTCAACCCGGCCATCCTGTCGGCCCTTTCGACCGACAGCGAGAACCACGACTTCTTCTCGGGTTCGGGGTCGTCCTATGTCATCGGCAAGGCCGTCGCGACCGAGGACGAGGACTGGGACTTCTGATCCCCTAGCCCGCCGCCTGCATCGCCTCGATCAGCCGATCGGCGGACAGGTCGGCGGGATTGGCCTTCATGGACGACGACGACGCCGCAGCGACCGCTGCGGCGTTTCGCATATCCGCATCCACGCCAAGCGCCGACAGGGACGGCAGCCCGCATTCCGCCGACCACTCGGCCAGCATCCCCGCCGCGCGGTCCAGCCCCGCATCCGGCTGCCCGAAGGCCGCGCCGATCCAGTCCCCGACCCGGTCCAGCCGTTCGGCCGCACGCCCCGTGACCGCAGCCCGGTTCACGCGCAGCACATGCGGCAGCAGCACGCCGCAGATCGCGCCATGCGCGGCCCCCGACAGCCCGCCAAGCGGACCGGCCAGCCCGTGCACCGCCCCAAGGCCGGAATTCGCCAGCGCAAGGCCGCCCGCAAGGCTGGTCCAGGCCATCTCGTCGCGGGCATCGGGGTCCTCGGCCCGCATCAGGCGGATCAGCGCGGCCAGCCCGCGCGGGATCGCATCGGCGCAGATCGCATCCGTCACCGGGTTCGCACGGGTCGAGACATAGGGCTCGATCACCTGCGTGATCGCGTCCAGCCCCGAGGCCAGCGTGATCCCGCGCGGGCAGCCATCCGTCAGCGCGGGGTCCACGATGGCAAGGCGCGGCAACATGCGCGGATCGCGCAGGCTGACCTTGCGGCGGTGTTCGGGCACGCCGATGACGGCGTTGCGCGTCACCTCGGCCCCGGTGCCCGCGGTGGTCGGAATGGCGATGAAGGGCAAGGGCGCCACGTCCAGCGGCAGCCCCCGGCCCACCACCTCGAGGTGGTCCATCACGGGGCGCGTCGCGGGCAGCAGCGCCGCCAGCGCCTTGCCCGCATCGACCACCGCGCCGCCGCCGATCGCGACGACCGCATCCGCGCCACCCATGCGGGCCAGCGCGTCCTCCAGCATCGGCAGGTCGGGTTCGCGGGCGACGGTGAGGCGCGTCACCTCGCAGCCCTGCCCCGTCAGCCCGTCGGCCAGGAAATCGGCCCGCCCCGCATTCGCCCCGTGACACAGGACGATCCGGCGACCGAACGCGGCAGCGCGCGCGGCGGCGCTGGCGGCCTGACCGCGCCCAAATGCGATCTCGGTCGCGGTGGCGAATGCGAAGCCCCCGATCATGCCGCCTGCACCCGGTCCGGGGCCGCGATGGCGGCGATCGTCGTCAGGGTGCCGTGAACCGCATGCGCGGCCTCGCGGCCCTTCTTGACGAAATGATCGCGATAGAAGCCGGTCAGCAGCTCGGTTTCCTGATAATTATGCGGCGTCAGCGAGACCGAGAAACAGGGCACGCCCGTCTCCATCCCGGCCTGCATCAGGCCCGAGACCACGGCCTGCGCCACGAAATCGTGGCGATAGATGCCGCCATCGACCACCAGCGCGGCGGCGACCACCGCGTCATAGCGGCCGGTCCGCGCCAGCTTCTGCGCCAGCAGCGGCATCTCGAACGCGCCGGGGGCGTCGAAGGCATCGACGGTTGCGCCGGGCATCAGCGACGCGGCCTCGGACAGGAAGCCGTCATGGGCCTGATCCACGACATCGGCGTGCCAACGGGCCCTGATGAAGGCGATACGGGGATTGGATTTCGTCATCTTGCGGAACCTTTGCGCAAATTTGCTTCAGGTCCCAGAGCAATCACCACGCACCACGCCGGGCGGCATGGCACGCGATTCTCTTTCATCCGGACTGTGACCGTCGGCCCCGGAGTTTCACCGGATCTGCTGACCCCTTCGATGCGAAGGGCGCTCGCGGGCTGTGACCGCCGGTGGGGAATTCCGCCCCGCCCTGAGAACACCCGGAAGATAGCCGGATGTTCCCCGCGCGCAAGCCCGTTAAAGGCGCTCGATGTCGCCCTCGGCGCGCTTGGCGTGGAAATCGGCCACGAAGGCGTCCAGACGGCCCTCGGCGATGGCCCCGCGCAGGCCCGCCATCAGTTCCTGGTAATAATGCAGGTTGTGCCAGGTCAGCAGCATCCCCGAGATCATCTCTTGCGAGCGGAAGACATGGTGCAGATAGGCGCGGCTGTAGCCGGTGCAGGCCGGGCAGCTGCAATTCTCGTCCAGGGGGCGCGGATCGTCGGCATGGCGCGCGTTCTTGATGTTGACCTGCCCGCGATGGATCCAGGCCTGGCCGGTGCGCCCCGATCGCGAGGGCAGCACGCAATCCATCATGTCGATCCCACGCTGGACGGCCCCCACGATGTCGTCGGGCTTGCCCACCCCCATCAGATAGCGCGGCTTGTCCTCGGGCAGGAAACCGGGGGCATAGTCCAAGACGCCGAACATCGCCTCCTGCCCCTCGCCCACGGCAAGACCGCCGACCGCGTATCCGTCGAAGCCGATCTGCTGCAGCGCCTCGGCCGATTCCTCGCGCAGGTCGCGGGTGACGCCGCCCTGCATGATGCCGAACAGCGCATGGCCCGGACGGTCGCCGAAAGCGTCGCGCGACCGCTGCGCCCACCGCATCGACAGGCGCATGGATTTCGCGACCTCTTCCTCGGTCGCGGGCAGCGCGGGACATTCGTCGAAGGCCATGACGATGTCGCTGCCCAGCATCCGCTGGATCTCCATGCTGCGTTCGGGGGTCAGGTGGTGCTTGCTGCCATCGACATGGCTGGCGAAGGTCACCCCCTCCTCGGTCAGCTTGCGCAGGCCGGCAAGGCTCATGACCTGGAAGCCGCCGCTGTCGGTCAGGATGGGGCGGTCCCAGTTCATGAACCGGTGCAGCCCGCCCAGCCGCTCGACCCGTTCGGCGCCCGGGCGCAGCATCAGGTGATAGGTGTTGCCCAGCAGGATGTCGGCCCCCGTCTGGCGCACGCTTTCGGGCAGCATCGCCTTGACGGTCGCCGCGGTGCCGACCGGCATGAAGGCCGGCGTGCGGATCTGGCCGCGCGGCGTGTCGATCACGCCCGTGCGTGCCCGACCGTCGGTCGCGTTGAGGGAAAATGAGAAGCGCTTGCTCATGGCCGAGAAATACCTGTCGCTGGAACCGGGGACACTTAGCGTTTCGGTCGGGACCATGCAATCGTTCTGCCGCTCGCTCTGGACCGGGGATGCATGCTGACCTATATGATGCGGCGGAATTGAAGGATGATCCGATGACCGAACCCATGATGGAAGGCGAGCCGCTGATCGCCCCCTCGTCGACCGATCACGACCTCTACGAGCCCATCGTCGAGGCGTGCAAGACCGTCTACGACCCCGAGATCCCGGTCAACATCTACGATCTGGGCCTGATCTACACCATCGAGGTGAACGACGCATCCGAAGTGCGCGTGATCATGACCCTGACCGCCCCCGGCTGCCCCGTCGCCGGAGAGATGCCCGGCTGGGTCGCCGATGCGGTCGAGGCCGTCCCCGGCGTCAAGCAGGTCGATGTCGAGATGACCTTCCAGCCGCAATGGGGCATGGACATGATGTCCGACGAGGCCCGGCTGGAACTGGGCTTCATGTGATCGCCTGGGGCCGGCCTTGAAGGCCCGCCCCCCGAATGACTATCTTTCGGTCTGAAAGATGAGGTTTCCGCCATGTTCGCCATTCCCGGCCAAGCCCCCGTCAGCATCACCGAGGCTGCCGCGGTCCATATCAAGTCGCTGATGTCCAAAAAGGACTCGTTCGGGCTGCGCATCGGCCTGAAGAAGGGCGGCTGCGCGGGCATGGAATACACCATGGAGATGGCCGACGAGGCTGCCCCCTCCGAGGAGGTGGTCGAGAAGGACGGCGCGCGCGTGCTGATCGCGCCCATGGCGCAGATGTACCTGTTCGGAACCGAGATCGACTACGAGACCGGCCTGTTGGAAAGCGGCTTCAAGTTCCGCAATCCGAACGTGGCCGATGCCTGTGGCTGCGGCGAATCCGTCAGCTTCTCGATCCCCGGAACCCGCGCCGAGGGCTGATCCCCTTGCGCTGTTGCGCAAGGGCGGGCCTTTGGCCTATCCCTTGGGCGCAACATTGGGGGATATCATGGCACCACGCAAACTTGCCGCCGGAAACTGGAAGATGAACGGCGATCTGGCCGCGCTGTCGCAGATCGACGCCATCGTCGCGGGCCGCGAAACCGGCTGCGACGTGCTGATCTGCCCGCCCGCGGTGCTGCTGCATCCGATGGTCGCGCGCATCGGCGGAGGCGATCTTCTGGTGGGCGGCCAGGACTGCCACCACGCGGGCTCGGGTGCCCATACCGGTGACATCGCGGCGGCACAGCTGGCCGATGCCGGTGCAAGCCACGTCATCCTCGGCCATTCCGAACGCCGCGCCGATCATGGCGAGACCGACGCCGATGTCGCCGCCAAGGCACGCGCCGCCCATGATGCAGGCCTGATCGCCATCATCTGCGTCGGAGAGACCGAGGCCGAGCGCGACGCCGGCACCACGCTGGACGTGATCGCGGCGCAGCTGCAGGGCTCGATCCCCGATTGCGCGACATCCGCGAATACCGTCATCGCCTACGAGCCCGTCTGGGCGATCGGCACCGGCCGCACCCCCGACAACGCCCAGATCGCCGAGGTTCACGCCATGATCCGCGATGCCCTGTCGGCGACCCTGCCCGATGTCAGCCTGCTCTATGGCGGCAGCGTCAAGGCCGCCAACGCGACCGAGATCTTCGCCATCGACAACGTGGACGGCGCGCTGGTGGGCGGCGCCAGCCTCAAGGCTGCCGATTTCCTGCCCATCGTCTCGGCGCTGGCGGCGTCCTGAACCTTCGGCGGCGCGCAATTTCCCTGTTGCGCGCCCCTGTCACGACAGGTAATCAGACCCCAGCACGCACCCGTAGCTCAGCTGGATAGAGCGCTGCCCTCCGAAGGCAGAGGCCAGAGGTTCGAATCCTCTCGGGTGCGCCATTTTCCTTACATTGCTGTACCCGGTACGGGATATGCCACGCGATCGACGCTTTCCGTCGTCGCCGTGATGAAGTCCAGCGTTGCCGAGGATGGCGCCCTACTGGCGGGAAGCAGAAAGTTCGTCGTGTAGCGGACTGCGGGCTCGAAGGGGCGCATGACGATCCCCTCGCCCATCTGGTGGATCAGCGGGAACGGGTTCAGGACCGCCGCACCCAGACCTGCGCGCACGAACTCCATCGCCGAGACATTCGTCGAAGCCTCGATCACGTTCTTCGGCTTGGCGCCCTCCTTGTCGAAGGCGCGATCAAGGACGACCCGGCTGCTGTGGCGCCGGGCCAGCGCGATGAAGTCGGCGCCGTCCAGGTCCTGCGGACGAATCACGCTGCGCGAGGCGAGCGAATGGTGCGCGGGAAGGATGCAGACTGCCTGGGTATCCAGCAGCGGCTCGGTCCTGATGCCTTCATGCGTCACCATCGTATCGGTCAGCCCGATGTCGAAACGGCATTCGGCAATGCCGGTCAGAAGCGCGTCGCTGGCCAGCACCTCGAAGGCGATCTGCAGGTCGGGATTACGCTTCTTGAAATTGGCGATCCGCGCCGCAAGAAAGCGATGCGCGATCGTCGGAGGCGCAGCGATGGACAGCGTGCCGGAATGGCTGCGCGGTGGCTGCGCCTGGTGGTTCGCGATGCGTGCAAGCGTGTCGAATACAGGCGTCAGCTGCTCGTTTATGGACAGGGCCTCGACAGTGGGGACCAGTCGCCCGCCCGAGCGCATGAACAGCTGCATGCCAAGACGATCCTCGAGCTGGGACAGACGCCTGCTGGCCGCCGACTGAGAGATGCCGAGAAAGCGCGCGGCACTGATCGCAGTTCCTTCCGAAACCAGCGCCTGCAGCACCTCCAGTTCTCGCAACGTGATGCCGGAACGGCGATCCCTTGCCTCGGCGGCCTTGTCGTCTTCGGTCATCAAGTATTCCAAATTTGCATACAGATTCATTGTTGACTTCTGAATAACGCATAATAGCGTGATCCCCAAGCTGCATCGCACCACCGGGGGCCAACCCCGGCGACGAAGAACAAGCCCATACAACAGGAAGGAAATGACGGTGAAAACACTGACCCTGCCGCTTGCGGCCGGTTGCCTTGTCGCATCCCTTGCCCAAGCCCACGCACAGGAACTGTCCATCGGCCTGAAATCCGAAGCGACCTCCATGGACCCGCACTTCCACCAGCTGTCGACCAACATCCAGGTCGGCAAGAACATCTTCGAGGCACTGACCACCCAGGATGCCGTGCAGAAGGTGACGCCCGGACTGGCCGAAAGCTGGGAAGCCGTGGACGACACAACCTGGCGCTTCAAGCTGCGCAAGGGCGTCAAGTTCCACGACGGCAGCGACTTTACCGCGCGCGACGTGATCTACAGCTTCTGCCGCGTTCCGCTGGTCCAGAACTCGCCCTCGGCCTACACGATCTTCACCGGCGGCATCGCCGAGATGACGGCCGAAGACGATCACACGCTGATCATCAAGACCAAGGATACCAATCCCCTTTGGCCGACCGAGCTGTGGAGCCTTGCCATCATCTCGGCCAATGCGCTCGGCGCCGAGGAAGATGTCGTCTTCGCACCCGACGGCGAATGCACCGGCATGGGCGAAGTGCCCCAGGCCCCGGCCTTCAACTCGCCCGACATCGCGGTGGGCACCGGCCCCTACAAGCTGGAAAGCTATACCCGCGGATCGGAACTGACCGTCACACGCTTCGAGGACTATTGGGGCGGCACACCCGAATGGGAGCGCGTCGTGATGCGTCCGATCACCAGCGACGGCCCGCGGGTCGCAGCGCTTCTGGCAGGCGATGTCGATCTGATCGAAAGCCCCCCGATCCAGGATCTTCCGCGCATCGAGGAGGCCGGCTTCAGCGTGGTGGACGCCCTGTCGAACCGCATCATCTACCTGCACATGCAGCAGCTGGACGACGCGCCTGGCATCGGCGGAACCGATGGCAAGAACCCGCTGCAGGACGCCCGCGTCCGCGAGGCGATTTCGCTGTCGATCAACCGCGAGGCCATCGCTGAACGCATCATGGGCGGCTATGCGCAACCCGCGGGCGAGCTGCTGCCGCCGCCGATGTTCGGCACCTCGGGCCGCGAGGTCGATCCCTACGACCCCGAACGCGCCAAGGAGCTGCTGGCAGAGGCAGGTTATCCGGACGGGTTCACGCTGAACCTGGGCACGCCCAACGACCGCTACATCAACGACGAACAGATCGCCCAGGCGGTCGCGCAGATGATGGCGCGCATCGGCATCCAGACGACGGTGGACGCGACGACCGCCAGCCAGTTCTTCAGCCGCCGCAACGCGCTGGAATTCCCGATCTACATGGCGGGCTGGGGTGCATCCTCGGGCGACATGTCCTCGCCCCTGAAATCGCTGGTCGCGACCTATGACGAGACGACGGGCACCGGCACCACCAATGCGGGTCGCTACAGCAACCCCGAAATGGACGCCCTGCTGGCCGAGGCCATGTCCACCATCGACGACGCCAAGCGCGACGAGATGCTGCAGCAGGCCGAGACGATGGTGCTGGACGATTACGGGATCATCCCGCTGCATTACGAGCAGACGGTCTGGGCGATGAAATCCGACCTGTCCTACGAACCCCGGGTCGACCAGTACACAATGGCCCGCGAAGTGAAGAAGGCCGAGTGATCGACCCTTCCGGCGCCCCGCTACGGGGCGTCGGATCCCGTCACCGGACCCCGAAGGACCCCCGACATGCTCGTCTATCTTGTCCGCCGCCTGGGACAGAGCCTGCTTGCCATCGTGGCGATGGCAGTTCTGGTCTTTGCCGGCGTATATGCCATCGGCAACCCCGTCGATGTCCTCATCAACCCCGAAGCCACCCAGGCCGAGATCGCGGCGACCATGCAGCGGCTGGGCCTCGACCGCCCGCTCTATGAGCAGTTCGGGATCTTCGTTATGAACGCCCTGCAGGGCGATCTGGGAACCTCGTTCGTCTATGGCCGGCCGGCGCTGGCCATCATCATGGAACGACTGCCCGCGACAATGGAGCTGGCTCTGGTCGCGCTGTTCCTGTCGGTCGCCATCGGCATCCCGCTTGGCGTCTGGGCCGGGCTTCGCCCCGACAGCATTGCCGGACGCACCATCATGGGCGGGTCGATCCTCGGCTTTTCGTTGCCGAACTTCTGGCAAGGGATGCTGCTGATCCTGGTCTTCGCGGTCCTTCTGGGCTGGCTGCCCGCAGGCGGACGGGGCGAAACGACCGAGTTCCTGGGCCTTCAGGTCAGCTTTTTGACTTGGGACGGGCTGACCCACCTGATCTTGCCCGCGATCAATCTCGCGCTGTTCAAGATGTCGCTCATCATCCGACTGGCCCGCGCCAACACGCGAGAGGTCAGCCTGCAGGACTATGTCAAGTTCGCCCGCGCCAAGGGCCTTTCGGGGCGTCGCGTGGTGATGGTCCATATCCTGAAGAACATCATGATCCCCGTCGTCACCATCATCGGGCTGGAACTGGGCTCGATGGTCGCCTTCGCGATCGTGACCGAGACCGTCTTCGCATGGCCTGGCATGGGCAAGCTGCTGATCGACAGCATCAACCTGCTCGATCGGCCCGTGATCGTCGCCTATCTCATGCTGACGGTGCTGATCATCGTGTCCATCAACCTGCTGGTCGACGTGATCTATTCGCTGCTGGATCCGCGTATCCGCCTGTCGGAGATGAAGGGATGAGCCAGACCACCGCAAACGCACCGGTCCGTGTGGACAGCCCCGCCCGCCGCATCCTGCGCCAGTTCATGGAGGACCCGGTCGCCGTCATCGGGCTGATCCTGTTCGTCGCGATCGCGGCACTGGCCATCGCGGCCCCCTGGATCGCGCCGCAGAACCCCTACGATCTGACGCAGCTGGACATCATGGACAGTGCCCTGCCCCCGGGCGAGGTCAGCTTCGGCAGCGGTCAGACCTATTGGCTTGGCACGGACCGCCAGGGCCGCGACATGCTGTCGGGCATTCTCTACGGCCTGCGGATCAGCCTTCTGGTGGCGTCGGTCTCGCTTGGGCTGGCGATCACCATCGGAACCATCGTCGGCGTCACGGCCGCCTATTTCGGGGGCAGGCTCGACAGCTTCATCATGCGGATTGTCGATCTGCAGCTGTCCTTCCCCGCCATCCTGATCGCGCTGATCCTGCTGGCGCTGCTGGGACGCGGCGTGGACAAGGTGATCCTGGCGCTGGTCATCGTGCAATGGGCCTATTACGCGCGGACGGTGCGCAGCTCGGCCATCGTCGAGCGGCGCAAGGATTACATCGATGCGGCGCGCTGCCTTGCGCTGTCCGACCGCCGCATCATGTTCCGCCACCTGCTGCCCAACTGCGTGCCGCCGCTGATCGTGGTCGCCACCGTCCAGATCGCGCAGGCCATCGCGCTTGAGGCGACGCTGTCCTTCCTTGGCGTGGGCGTTCCCATCACCGAACCGTCGCTCGGGCTGCTGATCGCCAACGGCTACGACTATCTCCTGTCGGGCAGCTACTGGATCAGCCTGTTCCCCGGCATCGCGCTGGTCGTGACCATCGTCGCGATCAACCTTGTCGGCGACCGCCTGCGCGACGTCCTGAACCCGAGGTTGCAGAAATGAGCAAGCTTCTGGAAATCAACGACCTTCAGACCCATTTCCACACCCGTGACGGGGTGGCCAAGGCCGTGGACGGCGTCACCTTCTCCCTCGACCGGGGCGAGATCCTGGGCCTTGTCGGCGAAAGCGGATCGGGCAAGTCGGTCACCGGCTTCTCGATCCTGGGACTGGTCGATCCGCCGGGCCGCATTGCCGGGGGCCGGATCGTCTTCGACGGCGACGACCTTGTCGCCGGGGGCGAGCCGATGCTGCGCGGCCTGCGCGGCAAGCGGATCGCCATGATCTTCCAAGATCCGATGATGACGCTGAACCCGGTCCTGCGCATCGACACCCAGATGGTCGAGACGGTGCTGGCACATGAACGCGTCCCCCGGTCCGAGGCGCTGGCCCGTGCACGCGCCGCGCTGGTCCAGGTGGGCATCTCGGCGCCCGACGAGCGGCTGCGCAGCTATCCTCACCAGTTCTCGGGGGGAATGCGGCAGCGCGTGGCCATCGCAATCGCGCTTCTGCACAAGCCCGACCTGATCATCGCAGACGAACCCACCACCGCGCTTGACGTCACCATCCAGGCGCAGATCCTGTCAGAGGTGCAGAGCCTCTGTGCGCAGTCGGGGACCGCGCTGATATGGATCACGCACGATCTGGCCGTGGTGTCCGGTCTGGCCGACCGCCTGGCGGTCATGTACGCGGGCCGCATCATCGAGGAAGGCCCGACGGCCAGCGTCATCGCCAACCCGCGCCATCCCTATACGCGCGGACTGATCGACAGCGTGCCCAAGGGCAAGCAGCACGGCCGCATGCTGAGCCAGATCAAGGGCATGACCCCGTCGCTTCTGCACCTTCCCGAGGGCTGCAAGTTCGCCCCGCGCTGCCCGCGCGCCGATGCCGCCTGCCGATCGGAACCGGCGCTGACGCCAACCGGCGACGATCGCAGCATCCGCTGCCACCACCCCCATGAAGATGCCGAAAGGGTGCATGCCCCGTGACACAGGAACCCATCATCCAGATTCAGGGCGTGTCGAAGCGCTTCACCAAGGATCTCGACATCGCCGAGAAGATGGCTCGCAAGCTGGGGGCCAACCTCGCCCCGGTCACGGTCCATGCCGTCGACGATGTCAGCCTCGACATCCGCAAGGGCGAGGTGCTGGGCCTCGTGGGCGAATCCGGTTGCGGGAAGTCGACGCTCGGCCGGATGGTCGCGGGCCTGACGAACCCCAGTGCCGGGCAGATCCGTTTCCACGGACAGGATGTTGCGGGCCTGCGAGGCGCCGACGCACGGAACGCGGCACTGCGGATGCAGATGGTGTTCCAGGACCCCATGTCGTCGCTGAACCCGCGCATGCGCGTGGGCGATATCGTGTCCGAGGCGCCGCGGTTCCACGGTATCGTCCCGCGGGGTGAACTGGCCGGCTACATCGAGGACACGCTGCGGCAGGTGGGTCTCGATCCCAGCACCGCCAAGCGATATCCGCACCAGTTCTCGGGCGGGCAGCGCGCGCGGATCGGGATTGCACGCGCCCTGGCGGTCCGGCCCGAGTTCCTTGTCTGCGACGAATCCGTGGCGGCCTTGGATGTGTCGATCCAGGCGCAGGTTCTGAACCTGTTCATCAGGCTGCGGCAGGATTTCGACCTGACCTACCTGTTCGTCAGCCACGATCTGGGCGTGGTCGAACATATCTCTGACCGGATCGCGGTGATGTATCTGGGCCGCCTTGTCGAACTGGGCGAGGCCGAGGATCTGATCGCCCGCCCGAACCACCCCTATACCCAGGCGCTGGTCTCCGAGATCCCCACATTCGAGACCGGCAAGAAGACCTATCACGCCATCAAGGGCGAGATCCCGTCGCCACTGAACCCGCCCAAGGGGTGCCATTTCCACCCCCGCTGTCCGCATGCGCATGACCGCTGCCGGTCCGAGGTCCCTGCCCTGCGGCAGGTCGCCCCCGGGCGCATGTCGGCATGCCACCTGAACGACCGGACGTAAGTGCCGGAAACAACGGAGAAGAGAATGCGTAACGACAACCCCGTCTGGTCCCATGTCGATGCAAAGGCCCCCGAGTTCACCGGGCTGGCCGACAGGGTCTTCGACACCCCCGAGCTGGCCTATACCGAGAAGAAATCCTGCGCGGCCCATACCGAGATGCTCGAGGCGCAGGGTTTCCGTGTGACACGCAATGTCGCCGGCATCCCGACCGCCGTCATGGGCGAGGCGGGCGAAGGCGGCCCGGTCATCGCCATCCTCGGCGAATACGACGCGCTGCCCGGCCTGTCGCAGGAACCGGGGCTGGCTGAACCGAAGCAGATCGCGGATCACGGTTTCGGACACGGCTGCGGGCACAACCTGCTGGGCTCGGCCGCGCTCTCGGCGGCGACAGCGGTCAAGGACTGGCTTGCCGCCGAGGGCCTGCCCGGTCGCGTCCGCTATTATGGCTGCCCCGCCGAGGAAGGCGGCGCCGCCAAGACGTACATGGTGCGCGACGGTCAGTTCGATGACGTGGACATCGCGGTCACCTGGCACCCTGCCAGCTTCAACGCGGTGGACGACATGCGTTCGCTGGCCAATACCCGCATCGATTTCACCTTCCACGGCAAGGCGGCCCATGCCGCCGGCGCCCCCGAACTGGGTCGTTCCGCGTTGGATTCGGTCGAGCTGATGAATATCGGCATCAATTACATGCGCGAACACATGCCGGACGCCGCCCGTGTGCACTACGCCTATCTGGATGCGGGCGGGATCGCCCCGAACGTGGTGCAGTCCAAGGCGACCGTGCGCCAGCTGATCCGCAGCCCGGACCTTGCCGGGCTTCAGTCGCTGGTCGAACGCGTCCGCAACATCGCGGACGGCGCGGCCCTGATGTCGGGCACCAAGGTCACCTCGAAGGTCTTCTCGGCGGTGTCGAACCTGACCGAGAACCGCCCCCTGTCCGAGGCCATGCAGGCCGAGTTCGAGGCCCTGGGGCCCGTTCCCTTCGACGAGGCCGACCACGAGTTCGGCTCGCAGATCCGCAGCACGCTGACCCGCGACGATATCGCGGACACCTTCCAGCGGCTGGCGATGAAACCCGATTACGACAAGACGATGTGCGACTTCATCGCGCCGCTGGATCGCCCCTTCATGGGGGGCATGGGATCGACCGATGTGGGCGATGTCAGCTGGGCCGTCCCCACGGTTCAGGCACGCGTCGCGACCTGCGCGATCGGAACCGCGCTGCACAGCTGGCAGCAGACCGCGCAGGGCAAGGCGCCCGCCGCCCACAAAGGCATGTTGCACGCGGCCAAGGTGATGGCATCGACTGCCCGCGCGGCGCTGACCGACCCCGACCTGATCGCGCGTGCGAAGGCCGCCCACCAGGAATTGCTGGCGGACTTCCCCTATTCCTGCCCGATCCCGCAGGGCACGAACCCGCCGGTCGAGGTCTGAGATCGAGCCGGACCGCCCCTGCGATGGGCGGTTCGGACAACTGACGGTCCCGAAATTCGGCGGGGACACCAACATGCCCCATCCGAAACAAGAATGGCCGCAGCATCGCTGCGACCATTCCGTAGAAATCGAGGTACCCTTCAGTCCCGACGCAAGGTCAGGCGCGGCCTCAGAACCCGAACGAGAAGCGGCGCGTGACGCCCAGGCGCAGCGAGGGCTGGTATTCCTCTTGGACGACGGGGCTGTCGGCGGCGTCGCCGATCAGCTTGCCGTAACGGATCTCGCCCAGCAGGGCGGTGTTTTCCGTCATGGCGTATTTCGCCTCGAAGCTGATCGCGGCCTCGTTCAGGCCACCGCCGGGCTGGGTCTCGGCCAGGCCGCTGGCGGCGCTTTCGGCCGCGGTCACGCCGAAATAGGTGTTGTTGAACTCGTCGTCGCCATAGACCAGCTCGGCACCCGACCACAGCGTCAGGCGGTCGCTCAGCTCGGTGCGGTACTTCGCGCCGACCTCGCCGGTCAGCCCCTCGTGGCCGTCGAAGCCGCGACGCAGGCTGCCATAGGCCGTCACCGGACCCGCACCATAGCTGACGCGCAGGCCCAGCTCATAGGCGCGGTCGATGTCGTTCAGGCCCGACAGCTCGGGATAGTCGGCGGTATCGCGTTCACCCACCGTGCCGAAGGACGGCGAGATCGAGAAGCCCTGCTTCGTGCCGCCCGCGCCCGTGCCGAAGCCCGCGTTGCGCCAGATGACCCAGGGCGAGACCTCGCCCTCGTCCGAACCGGGATATTCCGGCCCCACGGTCGCACCCAGCCCCAGGTCGAATGAGAAGACGCGCTCGCCCGTGCCGAAATCCTGCGCGAATGCGGGCGTGGCGGCAAGAACGGCGAATGCGAGGACGTATTTCATGGGGCGAATCCGAAGGTGCGAGGAGGTTTGCACCATCTAACTTTCACCCCGCCCCACTGGCAACAGCCACGGCGCCGCAGGGGCACCATGGCGCATTTTCGCAACAGGTCAGGCCTCGGCCTTCTCCAGCTTCTCCAGCGCCTCCAGCCACAGGGCTTCGGCGCGGGTCATGGCCTGCCGCGCCTCGGCGTGCTTCTTGCCCCATTTCTCGGCCTCGTAGGGGTCGTTGTAGAGCGCCGGATCCGCCAGCTTCACGTCCAGCTTCGACAGCATGTCGGTCAGCTTGCCGACCCGCTCCTCGGCGCGGCGAACCTCGGCGCGCAGGTTCAGCAGCTCGTCGCGGGGGGCACGCTTGGGCGCGGCTTTCGGCTGTTCCTTGGCGGGGGGCGCGCTGTTGCCGGTCAGCAGGAAGCGGCGGTAATCGTCCAGATCGCCCTCGTAGGGGGCCACGTCGCCATCCTTGACCAGCCACAGCCGGTCCGCCACCAGCCCCAGCAGGTGCATGTCGTGGCTGACCAGCACCACCGCGCCGGTATAGTCGTTCAGCGCCTCGGACAGGGCCTCGCGGCTTTCGATGTCCAGGTGGTTGGTCGGTTCGTCCAGGATCAGCAGATGCGGCGCGTCGATCGTCGCGATCAGCAGCGACAGGCGGGCCTTCTGGCCGCCCGACAGCTGGCCGACCTTGGTCTCGGCCTGGGCCTCCATCAGGCCGAAGCCCGCAAGGCGCGCGCGCTGCTTGGCCTGCCCCTCGTCCGGGCGCAGGCTGCGGATGTGATCCAGCGGGGTCTCGTCCAGGTGAAGCTCGTCCACCTGGTGCTGGGCGAAATAGCCGACGCGCAGCTTGGTGGAACGCGTGATGTGCCCCGCCATCGTGCCCAGCCGCTCGGCCAGCAGCTTCGACAGCGTGGACTTGCCCTGACCGTTGCGGCCCAGAAGCGCGATGCGGTCGTCCTGGTCGATGCGCAGGTTCAGCTTGCGCAGGACCGCGCGGTCGCCATAGCCGACGGACACGCCCTCCATCGCGACGATGGGCGGGGACAGCCCCTCGGGCTGGGGGAAGGTGAAGCGGTGGAACTTGGCCTCTTCGGGGGCGGTGATCGGCTCCATCTTGGCCAGCATCTTGACGCGGGCCTGCGCCTGGCGCGCCTTGCTGGCGGTCGCGCCGAAGCGGTCCACGAAGCTTTGCAGATGCGCGCGGCGGTCGGCCTGCTTCTTGGCCTCGGCGGCCAGCAGGGCCCGCTTCTCGGCGCGCATCCTGGTGAAGCTGTCATAGCCGCCGGTATAGAGCGTCAGCTTCTTCGCCTCGAGATGCAGGATATGCCCGACGGCGCGGTTCAGAAGGCCGCGATCGTGGCTGATGATGATGACCGTATGCGGGTACCGCGCCAGATAGCTTTCCAGCCACAGCGCCCCTTCCAGGTCCAGGTAGTTGGTCGGTTCGTCCAGCAGCAGCAGGTCGGGCTGGGCGAACAGCACGCCCGCCAGCGCGACGCGCATCCGCCAGCCGCCGCTGAAATCGCTGGTCGGCCGCGCCTGGTCCGCGGTCGAGAAGCCCAGCCCGTCGAGGATCGTCGCGGCCCGCGCCTCGGCGGACCATGCGTCGATATCGGCAAGGCGGGTCTGCACCTCGGCGATGCGGGTCGGGTCGGTCGCCTGCTCGGCCTCGGCCATCAGGGCGGCGCGTTCCTTGTCGGCGGCCAGGACCGTGTCCAGCACCGAGATCCCGGTCGCGGCGCTTTCCTGCGCCACGCCCCCGATCCGGGCCCGCGAGGGCAGCGATATCTCGCCCCCGTCCAGCGACAGTTCGCCCTTGATCAGCTTGAACAGCGTGGTCTTGCCGGCCCCGTTGGGACCGACAAGGCCGATCTTGTGACCTTCGGGAATGGTGGCCGATGCCTGCTCGAACAGCGGGCGGCCCTGGATGGAATAGGAGATGTCATCGATGCGCAGCATGGCGCGGGCATGACCGATCCCGGCCCGACCGTCAATGACCGCCGCGCCGGCAATCGACCGCGCATGGCGGATTCAGTATTCACCGGAATGGAACTGGCGGGTGGGCGCGGCCCTTCATATGTTCCCTCATTCACCGCCCGGCGGCACCGGCCCCCGGGCGGGACCAATTGAACCGAAAGGACAAATCATGCGCAGCGTAGGCCACGAGACGTTCGGCGAACCCCAGGACGTCCTGCAGCAGGTCGAAATCGACCGCCCCAGCCCCAAGGCCGGCGAAGTGCTGATCAAGGTCATCATGGCCCCGATCCACAACCACGACCTGTGGACGATCCGGGGCACCTACGGCACGAAGCCCCAGCTGCCCGCCACCGCCGGCAGCGAGGCCGTCGGGATCGTCGAGGAGGTCGGCCCCGAGGTCGATCCCGCGCTGAAGGGCCGCCGCGTCGCCGCTGCGGGCATCCCGGGCGCCTGGGCCGAATACGTGATCGGCCGCGCCGATGCCGTGATCCCCGTCCCCGACGAGATGTCGGACGAGGCCGCCGCCCAGCTGATCGCCATGCCCTTCAGCACCATCACGCTGCTGGAGTTCCTCAACGTCAAGGAAGGCGACTGGGTCGTCCAGACCGCCGCGAACGGCGCGGTCGGGCGCATCATGGACGTGTTGGCGCGCGAACGCGGGGTCAAGCTGCTGAACCTTGTCCGCCGCGAGGCTGCGGTGAAGGAACTGACAGAGGCGGGCCTGCAGAACGTCGTCTCGACCGACGATCCGGACTGGATCGCCAAGGCGAAGGCGATCGTCGGCGATGACGGCGCACGCGCGGCGATCGACAGCGTGGGCGGTCAGGTCGCGGGCGATCTGGTCGAACTGCTGGGCCACGAAGGGCTGCTGGTCACCTTCGGCGCGATGGCCGAACCGACCCTGCCGCTGTCCTCGGGTCAGCTGATCTTCAAGCACATCACGGTCAAGGGCTTCTGGGGTGCCATCGTCATGACCCAGACCCCCGCCGAGGATCGCCAGCGCATGTTCGGCGAACTGATCCGGCTGATCCTGAACGGCAAGCTGGTCCTGACCTCGGGCGGCGATTTCGCGCTGGAGAACCCGCGCGAGGCCGCGAAGGCCAGCCTGACGGCGGGCCGCAACGGCAAGATCATGTTCAAGCCGTAAGCAGGCTTCGGGCGGGGGCGCTCAGCCCTCGCCCAACCCCGTCTGCGCCAGGTAATGGCGCACGGCATCCGCGACATGCCGGAACCTGTCGCCGCCCAGATGCTTGCCGCCATACCAGCGCGTGACGATCACGACGTGATCGGTCAGACCCGCGCGTTCCAGCATCTGCAGGATCAGCATGCCCGCCCCGCCCTCGCCGTCGTCGTCCTTGGCCGGTTCGCCCGACAGGATCGCGGCCCAGCTGTGATGGGTGGCCTTCTGGAACCGCTTGGTCCGCTTCAGCTCGGCCAGCAGCGCCTCGACGCCCGCCTTGTCGGTCACCGGACCGCCCGCGACCGCGTATTTCGATCCGCGATCCGAGATGATCTTGTCGAAGACCTGCATCTCAACGCCGTCGGACATAGAGTTCCAGCCTGTGATGCACGATCTCGTATCCCATCTCGGCCGCGATCTCGGCCTGAAGACGCTCGATGCGTTCGTTGTGGAACTCCATCACCTCGCCGCTGTCCACGTCGATCATGTGGTCGTGATGGGACTGGTCGGCGGCCTCCCACCGGGCGGGTTCGCCCTGGAATTCCAGCTTCTCGATCACGCCCTGGGTCTGCAGCGTCGTCAGCGTGCGATAGACGGTGGCCAGCGACACCCCTGCCCCCGCGGCGACCGCACGGGCGTGCAGCTCGGCCGCGTCGGGATGATCCTCGGCCGAGGCGATGACCCCCAGCAGCGCCGCACGCTGGCGCGTGACCCGCACGCCCGCCGCCCGCAGCGCATCTTCCAGCGCGGCCGCCCGCGCATCGTTCTGAAATGGCTTGCTCATGGTTTCAGCATGCACCGGACCGGCGTCAGTTGCAACTGGTTCTCAACTGTTGACAGTTGCGAACGATTCGCAGAAGCTCCGGCGCAGGAGGTCCAACGACATGCTTCGCACCCTGACTGCCCTGCTTCTTCTGTCGCCGCTGACGGCCCATGCCGATGACCTGAAGGTCGCGACCAGCTTCACCATCCTGGCCGACATGGCCCGCAACGTCGCGGGCGACCTGGCCGAGGTGAACTCGATCACGCCCCCCGGCGCCGAGATCCACGGATACGAACCCACGCCCCGCGACGTGATCGCCATCAGCGACAGCGACCTGATCATCGTGAACGGCATGAACCTGGACGACTGGACGCAGCAGTTCCTGTCGCGCGCGGGCGATGTGCCGGTCGCGGTGCTGTCGGACGGGGTCCAGCCCATCTCGATCACCGGGGGCGATTACGACGGGCGACCGAACCCCCATGCCTGGATGGCGCTGGATTCCGCACTGATCTACGTGGACAACATCGCGACCGCCCTGTCCGAGGTGGACCCGGACAACGCCGCGACCTATGCCGCCAATGCCGAAACCTACAAGGCGCAGATCGCCGGGGTGATCGGCCCGCTGCGCGACGCGGCCCGCGCCCTGCCCGAGGACCGCCGCTGGCTGGTCTCGTCCGAGGGGGCGTTCTCCTATCTGGCGCGGGATTTCGGGCTGTCCGAACTGTATCTGTGGCCGATCAATTCCGACGGTCAGGGCACGCCCCAGCAGGTCCGCGCGCTGATCGACAGCATGCGCGACAGCGGCGCGCCGGTGATCTTCTCGGAAAGCACGGTCAGCGACCGACCAGCGAAACGCATCGCGCGTGAAACCGGGGCGGCCTATGGCGGCGTTCTGTATGTCGACAGCCTGTCGGATGCGTCCGGGCCGGTCCCGACATATCTGGACCTGCTGCGCGTCACGTCCGAGACGATCATCGAAGGGATCTCCGAGTGAGCGATCACGGAATAGAGGCGGCGGGCCTGACCGTCGCCTATCGCAACGGCCACCGCGCGCTGCACGACGCGACCTTCACCGTGCCGCGTGCCTCGGTGACGGCACTGGTGGGGGTGAACGGCGCGGGGAAATCGACCCTGTTCAAGGCGCTGATGGGGCTGCTGCACCACGCATCCGGGCGGGTGTCGATCATGGGGCTGGAGGTGCGGCAGGCGCTGGCCCGCAACCTCGTGGCCTATGTGCCCCAATCCGAGGAGGTGGACTGGAGCTTTCCGGTGCTGGTCGAGGACGTGGTGATGATGGGGCGCTACGGGCATATGGGGTTCCTGCGCCGCGCGCGGGCGGCCGACCGGCAGGCCGTCGCATTGGCACTGGCCCGCGTCGGCATGACCGATTTCGCCCAGCGCCAGATCGGCGAGTTGTCGGGCGGCCAGAAGAAGCGCGTCTTCCTGGCCCGTGCCCTGGCGCAAGAGGCGCAGGTCATCCTGCTGGACGAACCCTTCACCGGCGTCGACGTGGAAACCGAACAGGCGATCATCGCCCTTCTGCGCCAGATGCGGGACGAGGGGCGCGTGATGCTGGTATCGACCCACGACCTGGGGTCGGTCCCCGAATATTGCGACCGCGTGGTGCTGGTGAAGGGCACGGTGCTGGCATCCGGCCCGACCGCCACGACCTTCACCCCCGAAAACCTGCGCGAGGCGTTCGGCGGCGTGCTGCGCCACTTCATGCTGGGCGGAAGCGACCTGCACGACGATCCGGACCACCGGGCCGTGGATGTCTTCACGGACGACGAACGCCCGCTGATCTTCTATGACGACCAGCACCGCACCGGGGGCGGCGCGTGATGCTGGAGCTGCTGCTGACGCCGTTCGAATACGGCTACATGGCGACGGCGATCTGGGTCTCGGCGCTGGTGGGCGGGGTCTGCGCCTTCCTGTCGGCCTATCTGATGCTCAAGGGCTGGAGCCTGATCGGCGATGCGCTGTCCCACTCCATCGTCCCGGGCGTCGCGGGCGCCTACATGCTGGGGCTGCCCTTCGCGATCGGTGCCTTCCTTGCGGGCGGGCTGGCCGCGCTGAGCATGCTGTTCCTGAACAACCGCACGGGCCTGAAGCAGGACGCCATCATCGGGCTGATCTTCACCGGCTTCTTCGGGGTGGGGCTGTTCATCGTGTCGCTGAACCCCGTCGCGGTGGACCTGCAGCTGATCACCATGGGCAACATCCTGGCCATCGCGCCGGGGGACGTGGTGCAGCTGCTGCTGATATCTGGCGTCTCGCTGGCAATCCTGCTGCTGAAATGGCGCGACCTGATGGTGGTCTTCTTCGACGAGAGCCACGCCCGCACCGTGGGCCTGCACCCCACCCGCCTGAAGGCGCTGTTCTTCACCCTGCTGGCGGCATCCACCGTGGCCGCGATGCAGACCGTGGGCGCGTTCCTCGTGATCGCGCTGGTCGTGACGCCGGGGGCCACGGCCTATCTGCTGACCGATCGCTTTCCGCGCCTGATCGCGATTTCCGTCGCGATCGGCAGCACGACTTCGGCGGTCGGGGCCTATGCCAGCTTCTTCATCGACGGGGCGACGGGCGGGATCATCGTGGCGCTGCAGACGATCCTGTTCCTGCTGGCCTTCGCCTTCGCGCCGACCCATGGCGTGCTGGCATCGCGCAGGCGCGCCCGCGCCGCCGTCGAAGGGGGCAGGACATGAGCTGGCTGACCCTTCCCTTCAGCTTTCCCGTGATGGCCGATGCGGCCATGATCGCGGTGATCGTGGCGATCCCGGCGGCGATCCTCAGCTGCTTCCTGGTCCTGAAGGGCTGGGCGCTGATGGGCGACGGGATCAGCCACGCCGTGTTCCCCGGCATCGTGCTGGCCTATATCCTGGGGCTGCCGCTGCTGGCGGGGGCCTTCGTCGCGGGGATGATCTGCGCGACGGGCGCGGGCTGGCTGGACGCCAACAGCCGCATCAAGTCCGACACGGCCCTGGGCGTCGTCATGGCAGGCATGTTCGCGCTTGGCCTGATCCTGTTCGTGATGTTCCCCAGCAACGTGCATCTGGACCACATCCTGTTCGGCAACATCCTCGGCATCGGGCCGCAGGACTTCGCGCAGGCGGTGCCCATCGCGGTGGCGGTGACGGGGATCCTGCTGCTGAAATGGCGCGACTTCGCGCTGCTGGCCTTCGATCCGGTGCAGGCGCGCGTGTCGGGGCTGCGCACGGGCTGGCTGCATTACGGGCTGCTGGCGATGATCGCGGCATCGGTGGTGGCGATGCTGTCCTCGGTCGGCATCATCCTGTCGATCGGCCTGCTGATCGCGCCGGGGGCCATCGCCTTCCTGCTGACGCGCAGGCTGCAGGCGATGATGGCGGTCGCCACGGTCATCGCGGTCGGGGCATCGCTGGCAGGGGTCTGGGCCAGCTTCTGGCTGGACAGCGCGCCCGCCCCCACGATCATC
The DNA here is from genome assembly GCF_000420145.1 of Paracoccus zeaxanthinifaciens ATCC 21588. GTDB lineage: Bacteria > Pseudomonadota > Alphaproteobacteria > Rhodobacterales > Rhodobacteraceae > Paracoccus > Paracoccus zeaxanthinifaciens. Next base: position 54,100 of record NZ_ATUJ01000008.1, read on the forward strand.
GTGATCCTGACGGGCTGCTTCGTGCTGGCCTTCGCCTGGCGTCAGATCCGCGTCTGAGGCCCCTTTCAAATGGCGTGGCAGCATGCCAGCATTCCGGCGCAATCAAGGAGGGCGTCATGCTGCCACCCCGCTCGGACTTTCCCGCCGATTTCGTCTTCGGTGCCGCCACCTCGGCCTATCAGATCGAGGGGTCCTCGAACGGGAATGCGGGCGCGTCCCACTGGGACAGCTTTGCCGCCACGCCGGGCAACATCATGGATGACAGCAACGGCAGCATCGCCTGCGACCATTACAACCGCTGGCCCGAGGATCTGGACCTGATCCGCGATGCGGGAATGGGGGCCTATCGCTTCTCGACCAGCTGGGCGCGGGTGATGCCCGACGGCGCGACGCCGAACCCCGAGGGGATGGATTTCTACGACCGGCTGGTCGACGGGATGCTGGAACGCGGGCTGCAACCGCATCTGACCTATTACCACTGGGAACTGCCCGCGGCGCTTGCGGTCAAGGGCGGCTGGCAGAACCGCGACATCGCGGCCCGCTTCGCCGATTACTGCGTGGCGGTGAATGCGCGGCTGGGCGACCGCATCGCCGGTGCGGCCACCCTGAACGAGCCGTGGTGCATCGCCTGGCTGTCGCATTTCCTGGGCCATCACGCGCCGGGCCTGCGCGACATCCGCGCGGCGGGTCATGCCATGCACCACGTGCTGCTGGCCCATGGGCAGGCCATGTCCGCCCTGCGGGCCGAGGGGGCGAAGAACCTCGGGATCGTCCTGAACTTCGAGACCGCGCACCCCGCCGACGACACCCCCGCCGCCGCCCGCACCGCCGAGGTGCAGGACGCCATCTACAACCAGTGGTTCATCCGCGCCGTCATGGGACAGGGCTATCCCGAGGCCGCGCTGGAAGGGCTGCGCCCCCACATGCCCGCGGGCTGGGAAGAGGACATGCAAGCCATCGCCCAGCCGATCGACTGGCTGGGGGTGAATTACTACACCCGCAAGCTGCATGCCCCCGGCGCGGGGCTGTGGCCCGCCGCCCGCGACGTGGCCGGCCCCCTGCCCAAGACCCAGATGGACTGGGAGATTCGCCCCGAGGGCCTGACCGAGTTCCTGACCCGCCTCAAGCGCGACCATGTGGGCGATCTGCCCATCTTCGTGACCGAGAACGGCATGGCCGAGGCCGCGGGCCCGGACGTGACGCAGGACCCCACGCGCGTGGCCTTCATCGGCGATCACCTTCGCGCGGCAAAGGCTGCGATGGATCAGGGCGTGAACCTGCGCGGGTTCTTCTACTGGTCGCTTCTGGACAATTACGAATGGGGCTGGGGATACGGGCCGCGCTTCGGGCTGGTCCATGTCGATTACGCGACCCAGAAGCGGACGCCGAAATCCAGCTGGCACGCCATGCGCGCGATGCTGGCAGGCTGATGCGCGCCATGTTGCGACGATGCCGCCCGCGCGCTATCTGCAACGGATCCATGACCGCAGGGGGGCACAGGCCATGATCGTCATCGCAGCCATCGTCATCGGGGCCGCATTGGGCTGGCACCGCGCGGGCAAGCTGGGCGGGGACACCCGCGACCGCATCCAGTATGCCGCCGTCCACGCCATCGCGCTGGCGGCGGCGGGGGTTCTTGCCACGGTCGTCATCGACAGGTCGGTCTGATGTTCCTGCCCTTCCTCGACAGCCTCCGCCGCCAGGGCGTGCCGGTATCGCTGCGGGAATGGCTGGACCTGATGGAGGGGATGTCGAAGGGCGTGGCGGGCTGGACCGTCGACGGCTTCTATCACTTCGCGCGGATGGCGCTGGTCAAGGACGAGCGCCACCTGGACCGCTTCGACCGGGCCTTCGCGGAAACCTTCGCGGGGCTTCAGGACATCCCCGTCGAGGCGCTGGTCGATGAACGCGCCCTGCCCCGCGACTGGCTGGAGAAGCTGGCCGAGAAGCTGCTGAGCGACGAGGAGAAGGCCGCGATCGAAGGATCGGGCAGCTTCGAGGAGCTGATGCGCAAGCTGCGCGAGAGGCTGGCCGAACAGCAGGGCCGCCACCAGGGCGGCAACAAGTGGGTGGGCACGGCGGGCACCTCTCCCTTCGGGGCCTATGGCTACAACCCCGAGGGCGTGCGGATCGGCCAGGACGAAAGCCGCCACCGCCGCGCGGTCAAGGTCTGGGACAAGCGGGAATTCCGCGATTTCGACGACAATGTCGAACTGGGCACCCGCAACATCAAGGTCGCGCTGAAGCGGTTGCGCCAATGGGCCCGCCACGGCGCCTCGGACGAGCTGGACCTGCCCGCCACGATCCGGGCCACCGCCGATCACGGCTATATCGACGTGCAGACGCGGCCCGAACGCCGCAACGCGGTCAAGGTGCTGCTGTTCCTGGACGTGGGCGGCAGCATGGACGACCATATCCGCGTCGTGGACGAGCTGTTCAGCGCCGCGCGGGCCGAGTTCAAGCACATGCAGCATTTCTACTTCCACAACTGCCTCTATGAGGGCGTGTGGACGGACAATCGCCGCCGCTGGAACGAGCAGATGCCGACCTGGGACGTGCTTCACCGCTTCGGGCGCGACTACAAGTGCATCGTGGTGGGCGACGCGTCCATGTCTCCCTACGAGATCGCGGTGCCGGGTGGCGCGAACGAGCACTGGAACCCCGAGGCAGGCGAGGTCTGGCTGCGCCGCTTGGCCGAGACCTTCCCCGACCATGTCTGGCTGAACCCCGTCCCCGAGGCGCATTGGGGATACACCCAATCCATCGGCATGATCGGCCAGCTGTTCGAGGGGCGGATGCTGCCCATGACGCTGGACGGATTGACGCGGGCCATGCGCATCCTGGGCTGAGACGCTTCCATCCGCGCGGGGCTTGGGCCATCCTGCCCCCATGCTGAAGCTGACGCCCCTCATCCTGATGCTGCTCTATGTGCTTGCCATGTGGTTCTTTTCCGCGTGGCGTCTGCACAAGGAGCTGAACCGCTACTCGACCCCGCTGTCGGACGGGCGGCTGACCCCGCTGATGGACCGGATGAGCCGCGCGATGGGCGTGCCCCCGATCCGCGCGCTGATCCACGAGGTCGCACCCGTGAACGGGCTTGCGGCCCCCGACGGGCGCATCTTCCTGACGCGCGGCTTCATGGACAAGCTGGACCAGGGCGAGGTCACCCCCGAGGAACTGGCCAGCGTCATCGCCCATGAACTGGGCCATGTCAGCCTTGGCCATTCGCGCAGGCGGATGATCGACTTCGCGGGGCAGAACGCGGTGCGGATGCTGCTGGCGGGGATCCTGGGGCGCGTCCTGCCGGGGGTCGGCGCCTGGGTCGCCAATATCGTGGCCACCGCCATCGCCGCCCGCCTGTCGCGGCAGGACGAGTTCGAGGCAGACCGCTTTGCCGCGGCGCTGCTGATCAAGGCGGGCATCGGGACCGACCCGCAGATATCGCTGTTCCGCAAGCTGGACACCCTGACCGGTGCCCGCGCCGCGCCGCCCGCCTGGGCCATGTCCCACCCGCCCGCCGCCAAGCGGATCGAGGCCATCCAGGCGCAAGAGGCCCGCTGGACTTCAACCTGAGCGGGCACCCCCCTATTGTGGCAATGAAATCAGAGGCCCGCATGACCCGACCCTTCCGCCGCCACGTCCTGTACCTGCCGGGCTTCGACCCGATCCCGCCCCGCCGCTACCGCGAGCTTTACCGCCGCGAAGGGGCCGAGCAGGCGCGCATCTCGGGGCACCGGATCAAGCTGTCGGGCGCAAGGCAGGGGCCGAATTTCGGCTGGACCGTCGATGCCGAAATCGAGGGACGCCCGGTCGCCGCCACGTTCGAGGTGCTGCAATGGACCGACATCGTCCAGGCCTCGATGGGGCGCGGCATCCTGGGCACCTACGGGCTGATGGTGCGGACCTTCTGGATCTACATGGCCAGCGGTGCGGTCCCGCGCCTGATGCGGCTGCGGCGGGGGCCGGTGCTGGCGGCGTTCTATCCCTTCGCGGTGCTGCTGGCGCAGCTGCTGGCGGCGGTGCTGGCGGCGTGGCTGGTGGCCTGGGCGCTGCCCCTCGGCTGGTTCGCCCTGCCCCCGGCGCTGGCCGCGTTCTGGGGGGTGCTGGTGCTGGGGCGGCGGCTGGATGGCAGGCTGTTCGCCTATTACCTGATGCACGACTATGCCTTCACCGCCGTCCAGAAGGGCGCATACCCCCCCGCGCTGGAGGATCGGCTGGCCGCGTTCCGCAGGCGCCTGTCGGACCTGCTGGACGACGACCTGGACGAGGTGCTGGTCATCGGCCACAGCTCGGGGGCCTATCTTGCGGTCTCGCTGCTGGCGGATCTGCTGCGCGAGCGTCCCGCGCGCGCGCGGCCGGCGCTGTCGCTGATGACGCTTGGGCATGTCGTCCCGATGGCGGCCTTCCTGCCCGATGCGGACCGGCTGCGCGACGATCTGGGATACCTGTCGCGGGCCAGCGGCATCTTCTGGCTGGACGTGACCGCGCCGGGCGATGCCTGCTGCTTCGCGCTGTGCGATCCGGTGGCGGTCTGCGGGATGGGCGACGATCGGCAGAAATGGCCGCTGGTCGTGTCGGCGGCCTATACGCAGACGCTGTCGCCCGAACGGCTGGCGCGGTTGCGGAACCGCTGGTTCAAGCTGCATTTCCAGTATCTCTGCGCCTTCGACAGGCCGGGGGATTACGATTACTTCGCGATCACGGCGGGGCCGCTGCCCCTGGCGGAACGTTTCGCCGGGCGCAAACCCTCGCCCGGGCTGATCACCCGCCCCGTGGGCGCCCGCCCGTGACCGCCCCCCGCCCCAGGGGGGCCGAGGGTCGCGGAACGCTGCTGCGCCTGATGCGCGGGTTTCGCAGCGACCTGCTGGGCGCATTGCCGGAACGGCTCTATCGCGCGTGGATGGCCGAGTTCCGCAGCCCGCTGATCCACAGCTTCTTCTGCAACGATCCCGCGCTTCTGCGCACCATCCTGCAGGACCACCCCGCCGACTTCCCCAAGTCGAACCGCATGCGCGAAGGGCTTGCCCCCCTGCTGGGCAACGGCGTCTTCATCAGCAACGGCGCGGATTGGGCCCGCCAGCGCCGCATCATCGACCCCGCATTCGAAGGCGGCCGCGTCCGCGAAAGCTTTCCCGCGATCCTGCAAGCCGCGCGGGCGGCGTCGGATCGGCTGCCCGCGGGCCGCGTCGATATCGAACCGCACGCCGCCCATGCGGCCGCCGACGTGATCTTTCGCAGCCTGTTCTCGATGCCCGTCGAACAGGGCATCGCCGCGCAGGTCTTCGACGCGTTCCGCCGCCACCAGGAAGCCCAGCCGCTGGTGAACCTGGCCGCGCTGCTGCCCCTGCCGCGCTGGATGCCGCGCCCGCATTCGCGCCGGACCCGCGCCACGGCGGGGCATATCCGCGGCCTGATCGCGGAACTGGTGGCCGAACGCCAGCGCGCGATCGATGCGGGCACCGCGCCCGAAGATCTGGCGACCAAGATCATGACGACCCCCGACCCCCAGACCGGCCAACGCTTCACCGCCCCCGAGATGGTCGACCAGGTCGCCGTCCTGTTCCTTGCGGGGCACGAGACCAGCGCATCCGTGCTGGCCTGGGCGCTGTGGCTTCTGGCCGAGCATCCCGAATGGCAGGACCGCGTCGCCGCCGAGGCCGCGCTTCTGTCGGATGATTTCGCCAGCGTCTCGCGCCTCAAGACCACGCGCGCGGTCTTCCGCGAGGCGCTGCGTCTTTATCCGGCGGTCGCGATGTTCGCCCGAGAGGCGGTGACACCCCAGATCTTCCGCGACCGCGCCGTGCCAAGGGGCGCGCAGCTGGTCGTGTCGCCCTGGCATCTGCACCGCCATCAGCGCCTGTGGGACCGGCCCGACGAATTCGACCCCGCGCGGTGGGACACGCCCGAGGGCAAGACCAGCGCAAGGCGGGCCTACCTGCCGTTCTCGGCCGGACCGCGCGCCTGTCCCGGCGCGTCGCTGGCGATGGTCGAAGGCGTCGTGATGCTGGCGGCGATCACGGGGGCGCACAGGCTGCGCACGACCGAACGCCGCCCCGAACCCGTCGCGCGGCTGACGATCCGCGCGCGCGACGGCATCTGGCTGGACCTGGCCCCCCGATCCTAGCGGAACAGGACCAGCGATCCCGGCGACCATGCCACGCGGACGCGGGTGCCGACCTCGGGGACCTCGCGACCGAAGACGTTGCGCATCGAAATCCGCACCGGGCGCTGCCGCGCGTCCAGCCGCAGGTCGTAATAGGTCATGTCGCCGTAATAGACGACCTCGTCGATCACGGCCTCGGTCTCTCGGGGCTGGGTATGGCTCTGGCCCGCGGCGACGATGGTCATCGTCTCGGGGCGGAAGCCGATCATCGGGCCGTCATCGTCGGGGTTGGACATGCTGCACTGGCCTTCGGGCAGCTCGACCTGCCCCAGGCCCGGGATCTCGACCACGACCTTGCCGGCGATGTCGGACAGCACCTTGGCGGGCAGGAAGTTCATCACCCCGATGAAATCCGCGACCCGGCGCGTGGCGGGCCGGGCATAGAGCGCCTCGGGGCCGTCCAGCTGCGCGATCTCGCCCTCGAACATGACGGCGATGCGGTCGGACATGACCAGCGCTTCCTCCTGGTCGTGGGTGACCAGCACGAAGGTGATGCCGACCTGGCGCTGCAGCTTGATCAGTTCCACCTGCATCTGTTCGCGCATCTTGCGGTCCAAGGCCGAAAGCGGCTCGTCCAGCAGCAGCACCTTGGGCTTCAGGATCAGCGCACGGGCCAGCGCGACCCGCTGGCGCTGACCGCCCGACAGCGCATGGGCCGCCCGCGCGCCGTATCCCTTGAGGCCGACCATCGCCAGCGCCTCGTCCACGGCGGCGGCCTTCTCGGCCTTGGAACGCGGATCGCGGCGCAGACCGAAGGCCACGTTCTCGGCCACGGTCAGATGCGGGAAGATCGCATAGGACTGGAAGACCATGTTGGTCGGCCGCTTGTTCGCGGGCACGTCCTCCATCCGCTTGCCATCGATCAGAACGGCCCCTTCGCCGATATCCTCGAAGCCCGCGATGGTGCGCAGAAGCGTGGTCTTGCCGCAGCCCGACGGCCCCAGAAGCGAGAAGAACTCGCCCGCCCGGATCTTCAGGTCGATGCCCCGCAGCGCGTGATAGTCGCCATAGTATTTCTGGACGCCATCGCATTCGATCATGGTCTTGGCTGCGTCGTTCACATCAGGCCTCCGGTCGCGGAACCGCCGATGCGGGCATTGCCCCGGCGGCGGAAATATTCGCCGATCGCCAGCAGGACGATCGACAGGACGACCAGCACGGTGCCAAGCGCCATGATCACGGGGATCGCGCGCGGGAACCGCAGCTGGCTGAAGATATAGGTGGGCAGCGTGGGTTCGTTGCCCGCAAGGAAGAAGGCGATGATGAATTCATCGAGGCTGATCGTGAAGGATATCAGCAGGCTGCTGATGATCCCCGGCATGACCAGCGGCAGCGTCACCAGGCGGAACGCGCTCCACTTCGTCTCGCCCAGGTCATAGGCCGCCTCCTCCAGCGACCGATCCAGCGAGGAGAAGGCCGTGGACAGGATCGCGATGCCGTAGGGCATGGCGATCAGCGTGTGGCCCAGGATCACGGTCAGCAGCGACAGCTGCACCCCCATGCCCAGCAGCACGACCAGAAGCGACATCGCCACGATGATCTCGGGCAGGACCATGGGCAGCATGATCAGCCCCATGATGCCGCCCTTCATCGGAAACTCGAACCGGGTCGAGGCGCGGGCCGCGAAGATCCCGAGGCAGGTCGCCAGCACCGATGACGCGACCGCGATGGTCAGCGAATTCGTCAGCGCGCGGCGCAGCGTGGCATTGCCCCACATCTCGTCGAACCACTGCAACGAGAAGCCCTGCAGCGGAAAGGCGATGATCGTGCCCGAATTGAACGCGAACAGCGGCAGCAGGACGATGGGCGCATAGAGGAACAGCAGATAGGCCACGGCATAGATCTGCAGCCCCCGGCCATTGGAATGGATGCTCATTGGCGCGTCCTCAGGAAACGGCGGTTGAGGAACAGGAAGATCACGCTGATCACCGCCACCGCCAGCATCGCGGTCACCGCCAGCGCTGACCCCAGGGGTCGGTTGTCCAGCGCCAGCATCTGCACCTGGATCATGTTCGCGATCATCGGGATCTTGCCGCCGCCGATCACCTCGGGGGTGACATAATCGCCGATGGTCGGGATGAAGACGATCAGCGATGCCGCGACCACGCCCGGCATCGTCAGGGGCAGCGTCACCCGCCAGAAGGTCATCGCGCGGCTCTCGCCCAGGTCGCGGCCGGCCTCCAGCAGGGACCGGTCGATCTTCTCCAGCGCGACGAAGATCGGCAGGATCGCGAAGGGTGCATAGGCATGGGCCAGCGTCAGCACGATCGAATTGACGTTGTAGAGGATGAAGGTCAGCGGCTCGTCGATGATGCCCAGCCCCGTCAGGCTGCTGTTGATCACCCCGTTATAGCCCAGGATCACCTTCCACAGGAAAACCCGGATCAGATAGCTGGTCCAGAAGGGGATCGTGATCAGGAACAGCCACATCGCCTTGCGCTCGGGCCGGACCATGAAGCTGACATAGTACGCGATGGGAAAGGCCAGCGCGACGGTCGCGAAGGTCACGATGCCTGCCACGACCAGCGACCGCGTCATCACCACCCGCACGATCGGGTCGGACAGCACCTCGCGGTAATTGTCCAGCGTGAACTCCCGCAGGACCTCTAGGTATCCGTCGGTCAGGAAGCTGTAGGTCAGGATCGTCAGAACCGGCGCGGCCAGGATCACCAGCGCATAGAAGAACGGCGGAGAAATCAGCGTCAGGCCCGCCCGAGCCTCTGCGTCGAATCTGGCTCTGGCCATCGCGATCCTTTCCGGGGTGCCTGTGTTCCGCCCCTCATTCCTTCCACAGGGATCGTGCAAGGTGAAGCGATTCTTTCGCGCGCCTCAGCGCCACCAGCGCCCGGTCAGCCCCAGCCGCGCAAGCGAGGCCCGCCGCTGGAAGGGCGAGATGCCGGGCGTCTCGACGAAGGGATCGACGCGGCCAGACGCGATCTCGGACAGCAGGCGCGGCACACGCGGCCCGGGATAGAGCGCGGGCGCCGCGCGGCCCTTGATCCGGCGATGCCTGCGCGCGGCCAGCCGCAGCGCATCGCGCGCGGTCCCGGCCAGCGCGCGCGCCGCATCGGGATCGGGCTGCGGCAGGCCCAGCCCCATTGCCTGCAGCTTGGGCAATGCGCGCAACCAAGCGGCAAGCCCCGCCCCCCGCGCCTGAAGCGCCACGATGTCCATCGCGCCTTCGGGCGTGCCGCAAAGGCGTGCGGCGGCGGCCATCAGCGGCCCTGCCGTCGCATCGACATAGGCGATGACGGCATCCGCATCGCGCAGCGGCTGCCGCTCGCAATCGCGCCGCCGGGCTTCGGGCAGGCCGGAAAGCGCACCCGCCCCCTGCCCCCACGCATCCCAGAGCGGCGTCAGAACGTCGTGCAGCGGCGGGGGCGTGCCGCGGCCCATCTCCTCCAGCCGGTCGATCCACCATTGCAGGCGGATCTCGGCCAGGCCCGGCTCGTTCGACTGGAAGGGCGCGCGCGCCACCTCGAGGTTCAGCGCATAGAGCGTCAGAAGACCCGCACGGTCCTGCGGCTGCGCGGCAAGGACGGCCCCGAACCGGTCGGGGTCGTGCTCGCGCAGCGCCCCGGTGCAGGCCTCCAGCGTCACGCGCCCAGATCCGCCGCCAGCTTCGCCAGCGCATCGGCGTCGAAGCCCGCAGACAGCGCCCATTCCGGCCCCTGCGGCGTGTCCTTGACCTCGACGCCCACGGCGGCAAAGCCGTCGCGGATCGCGTCTGCACGGGCGAAATCGCGCGACTTGCGGGCCTCGGCGCGGGCGGTCAGCAGGCTGTCGATCAGCGCCGCCGCATCGTCGCCGGCCTCGGTCCAGGCGCCCATGTCCGGCAGCAGCAGCCCCAGCATCCGCGCCGAGGCCAGAAGCGCGGCCGCATCGCCCTGCCCCGCCAGATCGTGCAACGCCGCAATCGCGCCTGCGGTGTTCAGGTCGTCGGCAAGCGCCTCCAGAACGGCAGGCGCAGGGCTCGTCGCGGGTTCGACGCCCGCGACGAGACCACGCCACCGCCGCAAGGTCGCGTCGGCTTCCCGCGCCTTCGCCTCGGTCCAGTCCATCGGCTTGCGGTAATGGGTGGACAGCATGACGAAGCGGATCACCTCGCCCGGCACGCCCTTGTCCAGCAGGTCCCGCACGGTGAAGAAATTCCCGAGCGATTTCGACATCTTCTTGCCCTCGACCTGCAGCATCTCGTTATGCAGCCAGATATTGGCGAAGGATGCCTGCGGATGGGCGCAGCAGCTCTGGGCGATCTCGTTCTCGTGGTGTGGGAACTGCAGGTCGATCCCGCCGCCATGGATGTCGAAGCTGGGCCCCAGCAGCGCCGCCGACATGGCCGAGCATTCGATATGCCAGCCCGGACGACCACGGCCCCAGGGACTGTCCCAGCCCGGCAGATCCTCGGTCGAGGGCTTCCACAGCACGAAATCCATCGGATCGCGCTTGAAGGGCGCGACCTCGACCCGCGCGCCCGCGATCATGTCGTCCACCGAACGCCCCGACAGCTTGCCGTAATCCGGGAAGGACCGCACGTCGAACAGCACATGCCCCTCGGCGGCATAGGCGTGCCCCTTGGCGATCAGGTCGGAAATCATCTCGATCATCTGGCCGACATAGGCGGTCGCACGCGGCTCGTGGTCGGGACGCCCCGCCCCGATCGCGTCCATGTCGTCGTGATACCAGCCGATCGTCTCCTCGGTCCGCTCGGCGATCAGCTGTTCCAGCGACAGCGGGCTTCCGGCGGCCTTGCGGCGCTGCGCCTCGGCGTTGATCTTGTCGTCGACATCGGTGAAGTTCCGCACGTAAGTCACTGCATCCGCGCCATAAACATGGCGCAACAGCCTTACCAGGACGTCGAAGACCAGCACGGGACGGGCATTGCCCAGATGCGCGCGGTCATAGACGGTCGGCCCACACAGATACAGCCGCACGTTCGACGCGTCGATGGGCGTCATCTCCTCTTTCCGGCGGCTGCGGGTATTCGTCAGGCGGATCCGAACCATCTTGGCCCTCTTTCGTGAAGTCGTGGGGGTTTACCGCATCGGCCCGAAGCTTTCCACCCAGTCGATCTGGCGCGGAAGGCACAGGCTGCGCAGGTCATAGCCCTTGCGGATCGTGGTCCGCGCGGCCTCTCGCAGGCGGGGCGCGTCGGGATCGCCCGCCAGCCCGCGCACCAGCGCCGTGGCCAGCGCATCGCGGTCGAAGAACGGCACGAGGCGGCCGTTCTCTCCGTCGCGGATCAGTTCGCGGACCGGTTCTGTATCCGACCCCACCACATAGGCGCCCGCCGACATCGCCTCGGTCAGCGACCAGGACAGCACGAAGGGATAGGTCAGATAGCAATGCACCCGCGCCACCTGCAGCAGCGACAGATAATCGTCATAGGGCACCCGCCCCAGGAAATGCACGCGCCCGAGGTCCAGATCGCCGCCGACCTCGGCCAGCAGCTTCTCCTTCCAGCTGCCCGCGTCATGGGGTTTGCCGCCATAGCTGACACCCTCGGACCCGATCAGCACGACCTGCGCATCGGGCCTTTCGCGCAGCACCCGCGGCAGGGCGCGCATGAACACGTGGAACCCGCGATAGGGTTCGAGCGACCGCGACACGAAGCCCAGCACCTCGTCGCCCGCGCGCAGCACGCGCCCGTCGGGCAGCGTCAGGGCGGCATCCGGGTTCGGGGCCACGCGGTCCGTGTCGATCCCGTCATGCATGACGCCGATCTTGCCGCGCAGTTCCGGCGGAAAGCTGTCGGCCTGGTAACGCGTGGGCGCGATGGCCGCGTCCGCCTGCAGGACGCCCTGCAGCAGATGTGCCGACCGCGCGACGGTCAGGAACCGCGTCTCGTCGCGGGCGGGGCTGATCTCGGGGTCGAAGCCCACGTCGTGGCCGCGCGTGCGGTACATCAGCTCGGCATAGACCAGCAGCTTCGCCTCGGGCCAGATCTCGCGCAGGAACAGCGTCTCGCCCCAGCCGGGATGGCCGATGATCACGTCGGGATGGAAGCCGTGCCGGTCGCGCATGGCGCGCGCGCCCCGTGCCGCCAGCAGCCCGCGTTCGGCATGCTCGCTGTAGGTCCGCCCGAGCGCGCTGTCAGTCTGCACCTTTTCGGGCGACTTGTAGCGCAGGACGCGCACGGGGCTGGGCCGCTGGTTGCGTTCGTCGGTCAGGGCCACGACCTCGTGCCCGCGTGCCGCGAGGGCCGGGGCAAGATGCGGAAACTGCCCCGGAAAGTTCTGGTGCACGAAGAGGATCTTCATCCGTGGCCGCCCGCAAACGCCGCCTGCAGCAGCGTCCTCGTGTATTCGTGGGACGGGTGGTCGTAGATGGCTTCGGTCGGGCCCTGTTCGATCACCTCGCCGGCGCGCATCACCATGATGTGGTGCGACATGGCGCGGACGACGCGCAGGTCGTGACTGATGAACAGGAAGGCCAGCCCGTGCTTGCGCTGCAGGTTGCGCAGCAGCTCGACGATCTGGACCTGGACGGTCATGTCCAGCGCGCTGGTCGGCTCGTCCAGGACCACCACCTTGGGACGCAGGATCATCGCGCGGGCGATGGCGATGCGCTGGCGCTGCCCGCCGCTGAATTCGTGGGGATAGCGGTGCATCGCCTCGGGCGGCAGCCCCACCTCGGCCATGATGTCAGCCACGAGGCGGCGGCGGTCGGTGCCCTTGTCGACGCCGTGCACGCCCAGCCCCTCGGCGATGATCTGTTCCACCGTCATGCGGGGCGACAGGCTGCCATAGGGGTCCTGGAACACGATCTGCATGTCGCGGCGCAGGCGGCGCAGCTGCGCGCCCTTCCAGCCGCGGATGTCCTGCCCCATGAACAGGACCGGCCCGTCGCTATCGATCAGCCGCATGATGGCCAGGGCCAGCGTGGTCTTGCCGCTGCCGGATTCGCCCACGATGCCAAGCGTCTCGCCCGCCCTGACGCTGACCGAGGCGCCGTTCACGGCCTTCACATGCCCGACCGTGCGGCGCAGCAGCCCGCGCTGGATCGGGAACCAGACCTTCAGATCCTCGGTCCGGACCAGTTCGGGGGCGTCGGGGGCGACGGGTTCTGCAAGGCCGGTCGGTGCCGCGCCCAGCAGCTTGCGGGTGTAGGGGTGCTGCGGATCGGCAAAGATCGCCTCGACCGGGCCTTCCTCGACGATCTCTCCGTCCTTCATGACGCAGACGCGGTCGGCGATGCGGCGCACGATGTTCAGATCGTGGCTGATGAACAGCATGGACAGCCCTTCGGCCGCCTTCAGTTCGGCCAGCAGCTCCAGGATCTGCGCCTGGATGGTGACGTCCAGCGCGGTCGTCGGCTCGTCCGCGATCAGCAGCTCGGGGCGGTTCGCCAGCGCCATCGCGATCATGACGCGCTGGCGCTGCCCGCCCGACAGCTGGTGCGGGTAATCGCCCAGCCGCGATTCCGGTTCGCGGATGCCCACGCGCGTCAGCAGCTCCACGATGCGCGCGCGCGCCGCGTCGCCCTGCAGGCCCTGGTGCAGGGCAATGCTCTCGCTCAGCTGCTTTTCCAGCGTGTGCAGCGGGTTGAGCGAGGTCATCGGCTCCTGGAAGATGAAGCTGATGTCGTTGCCGCGAATGTCGCGCAGCGTCTTCTCGGGGGCGCCGACCAGTTCGCGCCCGCCATAGCGGACCGAGCCGCCGACCTGCGCCTGCCCCGCCAGAAGCTGCACCGTGGACAGCGCCGTCACCGATTTTCCCGACCCGGATTCGCCCACCAGCGCGACCGTCTCGCCCCGCGCGATGTGGAAGCTGACGCCCTTGACGGCAGGCACGACGCGGCCCTCGGACCGGAAGCCGATGGTCAGGTCGCTGACCTGCAGCACGGGGTCTGCGACCGGGTTCTGATCGGGACGGCTCATCTGAAGGTCTTTCGCGGGTCGAAGGCGTCGCGGATGCCTTCGAAGACGAAGACCAGCAGCGACAGCATGATGGCGAAGGTGAAGAAGGCGGTGAAGGCCAGCCAAGGCGCCTGCAGGTTCTGTTTCGCCTGCAGTGCCATTTCCCCAAGCGATGCCGCCCCCGCAGGCAGGCCGTAGCCGAGGTAGTCCAGCGCGGCCAGGCCGCTGATCGTGCCGGTGACGACGAAGGGCAGCATCGTCAGCGTGGCGACCATGGCGTTGGGCAGGATATGGCGGAACATGATCTTGCGGTCGCTGACGCCAAGGGCGCGCGCGGCACGGACATATTCGAAGTTCCGTGCCCTCAGGAACTCGGCCCGGACGACCCCCACCAGCGCGGGCCAGCCGAACAGGATGGTGACGAAGACCAGCAGCCAGAAGCTGCGCCCGAGGATCGCGAACAGGATGATGATGACGTACAGGCTGGGGGTCGAGGCCCAGATCTCCAGCACCCGCTGGAAGATAAGGTCCGTCCGTCCGCCGAAATAGCCCTGCACCGCCCCTGCCGCGATGCCGATGGACGATGCGACCACCGTCACGATCAGCGTGAACAGGATCGAGGTGCGGAACCCGTAGATCACCCGCGCCAGCACGTCGCGCGCCGTGTCGTCGGTGCCCAGCCAGTGATCGCCGTCGGGCGCACTGGGGGCGGTGCCCACGTTGTTGATCGTGCGGAAATGATAGGGGACGGGCGGCCAGATCATCCAGCCCTGCTCGGCCTTGGGGACGCCCGCGCTGCCGTCATGGACGGCCTCGATATACCCCTCGGGGTCGTCCCAGCATTCCTCGCGCCCGCCCGACACGATGAGGCACTGCACCGCCTCGTCGCGATAGATGGCCTCGGTCCCGAAATCGCCCCCGAAGGCCGTTTCCGGATAGAAGCGATAGGCCGGCACGAACAGGTCGCCGCGATAGCTGACAAGGATCGGTTTGTCGTTGGCCACGATCTCGGCGAACATCGAGACGACGAACAGGACCGAGAAGATCACCAGCGACCAGAAGGCGCGGCCATTGCTGCGGAAGTTGCGCCAGCGGCGGCGGTTCAGTTCGGACATGGCCATCAGCCGGCCCTTTTTTCAAAGTCGATGCGCGGATCGACGAAGACATACATCAGGTCGGACAGGATCCCGACGACAAGGCTCAGCAGCCCGAAGACATAGAGCGTGCCGAAGATCACCGGATAGTCGCGCTGCACCGCCGCCTCGAAGCCGAGGCGCCCGAGACCGTCGAGCGAGAAGATCGTCTCGATCAGGATGCTCGATCCGAAGAACACGCCCAGGAACATCGCCGGAAAGCCCGCGATCACGATCAGCATCGCGTTGCGGAAGACGTGACCATACAGCACCCGCCGTTCGGTCAGGCCCTTGGCGCGGGCGGTCATGACGTATTGCTTGTTGATCTCGTCCAAGAAGCTGTTCTTGGTCAGCAGGGTCAGCGTGGCAAAGCTGCTGATCGTCGCCGCGATCACCGGCAGCGTCGCGTGCCAGGCATAGTCCTTGATCTTGCCCCAGGCAGACAGGTCCGCGAAATTGTCCGAGGTCAGCCCCCGAAGCGGGAACACCTGCCAATAGCTGCCGCCCGCGAACAGCACCATCAGGATGACCGCGAACAGGAAGGCCGGGATCGCATAGGCCATGATGATCACGCCCGAGGTCCAGGTGTCGAAGCGCGACCCGTCCCTGACCGCCTTGCGGATGCCAAGCGGGATCGAGATCAGATAGGCGATGATCGTGGACCACAGCCCCAGCGTGATGGACACGGGCATCTTTTCCACCACCAGGTCCACCACGCTGATCGAGCGGAACCAGCTGGTCCCGAAATCGAAGCGGACATAGTTCCACAGCATGGTGAAGAAGCGTTCGACCGGCGGCTTGTCGAAGCCGAATTCCTGTTCAAGCTGGGCGATGAATTCGGGCGGCAGGCCGCGTGCGCCCTCGTATCGTTCCTGGGATGCGCCCATCCCGGCCTCGGCCCCGCCGCCGGAAATGTTGCGCAGCGCGTCGCCTTCGCCCTGGATCTGCGCCGCGATCTGTTCGATCGGGCCGCCCGGCACGAATTGCGTCAGCGTGAAATTGACCAGCATGATGCCGATCAAGGTGGGGATGATCAGCAGCAAACGCCGCAGGATATAGGCGCCCATCAGCCTGTCCTTCTGCCCGCCCTCGGGGTCGTTCCGGGCCTTGGCGGCCCGTGTTCAGTTGCCTTGCTTGTCGGCAATTCCATCACGGAAATCAAGCCGCAAGCCGTGTCACCTCAGCCCGCCCGCATCGCGCAGCGCATCCGCCTTGGCCTGGTCGTACCACCAGAAATCCAGCTCCCCCAAGTCGAAGGGCGGCAGCGTGTCGGGGCGACCGAAGATGTCGTAATGCGCGATCAGGTGCTGGCCGTTATACCATTGCGGCACCCAGAAGCGCAGCGCGCGCAGCGTCCGGTCCAGCGCATGGGCGGCGGTGGTCAGGTCCTCTTGCGTGTCGGCGGCCTCGATCGTCGCGATCAGGCTGTCCACCGCCGGATTCGCAAGCCCCATCGAGTTGAACACGTCGTCCACACTGGCCGAGCCGAAATACTGCTGCAGGTTCGCGCCCGGGATGGCGTCCTGCCCCAGGTGGTCCGAGATCATGTCGAAATCGTGGCCGCGCTTGCGGTTCTCGTATTCGGCATTGTCCACGCGGGTGTTGCGCGCGTCGATCCCCAGGCGGCGCAGGTTCTGGACAAAGGGGTTGATCACGCGGTCGAAGGTCTGGCTGTCGTTCAGGATCTCGAGCGACAGGACACGGCCATCGGCGTTTCGGCGCATCCCGTCCGACCCCACGGTCCAGCCCGCCTCGTCCAGAAGGGCCGCCGCCTTGCGCAGGTTGCCGCGATCGGCCTGCCTTTCACCGCTGACGGGGGGACTGACCGCATCCTCGGTCAGCACGCCTTCGGGCAGGTCGGCGGCCAGCGGCTCCAGCAGGGCCAGCTCGGCCTCGGTCGGGGGGCCTTCGGCCTCCAGCTCGCTGTTGTCCCAGAAGCTCTCGACCCGGTCATAGAGGCCGTAGAACAGCGAGGCGTTCGACCATTCGAAGTTGAACATTAGCCCGATCGCCTCTCGGACGCGGATGTCCTGCCAGTCGGGGCGGCGCAGGTTCAGCACCCAGGCCTGCCCCGAGGCGATGTTGCCGTCGGGCAGTTCCTCCTTGACGACCCAGCCCTTCTGCAGGGACGGAAAATCGTAGCGGGTCGCCCAGATGATGCTGCTGACCTCGCGGCGGAAGGTGTATTCGCCCGCCTTGAACGCCTCGAATGCGGCATCGTAATCGGCGAAATACTCGAACCGGATGCGGTCGAAATTGTGCCGCCCGCGATTGATCGGCAGATCGGCGCCCCAGTAGTCGGGGTCGCGTTCCCAGGTGACGTTGCGGTTGATGTCGGCATTGCCGAAGACATAGGGCCCGGACCCGATCATCGGCGTCCGCATGGGCTGTTCCAGGTCGCGGTCGTTCTCCTCGAAATCCTTGGCGCTGAAGATCGGCAGCCCGCCGACCGACTGGATCACGTCGCGGCGCGGATAATCGGGGGTGAAGTCGAAGCGGATCGTGTGATCGTCGATCACCGTGGCGCCGGCGACCTGCTGGGCGATCACCACGCGGAACGACGACAGCCCCTTGGTGCGCAGCGTCTCATAGCTGAACAGCACGTCGTTCGCGGTCAGGGGCGTGCCGTCGCTGAACCTCGCCTCGGGGCGCAGGTGGAAGATCACCCAGTCGCGGCTTTCGGGATATTCGATGCTTTCGCACAGCAGGCAATAGGCCGCGCCCACCTCGTCGGCGGTGCCGGTCAGGATGGATTCCAGCATCACCGTGGACAGCACCGCCGCCCGCCCCCGGAAGGTGAACGGGTTGTAGTTGTCGAAGCCCGTCGAGTTCGGGATCGATTCGGCGATCTCTCCGCCCTTGGGCGCATCGGGGTTCACATAGGGCAGATGGTCGAAATCGGCAGGCAGCGACGGTTCCCCGAAGGTCCCGATCCCGTGCGAACGTATCGTCCCTTCGGTGTCCTGCGCGTGGCCGGGCATGGCCGTTGCCATCAGGATAAGGCCGAAAAGGGCGTGCGGCGCATGGGCGATCCTCCGGGTGCGTGGTCGCGCAAGGCTAGGCCAGCGGCGGCGACCGCTTCAAGCCGCGATTTCGTGAGGACGCGCGCCCCGAATGCGAAACGCCGCCCCAAGGCGGGGCGGCGTTCGATCGTCGCGATCCAGACGGAATCAGGAATTCTGTTCGAGGAAGGCGATCAGGTTCGCGCGCGCCTGCGGATCCTTCAGGCCGGCAAAGCTCATGGCCGTGCCCGACACGACACCGCGCGGGTTTTCCAGGAATGCCTGGAGCGGCTCGGGCTCCCATGCCGGAACCTCGGCGGCGTGGTCCTGCATCGCGCCGCTGTAGCCGAAGCCGTCGACCGAGGCGACCGCGCGACCCACGACGCCGTTCAGGTGCGGACCGACGCCGTCGGTGCTGTCCAGCGCGTGGCACGAACGGCACTTGGCCCATTCACGCTCGCCCGCGGCGGCATCGGCCGATTCCATCAGCGCGGCGAAGTCGATCTCTTCCTCTTCCTCGGCGCCCCCTGCGGCGCTTTCGGGAACGGGGATCGAATAGGCCTGCGTGATCTCGCCCTCGCCATGGTCTTCGCCGTGACCGCCTGCGTGGCCGGCCGGTCCGACATGGAAGATCGCTGTCGCGGCCCAGTTCGCCAGCATCAGGAAAAGCAGGGCGCCGATGAATGCGCCGGCTGCCTTGGTCAGGGTCATGGTGTTGAACATCGCGTGCGGTCCCCGCCTTGGTAAGCTCTGCAAGTCGTTGGACATCTATCCGCTTTCGCTTTGGCTGATCAAGGTATAGTTACCAGCGCCTGGGGATATTCGACATCAGCGGGGCAGAAGCCATGACCACGAACCGCATCGCGTTCCAGGGGGAACTGGGCGCATACAGCCACGAGGCCTGCAAGGCCGCCCGGCCCGACATGGAGGCCCTGCCCTGCCGCACCTTCGAGGATGTCATCGACGCCGTGCGCAACCACGAGGCCGACCTGGCCATGCTGCCGGTCGAGAATTCGACCTATGGCCGCGTCGCCGACATCCATCACCTGCTGCCGGAATCGGGCCTGCATATCGTCGACGAGGCCTTCGTGCGCGTCCATATCAGCCTGCTGGCCGTGCCCGGCACCCCCCTGTCCGAGATCCGCGAAGCCATGAGCCACCCGGTCCTGCTGGGCCAGTGCCGCGGCTTCCTGCGCGAACACGGCATCCGCGCGATCACCGGCGCCGACACCGCCGGATCGGCCAAGGAGGTCGCCTCGCGCGCGCATCCGCCGCTGGCTGCGCTGGCAGCACCCCTTGCGGGCGACATCTACGGGCTGGAACGCCTGGCCGACCAGATCGAGGACCGGTCCAACAACACGACGCGCTTCCTGATCATGTCGCGCGACCCCGACATGACGCGCCGCGCCGACCGGATGCTGACCAGCTTCGTCTTCCGCGTCCGCAACATTCCGGCCGCGCTCTACAAGGCGATGGGCGGTTTCGCGACGAACGGCGTGAACATGACCAAGCTGGAAAGCTACATGGTGGACGGCGTCTTCACCGCGACGCAGTTCTATGCCGATATCGAGGGGCACCCCGAGGATGCGAATGTCGCGCTGGCGCTGGACGAGCTGCGCTATTTCACCTCGACGCTGGACATCCTGGGCGTCTATCCCGCCGACCCCTTGCGAGAGGCGCAGCTGGCGGGCGAGTGATCGCCCGCGCCCTCAGGCGCGCATCAGTTCCACGTATTCGCGGATGCGCCGCTCGAAGCGCTTGTCCAGCTCGGACTTGCCCAGCTTGGCGGTCTGCAGCATCAGCCGCGCCTTCATGTTGCGCGGGCGGATCTCCAGCTCGAAGATCAACCGGGACTTGCTGCGGTTCAGCGCGACGACGGTGGCGTTGATCGTCATGTCCAGCGCCTCCGAGCGGCCCTGCATGCCGATCGCCTCGGGGCGGTCGAACCGGTCCACCGACAGCTTCAGCTTGCGCGCCTTGCCGCGCCAGTCGAAGCCGATGCGCCAGCCCATGACGGTGCCCGGATCCTTGGCCGGGTCGATGCGCACCACGCTCGCCCCGCGAGAGATCAGCATCCTTTCCAGCGCGTCGAAGTCGCCGATGGCGGCAAACAGCTGCTCTGCAGGGATTTCCTGATCGATACGCGTGGAGAATTTCATCCGGAACAACCTGCCTGAAGTTGATGCGCCACCGGTGCCGCCGAGGCCTTCGTCCGGCTGATAGTCCAGATTGGGATGCGTGTTCAACCAAGTCGTCAACATCGCGTCTCCTCCTCTGCGTGCATGTCGTCCCGCGTCCGTCCCCTGTCTGCAAATCTTACCCGGACTGCCCTTCATTGATGCAGTTCATCGGTACAGCCATCAACCCATGGTTGTCGCCAATGGGATAGGTTCCTGACCGGACGCGCGGCTCGACCCTTTCGCGGGGGGTTGCATCCGCATCGCAGCCGTCATATCTGACGCCCCGAGAGGTTGGCGCGGGCAAGCGCCTCGCCAACTCGGTCAGGTCCGGAAGGAAGCAGCCGTAACGAGTCCCGTTTGGGTCGTTGTCCAGCCTCTCACCCTTCAATCCATTGGCAGCCGGTCCACTTGACGCGTTTCGCGCACGATCAGTCTTGCCGCGACCTTGCCGAGGGCAGAACCGGCCGGGCATACCACACATGTAGCGTGCGACGCTTTATCCGCGGAGGCCGCGCTCAAGCGGCTTGTTAAGCAAGGCCGCTTTGGGTCCTATGAAGAATGCCGGTACAGGCAGTATCTTGCCGATCGCATCAAGAGGGCTTCAGGTTGCAAAGTTACCGTAGGGAGATCGACGGCCTCAGGGCGGTGGCGATTCTGCCCGTCCTGCTTTTCCACTTCGATATCCCGGGCCTTTCCGGCGGTTTCGTCGGCGTGGACATCTTCTTCGTGATATCGGGCTTCTTGATCGGCGGGATCCTCTGGGACGAGTTATGCAGGACCGGCCGCATCGACCTGATCCGTTTCTATCAGCGACGCATCCGTCGTCTTGCACCCGTCTACTTCGCGGTGATCACGGCATGTCTGATCGTCGGCTGGGCAATCATGCTGCCCTTCGACTTCCGCGCCCTGGGCAAGGAGATCATCAGCTCCTCCGTCTATCTCTCGAACGTCTACTTCTTCACGCAGGCGGGCTATTTCGACAGTGTCGCCAAGGAAAAGATCCTGCTGCACACCTGGTCCCTGTCGGTCGAGGAGCAGTTCTACATCTTCCTGCCGCTGGTGATGATCGTTCTGGCTTCGGTGCGGCGGTGGCTGCCCATGGTGCTGTGCCTGCTGGGGCTTGGGTCGCTGGTGGCCTGCATCCTGCTGACGCCGATCTCTCAGACGGCGGCCTTCTACCTGTTCCCGTTCCGCGCATGGGAGCTGCTGGCCGGCGTCCTCCTTGCGATCATGGGCCACAAACGCGGGCTCAGCTGGGATCTGCATCCCCTGCTTTCATGGGCCGGACTTGCATTGATGGCGGTGGGCATACTGACGCTTGACGCGGATCAGCGCTTTCCGGGCTGGCGGGCGCTGCTGCCGGTCGTGGGCGCGGTGCTGGTCATCGCGAACGGTCGGAATCCGAACGGCGTGAACACGTTGCTGCGCAGCCGGGCGTTGGTCTTCATCGGCCTCATCTCCTATTCGCTCTATCTGTGGCATTGGCCGCTGGCGACGCTTTGGACGTATTACTTCGGAAGCCTCGGTCCCCTTTGGCAACGGCTTGTGCTGATCATGCTGTCATTGGCCTTGGCAACGCTCAGCTGGCGGTTCATCGAAACCCCGACGCGCCGCGCGCAGCTGTCGGTTCGCGGGCTGTTTCTGGGAACCGGGCTGGCAACGGGCACGGCGCTTGCGGCAGGCGCGGTGATTTACTTGGGCGACGGGCTGGCGCGGCGTTTCCCGCCGCAGATCCTGACGCATATCCAGGCCACGCAGGATTTCAACCAGGACTGGCAGCGCTGCAGCGTGCCCCAGACCGGCGATCTGGCAGGGGTCGAGCTGTGCCCCATCGGCCCCGAGGGCGAGCCCCGCATCCTGATCTGGGGCGACAGCCATGTCCGCGCCTTCAAGGAAGGCCTCGAACAGGCGGCTTTCGACGGCGATGTTCCGGCCCTCGTGATCTGGCGCGCCGGGTGCCCGCCGCTTTTCGGGCTGGAGAAGACCGAGAACAGCACGACGCAAGCGCAGGATGCGGCCTGCAGCGATGCCAACCGCCGGATCCGAGACGCGCTGGAAGGGTCGGACAGGTTCGATACCGTGCTACTTGTCGGGCGCTGGACCTACTATACCGAAGGTGCCGGTATCGGGCTTGACGCGCACAACACCATCAGCGTCACAGGCACCGGTCAGGCTGCGCTGTCCCAATCGCAGCTGATGCAGCGCGCCATGACGGACACCGTCGCCCGCCTGCGGCAATCCGGGCGACAGGTCTTCATCCTTCGGCAGGTCCCCGAAATTCCGACATACGATTCCCGCATCGTGTCGCGCAAGCTGGCGCATTCGGGCCTTGCCGAAGCCGAAGTGGCCGAGATCGCCAGCGTGCCGCGCGCAGCGATCGCCAGCCGCAACAGCAATGCGGATGCGATGCTGACGGCATCAGGCGCGGCGCTGCTGGATCCCTGGCCGTTGGTCTGTGACGATCAGACATGCTCGGCCATGGCAGGCGGATTTGCCGGGTATTTCGACAACAATCACATCACCAACACCAACGCGATCCGACTGCGAGAGCTGTTCCTGCCTGTATTCCGGGCCGAAGGCGGCTGAGGCGGACATGGATCGAACTCGCATGACACCCAGATCTCCGGGCAAGACGCCCCAGAAGAAAGACCGTCGCCAATGAACGCAGAACGGCCAAAGGTTACCGTTATCACAGGCGCAAGCGCAGGCCTTGGCCGCGCACTCTGCCAACAGTTCCTGCAGCATGGCAGCGTCGTCGCCGGGATCGCCCGGCGCGAGGCCGAACTGGCAGAGCTGGCCGCGCTTCATCCCGACAGGTTCCTGCCCGTTCCGGCCGATATCGCCGATACCGCCGCGGTCGATGCCGCATTCGACCGCATCCGAGAGGCATGCGGCCCGGTGTCCACACTGATCAACAACGCCGCCGTCCACCCCCGCCGCAGCATCCTGGACGAAACGGCGGCCAGCCTCGAACGGACGATGCAGGTCAACCTGAACGGCATGGTGGCCTGCACGGTTCAGGCATTGCGGGATATGGTGCCTGCTGGCCAGGGGCGGATCGTCAACGTCACCAGCTATGCCGGAGATGCGCCTGCGCCCCTTTCTGCCGCCTATTCCGTGTCGAAAGGGGCGTGCCGGATCTTTACCAAATCACTGGTCGCGGATCTGCATGCAGAGTTTCCCCATATCGTCGTCAGCGAATGGATCCCCGGCATCATGAACACCGAGATGGGGCCAGCGCACGGAATCGACCCCCGGCTTGCGGCGCGGTGGGGCTACAGGTTGGCCCAGATGAACGACCCTAGCCTTGCGGGCATCCTGTTCGAACGGGACAGCTCGGTCGCCCCGCCCAGGGGCCTGCGGCAGCGGATCAGGGAACGGCTGACAGGACGCCGCCCGACCCGGATCATGCTGGACTGAATCTTCGTTTCAGGCGCGACGGAACCGGGATCTGGAAAGAAATTCCATCAGTCTGCGGATTTTGCGGAACCATGTTCCCGTCGCCGGGTTTTGCATGTCCTGCAGGCAGGCAACACGAACACCCCCATGGCGCGGCAGCCCATTTCACAGTGATCCAGTACCCCGTTCCGCTGAACGACCCTCCGGGCCGCCTGCCTGCAGCAGACCTTCCGAGACAGGACCAAGACATGATCAAGGCATATGCCGCGCAGGAAGCGCATGGTGAATTCGCACCTTTCGAATACGACCCCGGCCCGCTCGGGGCACATGACGTCGAGATCTCGGTCGCACATTGCGGGGTCTGCCACAGCGACCTGTCCATGTGGGAGAACGAGTGGGGCATCGCGTCCTTTCCCTTCGTCGGCGGCCACGAGGTCGCGGGCACGATCGCGGCGGTAGGATCGCATGTGACGGGGCTGAAGGTCGGCGACCGCGTGGGCCTGGGATGGCAGTCGGGTTACTGCAACCACTGCATGCAGTGCCTTGGCGGCAACCAGAACCTGTGCCCAGACCAGCAGCCGACGATCATCGGCCATCACGGCGGCTTTGCCGATCGCGTCCGCGCGCAGGAAACCGCCGTCATCCGCATTCCCGACCAGATGGAGCTGCGCGACGCGGGCCCGCTTCTGTGCGGCGGCATCACCGTCTTCAATCCCTTCGTGCAGTTCGGCATCCGCCCGACCGACCATGTCGCGGTCATCGGCATCGGGGGGCTTGGGCATCTTGCGCTGCAATTCGCCCGCGCATGGGGCTGCGAGGTCACGGCCTTCACCAGCGAATCGAAGATGGACGAGGCCCGCGAGATGGGCGCCCATCACTGCGTCAATTCGCGTGACGCCGACGCGATCGCGGGTGCCAAGGGGCGCTTCGACCTGGTGCTGTCCACGGTCGCGGTCAAGATGGACTGGAACGCCATCATGGAGACGCTGAAGCCGCAGGGCCGCCTGCACATGGTCGGCATCACGCCCGAGCCTCTGGATGTCGGGGCCTTCCCGCTGGTCGCCGGTCAACGCAGCATCTCGGGCTCGCCCGTCGGTGCGCCCGCGACGCTGAACACGATGATGGAATTCGCCGCGCGCCACGGGATCAGCCCCGTGACCGAGCATTTCCCGATGTCGCGCATCAACGACGCCTTTGCCCATCTTGGCGCCGGCAAGGCACGGTACCGGATCGTGCTGGACAACGCCTGATCGCGGCCAAGTCTGACAATCGCGGGGGCCGCAGATCGGTTGTGGCCCCCGCCGCCCTTGGCTAAGGTGGCGCGACGCCCGAGGGAGCCATGACGGACAGCAAAGCAGCATACCAGGTTCTGGCCCGCAAGTACCGGCCCGAGACCTTCGCGGACCTCGTGGGTCAGGACGCGATGGTCCGCACCCTGAAGAACGCATTCGCCGCCGATCGCATCGCGCAGGCCTTCATCATGACCGGCATCCGCGGGACCGGCAAGACGACGACCGCGCGCATCATCGCCAAAGGCATGAACTGCATCGGCCCCGACGGCACGGGCGGTCCGACGACCGAACCCTGCGGGGTCTGCGAACATTGCACGGCCATCAGCGAAGGCCGCCATGTCGACGTGATGGAGATGGACGCCGCATCCCGCACCGGCGTCGGCGACATCCGCGAGATCATCGAGAGCGTGCATTACCGGGCGGCCAGCGCGCGCTACAAGATCTATATCATCGACGAGGTTCACATGCTGTCCACCAGCGCATTCAACGCGCTGCTGAAGACGCTGGAGGAACCGCCCCCCCATGTGAAGTTCATCTTCGCCACGACCGAGATCCGCAAGGTGCCGGTCACGGTGCTGTCGCGCTGCCAGCGCTTCGATCTGCGCCGGATCGAGCCCGAGGTGATGATCGCGCTGCTGAAGCGCATCGCGGATGCCGAGGGTGCACAGATCGCCGATGACGCGCTGGCGCTGATCACGCGGGCGGCCGAAGGATCGGCCCGCGATGCGACCAGCCTTCTGGATCAGTCGATCAGCCACGGTGCGGGCGAGACGACCGCCGAACAGGTCCGCGCGATGCTGGGCCTTGCCGATCGCGGGCGGGTCATCGACCTGTTCGACATGATCCTGCGCGGCGATGCGGCGGCGGCGCTGACGGAACTGCAATCGCAATATGCCGACGGCGCGGACCCCGTGGCCGTGCTGCGTGACCTAGCCGAGATCACGCACTGGATCTCGGTCGCGAAGATCACGCCCGACGCGCTGGAGGATCCGACCGTTTCCCCCGAGGAACGCAGCCGCGGCAAGGCGCTGTCGGACCAGCTGGCGATGCGTGTGCTGTCGCGCCTGTGGCAGATGCTGCTCAAGGCGCTCGAAGAGGTCTCGACCGCGCCGAACGCGATGATGGCGGCGGAAATGGCGATTATCCGGCTGACCCATGTCGCCGACCTGCCCGACCCCGAGGCGCTGATCCGCCGCGTGCAGCAGGCGCAGAACGCGGGCGAATTCGCGCGCGGACCTTCGGTGGCGGGCGCGCAGGCGACCCAAGCCCCGCAGGCCGTGCGCCGCGCCCGCCCTGCACCCGTCGCGCAGGCGCACGGGAACGCGGCGACGGCGCTTGCCGTGGCACCGCATCTGGTCGAGAGCTTTCCGGATTTCGAAAGCGTCGTGGATCTGATCGCACGCATGCGCGACATGACGCTGCTGGTGATGGTCGAACGCCACGTGGCCCTGGTCCGCTACAGCCCCGGCCGGATCGAGTTCGAGCCCCGCGACAACCCGCCCGCCGATTTCGCCCAACGCCTGGCCGAGCGCCTGCGCGGCTGGACCGGCGGGCAGCGTTGGGCCGTGACGATCGCCAATGGCGGCGGCGCGCCCACCATCGCCGAGGCACGCGAGGCCGAGGCCCGCGCCGCCCGCGAACGCGCGCTGGAGCTGCCCATCGTCCAGCAGGTGATGGCGGCCTTTCCCGGCGCGAAGCTGACCGACGTGAAACGCGTGGCCCCTGCCCCGACCGAGATCGCGGTTGAGGCCGATGGCGCGACCAATCCCCATGACAGCGGCACCGGCCCCGTGGCCGAGGTCGACGAATGGGACCCCTTCGAAGACGAGGACTGAGACATGATCAAGGGTTTGGGCGGACTTGGCGACATGGCCAAGATGATGAAGACCGCCAAGGAAATGCAGGAACGCATGACCCAGATGCAGGAGGAGATGGCCAACATCACCGTGACCGGCGAATCCGGTGCGGGGCTGGTCAAGGCCACCTGCTCGGCCAAGGGAGAGCTGAAGTCGCTGGACATCGACCCCTCGATCTTCGTGCCCTCGGAAAAGGAGGTGGTCGAGGACCTGATCCTGGCCGCCGTCAAGGAGGCGCAGCGCCTGGCCGAGGACAAGATGCAGTCGGAAATGTCGCGCATGGCCGAAAGCCTCGGGCTGCCGGCGGGCATGAAGCCCCCGTTCTGATCTGCGGATGAAAGGCGGTGGCGACGATATCCAGGCGCTGATCACGCTGATGGCACGTCTGCCGGGGCTTGGCCCCCGGTCGGCGCGCCGCATCGTGCTGTCGCTGATCCGCAGGCGGGACACGCAGATGGTCCAGCTGGCGCAGCTTCTGGACCGCGTCGCCGTCAATTCCCGCGAATGCCTGTCCTGCGGCAATGTCACCGACCGCGACATCTGCCCCATCTGCGCCGATCCCGCCCGCGCCACGGGCGAGATCTGCGTGGTCGAGGACGTGGCCGACCTATGGGCGCTGGAACGCGGGCGCGCCTTTCGCGGCCGCTATCACGTTCTTGGCGGCACGCTGTCGGCCCTGGACGAGATCGGCCCCGAGGATCTGGGCATCCCGCGCCTGATATCGCGCATCCACGAGGATGGCGTGACCGAGGTGATCCTCGCGCTGAACGCGACCGTGGACGGGCAGACGACCGCCCATTACATCGCCGACGCGCTGGAGGGGTCGGAGGTCGCCGTGACCGGGCTTGCCCAGGGCGTGCCCATCGGGGGCGAGCTGGACTACCTGGACGACGGGACGATCAGCGCGGCATTGCGCGCACGCAGGCGCCTGTGACGAAGAAGGGCCGCCCCACCGGGCGGCCCCTTTCATTCGCGGATCAGGCGTCCAGCTTCTCGACCCTCGGGGTCTCCTTCGAGATCTCGATGCGGCGCGGCTTCAGCGCCTCGGGGATCTCGCGGACCAGATCGACATGCAGCATGCCGTCGACATGGCTTGCGCCCTGCACGCGCACATGGTCCGCCAGCGTGAACTTGCGCTCGAAGGCGCGGGTCGCGATGCCGCGATGCAGGAAGGTGCGGGCCTCGTCCTCTTCGGCCTTGCGGGCCGAGACGATGACGGCGCCGTCGCGCATCTCGACGTTCAGGTCGTCGGCTGCGAATCCTGCCACGGCGATCGAGATGCGATAGGCGTTCTCGCCCGTCTTCTCGATGTTGTAGGGGGGATAGGTGGGGGCGGACACGTCGGCGCTGAGCGCGCGGTCCATCACGTCGGCCAGCCGGTCGAAACCGATCGAGGCACGGTAGAGCGGCGTGAGATCGAAATTGCTACGCATTGTGGTCACATCCTTGTTCAAGCGATGATCGTGATGCTTCCCGTCTTCGGGCAAGCGGTCGTGCCGACGCCGTCATGGCCGCCGGTTCAATTGATCTAGGATCGCCGCGCGGCGCTTCAAGACCCGTTTCGGGGTCTTTCGCAGGATCGAAACCCGACCTAGTGTCGCGTGATGGACGCCCTTGATCTGATCAGCCACATCCGTCTCAGCCCGCTGGAAATCGCGGCGCTGATCCTGCTTTTCACGACATGGCTGGGGATCGGGCATTTCACCGAACGCCCGCCACAGGGCATCCCGTCGGTGTCGGTCCTGATGAAGCGTTACCGCCGTGAATGGATGCGCCATTTCATCACGCGCCAGCCGCGCATCTTCGACGGCAACATCCTGTCCAGCCTGCGCGAGGGGACGGCCTTCTTCGCATCGGCCTGCATGATCGCGACGGGCGGCCTTCTGGCGCTGATCGGCAATGCCGAGCGTCTGCGCGGCATCGCCGCCGAGCTGGAGCTGAGCCCCACAGCCGAGACCGGATGGGAGCTGCGGCTGCTGATCACCATGTTCTTCGTGGTGAACGCCTTCCTGAAATTCGTCTGGGCGCACCGCCTGTTCGGATATTGCGCCGTCATGATGGCCGCCGTCCCGAACGAACCCGAGGACCCGACCGCCATGCCCCGCGCGATGCAGGCGGCCGACCTGAACATCACCGCCGCGCGCAGCTTCAACGCGGGGCTGCGCAGCGTCTATTTCGCGCTTGGATCGCTCGGCTGGCTCGCGGGGCCCTGGGCATTGATGCTGGGCACCGCGATGGTCCTGTTCGTCACCTGGAGGCGAGAGTTCAACTCGACCTCGAGGGCGGTCATCCTGCGTTCGCTGCCGCCGCCCGACCTGCCCGATCTCGCACGGTGGCCAGACCCAGCACGACCGCCCCGGCAGCGGTAAGCGCGATCCCGACCAGGCCGGTCGACCGCCAGCCCCAGCCCGCGGCCAGCGCCATCCCCGCAAGGAACGGCCCAAGCGCGTTCGCCGCGTTGAAGGCCGCGTGGTTCATCGCGGCAGCCATGTTCTGCGCGTCGCCCGCGACCTCCATCAGGCGGGTCTGCAGCGGGATCACCAGCCCCGCGCCAAGCGCCAGCAGGAACGAGGACAGCACCATCAGCGCCCAGTCGCCCACCACCGCCGACGCGAAGGCCTGCGTCAGCGCCATCGAGGCCAGCGCGATGAAGGATGCGCGGGTCGTGCCCATCGCCTCGGTCACGCGCCCCGAGATCCAGGTCCCGAGCGTGCCGCCCACGCCGAACACCGCCAGCGCCAGCGGGATCGCATAGCCCGGCGGGTTCGCATTCGCCAGCATCGAGGCCGTCAGGAAGGCATAGACCGCGAACAGCCCGCCGAAGCCGATGGCGCCCACGGCCAGCGTCCACAGCACGCGCGGGTTCTTCAGCGCCTGCAATTCGTCCCAGGGGCGCGCATCGGGATTGCCGCCGACGCGCGGCGCGACCTTCAGGATCGCCCAGGCCGAGATCAGCGCGATCACCCCCGGCATCCCGAAGCCGAAGCGCCAGCCGATCACCTGCCCGAACCAGCCCGCCAGCGGCACGCCGAAGATGTTGGCGACGGTCAGGCCCATGATGACCTGCGCCGCCCCCCGCGCCCGCTGCCCCACCGGCAGCGCATCCGCGGCATAGAGCATGGCGACCCCCAGGAACCCGCCATGCGGCAGCCCCGCAAGGAAGCGCGCGCCGGCCAGCAGCGCAAAGCCCGGCACCATCGCGGCCAGCAGGTTCATCACGCCATAGAAGGCCATAAGCGCCGCAAGGAAACGGCGGCGCGGCAGCCTGGCCCCCATCATCGCCGTGATCGGCGCACCGATCACCACGCCGATGGCATAGGCGCTGATGACATGGCCCGCCTGCGGTTCCGTCAGGCCCAGATCGGCCTGGAAATAGGGCAGCAGCCCCATCGCGGCGAATTCGGAGGTGCCGATGGCGAAGGCGCCAAGGGCCAGCGCCAGGATGGCGGCGCGGAAATCTGTGCTCTGTGTCATGTCACTGGCTCTTGTGGCGGGCTGATACCTGCGAGTCAGTACATCGCGCCGCGTTTTTCAAGTCGTCTGGCGGTAAAGCAGCATTGCATTGCATGCAATGCCGATCAGAGGGTCCCTCGCCCGACCATCACCCAGATGATGGCCGCGCCAAGAAGCAGAAGCCCGAACACCACCGTCGCCGTCAGGCTGATCGCCCGGCCCTGGAATCGCGCGATCTCGCCCAGGGGCTGCAGATGCGCCAGCAGCGCGGCATGGGCGCGGCCCAGATCGGCCAGGGGCAGCTGGCGTGCGATGCGGGGGCTGCGGGCCAGGATGTCGGCCTCGGCCAGGCGTTTGGCCTTGCGGCGCAGGCGGTCGGGCAAGGCGCCGCCCCGGCGCCGGACCATGGTGGACAGATCGAAGCGTTCGCCGCGCCGGGCACCGCCAAAGCGCGATGCCATCAGTTGCGCGATCTCGTCCGCCATGGCGGGGATGTCCTCGAAGCTGTCGGGCTTGCGTGTCATGGCGGCAGACTAGACGGGATGGCGGGCGGGCGCCAGACGCTCTAACACTGGGGCATGAAGCTGAATCACACCACCATCGGTCCGCAGGACGGGCTGCCCGTCCTTCTGGTCCACGGCCTTTACGGCCAGGGCCGCAACCTGGGCGCGCAGGCCCGCAGGCTGGCCGAGACGCGGCCCGTCACCACCGTCGATCTGCGCAATCACGGCGACAGTCCGCACGACCCGGATGCAAGCTATGCCGCGCTGGCGGGCGATCTGGCCGCGATGATCGACGATCTGGGCGGCAAGGTCGATCTGGTCGGGCATTCGATGGGCGGCAAGGCTTCGATGCTGCTGGCGCTGACCCACCCGAAGATGGTGCGCAGGCTGGCGGTGATGGACATCGCGCCCATCGCCTATGGCCACGACCAGACCCGCTATGTCGACGCGATGGAGCGGATGGAGATCGCGCATCTGACCCGCCGCGCCGAGGCCGACCGCGCGATGACGGAACTGGTCCCGGAACGCGGCGTGCGGGCCTTCCTGCTGCAGAACCTGGACCTGAAGGCCGATCCCGTCCGGTGGCGGCTGAACCTGAAGGCGCTGCGCGACCACATGCCCCAGATCGTCGGCTGGCCCGAGGATGCGCCCAGGGGCACGTTCGACGGCAAGGTGCTGGAGATCAAGGGAGAGCTGTCGACCTATGTCACCGACGACGGCGAGGCCGCGCTGCGGGCGCATTTCCCGCAGGCGCGAACCGTGACGATCAAGGGCGCAAGCCACTGGCTGCATGCCGACGCCCCGGACGCGGTGGCCGAGACGTTGGCGGTCTTTCTGGGGGACGGACGGGACGCCTGATCAGCGCCCCTCCTCGGCCTCCTGTTCGGACAGGCGCTCGGCCAGCGATTCGGCGCGGGCGGCCAGTTCGGCCATGGATTCCTTCAGCTCGGACGGGATCACCGGGACCTCGACCTTGGGCGGGTTCTGCTGCAGGCGGGTGACCATGCGCTCAGCCTTCTCGGCGCGGTCCTCCATCCCGGCAAAGCGGTCGGCCAGCATCAGGCCCGCCAGCAGCAGCAGCCGCGGTTCGGGGACGCGACCGGCCTGCGACAGGATCTGCTGCGCCTCGGCGTCCAGAAGCTGGGCGGCGCGTTGCAGCAGGCGTTCCTCGCCATCGGCGGCGCCGATGCGGTATTCCTTGTGCCCGATCGTGAAATCAACCTCGGCCATGGATCAGCCCTCCTGCCTTGCGGTCGTGTCTTCGGGCAGCCCTGCCCCGTCGCCCGCGACCTCTTGCGGATCGGCGGCGGGGGTGGCGTCATCGGCCAGCAGGCGCTCCAGCTCGGCCATGATCTCGCTCATCTGGGCCATCTCGGCGGCGCGGGCGGCGCGCAGGGCCGACACCTCGGCCTCGAGCGCCTCGCGCATCTCGTCATCGCCGATGCCGCCGGTGGCGTGGGCATCGATCAGGTTGCGGTTCGCGACCGCCAGGTCCTCGTTCGCGGCGGACAGGCGGGCGGCATTCTCGGACGCGGTATCGAGACGCGCGCGCAGATCGGCCAGCTCACCCTCGTGGTCGTGATCGGGGGCGGCTGTGGGGGCCGCGTCCAGCCGTGCCTGCAGTTCGGCATTGCGCGCCAGTGCCGCGTCCAGTTCCGGCCGCAGGTCGCCAGCCGTCGCCGCAGGCCGCATCGAGCGGGCCTCGAGAAGCTGGTCGATCTTGTCGAGTGCTGCGCCGAGCCGGCGTTCGCTGGCTGAAATCTCGCTCATCAGCGTCGGTCCCCTGGTATCTTTCTCCGAATGTTGTGGCATCGAAGGCGGGACAACACAAGAACGGGCGGGAAATCCCGCCCGTTCCAAGGTTCATGCGGCCGTCTCAGGCAAGTTCCCGCCGTTCGGCCATCAGCCCTTTGACGATGGCGAAGCAGGCGCCCAGCAGGACGACCGTGAAGGGCAGGCCCGTGGACACGGCCATCGCCTGCAGCGCGATCAGACCGCCGCCGACCAGCAGGGCGATCGCGATCAGCCCCTCGACCAGGCACCAGAAGATGCGCTGCGGAACCGGCGCGTTGACCTTGCCGCCCGCCGCGATCGTGTCGATCACCAGCGAACCGGAATCCGACGAGGTGACGAAGAACACGATGACCAGCACGATGCCGATGAAGCTGGTGATCGAGGACAGCGGCAGCTGCGACAGCATCTCGAACAGCTTCAGTTCCAGCGCCGCGTCGGTGATGCCGGCAAAGCCGCCAAGCGTCATGTCGATGGCGGTGCCGCCCAGTGCCGTCATCCACAGCACCGAGATGACCGAGGGAACGATCAGCACGGCGATCAGGAATTCGCGCACTGAACGCCCGCGCGACACGCGCGCGATGAACATGCCGACGAAGGGCGACCAGCTGATCCACCATGCCCAGTAGAAGGCGGTCCAGCCGTGGCGGAAGTTGTCGTCCGTGCGGCCGAACGGGTTCGACAGCGGGATCAGCTCGGCGGCGTAATTGCCCAGGTTCGCGAAGAAGCCGCTGAAGATCGCCAGCGTCGGGCCGACCAGGATGACGAAGACCAGAAGCAGGATCGCCAGGATCATGTTCAGTTCCGACAGGCGCTTCACGCCCTTCTCAACGCCCAGCACGACCGACATGGTCGCGACCAGCGTGATCGCCAGGATCAGTACGACCTTGGTGGTCATCCCGGCGGGGATGCCGAACAGGTCCGCCAGACCCGCCGTCGCCTGTTCCGCGCCAAGACCGAGCGAGGTTGCAAGACCGAAGATCGTCGCCAGAACGGCCAGCACGTCGATGATGTGGCCGGGCCAGCCCCAGATCTTCTCGCCGAAGATCGGGTAGAAGACCGAGCGCAGCGTCAGCGGCAGGCCCTTGTTGTAGGCGAACAGGCCAAGCGCCAGCGCGACGATGGCATAGACGGCCCACGGGTGCAGGCCCCAGTGGAAGATGGTCGCGGCCATCCCCAGGCGCATTGCGCCGGCCTCGTCGCCGGGCGCGCCGTCAAGCGGTGCCCAGTCGGTGCGCACGCCATCCTCGAGGACGGGACCGCCAAGCGCCGCCTGGAAATGGCCCAGGGGCTCGGACACGCCATAGAACATCAGGCCGATGCCCATGCCCGCAGCAAACAGCATCGCGAACCAGCCCGACAGGCTGAAATCCGGCGTGGCATCGGGACCGCCAAGGCGGACCGAGCCGAGCGGCGACACGATCAGCGCCAGGCACATGATGACGAAGAGGTTGCCGGCCAGCATGAAGAACCAGTCGAGATTCGAGGTCAGCGTGCCGCGCAGGCTGCTGAACATCGGCTCGGCCTGTTCGTTGAACACGATGGTCAGCACCGTGAACAGCACGACCGCCACGGCCGAGATGCCGAAGACGGGGTTGTGGATGTCGAAGGGGATCGGCGCGCGACCCTCGATGTTGTCCTGCCCGATCTCGTAGTCCGTCTCGATGATCTCGGTCGGACCTTCGGGTTCGGGCAACGCCTCGACCCCGGATTCGTCCGCGGTGACCTCGGCGGGTTCGGGCTTCGGCTCGGGCTTGGTGCTGCGCGGGGGCACGCGGCCGGACAGCGCGTCCTGTTCGCGCGCGATGTCGCGGGGGGCCTTGGGCTTGCCCGGCCCCTTGGGTGGATTGGTGGGCGTCTGTGACATCTGTCCCTTTCAGATAGATCTAGATCGGGTTGCAGGTCCGTTGACGATTAAGACGACAGACCCTTGGCGGAAACCCGCCTCGGAGCGCGGGCGTATTCTCACATTTAAGTCAAGAAGGCCACCAATCGCCGGAAAGTTCCCGATTTCATGGAACCTTCGGTCCCGCTTGACTTCCATCCGGGCCCGGATACAGCATCCACGCGTTTTGCCCGGAGCGAGGTCGAATGGGAAAGCAGTCCAGAAGTTTCGTCGTCATCGGCCTCGGGTCGTTCGGCAGCGTCGTGGCCTCGGAACTGGCGCGTTTCGGCAACCAGGTCCTGGGCGTGGACAAGGATCCGCGCCGCGTCGCCGCCCTGGCCGAGACCCTGCCCCAGAGCGTCATCCTGGACGCCACCGACGAGGGCGCGCTGCGCGAGGCGGGGGTCGACCGCTATGACGTGGGGCTGGTGTCCATCGGCAATGATCTGGAAAGCAACGTCATCGCCGCGATGAACCTGCGCGTCATCGGCGTGGGCACCGTCTGGGCCAAGGCCGAAAGCCGGACCCATCACCGCATCCTGTCCAAGATCGGCGCGGATCGCGTCGTCCTGCCGGGGCTGGAGATGGGCCGCCACACCGCGCAGATGCTGAACAACCCGGCGGTGCAGGATTACGTCAGCCTGGGGAACGGCTTCTCGGTGGTGAACCTGCTGATCCCCCCGCGCCTGGCAGGGCGTCACCTGAAGGACCTGCATATCGGCAACGGGATCGAGGTGCTGGGCCTGATGCGCGGGACCGAGTTCTGCAACCTGCGGCTGGACGACAGGCCGCTTCAGGCCAACGACCGGCTGCTGCTTCTGGGCAAGCGGACGGACCTGACCCGGTTCGGCGACCAGCTGTGACCATGCGCTGGCTGTCGCGGTGGCTGTCGCGCACGCCGCCGCCCGCGGTGCTTGCGGCGGGATACCTGGCACTGATCGTGCTGGGCGGGCTGGCGCTGATGCTGCCGCCGATGGCGCGGGTGCCGATCACGCTGATGGACGCGCTGTTCACCTCGACCTCGGCGGTGACGGTGACGGGGCTGGCGGTGATCGACACCGAAACCGTGCTGACCTTCTGGGGGCAGCTGGTAGTGACGGTGCTGATCCAGCTGGGCGGGCTGGGCCTGATGACCTTTGCGGTCATGGTCTGGTCCGCGCTTGGCCTGCCCATCGGCATCACCCACGGCGCCTATCTGCGCGAGGACCTGAACCAGACCTCGTACAGCAAGCTGACATCGCTGGTCTGGACCATCCTGCGCGTCGTCCTGATGGCCGAGATCGCGGGCGCGATGCTGCTATGCCTGTCCTTCATGCCCCATCACGGCCTGGCCGAGGGGCTGTGGCACGCGATCTTCCATTCGGTCTCGGCGTTCAACAACGCGGGCTTCTCGACCTTCTCGGCGGGGCTGACGGGTTATGCGCTGGACCCGGTGGTCAACGTGGTGATCCCCGGTCTCTTCATCCTGGGCGGCATCGGATACGTGGTGGTGGGCGACATTGCGAACCGCCGCTTCTGGCGGGGGTGGAGCCTGCACACCCGCCTGATGGTCGTGGGCACGGCCGTGCTGATCGTGCTGGGCGTCGGGCTGACCGCGATCCTGGAATGGAACAACCCCGCCACGCTGGCGCAATACGACAGCGCGACGGCGCGGCTGACCATCGCGTGGTTCCAGGGGGTCACGCCCCGCACGGCGGGCTTCAACTCGACCGATATCGGGGGGCTGCACGATTCGACGTCGCTTCTGTACATGGCGCTGATGATCATCGGCGGCGGGCCGACCTCGACCGCGGGCGGACTGAAGGTCACGACCGTGGTGGTGATGGTGCTGGCCACGATGGCCTTCCTGCGCCGCCGGACCGAGATCTGGGCCTTCGGGCGGTCCATCCCGCTTGGCGACGTGCTCAAGGCGATGGCGCTGATCTCGATCGCGTCGATGGTGATCTTCACCGCGATGTTCGTGCTGATCATCAGCCATGACGGCGAATTCGTCGATATCGCCTTCGAGGTCGCATCAGCCTTCGGCACAACGGGCCTGTCGCGCGGATACACGGCCGAACTGACGGATTTCGGGCGCGCGGTCATCATGGTGGTGATGTTCCTCGGGCGGGTCGGGCCGCTGACACTGGGGTTCTTCCTTGCGACGCGGATGGTGCCGCGTGTGCGCTACCCGGCAGGTCAGGTGCATCTTGGCTGACGGCCCCGCGCGGCCTATAAGGCCCGAGAAATCAGGAAGGACACCCCATGCGTCAGGCGACGATCACCCGCACCACTGCCGAGACGAAGATCGAGGTCACGCTGAACCTCGACGGCACCGGCGTCTATGACAACAAGACCGGCGTGGGCTTCTTCGATCACATGCTGGACCAGCTGGCACGCCATTCGCTGATCGACATGACCATCCGCGCGACGGGCGACCTGCATATCGACGACCACCACACGGTCGAGGATACCGGCATCGCCATCGGCCAGGCGCTGGTCGCGGCGCTCGGCGACAAGACCGGCATCCGCCGCTATGGCCGGTTCCACCTTGCGATGGACGACGCGCAGGTCGCCTCGGCGCTGGACCTGTCGGGCCGGGCCTTCCTGGTCTGGAACGTCGATTTCCCGACCGAGAAGATCGGCAGCTTCGACACCGAACTGGTGCGCGAATTTTTCCAGGCGCTGTCCACGCATGGCGGCATCACGCTGCATGTGGACCGAATCCACGGAATCAACAGCCACCACATCGCCGAGGCCGCCTTCAAGTCCGTCGCCCGCGCCCTGCGCGAGGCGGTCGAGCCCGATCCCCGCATGGCGGGCGTCCTGCCTTCGACCAAGGGGGCGCTGTGATGCGCGTCGCACTGGTCGATTACGACAGCGGGAACCTGCATTCGGCGGAAAAGGCGTTCCAGAAGATGGGTCGCGACATCGGCGCCGAGGTGATCGTCACCTCGGACCCCGATACCGCGCTGAAGGCCGACCGGATCGTGCTGCCGGGCGACGGGGCATTCCCCGCGTGCCGCGCCGCCTTGGGCGAGGTCGATGGCATGGCCGAGGCCCTGCGCGAGGCGGTGCTGGTGCAGGGCAAGCCCTTCATGGGCATCTGCGTCGGCATGCAGATGCTGGCCTCGACCGGGCACGAATATCGCCAGACCCCCGGCCTCGACTGGATTGGAGGAGAGGTCGTGGCCATTGACGCGCCGGGCCTCAAGGTGCCGCATATGGGCTGGAACGACCTGATGGTCGATCACCCGCACCCGGTGCTGGACGGCATCCGCACGGGCGATCACGCCTATTTCGTGCACAGCTGGCATTTCCGCGTGACCGATCCGGCGCATCTGCTGGCCCATGCCGAATATGGCGGGCCGGTGACCGCGGTGGTGGGGCGCGACAACATCGTGGGCACGCAGTTCCACCCCGAGAAGTCTCAGGATATCGGGCTGCGCCTGATCGCCAATTTCCTGCGCTGGAACCCCTGAGGCGCCCGCGGGGGCTGGACGCGGCCCCCGCATTCCGGTTTGTTGGCGCCTTCGATTCAGCAAGGATGACGACATGGACGATCTGGAACGCCGCATCGCGCAGGCCCGGGGTGACATGCAGGCCGAGCTGGTCCTGCGGGGCGGGCGCGTTCTGGACCTGGTGACGGGCGACCTGCTGGAAGGCGATGTCGCGATCTGCGGCGACCGGATCGCGGGGATCGCCGCCGATTACAACGGCGCGCAGGTGATCGACGTGTCGGGCATGGTGCTGGTCCCCGGCTTCATCGACACGCATCTGCATGTCGAAAGCAGCCTGGTCACGCCCTTCGAATTCGACCGCTGCGTGACCCCGCGCGGCGTCACCACCGCCATCTGCGACCCGCACGAGATCGCGAATGTCATCGGCCTCGACGGCATCCGATATTTCCAGCAGGCGTCCGAACACCTGCTGATGGACCTGCGCGTGCAGCTGTCCAGCTGCGTCCCCTCGACCGAGATGGAGACCGCCGGCGCGCGGATCGAGGCCGATGATCTGGCGCAGGTGATGAACCACCCCTCGGGGATCGGGCTGGCCGAGTTCATGAACTATCCCGGCGTGATCCATCGCGATCCGGCGGCGATGGCCAAGCTGCGCCTGTTCGCGGGCGGCCATGTCGACGGGCATTGCCCGCAGCTGCGGGGCCGCGACCTGAACGCCTATGTCGCCGCCGGCATCCGCACCGAACACGAGGCCACCACCGCCAAGGAGGCGCGCGAGAAGCTGCAGAAGGGCATGCGCGTGCTGATCCGCGAAGGCTCGGTCAGCAAGGACCTGGAGGCGCTGGCGCCCCTGCTGAGCGAACGCACCAGCCCCTACATGTGCCTGTGCACCGACGACCGGAACCCGCTGGACATCGACGAGCACGGGCATCTGGATTACATGATCCGCCGCCTGATCGCGCGGGGCGTGCCCCCGCTTGCGGTCTATCGCGCGGCCAGCCTGTCGGCGGCCGAGGCATTCGGCCTGAAGGATCGCGGCCTGATCGCGCCGGGGCTGCGCGCCGACATCGTGGCCATGCCCGATCTGGACGACTGCCGCGCGTCGCTGGTGATCGCGGGCGGGCGCGTGGTGGATGACGCGGCGCTTGGCGCGCGCGGTCATGTCGCTGCGCCGGGCCGCGGGTCGGTCAAGGCGCCCGTGATTGCCCCGAACGATTTCCGCTGCAGCGGCAATGCCGAGGAGACGCCGGTGATCGGCATCCTCGAAGGCAAGATCATCACCGAGCACCTGACCCACCGCATCGCGCCGGTCGATGGCGACAAGCGCCCCGATGCCGGCCGCGACCTGGTCCGCATCGCCGTGGTCGAGCGTCACGGCAGGAACGGCAACATCGCCACGGGCTTCGTGCAGGGCTTCGGTCTGCGGCACGGGGCCATCGCATCGACCGTGTGCCACGACCATCACAACATCGCCGTGGTGGGCATGGATTACGACGACATGGCGCTGGCCGCGAACCGCCTGTCGGAAATCGAGGGCGGCTTCGTCGTCGTCCGCGACGGGCGCGTGCTGGCCGAGCTGCCCCTGCCCATCGCGGGCCTCATGAGCCTCGATCCGTTCGAGGATGTGCGCGACCGCCTGGTCGATCTGCGCGCCGCGGCCCGCACCCTTGGCACCACGCTGGAGGAACCCTTCCTTCAGCTGGCCTTCCTGGCCCTGCCGGTCATCCCGGCGCTGAAGATCACCGACCGCGGCATGGTCGACGTGAACCGGTTCGAGATCATCGGTTAACCGCGGACGCGCGCGACCTCGGCGATGGCCCGCTCGACGGCCTGGTCGATGGTCAGCGCGCTGGTGTCCAGCATCACGGCATCCGGGGCGGGACGCAGGGGTGCCGCGGCGCGTTCGCTGTCGCGGCGGTCACGCTCCTGCAGCTCGATCAGCATCTGCGCGGGGTCGGCGCCCAGCTCGGCCGCGCGGCGGGCGGCCCGCACCTCGTCCGAGGCGATGACATACAGCTTTACCCGCGCGTCCGGGCAGATGACCGAGCCGATATCGCGCCCGTCCAGCACCGCGCCCGGTTCCTCCAGCGCGAAGCGGCGCTGGAAATCGACAAGCGCCGCGCGCACCTCGGGGATGACGGCGACCCGGCTGGCGGCCTGCCCCGCCTGCGCCGTGCGCAGATCGGGCCGGTCCAGATCCTGCGGCACCAAGGCGCGCGCAGCCGCGATCGGATCGCCCCCCATCGCCCCGATCGCACGATAGAGCAGCCCCGTATCCAGGTGCCGGAACCCGAAATGCGCCGAAATCGCGCGCGAGATCGTCCCCTTACCCGAGGCTGCAGGTCCGTCGATCGCGATCGTGAAGGGCATCCGTCCATCCTTTTTCCGTCGCGCACTGATTGCCACAGCCCCCGCCTGCAGGTCCAGCGCGAAGCGCCGTGCGCTGTTGCAACAGGGCGGCGTCAGGTTTGCACAATTCCTCAATTCACTTGAGTTTCAGGCCGATGGAATGCTTACTGGTCTTGTTATTTGTTTGTCGTTTCCAGGTCATTATGCTTACAGAATTCATCCACGGCATTGTTTCGGCTGCGTCAATTAATGACGCAAATGCTTGTTTCATCAAGGCAAGCAACCATTACGGGTATCGCCTTGTCCAATATCGCGCAAGCTTCGCGACCGACATCCCGCTCCCGAGCCTGAGAGAGGCGCCGCTGCTTCTGGGCAACCTGCCGCGATCGCTGAACATGGAGCTGACGGCGCAGGACCTGATCGACCGGACCATCCGGACGACCGGCGTGATCTCGGCGGCGGCCATCTCGCAGGAGCTGGGCAACCCCGCCATGTTCGAACGCCTCATCGGCGAGGGGCTGGGGCTGGTGCAGGCCATCAGCCTCTACGGGACGGTGCTGAACAGCTGCGGGGTCGTGCTTCTCTGGGCGGGCAGGCATGCCTCCGAGGGGCACCTGACCGAGCTGTGGCACCAGTCCGGCCACGCGATGGAGCTGCTGGCCAACGTCCTGCACATGCGCATCGCCACCCTGTCGCGCAGCACGGCCGGTCGCGACCTGACGCCGCGCCAGCGCGAGGTGCTGCTGTGGCGGTCCCTGGGCAAGACCGTGTCCGAGATCGCCGTCATCCTGGGCATCACCGTCGCCACGGTCGAAAAGCACCTGCGCCTTGCGCGCGAGAACCTGGGGGTCGAGACCACGCCGCAGGCCGTGCTGAAGGCCCATGTGACGCAGCAATTGTTCGCCCATGGCGACAGCGTGGCCAAGCAACCGCTGCTGCAGGGCAACGGTAAGGATTTCCGCCAATTGGGGTGACTGCCCTTTTCAGGCAGCATGCGCCTGTTCCGTGAGTGGTGACAC
This sequence comes from Paracoccus zeaxanthinifaciens ATCC 21588, assembly GCF_000420145.1. Taxonomy (GTDB): domain Bacteria; phylum Pseudomonadota; class Alphaproteobacteria; order Rhodobacterales; family Rhodobacteraceae; genus Paracoccus; species Paracoccus zeaxanthinifaciens. Next base: position 95,423 of record NZ_ATUJ01000008.1, read on the forward strand.
GCAAGTGTCAGGAACAGGCGATGCCGGTCATGTTGCCTTTGGCTGGCATCGCCACCGGAGCATCCATCGAATTCCGCGACACCCGAAACGCAGAATGCCGGCCCCGAAGGACCGGCATTCCCGTGTTCCGGATGGAACCCGAAGGGATCAGGCGCTGCCCAGGGTCTTGGCGACCTCGGCTGCGAAATCCTCTTCCAGCTTCTCGATGCCTTCGCCGACTTCGACGCGGGCATAGGCCTTGATCGTCGCGCCCGCTTCCTTCGCGGCTTCCGCCACGGTCAGGTCGGGGTTGATGACGAACTTCTGGCCGGTCAGCGTGACCTCTTCGAAGAACTTCTTCATGCGGCCTTCGATCATCTTCTCGATGACGGCTTCGGGCTTGCCCGATGCGCGCGCCTGCTCGGTCAGGACGTCCTTCTCGCGCTGCACCAGGGCGGCGTCGAGGTCGGTCTCGTCCAGCGAGGCGGGCGAGGTCGCAGCGACGTGCATCGCGATCTGGCGGCCGATTTCCTCGTTGCCGCCTTCCAGGCCGACCAGCACGCCAATCTTGCCCATGCCTTCGGCAGCAGCGTTGTGAACATAGTTCACGACGATCGGCGCCTCGACGGTGACCATGCGGCGCAGCGTCATGTTCTCGCCGATCTTGGCGATCGCGTCGGTCAGGATTTCCGAAACCGGCTTGCCGTCGATCTTCTCGTTCTTCAGCGCCTCGACATCGTCCACGTTCAGCGCGGCTTCCGCGATCTTGCGGACCATGTTCTGGAACTCTTCGTTCTTGCCGACGAAGTCGGTTTCCGAGTTCACTTCGACGGCAACGCCACGGCCTTCGCGCACGGCGACGGCGACCAGGCCCTCGGCGGCGACGCGGCCCGACTTCTTGGCGGCCTTGGCCAGACCCTTGGTGCGCAGCCAGTCGATGGCGGCTTCCATGTCGCCGTCATTCTCGGTCAGCGCCTTCTTGGCGTCCATCATGCCTGCGCCGGTGGTCTCGCGCAGCTCTTTCACCATAGCAGCGGTGATAGCCATGTCCGTCTCCTTGTGTTCAAGCGTTCAGGCGGGGGATATCCCCGCCTGACGACAATTCGATGAAATCGCGTGTCCGCGGGCCGATCAGGCCTGGGCTTCTTCCTCGACGGCCAGCTCTTCGGGAGCTTCTGCCAGCGAGCCCAGATCGACGCCTGCGGCGCCCATCTGTGCCGACATGCCGTCCAGGGCAGCGCGGCTGACCAGGTCGCAATACAGCGAGATCGCGCGGGCCGCGTCATCGTTGCCCGGGATGATGTAGTCCACGCCATCCGGCGAGCAGTTGGTGTCGACGACGGCGACGACCGGGATGCCCAGCTTCTTGGCTTCGGCGATCGCCAGGTCTTCCTTGTTCACGTCGATGACGAACAGCAGGTCCGGCAGGCCGCCCATGTCGCGGATGCCGCCGAGGCTTGCGGTCAGTTTTTCCTGATCGCGCTCGAGCTGCAGACGCTCTTTCTTGGTCAGACCGTCGGCGCCGCCGGCCAGGGTCTCGTCGATGGCCTTCAGGCGGTTGATCGACTGGCTGACGGTCTTCCAGTTGGTCAGCGTGCCGCCCAGCCAACGGTGGTTCATGTAGAACTGCGCCGATTTCTCGGCGGCTTCGGCGATCGACTTCTGCGCCTGGCGCTTGGTGCCGACGAACAGGACGCGGCCACCCTTGGCGACGGTGTCACGGATGACGTTCAGCGCGGCGTCCAGCATGGGGACGGTCTGCGTCAGGTCGACGATGTGGATGCCGTTGCGGTCGCCATAGATGAACTCGGCCATCCGCGGGTTCCAGCGCTGCGTCTGGTGACCATAGTGAACGCCAGCTTCGAGCAGCTGACGCATGGAGAATTCGGGAAGCGCCATATCTTGGTTCCTTTCCGGTTTGCGCCTTGGCAGGGGGTCTCAGGGCGGATGCCCCAACCGGTGGACCGCTTGCGGATTTCTCCCGCAATGGCCCTCCCCTGCCTGTGAAGTGTGTGCGCGTTACAGTCGAAACCGCGCGGATGCAAGCGCGAATCGCGCAAAGCCCGTGCATGGCGGCGCTTTCGCTTGCATCAAGCGCCCCCCCGGTCCAGTTTCGGCGCCATCATAGCAGATCCGAGGTGTATCATGACCCCCGAACAGCAATCCCAGAAGACGCGCGCGCTGTGCCAGCTGGCCCCGGTCGTCCCGGTGATCGTCATCAAGGACGCGGCCAAGGCAGCCGATCTGGCGCGTTCGCTGGTCGCGGGCGGGCTGCCCGTGCTGGAAGTCACGCTGCGTTCGGATGCCGCGCTGGATTCGATCCGCGCGATGTCGCAGGTCGCGGGCGGTCATGTCGGTGCAGGCACCGTGTTGACGCCCGACGACGCCAAGCGCGCGAAGGATGCGGGGGCCAGCTTTGCGGTCTCGCCCGGTCTGACGGACCGGCTGATCGACGCCTGCGCCGATCTCGAGCTGCCGCTGCTGCCCGGTGCCGTCACCGCGTCCGAGATCATGCGCGCCGCCGATGCGGGCTTCGACATGCTCAAGTTCTTCCCGGCCGAGGCCGTGGGCGGCGCCCCTGCCTTGAAATCGCTGGCGGGTCCGCTGCCGAAGGTCAGCTTCTGCCCGACGGGCGGCGTCTCGCCCGACAACGCGACGGATTACCTGTCGCTGCCGAACGTCGTCTGCGTGGGCGGCAGCTGGATCGTGACCGAAAACGACATGAACCACGGTAACTGGTCCGCGATCGAGGGCCGCGCACGCACCGCCGCGGCCCTGCGCCGCGACTAAAGCAGGCTCTTCTGTTCGGGCGGTGCCTTGCGCCGCCCGGGCTTCGACGGGGCGGTTGCGGGGCGCGCCTCGACGCTGCCATCGTGGAACTCGATCCGGAACTGCGGCGTCTTCGCGGCCTGCGCGGCCTCGGTCAGCACCCCTTCCGGGCCGTGAACCACCGCAAAGCCCCGCTTCAGCGTTTCCTTGTATCCGAGCGTCTGGCGCATCCGGTCCAGCCGGGCCAGCGCGTCCTTGCGCCCGGCCATGTCGCGCCGCTGCGCGACCGCAAGCCGGTCGGCGAGTTGCCCCAGCTTCTGCCGCTGGTCCTGCGCCGCGCGCCGCGTGGTTCCCGCGATCCGGCGCAGCGATGCCTCCAACCGCTCGGCCAGTTGCGCCACGCGGTCGCGCGGGCGTTCCAGCCTGCGCTGACGGGCGATGTCCAGCCGTCCGGCGGCGCGTTCCAGGCCGTGCCGCTTGGCCGCCGCGTATTGGCGCAGCGTGGCCGCAGGGATCGGCCGCGAGGCCAGCTGCTGCCGCCGCATCCGAACAAGCTGGCGCAGCGCCGGTTCCAGCCGCGCGCCCTGCAGGTCCAGCCGCTGCCGCGCCCCGTCCGTCAGGGCGGCGGGCCGGCCCATGGCGCGGGACAGGTCGCGCAGCCGTTGACGCGGGCGCTGGATCATCTGCGTGCCGGACCGCGCCATGCGCGCACCCGCATCGGCCAGTCGGGCCGACAGCTCGGCGCGCACGGGGACCGCGATCTCGGCGGCTGCGGTGGGGGTCGGGGCGCGTCGGTCCGATGCGAAATCGATCAGCGTGGTGTCGGTCTCGTGCCCCACGGCGGAGATCAGCGGGATGCGGCTCTCGGCGGCGGCGCGCACGACGATCTCTTCGTTGAAGCCCCACAGGTCCTCGAGGCTGCCGCCCCCGCGTGCGACGATCAGCAGGTCGGGCCGCGCGATCGGCCCACCATCTGGCAGCGCGTTGAAGCCTCGGATCGCGGCGGCCACCTGGCCCGCGCAGGCCTCGCCCTGGACGGCGACGGGCCAGATCACGACATGCGTCGGAAAGCGGTCGCGCAGGCGGTGCAGGATGTCGCGGATCACCGCCCCCGAGGGCGAGGTCACCACCCCGATCACGCGCGGCAGGCTGGGCAAGGGCCGCTTGCGATCCTGGTCGAACAGCCCCTCGGCGGCCAGCGCCTTGCGGCGTTTCTCCAGCATGGCCATCAGCGCGCCGGCGCCTGCGGGCTCGATCTGGTCCACGATCATCTGGTATTTCGACTGGCCGGGGAAGGTCGTCAGGCGACCGGTGGCGATCACCTCCATCCCCTCCTCGGGGCGGTGGGCCAGCCGCGCGGCCTGCCCCTTCCACGTCACGGCGGCCAGCACCGCGCGATCGTCCTTGAGGTCGAAATACAGGTGCCCCGACCCCGGACGCGACACGCGCCCGATCTCGGCCCGGACGCGGACGCGGCCGAACTGGTCCTCGATGCTGCGCTTCACCGCGCCGGACAGTTCCGACACGGTGAATTCATGGGCGTTGCTGCCCGGCTTGTCGTCGTCGTCCTCGAAAAGATCCATGCGCCTTGTTCCCTGCTTGGGGGCAGACTAGAACGCCCGCAGGTCAAGCGAAAGGGCGGCAGATGAACATCCTGATCCTGGGAAGCGGCGGGCGCGAACATGCGCTGGCATGGGCGATCCGGCAGAACCCCAAATGCGACAGGCTGATCGTCGCGCCCGGCAATGCGGGCATCGCGAATGTCGCGGAATGCGCCGCGCTGAATATCGAGAGCCGCGCCGAGGTGCTGGAATTCGCGCAGGAGAACGCGATCGACTTCGTCGTGATCGGCCCCGAGGCCCCGCTGGCCGCCGGCGTGTCCGACGCGCTGCGCGACGCGGGCTTCCTGACCTTTGGCCCCAGCCAGGCCGCAGCACAGCTCGAGGCGTCCAAGACCTTCACCAAGGAGGTCTGCGACGCCTGCAACGCCCCGACCGCCGCCTGGGCGCGTTTCGACAACGGCTCGCAGGCCCGCGACTACGTCACCGCGCAGGGCGCGCCCATCGTGATCAAGGCCGACGGGCTGGCCGCCGGCAAGGGCGTCACCGTGGCCGAGACGGTCGAGCAGGCCCACGCCGCCATCGACGCGATCTTCGACGGCGAATTCGGCGACACCTCGGTCGTGATCGAGGAATTCATGGAGGGCGAGGAAGCCAGCTTCTTCATCCTGTCCGACGGCACCGACTGCCTGCCCGTCGGAACCGCCCAGGACCACAAGCGCGTGGGCGAAGGCGATACCGGCCCGAACACCGGCGGCATGGGCGCCTACAGCCCCGCACCCGTCCTGACCGAGGCGCTGCAGGAGCAGGTGATGGAGCGGATCGTCCGCCCCACCGTGGCCGAGATGGCGCGGCGCGGCATGCCGTTCCAGGGCGTGCTCTATGCCGGGCTGATGATCAAGGACGGCACGGCGCGGCTGGTCGAATACAATGTCCGCTTCGGCGATCCGGAATGCCAGGTGCTGATTATGCGCCTTGGCGCGCAGATCCTGGACCTGCTGCTGGCCTGCGCGGAAGGCGCGCTGGCCGATACCCGCGTGACCTGGGCCGACGATCACGCCATGACCGTCGTGATGGCTGCCAAGGGCTATCCGGGGGTGTACGAGAAGGGCTCGGTCATCCAGGGGCTGGAGGCGCTGGACGAGGACAGCTTCCGCATGACCTTCCACGCGGGCACCGCCCAGAAGGACGGCGCGACCGTCGCCGTGGGCGGGCGTGTCCTGACCTGTACGGGGCGCGGCGAGACCCTGTCGCAGGCGCATCAGCGCGCCTATTCGCAGGTCGATGCGATCGACTGGCCCGAGGGCTTCTGCCGCCGCGATATCGGCTGGCGCGCCCTGTAAAACCGAAAACGGCGCCCCACGGGGCGCCGTTTCATTCTCAGGTGTTGTAGAGACCTTCGTAGATCGGCAGCAGGGTGTCCGTCTCGAACAGGCTGCTGACCGAGGTGCCGTTCCAGATGTTCAGGATCGCCTGCGTGAACATCGGCGCGGTCGGCACGATGCGGATATTGGGCGCGTTGCGGACAGCCTCGGTCGGCTGGATCGAATCCGTGATGACCAGCGACTTCATCACCGACTTGCTGACACGCTCGACCGCGGGGCCGGACAGGACGCCGTGGGTGATATAGGCGTGAACCTCGGTCGCGCCGTTGTCCATCAGCACCTGCGCGGCCTTGCACAGCGTTCCGGCGGTGTCGCAGATGTCGTCCACGATGATGCAGCTCTTGCCCTCGACATCGCCAATGACGGTCATTTCCGCGATCTCGCCCGCCTTCTCGCGGCGCTTGTCCACGATGGCCAGCGGTGCGCCGATCCGGGTCGCCAGTTCACGCGCACGCGCCACACCGCCCACATCGGGCGAGATGACCATCATGTCGTCCATGCGGCCCTTGAAGTGGTGCTGCACGTCCAGCGCGAAGACCGGTGCGGCATAGAGGTTGTCGACCGGGATGTCGAAGAAGCCCTGGATCTGGGCCGCGTGCAGGTCCATCGTCAGGATGCGGTCGACACCGGCCTCGGTCAGCAGGTTCGCGACCAGCTTGGCGCTGATGGGCGTGCGCGCCTTGGCGCGGCGGTCCTGGCGGGCATAGCCGAAATAGGGGATCACTGCGGTGATCCGCGCGGCCGACGAACGCTTGAGCGCGTCGACCATGATCAGCAGTTCCATCAGGTTGTCGTTCGCCGGGTTCGAGGTCGGCTGGATGATGTACATGTCCTCGCCGCGGACATTCTCGTAGACCTCGACGAAGATCTCGGCATCGTTGAACCGCTCGACGCGGGCATCGAGCAGGTTGACGCTCATCCCGCGGTGCATGGACATCCGCCGCGCGATGGCGCTGGCAAGCGGGCGGTTGGCGTTTCCGGAGATCAGCTTGGGTTCGGTCATGACGGGCATCATCGGGCCTCTGGCGAGTTCGGGCAGATTGCGGACCGCTTACCACCGCGATAGCCTGCGGCAAACCCCGAAAGGACCCCCATGGCCCATATCGACTACTATCTCGCGACGATCAGCCCCTGGTGTTACCTTGCCGGCACACGGCTGGAAGAGGTCGCGGCACGTCACGGCGCCACGATCACCTACAAGCCGCTGGACGTGATCCAGCTGTTCGACCGCACCGGCGGCGTCGGCCCCGCCAAGCGCCACCCGAACCGGCAGGAGTACCGCAACCAGGAAATCCCGCGTTGGGCCGAACATCTGGGCATGGAGATGAACCAGAAACCCGCCTTCTGGCCGGTAAACATGGCGCCGTCCTCCTATGCGGTCATCGCGGCGCAGAAGGCCGGCGGCGGCGATCTGGGCGGGCTGGTCCACGGCATCATGCGCGCCTGCTGGGCCGAGGAACGCGACATCAGCGACGACGCCGTGCTGCGCGACGTGCTGGGCGCGCATGGCTTCGATCCGAACCTGGTGGACAGCGGCCTTCTGGTCGGGGCGGAAACCTATGCCCGCAACCTCGAAGAGGCCGTGGCGGCGGGGGCCTTCGGCACGCCCTTCTACATCGTGCGCGAGACCGACCAGCGCTTCTGGGGACAGGACCGGATCGACTTCCTCGACCGGCATCTGGCCGCGCTATGAGCGGCATCCACCTGCGCCACTGGCCCGGCGACGAGGATCGCCCGGGCCTTGCGCTGCACTGCATGATGGCAAGCGGATCCTATTGGGGGCCGGTCGCGCAGGCGCTTGGCGGGCGGCTGGACCTGCGCGGCTTCGACATGCCGGGCCATGGCCGAAGCGACCCCTGGACCCCGGCCGAGGGCGATCCGGATTTCCACACCGCCGTCACGCGGATCGCGGCCAGCTTCATCCAGCGGCCGCTGGACATCGTGGGCCACAGCATCGGCGCGACCGTGGCGCTGCGCATCGCCGTCGCCGCCCCCGAGGCCGTGCGCAGCCTGACCCTGGTGGAACCCGTGCTGTTCGCCGCCGCGCCCAGCCCCGAACAGGACGCGCGGGACGCCGAGATGGCGGCCATGCTGGAACGCGGGGATATCGAAGGCGCGGCGCGCAGCTTCCTGTCGGTCTGGGGCGGTCCGCAGCCGGACGCCCTGCCCGCCCCGATACGCGACCAGATCGCGCTGGTCGCGGACACCGGGGACACGCTGCGCAACGATGCCGCGCGCATCCTGCGCGACGGCGGCCTGGAATCCATCGACGCGCCGGTGATGATCGTGACGGGCAACGACAGCCCCACGGTCGTCCACGACATCGCCGATGCGCTGGCCGCGCGGCTGCAGGATGTCGGTCGGGCCTCGGTACCGGGTGCGGGGCACATGCTGCCCATCACCCATCCCGATCAACTGGCAGGTCTGATCGACGTGAACCTCGATCGGGCCTGAGCGTCAGAGGATGAAGTCGTGTTCGTCCGGAAGCGCGCCGATGGCCGTCCAGCCCACGCGCATCCGGGCGATCCGCGTATCGCCCCAGGTGTGGAACACGATGTCGAAGCCGGCGGCCGTCACGTTCTCGGGACGCAGGTCGCCCCGCTGGTTGCGGTCGCTGTCCAGGTCCCACATCGTCACCGACAGCTGAACGACGGGCGGGCGCAGGAAGCGCTCGGGAAAGTCGATATGGGCGCGGACCTCGCGGTCGCCGGTCTCGGTCCAGAAAGGTCCGCTCGTGTCGAAATCCGTCACGAGCATTTCCTGCCCCTGCAGGATCCCCAATTCGCCAGTATTGACACGCAGCATCTTCATTCCCCCCGGAGGCGTCGATCATGCACGCTTAACCGATTGGGTGCCATAAGAAAAAGCCCCGGCGCGAACGCCGGGGCCTTGCAATCAACCGAAGGCTGACGATCAGTCGGGCACGGTCGCCGAATTCGGGTCCAGCCCGATATGCGACCCGAGCGCCTGCATGTCGCCCAGAAGCTTGACGGCGGCGGTCACGACCTCTTCGCCGACATGCTCGCGACGGTCCTGCGCCGAGCGGTGAACCCGGTGCGCGTCGCGCATCATCTCGTCGAAGACTTCCTGCGTGACTTCCTCGCGCGGGTGACCGCGCTCTGCCAGCAGGCTGACCGAATCCGCGTTGATCTCGGCAAAGCCGCCGGTCACGGCGAATTCCTGCTGGGCGCCGTCGGCACCCACCAGAACCACCATGCCGGGACGCAGGGTCACGATCGCGGGCGCATGGCCGGGCATGGCGGTCAGATCGCCGTCATTGCCCGGCAGGCGCACCTCGCGCACGGGAACGGAGACAAGCTTCCGTTCCGGCGACACGAGGTCGAACTGCATGGTATCGGCCATATCGCCCCCTTACGCGGCTTCGGCGGCGAGACGCTCGGCTTTCGCCTTGGCCTCTTCGATGTCGCCGACCATGTAGAAGGCCGATTCCGGCAGGTGATCGTATTCACCCGCGACGACCGCCTTGAAGGACGCGATGGTCTTTTCCAGCGGGACCTGAACGCCGTCCGAACCGGTGAAGACCTTCGCCACGTCGAAGGGCTGCGACAGGAAGCGCTGGATCTTGCGCGCGCGGGCCACGGTCAGCTTGTCCTCTTCGGACAGTTCGTCCATGCCCAGGATCGCGATGATGTCCTGCAGCGACTTGTACTTCTGCAGGATGCCCTGCACGTCGCGCGCCACCTTGTAATGCTCCTCGCCGACGATCGCCGGGTCCAGGATGCGGCTGTTCGAGTCGAGCGGGTCCACGGCCGGGTAGATGCCCAGTTCCGAGATCGCACGCGACAGAACGGTCGTCGCATCGAGGTGGGCGAAGGTCGTTGCCGGTGCCGGGTCGGTAAGGTCGTCGGCCGGAACGTAGACGGCCTGGATCGAGGTGATCGAGCCGTTCTTCGTCGAGGTGATGCGTTCCTGCATCGCGCCCATGTCGGTCGCCAGCGTCGGCTGATAGCCCACTGCCGAGGGGATGCGGCCCAGAAGTGCCGACACCTCGGAACCCGCCTGCGTGAAGCGGAAGATGTTGTCGACGAAGAACAGGACGTCCGTGCCGGTGCTGTCGCGGAACTGCTCGGCCAGGGTCAGGCCGGTCAGCGCGACGCGCATGCGGGCCCCCGGAGGCTCGTTCATCTGGCCATAGACCAGCGCAACCTGCGATTCCGCCAGGTTGTCCGGCTTGATGACGCCCGATTCCACCATCTCGTGGTACAGGTCGTTGCCTTCGCGGGTCCGTTCACCGACGCCCGCGAACACCGAGTAACCCGAGTGCACCTTCGCGATGTTGTTGATCAGTTCCATGATCAGAACGGTCTTGCCGACGCCTGCGCCGCCGAACAGGCCGATCTTGCCGCCCTTGGAGTAAGGGGCCAGCAGGTCGATGACCTTGATGCCGGTCACCAGGATCTCCGAGCTGGTCGCCTGCTGGGCGAAGTCCGGCGCGGGCTGGTGGATGGCGCGGGTCTCGGTGACGGTCAGGGCGTCGCCCTCGTCCACCGGGTCGCCCACGACGTTCAGGATGCGGCCGAGCGTCGCGTCGCCGACCGGCACCGTGATCGGGCCGCCGGTGTCGCCGACCGACTGGCCACGGACCAGACCTTCGGTCGCGTCCATGGCGATGGTGCGGACGGTGTTCTCGCCCAGATGCTGTGCGACTTCCAGAACAAGCTTCTTGCCGTTGTTGTCGGTTTCCAGCGCGTTCAGAATCGCGGGCAGGTGGTTGTCGAACTGCACGTCAACGACGGCGCCGATCACCTGCGTGATTTTACCAGTGGCCTCTGCCATGTGATCACCCTCTAGCGTTACGGTCAGAGCGCCTCGGCGCCCGAAATGATTTCGATGAGTTCCTTGGTGATCGCAGCCTGACGCGAGCGGTTATACTCGGTCGTCAGACGGTCGATCATGTCGCCGGCGCTGCGCGTGGCGTTGTCCATGGCCGTCATCCGCGCGCCCTGTTCGGACGCCGCATTTTCCAGAAGCGCGGCAAAGAGCTGCGTCGCGACCGAGCGCGGCAGCAGCTCGGCCAGCAGTTCCTCTTCGCCCGGCTCGTATTCATAGAGCGCGTTCGCGGCACCGGCTTCCTCGGGAACCTCGGCGGGGATGACCTGACGTGCCGTGGGCACCTGGGCGATCACCGACTCGAAGCGGTTGAAGAAGATCGTGGCGACATCGAACTGGTCGGCGTCGAAGCGGCTCAGCAGCTCGTCCGCGATCGCACGCGCATTGTCGTAACCGATGCGCTTGACCTCCGAGAGGTCGATGTGATGCACGAACAGGCTGCCATAGTCGCGCTTCAGCTGCTCGCGGCCCTTCTTGCCGACGGTCAGGATGGCGACATCCTTGCCCTCGGCGCGAAGACGGTCGGCATGCTGGCGTGCCAGCTTGACGATCGAGCTGTTGAAGCCGCCGGCCAGGCCGCGTTCCGCGGTCATGACCACCAGCAGGTGACGCTGATCGCTGCCCGTCCCGGCCAGCAGGCGCGGTGCCCCGGCCTGGCCCGCGGCATTCGCGGTCAGACCGGACATCACCGCAGCCATGCGGTCGGCATAGGGGCGCGCGGCCTCCGCCGCTTCCTGCGCACGGCGCAGTTTCGCGGCGGCGACCATCTGCATCGCCTTGGTGATCTTCCGCGTGTTCTTGACGCTTCCGATCCGGTTCTTGAGATCCTTGAGACTGGGCATCTATCCCCCCTCTCAGGCGCGGGTGCGGTTGTATTCGTCCAGCGCCGCCTTGATCGATTCCTCCAGTTCGCCCGCGACTTTGCGGTCGTTCCTGGTCATGTCATCCAGCAGATCGCTCTTCTGGCTGCGCAGGAAGTTGATCAGACCGTCTTCCCATTCGACGACGTCGTTGACGGGAAGGCTGTCGATGTAGCCCTTCGTGCCGGCATAGATGACGATCACGATCTCGGCGTTGGTCAGCGGACGGTACTGCGGCTGCTTCATCAGCTCGGTCAGGCGCGAACCGCGGTTCAGCAGGCGCTGCGTCGCGGCGTCGAGGTCCGAACCGAACTGCGCGAAGGCAGCCATCTCGCGGTACTGCGCCAGTTCCAGCTTCACGGGACCGGCGACCGATTTCATCGCCTTGGTCTGTGCTGCCGAACCCACGCGGCTGACCGACAGACCGGTGTTCACGGCCGGGCGGATGCCCTGGAAGAACAGTTCGGTCTCCAGGAAGATCTGGCCGTCGGTGATCGAGATCACGTTGGTCGGGATGAAGGCCGACACGTCGCCGCCCTGCGTCTCGATGATCGGCAGCGCCGTCAGCGAGCCTGCGCCGTATTCCTCGTTCAGCTTGGCCGAACGCTCCAGCAGGCGCGAGTGCAGGTAGAAGACGTCGCCCGGATAGGCTTCGCGGCCGGGCGGACGGCGCAGCAGCAGCGACATCTGGCGGTATGCGACGGCCTGCTTGGACAGGTCGTCATAGATGATCAGCGCGTCCATGCCGTTGTCGCGGAAATATTCGCCGATCGCGGTCGCCGAGTACGGCGCCAGGAACTGCATCGGAGCGGGGTCCGAGGCGGTCGCGGCGACGACGGTGGTGTATGCCATCGCACCGGTCTCTTCCAGCTTCTTGACCAGCTGGGCGACGGTCGAACGCTTCTGACCCACTGCGACATAGATGCAGTGAAGGGTCTTCATGCCGTCTTCTTCGCGACCGTTATAGGCGGCCTGGTTCAGGATCGTGTCCAGCGCGATCGCGGTCTTGCCGGTCTGGCGGTCGCCGATGATCAGCTCGCGCTGGCCGCGGCCGACGGGGATCATCGCGTCGACGGCCTTCAGGCCGGTCGCCATCGGCTCGTGGACCGATTTGCGCGGCATGATGCCCGGTGCCTTGACGTCGGCGACGCGGCGCTCGGTCGACTCGATCGGACCCTTGCCGTCGATCGGGTTGCCCAGACCGTCGACGACGCGGCCCAGCAGGCCCTTGCCGACGGGGACGTCCACGATCGAGCGCGTGCGCTTGACGGTGTCGCCTTCCTTGATGGCGCGGTCGTCGCCGAAGATCACGACACCGACGTTGTCGGTCTCGAGGTTCAGCACCATGCCCCGGACGCCGCCCGGGAATTCCACCATCTCGCCGGCCTGCACCTTATCCAGACCGTAGACACGAGCGATACCGTCGCCGACGGACAGAACCTGACCGACTTCGGCAACTTCGGCATCCTGGCCGAAGTTCTTGATCTGCTCCTTGAGGATCGCCGAAATCTCGGCAGCCTGGATTCCCATTATCCGACCTCTTTCATGACATTCTGCAGGGAGCTGAGCTTCGAGCGGACCGAGCTGTCGATCATCTGCGAGCCCAACTTGACAATCATGCCGCCGATGAGGGTCTCATCGACGCGCGTGTTCAGCTTGACGGTCTTGCCGGTCTTCTCGGACAGCGTCGCGACCAGGCGCTGCTGCTGCTCGTCGCTCAGGGCGACGGCGCTGACGACATCGGCAGTGACCTCGCCGCGCTCGGCGGCGATCAGGTCGCCCAGACGCGCGACCAGTTGCGGCAGCACGAACAGACGGCGGTTCTTCGCCATCAGCTGCAACGTGTTCGACAGCACCGGCGACAGCCCCATCTTCGCCGCAAGGGCCGCGATGGCGCGACCCTGTTCGTCGCGGCTGTAGATCGGGCTGGAAATCAGGTCGCGCAGCTCGGCGCTGTCCTGAAGCGCTGCATCCAGATCGGCGGTCTGCTGGGCCAGGGCATCGATGCCCCCTTCGTCCTTCGCGATATCGAAGACGGCCTGCGCATAGCGTCCGGCGATGCTGTGGGACATGGAAACAGAGTTGGCCACGGTCATCCTTTACGGTTTGCGCATACCCCGCTGGCGGGCCGGCCATCGTCCGGTCTGTCGCGGGGTGCGGGTCGCGGTCGCACGGCTTTTGGAGGGCCGTCCGGAAATCACGGCTGTCTCTAGCAGCTTGCCACGGGTCGGGCAACCTTGAAGCGGCATCGCTTTCACGGTTGTGTGACGATCGCGACACTTAACGACAACAGTGCGCAAACAGGCCCGACAGGCAGGAAAACGCGCGTTCAGGCCCCGATGGGGGTGTCAGCGTGACGCAGGGTAACGGCCCTCTTGCACATCGTGCAAAACGGGTATTTACAGCGGATGATTCTAGCGCCCGCGCGCAAGGGGCGATCCGACGGGGCGCGGACGCGCCACCCCGTCCAGGATCTCGAGCGGGCTGGGAACGTGGATCTTGACGCCCGGTCCCGCCGGTGCGCGGGTCTGCTTGGCCAGCTCGACCAGGACGACGCCCGCGATCAGCACCCGGCTGATGCGCGCGCCCGTCGCCTCCCAGAACTGGGCGCCACGCAGCCAGAAGCGCCGGTCGGATGGCGGGATATAGACCGCGGCCCCCTGCCATTCCGGCAAAAAGCCCGCGCGGCGCAGCTGCGTCTCGACCTGACCCGAGGTGTATGACCGCCCCACGCCGAAGGGCGTGCGGTCCGTCGCGGCCCACAGGCCCGCGCGGTTCGGCACCATCACCATCATCCGCCCCCCCGGCCCCAGGCAGCGCCAAGCCTCGGCCAGCAATTCGCGGGGATGCTCGCTCGTCTCCAGCCCATGCAGCATGACGAGGCGGTCGATGCTGCCGGTCTCGACGGGCCAGGCGGTCTCGTCGCACAGGACGGAATGGTTGGGCTGACCGGCGGGCCATCCCATCACCCCCTGCGGCCCCGGCATCAACGCCGTCACGCGCCGCGCGGTCGGCAGATAGGGCCGCAGCATCGGCGCGGCAAAGCCGAAGCCCGCGACATTCATCCCCGTGACGCTGCGGGGCGACCACCTGCCGGTCAATCTGTCGCGCAGAATGCGTTGAACGACACGGCCAAGCGCGCGTTGGTAGTAGAACCGCCGCAGCTGGTCGATATCGTGGTGCATTGCGCGCGCCTTTCGGTTTTGACAGGCTCAGGTCAGCATAGAAGAAGGGATTTGCCAATGCCGCTGGATCTGGTGACGATCCGTTGTCTCAAGGACAACTATGCCTATCTGCTCCATGGTCCAGCCGGAACGGCCCTGATCGACGCACCCGAGGCCGCCCCCATCCTGACCGAGCTCGACGCACGCGGCTGGGGGCTGGACCTGATCCTGCTGACGCATCACCATGACGACCACATCCAGGGCGTGCCCGCGCTGGTGCAGGCGACCGGGGCCAAGGTCGTGGGCGCGGGCGCGGACAGTCATCGCCTGCCCCCGCTGGACATCGCGGTCGAGGCCGACCGCGACTTCGATCTGCTGGGCGAGACTGTGCAGGTGATCGACGTACCCGGCCACACGATCGGCCATGTCGCCTTCCACCTGCCCGAAAGCGGCATGGCATTCACTGCCGACAGCCTGATGGCGATGGGCTGCGGGCGCCTGTTCGAGGGCACGCCCGACCAGATGTGGCAGGCGCTGTCGCGGCTGAACGCCCTGCCGGGGGACACGCTGATCTGTTCGGGGCACGATTACTGCGCGGGGAACGGTGCCTTCGCGCTGTCGGTCGATCCGGACAATCCCGCGCTGCACGACCGCCTGGAGGCGCTGCAGGAATCGCGCAGCCCCTGCGCCCCCGCGCCCCTGTCGCTGGAACGCGCGACCAATCCCTTCCTGCGCGTGGCCGAGCTGCGCGACAGCCTGCAGATGCCGGACGCGCCCGACGCGCAGGTCTTCGCGAAGCTGCGCCGCATGAAGGACGAGTTCTGAGCCCGCCCGACAATGCGGCACGTGCCGCGGGGGCCGCTTGTTTTCGGCCCCCTGCGACATCATATCTGCATCAATCACCGGAGATTTGGCAGATCTGTCTGAAAAAGCACTTGATGCCGGGCCAATTCCACCAAATCTTAAAGCTATCATGACAGTCTGGGCAGGTGGGTCCCAAACGCCCATACCGCCAGCCGACTGACAGGAGACGACCGTGCCAAGTTTCTCGACCTCCCTGGAACAGGCCATTCACCAGGCGCTTGCACTGGCGAACGAACATAAACACGAACTGGCAACGCTGGAGCATCTGCTGCTTGCGTTGACCGACGAACCCGAGGCGGTGAAGGTCATGCGGGCCTGCAACGTCGATCTGGACGAACTGCGCAAGACCCTTGTCGAATTCGTCGAGGACGACCTGTCCACGCTGATCACCGAGGTCGAAGGTTCCGAGGCGGTGCCGACCGCCGCCTTCCAGCGCGTCATCCAGCGCGCCGCGATCCACGTCCAAAGCTCGGGGCGGCAAGAGGTGACGGGCGCCAACGTGCTTGTCGCGATCTTTGCCGAACGCGAATCCAACGCCGCCTATTTCCTGCAGGAAATGGACATGACCCGCTATGACGCGGTCAACTTCATCGCCCATGGCGTGGCCAAGAACCCCTCGTTCAACGAACCCCGCAAGGTGGTCGGCAGCGAAGAGGAAGAGACACAGGAAGCCACGGTCGAGCAGAAGGACGAGACCGCGCTCGGTAAGTATTGCGTCGATCTGAACGCCAAGTCCAAGCAGGGCGATGTCGATCCGCTGATCGGCCGCAGCGACGAGGTCGAGCGCGCAATCCAGGTCCTGTGCCGCCGCCGCAAGAACAACCCGCTTCTGGTGGGCGATCCCGGCGTGGGCAAGACCGCCATCGCCGAAGGACTGGCCAAGAAGATCGTCGAGGGCGAGACCCCCGAGGTTCTGGCCGGCGCCACGATCTTCTCGCTCGACATGGGCGCGCTTCTGGCGGGCACCCGCTATCGCGGCGATTTCGAGGAGCGTCTGAAGGCGGTCGTCAAGGAACTGGAGCAGCACGAGGACGCGATCCTGTTCATCGACGAGATCCATACCGTGATCGGTGCGGGCGCGACCTCGGGCGGGGCGATGGATGCGTCGAACCTGCTGAAGCCCGCGCTGGCGGGCGGCAAGCTGCGCTGCATGGGCTCGACCACCTACAAGGAATACCGCCAGCACTTCGAGAAGGACCGCGCCCTGTCGCGCCGGTTCCAGAAGATCGACGTGAACGAACCCTCGGTCCCGGATGCGATCAAGATCCTGATGGGTCTGAAGCCGCATTTCGAGAAGCACCACGACCTGCGCTATACCAACGAGGCGATCAAGACGGCGGTCGAACTGGCCAGCCGCTACATCAACGACCGCAAGCTGCCCGACAGCGCGATCGATGTGATCGACGAGGCGGGTGCCGCCCAGCACCTGGTCGCGGAATCGAAGCGCCGCAAGACGATTTCCCCCAAGGAGATCGAGAACGTGGTGTCCAAGATCGCCCGCATCCCGCCGAAGAACGTCAGCAAGAACGACGCCGAGGTGCTTCGCGATCTGGACGATGCGCTCAAGCGCGTGGTCTTCGGTCAGGACACGGCCATCGGTGCCCTGTCCAGCGCGATCAAGCTGGCACGTGCCGGTCTGCGCGAACCCGAGAAGCCCATCGGCAACTACCTGTTTGCCGGTCCCACGGGCGTCGGCAAGACCGAGGTCGCCAAGCAGCTGGCCTCCAGCCTGGGCGTCGAGCTGATCCGCTTCGACATGTCGGAATACATGGAGAAGCACGCCGTCAGCCGCCTGATCGGCGCGCCTCCGGGCTATGTCGGCTTCGACCAGGGCGGCCTGCTGACCGACGGCGTCGACCAGCACCCCCATTGCGTGCTGCTGCTGGACGAGATCGAGAAGGCGCATCCCGACGTCTTCAACATCCTGCTGCAGATCATGGATGCGGGCCGGCTGACCGACCACAACGGTCGCACGGTCGATTTCCGCAACGTGATCCTGATCATGACCTCGAACGCGGGTGCCGCGGACCAGGCCAAGGCGGCCATCGGCTTCGGCCGCGACCGCCGCGAGGGCGAGGATACCGCCGCGATCGAGCGGACCTTCACGCCCGAGTTCCGCAACCGTCTGGACGCGATCATCAGCTTCGCGCCCCTGTCGCGCGACGTGGTGATCCACGTGGTCGAGAAGTTCGTCCTGCAGCTCGAAGCGCAGCTGATGGATCGCAACGTCCATATCGAGCTGACGCCCGAAGCCGCGAACTGGCTGGCCGAGAAGGGTTACGACGACCGCATGGGCGCCCGCCCGCTTGGCCGCGTGATTCAGGAAAGCATCAAGAAGCCCCTGGCCGAGGAACTGCTGTTCGGTCGGCTGACCAAGGGCGGCGTGGTGCGCGTCATGATCGAGGACGACAAGCCCGTCTTCGACATCACCGGCCCCGACGCCCCGCGCATCGGCAAGTCGAAGACGCCGCTTCTGACCGCCGACTGAGGCGATGCGACGGCGGGGGCCGACAGGCCCTCGCGCGAGCGCGGCCCCTTCGATGGGGGCCGCGCCCGCTTTCGCTTCAGGGGACCAGCCGCGCCGGGATCAGGCCACGCAGCGCATTGCCCATGAACAGGTCGCCTCCCTCCAGGTCGGCGGGATGCAGCACCTCTTCCTCGGCCCGCCCCGCATCCAGCAAGGATTGCCGCAGCACCCCCGGCAGCAGCCCCGACGACAGCGGAGGCGTCAGCATCCGGCCATTCTTCCGCAGGAACAGGCTCGTGATGCTCCCCTCGCAGATCTCGCCGCGCTCGTTTCGCAGGATCACCTCGTCGGCGCCTTGCGGCATCGCGGCACGCGCCGCGTCATAGACATCACGACGCGAGGACTTGATCTGCAGCCAAGGGTCGGAACTGTCCAGCCGCCCGCGCAGCGCGACGCGCCAGGCATCGGGGTTCGGCGGCTGGACCGCATGGGTCCGCTCGACCCTGCCCCGCGCATCTACCGCGATCCGCAGGCGCAGCACCTCTCCGCGCGGCAGGCCCCCAAAATCGATCGCCCCCTCGTCCAGCGCGAAGCCCACCGCCGCGCATCCCCGCCGCAGCCGCGCCAGGTGCAACGGCCACAGCGGAACGCTGCCATCCGGTTCCATCCGCATGGTCTCGAAGATGGTCAGCCCGTCAGGGACTGGCCCAAGAATGCCGATTTGCACAGCGCCTCCTCCCATTCGGGTCCGGTCTCGCTGTCATGCACGATGCCGCCGCCGACATTCAGCCGCAACCGGTCCGGCGCGGAATACCAGGGTGATCGGATCGCCACGCTGAACCGCATCGGTCCCGCCGGATCGACCCAGCCGATGGCCCCGCAGTAGATCTCTCGCGGTGCGCCCTCCAGCTCGGCGATGATCTCCATCGCGCGGATCTTGGGTGCCCCCGTGATCGAGCCGCAGGGAAACAGCGCGCGCAGGATCTCGCCCAGGCCCGCGCCATCGACCAGCCGGCCCGTGACCAGCGATACCATCTGATGCACCGTGGCATAGCTTTCGATGGCGAACAGCTCGGGTACCTTGACGCTGCCGGGATGACAGATGCGGCTGATGTCGTTGCGCAGCAGATCCACGATCATCAGGTTCTCGGCGCGGTTCTTCTCGGATGCGCGCAGGGCGTCGGCATTGGCGGCATCCTGCGCCGCGGTCGCCCCGCGCGCGGCGGTGCCCTTCATCGGGCGGGTGGCGATGCGGCGATCCGCATCGACCGCGAAGAACAGCTCGGGGCTGCGCGACAGGATGACCTGACTGCCCAGATCGACAAAGGCCCCCTCGCCCACCGGCTGACGGTCGGCCAGCGCGGAATAGACGTCCAGCGGATCGCCCGAAACCTCGGCCTCCATCGGAAAGGTTAGGTTGATCTGGTAGGTATCGCCCGCCTCGATATAGCGGTGGACCGCCGCGATGGCCGCATCGTATCGGGACCGGTCCCACAAGGGGCGCGGCGTTCCGATCCGCACCGGCCCGCCCCGCAGCGCGGGTGCGGGCCGCGGACCGTCGAAGACCCCCATCAGGATCAGCGGCATCTGCCGCGCCTTTGGCATCAGCCGGTGCAATCGCGGATCCAGCGCATGCCCAAGCTCGTAGGAAAGATACCCCGCCAGCCACCGCCCCTGCGCCTGCACATCCTCCATCGCGGCCAGCGCCCGCGCGACATCTGCCGGGCCGTCGGCGCGGATCACGGCCTTCGGTGCGTCGAACAGCGTACCGTCGCCCAGGGGCCCGGTGTCGAAGCGGATCATGCCTTGGCCTTCGCCTTCTTGTTGCCTTCCTTGATCTTGGCCGCCAGATCGCGCGCGACGGCAAAGGCACCCTTGATCCGGTCGCCGTCAGAGCCGAACTCGCGGCGCAGCACGATCTTGTTGTCGACGACCTTGGCCGTGCCGCGCTCCTCGGACAGGAATTCGACCAGACCTGCGGGGTTGGGGAACTTGTCCATGTGGAACTGGACGGTGATGCCCTTCGGCCCCGCAT
Organism: Paracoccus zeaxanthinifaciens ATCC 21588; assembly: GCF_000420145.1. Taxonomy (GTDB): domain Bacteria; phylum Pseudomonadota; class Alphaproteobacteria; order Rhodobacterales; family Rhodobacteraceae; genus Paracoccus; species Paracoccus zeaxanthinifaciens. The sequence goes on from NZ_ATUJ01000008.1 coordinate 115,356, forward strand.
CCAGCTTGGAGATGTTGGCACGCTTGGCCATCGCCTTGATGCGGATGACCAGAAGCAGGGTGTTCACCTCTCGCGGCAGGGTGCCGAAGCGGTCGATCAGCTCGGCGGCAAAGCCCTCCAGCTCGACCTTGGTGGTCAGCTCGGACAGGCGACGATAGAGCCCCAGCCGCACGTCCAGATCGGGGATATAGCTTTCGGGAATGGTGACCGGCACGCCCAGGTTCAGCTGGGGCGCCCATTCGTCCTCGGGGGTGCCCTCGATCTCGCCGGATTTCAGCTTGGCGATCGTCTCCTCCAGCATGGCCTGGTACAGCTCGAAGCCCACCTCCTTGATGTGGCCGGACTGCTCCTCGCCCAGAAGGTTCCCCGCGCCGCGCAGGTCCAGGTCCTGGCTGGCCAGATTGAACCCCGCCCCCAGCCCGTCGATGGACCCCAGGAACTTCAGCCGCCGCATGGCCTGCGGCGTCAAGGGCTGGCGCGGCTTGGTCGTCAGATAGCAGTAGGCACGCGCCTTGGACCGACCCACGCGGCCCCGGATCTGGTACAGCTGCGACAGGCCGAACATGTCCGCCCGCCAGACGATCATCGTGTTCGCGGTCGGGATGTCCAGGCCGGATTCCACGATGGTCGTGGCCAGCAGCACGTCGTGGCTGCCGTCATAGAAGGCGTTCATGCGCTGATCCAGATCGCCCGCCGCCAGCTGCCCATGCGCGGTGATGAAGCTGATCTCGGGGACGTTCTCGGTCAGCCAGGCCTCGACCTCGGCCAGGTCGGTCAGGCGGGGCACGACGAAGAAGCTCTGGCCGCCGCGATACTTCTCGCGCAGCAGGGCCTCGCGGATGGTGACGCTGTCGAATTCGCTGACATAGGTGCGGATCGCAAGGCGGTCGACCGGCGGCGTGCCGATGACCGACAGGTCGCGCACGCCGGTCAGCGACAGCTGCAGCGTGCGCGGGATCGGCGTCGCGGTCAGGGTCAGGACGTGGATGTCGCTGCGCAGCTCCTTCAGGCGCTCCTTGTGGGCCACGCCGAAATGCTGTTCCTCGTCGATGATCAGCAGCCCGAGGTTCTTGAAGCGCACGCCCTTGGCCAGCACGGCATGGGTGCCCACCACGATATCGACCGAGCCGTCGGCCAGCCCGTCGCGTGTCTGGTTCGCATCCTTCGTGGTGACGAAGCGCGACAGCGGGCGCACGTTGATGGCCGTGTTGCGGAAGCGTTCGGCGAAGGTCTTGAAGTGCTGACGGGCCAGCAGAGTGGTCGGCGCGACCACGGCCACCTGCATCCCCTGGCTGGCCGCGATGAAGGCCGCGCGCATCGCGACCTCGGTCTTGCCGAAGCCCACATCGCCCACGACAAGGCGGTCCATCGGGCGACCGGCGGCCAGATCCTCGGTAACGTCCTCGATCGCGGCCATCTGGTCGTCGGTTTCCGAATAGGGGAAACGGGCCGCGAATTGCTGCCACTCGTGATCCTCGGGCTCCAACACGGGTGCGGGGCGCAGCAGGCGTTCGGCGGCAACGCGCATCAGCTTGTCCGCGATCAGCTTGATGCGTTCCTTCAGCCGCGCCTTGCGGGCCTGCCACGCACCGCCGCCCAGCTTGTCCAGCAACCCTTCCTCGTGGCCATAGCGGGTCAGCAGTTCGATATTCTCGACCGGCAGGAACAGGCGGTCGCCGCCCGCATATTCCAGCGCGACGCAGTCATGCGGCACGCCCGCGGCGGTGATCGTCTCCAGCCCGTTATAGCGCCCGATCCCGTGTTCGACATGGACGACCAGGTCGCCCGGCGTCAGGCTGGTGGTGTCCTGCAGGAAATTCTCGGCCCGGCGGCGCTTCTTGGCACCCCGGATCAGCCGGTCGCCCAGCACGTCCTGCTCCGAGATGACGGCGATCCTGCCAAGCGCCTGCCCGTCGGCGACGAAGCCTTCGTCCAGGGGCCAGACGGCAAGGCCGATCGAGCCGGCTTTCTCGGGCAAGGCGCGGATGTCGGCGATCTGCGTCGTTCCGCCCAAGCCTTCGTCTGCCAGCAGCCCCGACAGGCGTTCCCGCGCCCCGTCCGAGAAGCTGGCGATGACGATGCGATGATCGCGCGCAAGATGGCGGACGTGATCGGCCAGCGCGCCGAACAGGTTCAACTGTTCGGCCTGACGCTCGGGCGCGAAGTTGCGCCCCGGTCGCCCGCCCGCATCCAGCACCCCCGGCCCCGGCGGCTGGTTCAGCACCGACAGGCGCAGCAGGCGATGCGCCGACAGCCAGCGCTGCCATTCATCCTCGGGGGGGAACATCAGGTCGGGCGGCACGGGCTTGTAGACGGTGTCGCTGCGGCCCTTGGCGGTCATCGCCGCACGGCGGGCATCGAACTGTTCGCGGATCGTCTCGCGCCGCGCCTCGGCCACCTGCGCGATGTGATCGTCCAGCACCACGGACGCGCCGGGGGCATAGTCGAACACGCTCTCCATCCGGTCGTGGAACCAGGGCAGCCAGTGCTCGGCGCCCGATACCTTGCGGCCCGCGCTGACGCTTTCGTACAGCGGGTCGTTGGTACCGCCGCCGTATTCGCTGCGATAGTTCGTGCGGAAACGGGTGATCGAGGGTTCGTCCAGGATCACCTCGGACATGGGGGCCAGCTCGACCCGGTCCAGCTTCTCGGTGGTGCGCTGGCTGACGGGATCGAAGCGGCGCGCGCCGTCCAGGACGTCGCCGAACAGGTCCAGCCGCACCGGCCCCTGATCGCCCGGCGGGAAGATGTCGATGATGCCGCCGCGGATGGCATAGTCGCCCGGTTCGGTCACGGTGGGCGACTGGACGAAGCCCATGCGGACGAAGAACTCGCGCAGCGCGCCTTCGTCGATGCGGCTGCCGACGCGGGCGCTGAAGGCAGTCTGGGACACGACATCGCGGGCGGGGACGCGCTGCATGACGGCGGCCAGCGTCGTCAGCAGGATGAACGGGCCCTTGATCGCGCCCTGCGACAGCGCGGCCAGCAGCCCCATCCGTGCGGCCTGGATTTCCGGCGCGGGCGAGACGCGGTCATAGGGCGTCGTGTCCCAGGCCGGGAATTCCAGCACCGGCACCTGCGGCGCAAGAAACGCCAGCGCGGCGCGCATCGCGGCCATGCGCCGGTCGTCGCGGGCGACATGGATGACGGGCGCGCCGCCGTTTTCGGGGCGCGCGACCTCGCGCGCGATCAGGGCGGCGTCATAGCCCTCGGGCGCGCCGGAGAGGGTCAGGATCTGCGTCATAGGGGCTGACCTAAGCCGCCACGGTTCAAAGTCAAGCGCATCAGAACCCCATCGGGTGAAGGGCGATCCACAGCATCCCCCAGACCATCGTGACCAGCAGCGACACCAGCGACAGGGCGATGACCCCGATGCGGTGATGTGCCATCGAACGGGCGACCTGCCCCACCGTGTCGGCAAGGCCCGCGCGCCCTTCCTGCGCCGCGACCAGCATCGGCGCCAGCTTGCGCGCAAGGCGCACGCGCATCCAGAACAGCAGCCAGAAGGGCAGCGCCAGCAGGAAGGCCGCCTGCGCCAGCTCCAGCCCGAAATTGAAGCCCAGCACGAAGCCCGAGGACAGAAGGAAGCTGGTGACCCCCAGGAAGATCGCGCCTTCGCGCGGGCCCAGACGCCAGCGCGGCAGCGTCAGCGACAGCCAGTCCAGCAGGGTCAGCGCCTCGGGGGTGTCGGCCTGGCCTGCCGAATGGGCGGCGCGGGCGCGTGCGACGATCTCGACCGGGACGCCAAGGACCGTGCGGCCCGTCACGGACCACGCGCCGATCTGCAGGATCCAGAACCAGACGGTCGAGAAGGACCGGCTGTCCAGCAGGCCGATCAGGCTGTCGAAGGGCGGCAATTCGGGCTTCCTTGTCCTTGGGTGCGGCTGACCTTAGAACGGGTTGCGGACAAGGGAAAGCGGGCACCGGGAAGCCGGGCCGCGACGACCTGTCCCACAATGTCACCTGCCCGGAGGCCCCATGGCCAGCCCCATCATCGCGCCCTTCCCCGCCACCCGCCTGCGCCGCCTGCGCCGCAACGCGAACATCCGCGCCATGGTCTCGGAAACGCAGCTGACGCCCGCGAACCTGATCTGGCCCATCTTCGTGACCGAGGTCGCCGGCGCCGAGGGCGAGATCGCGTCCATGCCGGGCGTGGACCGCCTGACGCTGGACGGGGTGCGCCGCGCCGCCGAACGCGCCGCGCGGCTGGGCATCCCCGCGATCTGCATCTTTCCCCACAGCGACGAGGCCCTGCGCACCGATGGCTGCGAACGCGCATGGGACCCCGACAATATCGGCAACCTCGCCATCCGCGCCGTCAAGGAAGAGGTGCCAGACCTGGTCGTGATGACCGACATCGCGCTGGATCCCTATAACGCGAACGGCCATGACGGGCTGGTCGTCGGCAACGAGATCCTGAACGACGAGACCGTCGAGGCGCTGGTCCGCATGGCGCTGGTACAGGCCGAATGCGGGGCCGACATCCTGGGGCCGTCGGACATGATGGACGGGCGCATCGGCGCCCTGCGCGGCGCGCTGGAGGCCGCGGGCCACAAGCACGTTTCGATCCTGTCCTATGCCGCGAAATTCGCCAGCGCCTTCTATGGCCCGTTCCGCGACGCGGTGGGCGCATCCGGTCGGCTGGTCGGCGACAAGAAGACCTATCAGATCAACCCCGCCAATCGCGGCGAGGCCATCCGCTGCGTCGCCCGCGACCTGTCCGAGGGGGCGGACATGGTCATGGTCAAGCCGGGCATGCCCTATCTGGACATCTGCCGCGCCGTGAAGGACGAGTTCGGCGCACCCACCTTCGCCTACCAGGTCAGCGGCGAATACGCGATGCTGGAACAGGCGATCCGCAACGGCTGGCTGTCGCGCGACGCGATGGTCGAAAGCCTGCTGGCCTTCCGCCGCGCGGGATGCGACGGGGTTCTCAGCTACTTCGCGCCGACGGTCGCCGAAATGCTGGCCTAAGGCGGGCCGCTGGCCTAATCTTCGCGCGGAACCGGGACGCAGATCCCGACAGGGAACCGGAAGGGACGACAGATGACCACGAAACCGAGCATTTCGCGCCGCAGCCTTCTTGCGACCGGCGGGGCCGCGCTGCTGGCCGCAGGCTGCACCAACGCCGTGGGCACCGACGGCTCGGCCCGGCTGGACGCGCGGGTGGACCAGACGCAGGCCTACCTGCTGCAAAGCTATCCCGCCGCGGCACCGCTGGTGCAGAACGCCAAGGGTGTCCTGTACATGCCGCTGATGACCGAGGCCGCGCTCGGGGTCGGCGGGGCCTATGGCCAAGGCGCGCTGCGGATCAACGGGCAGACGGTCGACTACTATTCCGCGACGCGGGCGACGGTGGGCCTTCAGGCCGGGGCGCAGCAATATGCGCATGCGCTGATCTTCCAGACCGACCAGGCGCTGGCATCCTTCCGCGCGGCACCGGGCTGGGTCGCGGGTGCGGGCGCCTATTACGCGGTGCCGGCGGGCGGCATGGCGGTGGGCGCCGACAGCCTCAGCGCGCAATTCCCGGTGGTCGCGATGATCTTCGGCCAGTCCGGCCTGATGGCAGGCGCCGCGATCGAGGGGACGAAGTACAACCGCGTCATCCCCTCGACCCTGTCCAATATCGGCTTCGGCACCCGCGCCGTCCCCGGCCAGCCGGGCTGAGAACCCTCAGCGATTGTCCGTGGCCGTCAGGTGGCGCAGCCCATGCGTCACGTCGGCCCGGACGGCAAGGCGCAGCGCGGGCTCGTCGCCCGCACGCAGCGCCGCCAGGATCATGCGGTGATGGCGCGGCGGCTCGTTCCGCTTGACCCGCCCATAGAGCGCGCGCATCGTCGGGCCCAGCTGCAGCCACACCGTTTCCAGCATCGCCAGCATCGCCGGGGCCTGCGCGCGCAGGTACAGCATCCGGTGGAATTCCAGGTTGCAGCGGATATAGCCGACGGCATCGTGCCGCTCGACCGCATCCGCGATCCGCGCGTTCATCCCCGCAAGCCGGTCGATCAGCGCGAAATGCGCGCGCGGCAGGGCGCGGGCGGCCAGTTCCGGCTCGATCAGGGCGCGCAGGGCGGCCAGTTCCTCGATCCGTTCGTCCGACAGTTCGGGCGTCGCCACGCGGCCCGAGGACGACAGCGTCAGCGCACCTTCCGCGACAAGGCGGCGCACCGCCTCGCGGGCGGGGGTCATCGACAGGTGATAATCGCGCGCGATGCCGCGCAGGGTCAGCGCCTTGCCGGGCGGCAGTTCGCCCAGCATGATGCGGCTGCGAAGCGTGCGGTAAAGCCGCTCATGCGCGGCGGGATCGGTAGAGCGTGCGGCGTTCATCCGGCGTTTGTGATCACGAACCGGCGCGCAGTCAATCGCGGAAACGCCACAGCATCAGGTCACCCCCGTGCTGGCGCAGCCATGCGCGGTGCTTGGCGTAATCCGGCATCAGCGCGGCCACCGTCGCCCAGAACCGCGGTGAATGGTCCATGTGGCGCAGATGCGCGACCTCGTGCGCGGCGACATAGTCGAGAACCGCAGGCGGGGCCATGATCAGCCGCCAGGAATACATCAGCCGACCCTGCTGCGTGCAGCTGCCCCATCGCGATTTCGTGTCCCGCAGCGCGATCGAGGAATAATCGCGTCCGATCGCGGCCGAATGCCGGTCGGACGCCGCGCGCAGGCGGATCAACGACTGCTGCTTCAGGAACCCCTGCACCGCCGCGCCGGGCGCACGGCCCGGCGGCACCATCAGCAGGTCGCCCTCGATCCGGGGGGCGCGGCAGGCATCTGGGGTGACGGTCAGCGCCCTGCCCTCGACCGGGATGCGGGCGCCATGGGCCACAAGCTGCGGCACGGGCAGGCGCGCCGAGGCCCCTTCCAGCCAGCCGCTGCGCGATTCCGCGAAGGCCAGCCCCTCGGCCACCGGCACATGCGTCGGCAGGGTCAGCACCGGCACCGACCCGTCGCGCGGCACGCGCAGGATCATGCGCCGCGCCCGCCCCGAGCGTCGCAGCGCAACAACTCGGCCGTCCTTCAGCACGATCTGCCGATCTTCGCTTGCCATGCGTGTTCCGGGCTGCCAGATAAAGCCTTTGACACCCCCGGGCCGCTGTGGCAGGGGGTCGCCCGATTTCACTAATCGCGGCCGAAGGAGATTACCATGCCCAAAGAGGAATGGGGCACGAAACGCCTGTGCCCGCATTGCGCGACCCGCTTCTACGACCTGAACAACGATCCGCTGACCTGCCCGGCCTGCGGCAACCAGTTCTCGTTGGACAGCCTGACGGATGGTCGCGGCAAGTCGATCACGACCGAGAAGACCTCGAACCGCAGCCGGAACTCGGACGATCTGGTCGATGACGAGGATGACGTGAACAACGACAGCAACGATCTGGACGACGATCTGCTGGACGATGACGACGACAACGACGACGTCTCGCTGGACGACATCGCGGATGTCGCCGACGACGACGAAGACTGATCTTCCAGACAGGAGCAGCCGGCCCATGCCGTTCAAGTCCCTCTCGACCTATGCCCCGCAGATGCTGGGCGTCCTTCGGATCGTGTCCGCGCTGATCTTCTTCGCGCACGGCACCCAGAAGCTTCTGGGCTTTCCGGCAAGCGACATGAACCCGGCGGTGATGTCGCTGCCCTGGATCGCGGGCGTGATGGAGCTGGTCGGCGGCGCGATGCTGATCCTGGGCTTCATGACGCGTCCGACGGCATTCCTGCTGTCGGGCCTGATGGCCGCGGCATACTGGATGGCGCATGCCCCCCGCAGCCCCTTCCCGGCGCTGAACGGTGGCGATGCAGCGATCCTCTACTGCTTCGTCTTCCTCTACCTGGTCTTCGCGGGCCCCGGCGCCTTCAGCATCGACCGCGCCACGGGCCGGGAAGACTGAGCAGGACTTCAGATCGGATCTAGGAAACGGGGCTTCGGCCCCGTTTTTCTTTGTCTTTTCGAGATCGTGGCCTTGGTCGCGAAAAAAATCGACCTTCGGTGAATTTTCTGCTTGCGGCCATCCGCGCACACCCCTATACGACCCAAACGCAGCGGCGCCGAGGTGCTCTGCAAAGAACGGTGGGGCCATAGCTCAGTTGGTAGAGCGCTTGCATGGCATGCAAGAGGTCAGGGGTTCGACTCCCCTTGGCTCCACCAGATCTTCTTGAAAAGCACCAGATATTTTTGCCTTTCTCGTCAGAGGATTTGACTCTGCCGCGCAGACGGGTGCTGTTTTCCTTACGAAAATCGATGCTGCTTTGATCCGCACCTTTTCGGCGTGTTGATCGCTTCGCAGCCCTCCCCTCTGTCAAAACCGAGAATGGCCCATGAGCGACCATTTCTTCGTCGTGACGGGCGGCCCCGGTGCGGGCAAGACCAGCCTGATCACCGAGCTCTCCCGCCGCGGCCTCCACACAACCCCCGAATCCGACCGCGCGATCATCCGCGAGGAGGTGGCCAGCGGCGGAGACGCCCTCCTTTGGGCACAGATCGCATCGCCTATGCCGAGCGGATGCTGGAACATGACCTGCGCGCCTGCAGCGCCGCACAGTCCCTCTCAGGCCCCGTGACCTTCGACCGCGGCATTCCTGACGTTCTGGGCTACCTCACCCTCTGCGGCCTCCCCGTGCCGCCCAGCATCGCCGCAGCGGCCAAGGCAGCCCGCTACAACGCCCGCGTCTTCCTGACACCCTGCTGGGATGAGATCTTCACACAGGATACCGAACGTAAGCAGAGCCGCGCCGAAGCCGAAGCGACCTGTGCCGTCATGCGCGAGACCTACACTGACCTCGGTTACGAGATCACGGAGCTGCCGCGCACCAACATCGCATCACGCGCCGACTTTGTCTGTGCGCAGCGGAGCAACAGTAAACGCAAGATGCCCTGGTAAAACTGCTGAAGCGGACAAACCGCATGGTCCCTCCGGCCTCCCGCTGCCTGACATTCACGGCCCTTATCGGCCCGTTGCCGACCTTTGCTTCGCCGACTAACGCCGCAGCGCGGCATCATCAGATCGGACTTTCGCTGCGCCTGCATGGGTTCCGAAACATCGAACTCGCACAACGCGGGACAACGAGGTCATGCAATCGCGCACAAAAGAGAAGAACCTAATCGGGATCACATTGGACATTCCTGCCAATATTGCACGATTTTCGGAAAGGTCGCGCGAACCTCCTATGTCTGCGGGCTTTGGCGGACGGACCGACCTCGCTTTGGCAAAGAGTTCAGCTCCTGCCCCCTGATTGCGGTCCGGAACGCCGTTGGCGTCATGTTGCGGGCATTGCGAAAGCGTCGCGCGAAGTCGGCGGCATCGGAGAAACCGCACTCGGTTGCGATCAGGCCCACGGGGCTGTCGGTCTGCATCAGCATTTGGCACGCCCGGCCAAGCCGCAGTTGCAGCACATAGGCGCTGATGGACATGCGGGCGCTGCGCTTGAAGATCCGTTGCAGCTGACTTTCGGTCAGATGCACAAGATCACACAGCGGGGCCAGCCGCACCGGTTCATCGTAATGGGCATGCAAATGGTCCAGCACCTTCTGCATCCGCGCCCGGTCGCGCGGCATCTCGCTGACGGTAACCTCTCCGCTGGCCAGCGGCACTCGGTCAGTAGATCCTGACAAGGTCGCAAGGATGGATTGGAAGGCAATCACCTGATCCACGCTGTCAATCTGACCCAGTTGCAGGATCCGGTCTCGCAGTTGCGCCGACGTTTGTGCGCCGAACCGCAATCCACGCCGGGCCTGCGCAAGCAGCGGCGTGACGGGCGAAAGCTCTGGCACCAGACCGATCAGGCTGGTGATCCAGTCACTGGTGAACCAGCACACAATGGCGCGATGGTCGCCGGCAATCTCGATCAGGTTTTGGGATTGAAACGCGTGCGGCAGATTGGGGGCGATCAGGACAAGATCGCCATCGTTGTAGGGCCCGACATGATCTCCCACAAAGCACAATCCGCGGCTGTTCACCGTGAGGGTAAGTTCGAATTCCGGATGGTAATGCCAGTTGAACGGAAACTCTGGCAGGCGGCGGTCGAAGACATGCAGGGACCGGTCCGGCGGGATGGCAACGGTCTCGAAGTAGGGTGGCGATATGGGCATTACATTCAACTGTAGCGCTGAGATGCGGCAATCATACAGGGATATGCGGCAATAGGGAATGGTGCGCGCGGTGAAGGCTTGGCATCTGTGAAGCGGAAACCGGGGAGGATGTGATGCAAACCATTAGGACGGATGTCGCGATTATCGGGTCGGGGGTGGGTGGATCTGCCGTGGCGCATCAACTCGCAGGCAGCGGCGCAAAAATCCTGATCCTCGAACGCGGCGACGATCTGCCGAATGAGCCGCAGAACAGCGATGCAGAGGCAGTTTTCGTCCAGTCCCGATACAAGACGGCGGATGAATGGGTGGACGCGAAGCGGGCACCCTATCGGCCCGGTCAATACTACTATGTCGGCGGGCATACGAAGTTCTACGGCACCGCGATGTTCCGGTTCCGCAAAAGTGATTTCACGCACACGCAGATCGATGGCGCCACATCCCCCGCCTGGCCGGTCAGCTACGCCGATCTTGCGCCATACTACGCCGCGGCCGAACGCCTGTATGGCGTGCGCGGCGCGGCAGGTGTCGATCCGACCGAGCCGCCCCGCGATGCCTTCCCCCACGCCGCGATCCCGCACGAGCCGGTGATTGCCGCGCTGTCGGATCGGTTGCGCGCCCAGGGCCTGCACCCATTTGCGATGCCATCTGCAATCGATTATGGCCCCGATGGCACCTGCCGGCGCTGCGGCACCTGCGATGCCTTTACCTGCCGGTTCGACGCCAAGGGTGACGCGGATAAGCGCGTGCTCCGCCCACTTTTGGCGCATTCGGACGTGCGGCTGGACCGCAACGCAAAGGTTACGCGACTGATCACCGATGGCGAGGGCAAGCGTATCGTCGCCGCGGAGGTGCTCCGGTCCGGAGAGATCCTGCGCGTGGAAGCGCAGGTCTTCGCCCTCTGCGCGGGGGCGATCAATTCCGCTCTGATCCTGCTGCGGTCCGCCTGTGAGGCGGCACCGGACGGAATTGCCAACCGGTCCGACGTCGTGGGCCGATACCTGATGAACCATCACCTGACCGGGCTGATGGGGGTGAAGCCGTTCACTACAAACACCACGAAGTTCCCCAAAACCCTGTCGCTGAATGACTTCTACCACGGTTTGCCAGATGATCCCGATGCGCGCGGCAACATCCAGATGCTCGGCAATATCCAGGGTGCGATGATCCGTGCAACGTATCCCAGAACGCCGCGTGCCGTGGCCGACTGGTTGGGCCGCCATTCCGTCGACGTGCTGGCGATGGGCGAGGATCTGCCCGACCGCGAGAGCCGCGTGCGCCTTCTGGACGGTGACCGGGTGCAGGTCGATTACCGCCCCGGCGGGCGGGCCGCCCATGACCGGTTCGTGCGCCATGTCAGGCATGTGCTGCGCCGGGCCGGGTTCCCGGTCGTTCTGCGTCACAGCTTCGGCATTCAGGCCCCCTCGCACCAATGCGGCACGGTGCGGATGGGCGATGATCCGGCGACATCAGCCCTAAACGCCATGTGCCGCGCGCATGATCATCCGAACCTTTACGTGGTGGACGCGGGGTTCTTTCCCTCATCCGCCGCGCTGAACCCCGCCCTGACCATCGCAGCCCAGGCGCTTCGGGTCGGGGCGCATCTACGCAATGCCCGCGCCATCTGAAAGGACACGCCCCATGAACTTCCTGTTGCCCCTGACGGGTTCCTTCGCACAACCCGCAGCCGAGAACCCGACCGTCGCGATGATCGAGGCCGCCTACCGCCATCACGGTCTCGATTGGCGCTACATCAACGTCGAGGTCTCGCCCGACGATCTGGCGGACGCGGTGCGCGGCGCTCGGGCGATGGGCTGGCGCGGCTTCAACTGTTCCATCCCGCACAAGGTCGCCGTGATCGACCACCTCGATGGGTTGGGAAAATCGGCCGAGATCATAGGAGCCGTCAATACCATCGTGCGCGACGGTGACCGGCTGATCGGTGAAAACACCGACGGGCGCGGCTTTGTCGCGGCGCTGAAAACGGTCGTGGATCCGGCGGGCAAATCCGTCGTCCTGTTCGGTGCGGGCGGTGCGGCGCGGGCGGTTGCGGTCGAGATGGCGCTGGCCGGCGCCACGCGGATCACCGTCGTCAACCGCAGCGCGGAGCGGGGGCGAGTGGTCGTCGATCTGCTGAACGACCGCACGGATACGCAGGCAAGCTACAAGTCGTGCGAGGGCACATTCGTCGTGCCGTCCGGCTCGGATATCGTGATTCATGCCACATCCGTCGGTCTGTATCCCGACGTCGACGCAATGCCCGACATCGACACCGACAGCCTGACGCCCGAGATGGTCGTTGCCGACGGCATTCACAACCCGCCCCTGACACGCCTGATTCAGGCCGCCAAGGATCGCGGCTGTAAGACCGTCGACGGGCTCGGGATGCTGGTGCAGCAGGGCGTGATTGGAGTGAAATACTGGACCGGTGTGGATGTCGATCCGCACGTCATGCGGCAGGCCCTGCTGGATCTCGAATTGTAGATGGAGAAGCGACTGTCTTGGACAGCGTCGGTCATTCTGATCTGGTTGCTGGCTGCCGGAAATCGACCAGACCAAAGAATATGAGGCGTCACGAGATCCGTCCCGATTTCGCTGTATGACAGGATTTTGCCAGAGTGTTTCATTAGTGGAAATGGGCTCGAAGCGGTCGAGCGGCGTGCAGCCAAATCACTTTGGCGGTGTAGCATGGCGCTCGCGGCCCACACCGGTCATTGGCCAGGATCACCATTGCCGCAGCGCGGCTTCCCCATACCGGACCTTCATGGCACCGCGCAGCATAGTCCAGGGCCCCGAGGTCAGCGGTGCGGAACATTCCCGTCATTCGCCGCGGCGGTCCGATCTGTGCCGCGATCGCGAGACTTTTTGCTGGATGGGCGGGAAGCAGGCTTTCGCTGCGTGTGCGAGCCGAGCCCTGCCAGACCACGGAAGCGGACACTCCGCCAGGACCGCGCCGCGGAACCCTGGTTCACCTGCAGGAAGGGTGGAGGCCGGAAGTTCGCTGCGGATGCCATGTGATCTTCGACCACCAAGAAATTCGGACCTTGGACATGCTTGCTGCATTGAGCTAAGTCGGCCTTGTCGACCGCTTCGCATACTCACACAACAGGCCCCGTTTGGGGACGGAGTAGTAAAAATGCCCTCGCGGACATGAAGTGGCTCGTGTGACCTGCTCCCTTTAGAGTCCGCGTTCTTTAGTTCGCTCTGTCCAGGGTTTGGTCCTCTACTGACCGTTGGTGATACTCCCACGGGGTGAGCCCGTCGAGGCTCGTGTGGGGGCGGTGGTGGTGGTAGTCGTCGCGCCACGCCTCAATCAGGTCGTGGGCGTGGCGCAGATTGGCGAACAGGTGCTCATTGAGGCATTCGTCACGCAGCCGTCCATTGAAGCTCTCGACGAAGCCGTTCTGCATGGGCTTTCCTGGCGCGATGTAATGCCACTCGACCTTGCGATCCTCCTGCCATTTCAGGATGGCATTCGAGGTCAGCTCCGTGCCGTTGTCACTGACCACCATAC